>DAWDQD010000012.1:0-74135 GCA_052349145.1 Segatella copri | reverse complement strand
AGGTCGGTGAAAAACGTTGAAAAATCGCCTAGAACCATCTCTTCTTCATTTTCTTTAAGAAATCCTTGGTGATAGGGAAGCCGGAGGCATCACCTATTACGGAGTCGGTATAACAGAAGGGGCATTCGGCTGTAGGCGGCTCATCAGGGAGGTAATCCGTGATTTCGGATGGCGAGAAGATTTCGCCGCAGAAGAAACAGCCACACTTTTCTGACTTCTCTATCTGTTCCTTGTTGCTGAAGCTGCAATCGTGAGCCTGGCGGAAGATCCAGTCTTTCTCCTCCTCTTCTTTCTGCTTTTTCTCAGCCTTTTCCAAATACCCCTTGAATCGTCTCTGAAGATAGAGCGGCACATGATAGTGAGGGGCGAAGACATACAGCGACGGAACGTGGTCGTGGTATTCGATCAGTTTTCCCTCACCGTCATACACTCTTTCAGAAAGACATTCCCGGTCGTAGTGCAACATTCCCATCGGAATCTCCGAGATATAATAGCAGAAGGTATCCAGCGGATAGTCGTCTTCCTCCTTCATCTTTTTGCGGTAAAGGACATCCTGGTGCATCAGACTCTCAGCCTCCTCCAAAGTTGTGGTGAAAGCTTGCGGACAATAGGTGTTCACCTTATATTTCGGATAGTGTGAACGCTTCTTCTCCTCCAGCTCTTCCGTTTCTAAAACTTCGAGCTTGAAGATGGCTGGAACATCCCGATGCTGTGGATGCTCAGCCAAATGCTTGAAATCTTCGTATGTCATGGGATGGTTATCTTAAGAATTGGTGTTTCTTCTTGAATTTTGTACCATCGCAGTTGGTGATATTGATTTCCAGGACCAATCCTTCCAGCTGAAAGTCGAGTGGGATGTTGATGGCACGTCTTTGGATATCCATTTCGTAGAAGATACTTCCGTCCTTTTTGCAGAGCACGATGTCCAGATAGTCTGGCATATCAGGTATAGTTCCAGGCTCTGACATTTGTGGTTGAAACTCCCCAAACTCTTCCTTCACATACTCGAATAGTCCCCGAGTACATTTTTCGATATCCACCCCTACATATCGAGTATAGGTGTATTTGATGATACATAAAGACATTTTATTTGCCATTTTATTCTTGCTTTTTGGTTATACCTTTATAATATAGTAATATGAAGGGAAAATTTCAAAAAAACGAGGGTGTGTCATAAGTCTGAATAATAGTTGGTGCATAACAGTTGACCACCGCATGCACAACAGGTGTTGTGCATGCGCATATCAGCTGTTATGCAAGCGCACAACAGCTGTTGTGCGACCGAAGATACTAACTATCTCAACAACATATCCTATCTTTTCCAACAACATATCCTATCTTTTCCAACAACAAGAATAGGGTGAATCATAAACTTATGACACACCCTCGCTTGATTATTTAAATGATGTCATCCATTAGAATTTGGTAAGTTGTTCCACCTTGTCGAATTTGATGGTTGTTCCATCTATGATGACCTTTACTTTGTTTTCAGCCTTTGTTCCCATGTCATAATATGAATATTTGTACCAGGAATTACCGAGAGGCTTAATGCTGATGATACCATGTTTTTTACTAGGTCCTTCTAGCGCACTACTTTGGAACAGCCAAGTGGCATAACCTTCTTCAACTAATTCAGAACTGCTCAGATACTCGAGAAGAAACTGCCCCCATGAGATAGGGGAGGAAGATAGATGAAAACGTTGAAAAATCGCCCTAATCCCAAAATTCTGTATGTTTTTGGGGATTGTAACCCCAAAAATAGGTGTAAATTTTGGGGTTAGGGCGATTTTCCTTATTTTGCCTAGAACCATCTCTTCTTCATTTTCTTCAAGAAATCCTTGGTGATAGGGAAGCCGGAGGCTTCACCTATTACGGAGTCGGTATGGCAGAAGGGACATTCGGCTGTAGGGGGATTATCAGGCAGGTAGTCTGTGATTTCGGATGGCGTGAAGATTTCGCAGCAGAAGAGATTGTCCTATACAATACACAAAAGCCCAAATGCGACAATATCTTCATACTTTCTACCTCAAAAATTGAAAAGTAAAGTTCCATGTCTATGACTTTTGAAGAATGATAAATGTGATATTATAAGTGTTTTTGGTCCGAAACTATCATTCGGTCTAAAAACACTTTTCTTATTAATATTAAGTATTAGTGTTTCAATTTTAACTAGATACTAATGTCTTTATTTATTAATACCCTTCACCCAATCATCAGAATTCCCTATATATAGGTGATTGAAAAAATGTGGGTGAAGGGTAATTAGAATCGATTATCTTGCGTTCTTATTCGTTGGCTTAGAAGTTGAATCTCAGACCCGCATAGATGTTTAATCCATTTCGTTTGTAGCCTGTAGGATCAAAGAAGAAACGCTCTGCATTGCTCTTCGTGTTGTCATCATCCTTAATCTTGTTAAGATTGAAATTAAGGATGTATTCTGCACCAAGGGTCAACAGTAAAGGATAGACAATATTGACATTAAATTTTGCACCTATAGGAACTCGTACGGCATGATTCCATACATCCTTTCCATAGTTTGAAGAGTGATAATCCTTTGTCCCATCATTGTATGTTGCATTTGGTGACTCATACTTGTTGGCAAAGTAGAGACCTTCCCATTGTGCCATAAAATAAGGTACGAATTCCAAGCAATGAGCAAACTCGAATCCCAATCCATATCCTAATCCTGCGTTCATGTAGATTGGACTCTTTACGACATCGCCAGTGTTTGTGGCATAAAGGCGTTTATTATGATTCTCATAAATACCAGTACCAGCTTTCAGCATTATGTATTGTGAAATTCCACTACGGCTTAAGCCTATACGTTTGTCATAAGTAAGGCCAATGCCATAAGAGTGATCCATATATTCACCTGTTATGTAAATGCTCGTGTTTGAGCTAGGCTGATATACAGCTACGTCACCTTTCTTATATGAGGCTTGACCACCGGCAAAGGTGTAAAGATTTGCAGTGCTATCTGCCACATTGCAAGCTCTTGTGGTACTAACCTTTGAAGAATACATTTTACCATTTTTCTCTTTTGTGCGATAGATAGCCACCTTATCACAGTTTTTTAGTCCGTAGATTGTTCCAATGTTTGTAGCGAATGGATTTCTTCCTGTCACTTGTCCACGGATAGCGAAAGCTGGAACTTTAATGGCCATTTTTCTTTTGGTTTTGTTCTTCAGAATTTCTTGCTTGGTGTCTATATCTTTAATTAGCTTTGCTTTGTCAGATGAGACGAAGGATATAGGAACTTTTATTTGGTTATATTTGTCCATGTCATTCCAACTATTGAATACTTGATCAAGGACATCTTTGTTTATCATGACCTTATACACATTCCAACGTTTTTTTCCTTTCTTGGTATTAACGATAAATATGTAGTTGTTCTCTAAGATTGGCAGATAGTCCTCTTTGAGAATGTCGTCTTTTGATATAACTCCGATGGAGGCACGCTCGTCATCAGACTTCAGAACATTTTGCAGTGCTAAGTCTTTTAGACGGTCTTCTGACAATGATGAACCATTGTAGCTAAACAAATAATCAAGTATTTTCTTACCATAATTCTCGCTATTCAAAGTCTCCTCTATTTGCTTAGCCGTATATGTGCTATACGACTGTGGTATTGAGACTTCAACCTTTCTAAATTTGTTACCATATTCCAGCAACTCGTAATTTCCTGCAATACATACGATGTTGCTCTTAGAATCATAAAAAGTTTTCTCTTTTGCAGATAGTGGTGCCGCTAAAAGACAAGAGACAGTGGTAGCGAATATAAAACTTTTGATATTCATGTTATTTTTATTTTTTGATATTCGAGAATGTTATTTTGTATGGACGGCACGGATGTAGAATAAGTCCCTAAACCCACCGACTTTAAATTCCTTGGTATCATAGAGGGAGAAATTATAAACTTCTCTTCCTGTCTGTTCTGATGTATGATACCAAGCTGTAGGCAGAACAATTTGTTTTCCCGAAGGACCAGTCACAATATAATAGTTGTCATGCTTTTCCCATTTACATTTATCCATGAGTTCTTGCCATTGTGCCTTTGTTGGAATGCTCCATCCTTCACCCAAGATATGTGTTGCCACATCAAACTCAGCATTACCTGCAATATTCATAGGTGCTTCTTTTGTTCCGAGGTAGTCCCACATGCCCAGTCCTCCCCATGGATATCCGTCTCCATTAGCAAAAAGATACTGGTGATTCTCATATTGGGTGTTATTGTATCTTGTTATGGCGTTGTTGTGGGCGCTTGTCTTGTCAGAGCAATATTTGCTATATTTATTGTATGCGGAATAGAGTTCTTTGATATCCATGCTCTTTAGATATTCATCATATGTCATAATTGCAGGATAAGTACTATTCTCTTTGTTTGTGAATGAAGGCTTTTCCATAGGCTGCAGGTTCATCTCTTGTTCTAATTCCTGTAGCATTTCGTCAAGTGAAGTCTGTTTGTTCACGGGACTAACGGATCCGATATTAGATGCTGCCCATTTTACAGATAATCCTAAATCTACGTAGCCATAGTATCCTTCTAAACCTTTTCCTTCTGTCCTTTGTTTGCTAGAGTAGGTCTCGGGATCCATTTTCTTGTATTCTGGATGCTTGTCATCTGATTCTGTAAAACTTGTTGGAAAGTTTAGTGCATTTAATTCGTCAATAATTTTTTGTCTGTCAGTTGAAAAATTGTCTCCGACAAACACCTCCATGTCTTTATCTTCACTACAGGAAGACAAAGTTAAGATGCCTCCTAACATAAGGAGAGCGAATGTAAATCTCTTGTTCATAAAATGTTTTTTTTATTATTGAATTGTCTTTAATTACGATATAACCTATAAAGAGTCTTACCACCAATAGTAATGATACACAACCTTAGGGCGGCTTGCGACGTATGCTTTGGCTACCGATTCGGCTGCGCGGATGCCAGCCAACTTGACATCTTTCTCGTTTTGCTCTTTTTGGGCTTCTAACTTAAATTCTCTGTCGCTTATGGCTTTGATTCTAGCTCCCATCTCATTTTGCAAGCTCTTGGCTTCAGTTTGTACTTTGGTGGATGGAGCGTCAAGTTTTTCTAGAATTTCATTGGCTGCTGTGGCTCCTTCTTCTGTAGGATTGGCACTCCATGCCGCACGTGCTTGTCTGACAATTTCTAAGTTCTTGTTGTCAAGTGAAGTACTACCATACTGTGCGATGAGCGCTTGGGCGGTTTGGAAGTCCTTATTGTTCATCGGTATAGCAAAGAGCATGTTGATTGCATCGTCATACTTACCTGCTGCTGCCGTAGCTTTGGCTGTTTGGATGATGCTGCCCGACATCTTTTCGTAGTATTTCAATATCTGTTCTTTGCCTTTTAATATGGCTCTCTGCAAGTCTTCCTGGTTAGGATTCACCTTTCTGACTGCATTGGCTATGGCTTGATCTTCTGAGTCACCAATGCCCTTGGCTTCATAACTATAACTGGAGTAAAGCGTTCCGTCTAGCCCGTCCCCCACGTAGATGCCGATATTCACTTGCACAGCATTTTTCTGTGGAAAGGTTTGTGTTTGGCTGCTATTCAGTTTTTGTACATGCGCTGTAATGATAAAGCGATTGTCGAAACCTGCACCTGACATACCATTGGCGGTCGCTATTTGTTGCAACTTGGTAGTGAGCATTGAAGTGGCTTTTTTGCCAAGACCTTCAGTCTCAGAAATGTAAGGGTTCAAGCAAATCAACCCGATGTCCTTGGACGACTGAGCCATTGCCATAGCTGGAAAAGTAATGGCTACGGCAAGGTTGATCAGTATATGTTTGATTTTCATGTGATGAAACTTTTATTAAAACTTGTTTTGTATCGATTCGCCGATTGGCATTATTTTCCTCCTAACACTACGTATGCTTTGCCGATACCGACAGGTGTGGTAGATACGGAAAGTCCAAACTGGGATAGAAACTGGGTGATAGGCTTGATGAAACCATCCATGTTGATGGCTTTTGGCTTACCGCCAAACTTACCCTTACCGAAGAGAGGAAAACGTACCTGCTCATAAGAGAGACGATTGCGGGTCTTGCCATTTTGGGTAAAGGAGCCGTTCACGGTATGCTCGTTCATCCAATAGTCAATTACTTCATTCAGCTCGCCTGTATCTCCATTCAAGTTTACTTCCGACTCGAATGTGAGAGGACAGTCATTAGCAATCTTGAAGATAACAGAACCTTCACGACCATTTGCTACCAAATCTTCAAAGTGTCGCTGTATGCTACCTGTGAAATTGTCGATGAATCCCAAGACTGATTCTTCTAAAAGTGCAGATATCGGAGCTCCCGAGGCTGAGCTTCTTCCTGTCTCACCACCAATTTGCTTGCTGGTAGCCGCGTCTATGGATGTGACACGAAACTCTACCATATTGCGTGGACCGTATGTTGTACGTGTAAAGGCGATGTTAACCAAAATGTCGGCCTGTGCGACACGAGTCAGTTGGTCGAGCTCGTCCTCCACGATTTCACCGTCAGCCTTAGATACCAATGCCAAGTCCATGGCACTCTCATTTTTTAATTGATCGAGGGCACTCTGTAGGTTTTTCAGAGGATAACCACGTTCTTGCATGATGCCACCCATCTTGGTGATAACATTGAGAACATCGTTGTTGAGCAAGGCCTTCTCGTAATCTGGCGATTTCGGGTCGCCATCTTTGACAAACCCTTGGTTGATGCACCAAGCTTTTTCTGGAACCACCATGATGATAGGCTTCATTGCCTTAGGTTGGTTGATATTTTCCGCAGTCGACTGTGCAAAGGCACCTAATGTGCATAGCAATGCCATGAAAGAGATAAATAACTTTTTCATTCTGTTTGTTAATTTAATGATATTTACTAATAACTATAGAACTATGTTGGGAAAACGATTAAAAATAGCTGTTGAGTTTTTTAACAATACCTTCGTCTTCTAGACGCTTACGCAAGTTGTCATACATGACAACAACATAGATTCCCACTTTCCTTCCCTTATCTGTTTTAATGTTGTTCTCGCCTGTAGGGTAGCCTGTGTTGGCATTTTTTACATACTGCAAGAATTCACCTTTCTTGAAGAAGGTGTCAAAGAACTGTTTGTGTTGCTCGTATGCTTCTTTGCTAGGAACAAGTGCAGGTATCTTTCCGGCAATTTCATTTCCTTCCACTCCAGTGAAGATGCAAGCGGCTACAGCGTCTTGCATAGCCCTATCAATCGCCTTGTCGGGAGAACCGGCTATCCCCCATGTTTTCAAAAACTTGGAACCCTGTTGGGCAACTCTAACAATTTGTACTTCGTAACTATGTGTCATGTCGAAAGGATAACTTTTGGCATGGATAGATAGCATACACATAGCCATCATTGCAATTAATAATGTAATTCTCTTCATATTTTTGATTTCCTATTTTATTATTCTTGTTACGAAAACTACTGAAGCTTTAGTTTTCTTGCCCCCATCCATCCAAGTTTATTAATAGACTCGGAGGATAGACTGAAAGATTTGTAATCTTCAGTAACTTTACCTTGTAGTACTAAGTCTTTGGTGTAAATGGTAACATCGTAACCATTTGCTTCCCATTCACCACTCCAGACACAATCATCTTGTGCGACTTCCTTGATGTTGACTTTACCATTACTGTTAAAGGTAATGCGCAATGACTCAGTAAATGTGCTCTTATCCAAGTCTCTTTCGTCATCATATACGATGTCGTCTTCTACTTGGCGTGTTACCTTATATACCATTTTCCCTCTTTGTGCAATTATGTCGCTAAAGATTTTAGTAGAATCTACTTGTGGCTTTACAGATTCTGCAATGATGGTATCTTTGGTCGCAGCACTGTCTGTATTTTCGTTAGCTTTTGGCTGTTTGTTGTCGCAAGCAGAGAATGTAGCAACCAAACAAATTGCTAAAGTTTTAACAGTTGATAGTCTCATAATTTTTATTATTTAATTTCTTTTGTAATTTTTGCTGATGCAGCACAGTCCTTAGCTCTGACTAATGTAAGGTCTTGCTCGTACTTGTCTGGCATGACATCGAATTTAAGATTGTTGCAAACCGGCATTCCCGTTCTTATAGTATATCCTACATTTGTGAGAAACTTCTTGCCGTTTTGTATCAAAATTAATTTTTCACCTTCATGCATACCGTCAAAATCGTCAATACAGGCTTTCTTTACGCCAGTTTTTTGTAAGGCATCACTTACCTTCATTCCGACAACGAGATTGTTCGCCTTGGCAATGCTATCAGCTCTTGCAATGCTATCAGCATGAGCAATGCTGTCAATTCTTGCAATACTGTCTGCCTTAGCTTGAACAATGGCGGCAGAATCAATTCCATTCTCATCCTTGTTACTCTTGTTGTTTGAGCAACTTGTGATGCTTGGCATGATACATGTAAGCATAGCTATAAAAAAGTATTTTTTCATTTTTATAAAAATATTAAGTTATTCTTTTTAGCTATTTAAGCAAAAGATTTCAATAAATTATATGTATGTTCTTTGAAGAAAATACCACTGATAGCAGATGTTACTTGCTGCATTATCTGTTATTCTATGTCATGAGGGTGTGTCATAAGTCCATGACGCACCCTCTTGATTATTGAATGATGTGTATTTCCTATATAGCTATAATCTGTTACAAGTCATATCCTTTGCCATTTTATTTTGCAACAGGTCTCTGAACTTATAATCTTCCGTCGTGATAAACATGCTCAACCACTCCGTTAAGACACCAAACTGTGATATTGCTACCCAAACTGCGTAACAATCCACAGATCTGGTATTTGTTCCATACTGGATGATACACTCTTTCAAACAATTTCACTTTGATACCTTTTATAGTACCAATATAATCATTCAAAATTCCTTCTGGCATTCCAACATAAGGCTCTATTTTTATCATCGCATCTACAGGTTTGTCTCCATATTTTTTTCTGAGCTGAGTTACCTCCTTATACATATACTCATTATCAGCCTTGTTTATCTCTTCTTGTCTCTTGTACTCAGAAGCCTGAGCACCAAGACTGACTATATCTTCATAACCCATGAGAGGCTTTTTGAGATCTTCAGCCAATTGCTGCTTTGACATTCCTATATACGACTCTCCAATAACATCTCCTGCACTATTGAGCTTATAACCAGCCACTAATTCGAACTGCTCACTGGACAAACGTTTTGTATTTGCACTCCATAGCGTAGGTTTTACTGGTTTTAACTTCAGATAGCATCCTCCTTTTTCCTGTAAAAATCCATAAAGATTTTCTCCATTTGGATTATATAGGAACGTGTAGTCTTGACCTTTGTATGCAGACAGACAATCCGTCTCTTCTTGTACAGAATGAAGAGTGGCTATAGGTATATTTGCATTAGTACGGCGCATAATGACTCTTCCGTCTAAATAAAGATTTATACCAGAAAGGCAACCTCCATATTCATCCTTGTAATTAATAGGCTCAATTTTATTCAACGCAGTGGTCATTATAGTGGCATCTTCTCTAAACGAATCATCGCTACTACCATTATAGAATTTTGAAGGTCTGGGAACTTGTTTGATAATTGACACCCATTGCTTAGGGTCACTATTGGTTCTGCAAAGCATGAAAGCAAGACAAGTACCGGTCTTCTTATTTTTAGCAATAACGTCCTTCAATGCTCCATTAAGATTATCCCATGCTGTAGGCTCTTGCTGCATAGCATAGAAGACAAAACTCTTCATATAAGACACATAACTCTTTAGGTCTTCTGCATTCTTCAGCTTATCTATACATTCCTTTAGAGTTATCTCCTTGTTTTGATATTTAGCCAAAACATATTCTGCAGTACCGTGAGCATAACAACGTTTTGCAAAAAAGTTCTTCCATTCTGAAAAGTAATTGGCAGGAGTTTCCACTCCAAGTTTGTCTTTATAGTCTGCCTTCAGTTCATTGTCAACTTCTTCAGGAAGAACCAATTTCTTTTGCCCATTGACTTCCTTGTAGAAAACTATTTCTTTGCTCTTAAGCCATGTATTGAAAGATGCGTCAACCATTGAGATGTCATATGGAATAAATCTCGCAATGTCAGAGATTGACCATTTCTTTGTTTTCAGCAAAGTATTGAGTTCTACAGTTTTGGCAGACTTGACAGAAGAAGCGTTCTGCGCTTTTGTAGTTATACAACTAAAAAGCGCAAAGCAGATTATTAGGATATTATAATGTATTCTTTTCATATTGTTTTATTCTGGTAGTTCTATTTCACCTTGTTCTGTATCTTCAGTACTTTCAGTTTTCGGACTATTGAAAACTGGACGCACTAAAAGACCACAATACAAAAACGTTTCATCAGCATTCTGAACGTCTGCTTTTTTTAGGGACGGATTAACCTTCCCGTTTTTTTCAACGGATATCGTTGCTAATATCTGAGCAAGGGATTCCTTGTTGGCAGTTCTATATATAGCCTCCGTCGCTTTTACGGTCATTCCGTTGTATTGTGCTAGTTGTGATAAATTAACGAAAGTCTCATTTTCCGTTATAAATGACATAAGTTTAGCCGATATTTGTTTAGACATTTCCATGTTACCTATTCTTACGTATATATCATTAGGCGGGAAGTAAAGGTAAATGGATTTGCCATTTGGTCCTGTAAATTTCGCAACATATAGTTTGTTGATTACCATATAGTCAAGGGTACAGCTCTCAAACAGTTCTTTCCACTGTTCGGCGGTAGGAATGCTCCATCCCTTGCCATACTTTTTTGTTGCAACATCATACTCTGTTCCTGCAATATTCGTAATGTCAGACTTGAATGTGTATGTATCTGACGTATAAATCTGTTTGGTTGCTGTTTCACCATACGAATAATAGCCACCAACAGAAGTAACGCTTGTTGCACCAATATTTCTATCAGCCCATTTTGTACCGCTTGGCAAACCTAAGTCCACTAATATCGGCTTAGAAGCTGTTTGTTGTGCAGGTCTTTTTGACGCAGTAGTTGGTCTCTTGGTTGTAGTACCTTTTCTTGTCTGTGCAGACAAGGACAATGTAAATATCATTGCACAGGCAATGATAAATAAACTCTTGATTTTCATAATCTTTCAGTTTTTAATTTTATTATATTCGATATTTATAAAGCAGTATGCAGTCAAATCCGCTTATATATGCCGGACAATGTTATATATCCATATGCTTCCTTCAGCGATTAGGATTATAACGAGGTAAACCTTCTTATCTAAACAGGCATTTATCCTTGCAAGATAATCTTTCTTTGTTGCTAATTGTGTGATTAAGATGAAAGGAGCAATGGGAAGAATAATCCAAACTAGTATGATATTAGGATTCATCCGTACTGCTGCCAATAACTCACCTTCAAGACAAAGCTTTACGGCTCTAGTCATTCCGCAACCCGGGCAAGGAATACCAAAGAGAATTTTAGTAGGGCATAGCACTAAGCTTATATCATAGATGTTGTTCAGTATAATCCACACCATTCCCAATATATAAACTCCCAATAGGGTGAAAGCTTCTTGCCTAGTCATTACATGACTGTTATGAATTTTTCTAAGTTCTTCTCCTTTGCTACTTTCATGATTAGAAAGTAATCTATAATCGTCCAGATTCCACAACCTCCACAAGTAAGCAGTTTTGCTATTCCAAGACCTGTGTCACCGATATAAAATCTGTCAATTCCTAATCCGCCAGCAACAATGGAAAGTATTAATGCCATAGTTGGATCTTTTAAGCCTAATGTATACAGCATAGATGTCTTGGATTCATCCATAGCTTCGAATTTGTCCCGGATCATCATCATATTTTCATCAGGAAAATACTTGCTATATGTCATTAATAGCATATTGATTTTGTCATTCATTGTTGTCTTGCTTTTCGTTTTTGAGGAAGAGCTATTTTGCTCTTCCTCAAATCTAATGTTTAAAAATACATCATCAATTTGTTGTAATTGTACATCTTTGCACGGTTCATTACTGTAAACAAATCGATAAGTCCCCAAATTCCAGCTCCTGCACAAGTAATGATTTTAACAACACCTAGACCTGTTTCGCCAAGCCAAAAACGGTCGACACCCAAACCGCCAAGGAAGAAAGCGAATAGAAAGGCTACAGTAGGATTCTTCCATTCAGTAGCCATCAGCATGCTCTCTTTGCTCTCGTCAAGTGACTCAAGTTTCTGTTTCACATCTTCAATCATCATTTCTGGGAAAAACTTTCCATTTACCATGATGAACTGGTTAATCTTTTCTTTTTCCATGATTTTTAATGTTAAATTTATAATTTTTTTTATCTTTTGCAAATACCACGAGCAAGTGTAAAAATACTATATTTTTTGGTTATAGTGCTGTTTATTATACCATATTTTAGAAGTATTTCTTACAGCCTTTGTAATAACTAGGAGCGTATATTCTCTTAAAATAATCATCTCCGCGATACAATCCGTCATTCAAGAAAGTGATGCTAGCAGAACCATTCTTGCTTTTGACTTGCAAATCTCCATTGTCGGCAAGTTTGTAGGTGAACTTTTCTTTTAGACCATTAAAGTTATTAATAAATACACCTTTTCCGCAGCCATTAACATCGGGAGTACTAAATACCCAAGCTGCACTAACTATTTCATTATCACTCAAATTAAAGATATAGTCGACGACATTGTCTTTAAATTCTTTGTATTTGGCTTGTCTTTCAGCTTGTAGCTCCAACTCTTCTTGTGCTTTCTGCTCTTTGAGTTCTAACTCCTCTTTGGCCTTTTTGTCCTTGGCAAGCATATTGCTAATCTCCGTTTTATGGTTGCCGCCATCTTTGAACTTTTCCATGTATTCATTCTCCAAAGAAATCTTGGTGGCAAGATCTTTGGTCTTGCAGATATTGGCATAGGCGGTAGAATCGTCTACCCATACTCTTAAGTTCTTGCGAATCTTGACAAGGTGTTCTGGAGATGCCTCCTCGAAGTAATTGTCAAGGTAAGCTCTCATCTCCTGAGGATTGTTCGAGGTTGATACTCGGGCAAATGCCTTGTCCTCTTTTTCTTTAGAGTTACAGCTGGTCAAAATAGTTATGGCCAGCATGGATAAATATAAAAGCTTTTTCATATGTTATGTATTGATGTAAGATGTTGTATGAATGAGTAATGTTGTAATATTGCTATAGTCGGATATTATTTCATTGCCTCGGTCAACTTTTTGGTGATCTCGACATAGCGTTGTAATTGCTCACTGGTAAAGTTGCCTTTGGCATCTTTGCATTTTTCAAGCAAATCCTGATAGCTGCCTTCCAACTCCTGTGCTTCGCCGAGAGTAGACATATACTCCTCAGAACCTGGTTCCATGTCTTTCAACTTAGCATAGAAGTCTGAGAGTTTGTTGACATATTCCTCGTAGGAGTCGAGCATCTCGTCGATGTTGGTATCTGAAGATGACGAAGAGAGGTCGTTAGAGGTGTCTTCGCTTTCTTTGGTCTCCTCGGTCTTCTTCGATGCTCCCTTTCCGGTAATTTGCTCGATGGCATTAGGGATGTTGCAGTATGTCATAAACATGTAATGGTTGTCGGTGGTGGCACTTTCTAGGGTATTGTTCCAAGCTTTGTATGCCTTGGTGACCTTTTTGACATTTTCGCTGTCTTCACCCTCTTTTTGGATGATCTCTTCCCAATCAGGATAGTCCTGTGAAATCTTATACAACTTTTCCATCAGTTCGTCATGAATTCTGTCACAGTCATCGTTGCTGGATGCAGAAGCGAGTTCTTTGGTCGAACTTTCGTATGCCTCTACCAGTTTGTCGAACATAGAAGAAGAACATGCAGAGAATAGAAATGTCAGCATGAATGCCAAAAAAACAGAAATCTTTTTCATAATTAATGATATTTAAAATTAATAATATTGTTTTTAAAAGTAATTCATTATCATCAACATCCCATCAAAATGGGGCGGATGTAAGTATTATATGGGAATAGTTTTAAAAAACTATTGTATGCGGAAAACAATAGGAATAGTACGTCCTGCATTTACAGCCAAACCATTGGCTTTCCCAGGCTCCCATCTTGGCATGGCTTTGACGAGTCGTACTGCTTCTTTCGCAAGAGATGGATCTACTGCCCCTACAGCTTTTATGTCAGTAATTGTACCATCTCTTCTTACAATGAAACTTACGTTAACAAGTCCCTGTATTCCATTTTCTTCTGCTACAACGGGATACTTCAAATTGTTAAGTAGGTATTTATTTAGAGCATCTTCTCCGCCATGGAATTGTGGCAATTCTGTCAATTCATCTTTCGTGAATATCTTGTCACTATCAATTTCATTTTGTGCTATGGCTCCCGATGCTATTGCAAAGAAGAGCATGATGATAAAAGAAATCTTTTTCATATTCTTGTGAATTATTTGTTGTTCTTATTCTTGAATGCATGGACAAAATCAGTTATAGCCTTTTCACGATTCTCTTTTTTCATGTAGGAATTCCCTATGTAAGGAACATAATAGAGTTCACAGTTTATAGAACCCACTATTTTGCTTAGAATTGCGTTAGCAGTTCTTCCGTGAGAAATGATGCAACTTGGTTTTACCAATTCTATCTCTTTCTGGAGAATTTCTTGATATTTTCGAGTTTCAGTCTTTAGAATGCCTCTCTTGTCTGTTGTAAACAGTTTGTTGCAATCTGTCATATAAATCGCAGTTCCAGGAGCTGTTTCAAGAGCCTGAAATATGACTGGTGTCATAAATCCCTTGCGAGTATTGGTACGATAGCTTTTGTCATGAAAGCCAAAAGAAGATGACAAAGACAGCTTTCCTTTATACCGTTCAGTGCGTCTTGGGTCTTGGCTTACTACCATGACAATATTTGATATAGGCTTATCCTGGTCTGTTCGTATAAGTGTAGGTAAGTCAAATCCTAAGATACTATAGTCTTGGTAATTTTGTGGGGCATCAATATATTTAACGGCACATCCATTATCTGTTGGACCGTCAGGATACTCCCAATTACATTGCTCTTCCATTTCCTGGTAACTTTTCAATAGGATATCCTCGTATTTTTTTTCATTGAAGATAATACTACTTATACTAGATAATACTTTCAGCATTATCTTATCATCAGTATCGGATATATAAATGTTAGTTCTTTCCATGATGTTTATCATTTACTTGTTTGTTATTTCATTCTTAGGCACAAAAAAGGTGCGAACCAATTTCATTCTGTTCTGAAGGTTCTGGACTACCTGTACACAAAGAATGAAAATCAGCTCACACCAATGGGTATATGTTGATACCCATCCCGCCGAAGCGGAATGGATACGATAATACACGGTTGGGTGAACAACTTCTGTCTTCGTTCTTGTGTACAATGAATTGTCCAGATTCTCAGTACGAACCAAGCATGGTTGTTTCCTTAACATGTCTGCTGCTTGTTTATAACAGCACTGCAAATATACCATTTTTTTTCTAAAGTTGTTCATTGTGAGCTGATTTTTTTGCAAAAATAGGTGTTTTTTCTGCTTTTTCAGCGTTCCATTCCGTTCCAAGTTCAAAATATGAGGTGTTTTTAGTGGAAATATTGGCTTTTTGTGTGTTGCTTGGATTTGTTTCAGTATCTTTGCAGCATGGAACAGAAATTACGTGAAATGATAGAAAAAATGGTGGGGCGCAAGATGGTTGTGCCCCGCGACTTCGCTTGGTTGAGCGAAAAGGTGGAGGAACGTACCCAGCAAAGGGTGAGTGCCTCTACGCTGCGACGATTCTGGGGATACGTGAGCGAAGGGGTTTCTGCCAGCAAGTTTACCAAGAATGTTTTGGCAAATTTTCTCGGTTATGCGGACTTTGAGGAGTTTGGATTGTCGCAAGGGACGGGAGAGCGGCAGAGCCAGATGGTTATCGGCAAGGAAATCTCATGCGATGATCTTTATGAGGGACAGATGCTCAAACTTTCCTGGCTGCCCGACAGAACCTGCATCATCAGGTATCAGGGAAACGGAAGTTTCAAGGTGGTGTCATCAGAAAATACCAGATTGGCGAAAGATGATACTTTTGAGTGCCATCATTTTATCAATCATGAGCCTGCTTATCTCCATGCTTGGAAACATGGAGATGATGCACCGGTTACTTACGTCATAGGTAAGAAGAACGGCATCATCGTAGAGCATTATCTGGAAGATTGAAATCCCGACAAGGTGGGCTTCACATATCTTTCAGAGGTATAAGAGGACAGCTCGTAGATGATATCAGCCTTCTTGCTGCCGGCGATGTCTCTAGAGAATGTCTGCGGATAAGTCGTTGTGATGAATTCATTACTCTTATCTACAAACTGATAGAATGCCTCGCTCTTTTTCTCTACAGAACGGATGGTGTCTATGCCGGATTCCTTCCACATCTTGTCGATTGTTTTCTTGCCTTCGGATAGGAGTTCGGCGGCTTGTGCCTGTGATGCAGAAGATGGCTCGGTAGCTGTTGGCTGCAGGGATTTCTGGCCATTGGAAAGTGGGGCAGGCTTCTTGGTTTGCTGGCGGATGACTGTATCCTTCTTGGCTTCGGTATGTTCAGGGGTAGTGTTTATGCTCCTCTCCGGCTGATGCAGTAATGGGTAACTGATGAAACCTAATAAGATGATACAGACCAAAGTTGCGATTGCGATACGCTTGATACCGGATGGATGGCTGTTTCTGCGAGCCATGAAATCGGCTTTGAGTTCGTCAACATTGGCATATCGCTGGGTTATGGGAGCCTTGCAACGCTTGATGATTGCTGTATAGGGTTTGCCTGGAAGTATCTTTTCCAGGATACAGCCTATGCTGAAGATGTCGTTGCGGATGTCTGCCTGTTGGGATACAATCTGTTCAGGTGAGATGTAGCCCGGGGTGCCGGCAGGCTGTTTGAGGATGGCAAAGTCGTCGGTATCTGAAAGTCCGAAATCGATGAGCTTTACATGATTTCCGTTATGGGTAATCATGATATTGGAAGGTTTTAAGTCTCTGTGTACTATCTGCTTGGCGTGGATGTAGTGTACGGCATCAAGTAGCTGGAGGAAAATAGCTTCTCCCTCAGTCTTGCTGCCGCTCCAGTGTTCCAGCGTGATACCATCTATCCATTCCATTACGATACAGGTACCCATTTCCGGTATTTCTTCCATGCTGTAGGCTGATACGATGTTGGGATGCTGCAGGGATATGAGGATATCGAACTCTTTGTGCAGCAGGTTCTTGTAGTTTTCATCTTGGCGATATGGCTTCTTCAGGCCTTTGAGCACCCACCATCTGCCATAGCGCTTTGCCTTGCAAAGAATGTTGAATCCTTTGCAAGGTATGGGAGTAAAGTCTGAAAATTGCTCAGACCTTCTACTTTCTTCTATGATGATTCCAGAATATGAATCCATGTTACTCAGACTGGGTTGATAATTCGGTTGCAAAATTAACTAAATAGAGATACCCATCCCACAGAAGCGGGATGGATATGAGTATACATATTGGGGCAAACAACTGGAACTGTCATTCTTGTGTACTGCGAACTGTCCAGATTCTCAGTCTGAACTAAGCGTAGTTGCTACCTCTTTATGTCTGCCGCCATTACTAACGGCATTGCAAATATAGGTATTTTAAAAGAAATTTTCAAGCGGAAACGAAACTTTTAGTATTCTTTAAACTTTGACGATTGGTTCAAACTCATTCCTCCCCGAGCTTATACTTTATTTTATGTAGGAACTGGTTGTCGCAAATCCACTCTCTTTTTAATACCTGGCTGGTTGGCTATCAAATCACATCAAAGCGGTCTTTGCCATGGCTGTGCGGGATGGGACCGCCGGGGGAAGAATGTTTACAGTTAATAGTTTATAGTTAACAGTTTACAATTAATAGTTTATAGGTTGCTGTTTTCTGATGATTTTGGGTAATTGGCTGATAATTTGCAGATTTATTCTGATTTTCTTGGTGGTTTCGTAGAAAAAGCGTATTTTTGCGGAAAAGTTGAACGTTTTAAAGGAGATAATTATGAATATAGTTGCTTTAAGTAATAGGCTTGCAAGTAAGGTTCCTCATTGGCATGAACTCGAAAAGTTAAGTAAGGAAGATAAGATAGAGGTTATTGCTTTACTTTCCATGTCGATAGCTGATGCAGAGGAAATTAAAACGCCAGCAGATAGGACTAAAGAAATGGTAGAACGTTGCTGTGGTTCATGGGTTGGCGAACAGTCGGCAGAAGATATTATAGCTAATATCAACGAGAGTAAAATGTCAAAGTCAGAACCTGTCAATTTTGGATGATATGAATTACTTGTTGGATACCAATATTTGTGTATATTTTATGAGGGGTAAACGTAATGTTGCTGCTAAAATTTCAGAAATTGGTCAAGAACATTTCTTTATCTCTGAGATGACTTTGGGAGAATTACTTTATGGGGCTCAGTGTAGCGATAGACCTTCTGAGAACATTAGAGCTGTTCATGTGTTTTGCCAGTATGTAACAATATTGCCAATGGCAAATATTTGGAATGAATTTGCTGTACAAAAGGCTTTTCTTCGTAAAAAAGGTCAACTTATTGAAGATGCTGACATAATTATCGGTACTACAGCTATCATAAATAACATGGTTATGGTTACAGAAAACGTTAAGCACATAGGGAGGCTTAATGGTATTGTTGTTGTAAATTGGATGGAAAAATAATTAGCTGTAGGAGTAACCGCCCATGGTAACGGCATGATTAAAATTCCATACGGATCGGATGCGGATATACACTTTAATTGCCTAATATCTGGAAAACACAAAAGGATAAAATTTTAATTTTTAATTATATACGATAAGATGGGTTGAGCTTTGAATAAAAGTTCTGCTCATCTTGTTGGCTTATTGCCTTTTCATATTTTTCTACTTTACTCTTCTTTAGTCCCACAGATTGCATGGATTACACTGATTGTGGAGTTGTGCGGCTGTGGTGAAATGGTTTCTTGACAACCATGACACGGGCGAAGTGTACGCCAGGACTCATCGTAGTGGATGAGGCGCACCACGCCATAGCAGACTCCTATCAAGACCTGTTTGACAGGAACAGAAAGGCTTGATATGCAAATCCCCAACCTGCTATGGGAAAGCTGGTTGGGGAAATTATGATAGATTTTGCTTTCGTCAGAAAATATCCGATTGTGAATTACAATGGATACTCCTCGAAAGCGTAGAGTACAGTGCTTAAATAACGCTCACCAGTATCTGGCAAGAGGGCTACAATCTTCTTGCCCTTGTTCTCAGGACGCTTCGCAATCTCGGTGGCTGCAAAGGCGGCAGCACCTGATGAGATTCCTACCAAGAGACCCTCGGTCTGAGCCAGGTCACGACCTGCCTTGATGGCATCATCGTTCTGAATATCCAATACCTCATCGATGAATTCTGAAGAGTAGGTCTCTGGAACGAATCCGGCACCGATGCCCTGAATCTTGTGAGGACCGCTCTGTCCGCCGTTCAATACAGGCGATGTGGCAGGCTCTACGGCAATCACCTTCACGTTAGGATTCTGCTCCTTCAAGTACTTGGCGATACCAGAAATGGTTCCACCTGTTCCTACACCGGCTACGAAGATATCAATCTCGCCATCGGTATCTGCCCAGATTTCTGGTCCGGTTGTGGCATAGTGCTTGGCAGGATTGGCTGGGTTGGTAAACTGTCCCAGAATCACAGAGCCTGGGATGGAATCGCGGAGCTCCTCGGCAGCCTTGATGGCGCCAGGCATTCCGTCCTTACCGCTGGTCAATCTCACTTCTGCACCGTAAGCCTTCACCAGGTTTCTGCGCTCCACACTCATGGTTTCAGGCATGGTGAGGATGAGGTGGTAGCCCTTAACGGCTGATACCAGAGCCAAACCTACACCCGTATTACCGCTGGTTGGTTCGATGATGGTGGCACCTGGTTTCAGGATGCCCTTCTGCTCAGCGTCTTCGATCATCGCAAGTGCGATGCGATCCTTTACGCTTCCGCCAGGATTGAAGAATTCTACCTTAGCAATCACAGGAGTCTCCAAACCCTTGGATGCTGAATACTTACCCAATTCTACCAATGGGGTCTTACCGATTAAATCAGTAATCTGCTTATATATCTTTGCCATAATGATTTTTTTTATGTTAAGTGTTGAGTGTTGAATGTTGAATTTTAATGTTGAGTGTTGAATGTTGAATGCCGTTATTGTCCGTCAGGCAATTCAACATTTAACATTCAACATTCAACACTGAAATTACTTCACATACGTAAATGCTTCATCGAGTGCCTCAATCAGGTCGTCGATGTTCTCGATACCGATGCTCAGGCGAACGGTAGAAGGATAGATGTGCTGCTCCTCCAACTCCTCTGGGCTCAACTGAGAGTGGGTGGTTGTTGCTGGGTGGATAACCAGTGACTTCACGTCGGCTACGTTAGCCAGCAAAGAGAAGATGCGCAGGTGGTCGATGAACTCCCATGCCTCTTTCTCACCGCCCTTGATATCGAAGGTGAAGATAGAACCACCGCCGTTAGGGAAGAGCTTCTTGTAAAGTTCATGATCTGGATGAGAAGGAACGGCTGGGTGATTAACCTTAGCCACCTTAGGGTTGTTCTCCAGATACTCTACCACCTTCAATGCGTTCTGAACGTGACGCTCTACACGGAGGCTCAATGTCTCCAAGCCCTGAAGAAGAATCCAGGCATTGAATGGAGAGATGGTTGCACCGGTATCACGAAGGATGACCGCACGGATTCGGGTTACGAAGGCTGCTGTTCCGGCTACATCTGCGAATACGGCACCATGATAAGATGGGTCTGGCTTAGCGAGAGTAGGGAACTTGTCGGCATTTGCCTTCCAGTCGAACTTACCGCCATCTACGATGACACCACCGAGAGATGAACCGTGACCGCCGATGAACTTGGTAGCTGAGTGAACCACGATGTCTGCTCCGTGCTCGATAGGACGGATGAGGTATGGGGTGCCGAAGGTGTTATCGATAATCAATGGGATGTTGTGCCGATGAGCAATCTCTGCCAACTTATCGATATCGGTTACATCAGAGTTAGGATTTCCGAAGGTCTCTGCATAGAGTGCCTTAGTATTGTCCTGGATAGCAGCCTCTACCTGCTTGAAGTTGCGAGGATCCACGATGGTGTAGCTAACACCCTGTGTGGATAATGTATGAGTGATGAGGTTATAAGTACCACCGTAGATGTTGTCGGCAGCTACGATGTGGTCGCCATTCTGAAGAATGTTCTGCAGAGCGTAGGTAACGGCGGCAGCGCCAGAAGCGACAGCCAAACCTGCTACACCACCCTCGAGGGCAGCCACACGGTCTTCGAATACACCCTGAGTAGAGTTGGTCAAGCGACCATAGATGTTACCTGCGTCACGGAGTCCGAATCTATCGGCTGCGTGCTGAGAGTTGCGGAACACGTAACTTGTGGTCTGGTAGATAGGCACCGCACGAGCGTCGGTAGCTGGATCTGGATTTTCCTGACCTACATGCAACTGAAGTGTCTCAAAGCGAAGTTTCTTTTCTGTACTCATAATCTATGTCCTTTCTTTAATTTTACGTTAATATTCAATTTTATTCATTTATATAAATCTGTCGACCAGTTATCCAGTCATGATTGGCATCAGACTGTTTGTTCTGATTGACGCTGCAAAGGTACGGCGATTTTTTGGATTCTGAAATAGCATATGAGTAGTATTCCTGCTACCACGTTTGTGGTATTCGGGTGTTTTTAGCTGCTTTGATGGGTTTACACCTTATTATATATAGGAGCAATTTTTATTATATATAGGATTTTTGAGTCTGTATCCCATCCCAAACTAGTCTTTCAGGCAGCCGATAGGTACCACATATACTCCGTCTTCTCTGCGGTAAGCATAGTCGCCTACGGCAGTAAGTACCATCATGAAAGATGGAGCTTTCATCTTGGTTGTGTCTATCTTATCTGCAAGAGCAGTTAGCGTAGAGACTCCTTTTTCGATGGCTTGTGCACCACCCAGCTTGATTTCGATGAGGCCGTATGAGCCGTTGCGGAGCTGGATAACTGCATCACATTCCAAACCGTTCTTGTCGCGGTAATGATATACGTTGCCGTCGATGGCATCAGCATATACACGAAGATCACGGACGCATAGGGTCTCGAAGAGCAAACCGAAAGTTTCCAAGTCGTTGATTAGATCATCAGGACCTAGACCTAATGCAGCCACCGCAATGGATGGATCAACGAAATATCGGGTTTCAGCCGAACGGATGGCAGTCTTGCTGCGAAGGTTCGGATTCCAGGCAGGCATGTCCTCTATGACGAAGATTTTTTTGAGTGCACCAATGTAACTCTGTACAGTCTTGTCTGCCAGTGTCTCATCATCGTTTTCCATCATGTCTTGTCTTATGGCTCCGATACTTACTTGGCCACCTTGTGAACGGGCGTATGAACGCAGAAGCAACTTGGTTCGTTCGCTGTTTCTGCTGATTTCATCCACTCTTGAAATATCAGTCTTTACCACCGCATCGTAATAGTCGTAAGCCTGTCGCAAAGCGGTTCTTGGGGTCTTGGTAGTGGCATTAGGCCATCCACCTCTGCAGACGAGATAGGCGATGTCTTCCAGTTTCAATTTGTTGAAACCTTCCAGGTTTGCATTTCCCTTGAACAGTTCGCTGATGCTAACTTCGCCTGTAGATTCTCCCGATTCCCATAATGACATAGGTCGCATGGTAATCCAGGCGAAACGTCCTGTACCCGTGTGATGTATTTTTTCGGAAGATGCAGGCACGGCAGATCCTGTGAGGATAAACAAGCCTTCCTCACCCTGGTGGTCCACTTCAAATCTGATGGCATCCCATATTTGCGGTATGATTTGCCATTCGTCAATGAGTCGTGGCTTTTCTCCTTTCAGGAGCATTTTTATCTTTAAATTTGCCATTTCCAGATAGTTGTTTTGGTTGTCTGGATCTGCCATATATAGCACGCTTTTGGCCTTTTGTTCTGCTGTGGTAGTTTTTCCACACCATTTTGGTCCTTCTATCAATACGGCTCCAACTTCTTCGAGTCTGTATTCCAATAGTTTATCTGCAATTCTTTTTTTGTATTCTTTCATTTTGAATCTCTTTTATTTCGGCTGCAAATATACGATAAAATCTTAGAATTACCAAATTTGGCGGCATATTTTTACTTAATTTGGCTGTATTTCGTTACCCAATTTGGCTGCAATTTGTTACTTAATTTGGCTGTAATTTGTTACTTAATTTGGCTGTGATTCGTTACCTAATTTGGCGGAATAAAAAACGTCCTCATCTGTTATGTGTTTCAGATGAGGACAGTTTCAGTTATGTTTTGCTACATTACAGCTATATTTCTGGTGTCGTTAGCCTCTACAGAGACAGGTGCACAGTTGCTGTTGGTTTCAGCAAGGGCGAAGGCTGGCATCATGGCAGCCATCATCATTACGTTTTTGATATTCATAATACTATATTTTATGTTGTTTCTTATTCTTATTGAGAAGATTCCTGTAGGAAGATATGGTTGAATTCTTCTGTTCTCATAACCTTTACACTCTATAGACGTATGAAATTGAAAAATCGGACATCTTATAAAAGATTTTTTCAAAAAATGCTTTCTTTTTTCAAAGAAAAATGTTATTTTTGCAGTCATAAACATGAAATTTAGCAATCGAAAACATTTAAAAACTGAATGGCTTATGGCATCAATAGTTTCTATTATTCCCATCGTGTTGCTGTTCATCCTGATGCTCGGCTTCAAGATGGCAGGTCATAAGAGCGCCTTGCTGACGCTCGTAGTTACCGTGTTGCTTGCTCTCTTCGCAGCTTCGCCGCTAGGCATGATAGCCCCGGAACATGCGGAGGACAGCGTGATCGCCCTGACGGGATGGGCGGTGGTGGAAGGCATCCTGAAGGCGGTATTCCCGATTCTCATCATCATACTGATGGCTATCTACAGCTATAATATCCTCGTGGAAAGCAAGCAGATAGAGGTGATCAAGAGGCAGTTTACATCGATTACCGATGATAAGGGGCTGCTCGTGCTGCTCCTTGTATGGGGATTCGGCGGACTGCTCGAAGGTATGGCGGGCTTCGGAACGGCGGTGGCGATACCTGCTGCCATCCTCATCGGACTCGGATTCAAACCGATGTTCTCGGCTCTGGTTTCCTTAATCGGTAATACCGTGGCTACGGGATTTGGTGCCGTGGGTGTTCCGGTTACTACGCTCTGTAACGAGGTGGCTGAAAGCGGATCGGCTTCGGCGGCACAGATTTGCGAGACTTCGGCCTTCGCCATTATCCAGCTGTCACCTCTCTTTATCATCCTGCCTTTTATTATCCTGACACTTACCGATAAGCATAATCTTATCAAGAATCTCATCATCGCCCTCTGGGTGGGAGTGATTTCCGTGATAGTGCAGTTTGTCTGCGGCTATTATCTCGGTTCGGAGACTCCAGCCATCATCGGTTCGCTGGCAGCCATTATCGCCATCATCGCATACGCCAAGGTATTTGCCAGAAAGAGTAAGGTGCAGGATAAGGAAACCTTTACGCTTGCCGAAAGCCTGAAGGCATGGAGCGTTTACCTTTTTATATTGATATTCATCCTGGTTTCCGGAGCACTCTGTCCTCTGGTCAATGCTTTCCTCAAAAGTCATCTGGTGAGTGCGGTTCATCTGCCTGTGCTCGACAGTACCTTTAAGTTTGGCTGGATATCCAATGCGGGCCTGATGCTCTTCCTGGGTGCTACGATTGGTGGATTGATTCAGGGATTAAGCCTTAAGAGATTGATGGTGATTCTTGCCCGTACCACGGTGAATCTGCGAAAGACGGTGGTAACCATCTGTTCGCTGATAGCCCTGGCGAGCGTGATGAACTATTCGGGAATGATTACTTCCATCGCCTCCGGACTGGTGGCATTAACGGGAGATTTCTATCCTTTGGTAGCACCGATGATTGGTGCCATTGGAACCTTCGTTACGGGGTCTGATACCTCTTCGAATATCCTCTTTGCCAAGCTCCAGGCTCATGTTGCCAATCAGTTGGGTATGACGGGGCAGAGCACATTCTTCGGTATGGAGGGCGGTCAGGAAAACTGGCTGGTTGCTGCCAATACCACGGGAGCCACGGGTGGCAAGATGATCAGTCCGCAGAGCATCGCCATTGCTACTGCAGCCTGCGATATGGAGGGGAAGGATGGAGAAATCCTCCGCTCGGCCATCCCATACGCCCTGCTTTATATCGTATTGGGCGGACTGATGGTTTATTTCGGTTGCTGATCTTCTTTTCTTATATAAAAAACTGTCCTCATCTGTTATCTCAGATGGAGACAGTTTCAGTTTTATAAATCGACATTAATAAAGCTTTTGCCCTTTCAGGGCGACAGGCTTGCGTCTATCATTACCCAGGGTGTTGCCCTGGGCTAGGAGCTTCTGCCCTTTCAGGGCGTGTAGCGAATATGATAAGCTTTTTATCTTTTAAGCATGTCTTTTCTCGTAAGCCAGACTGTGGTCGTGCTTGTCGATATCATGCTTCGACTTGCTCTTTACCACGAGCCATACACCAGAGAAGATGAGGATGGCAGCAATCGCCTGCATACCCTTGAATACGGCGAGACCCACGATAACACTCACGGTAACCGATACCAGCGGCTGCACATAATTATATACACTCACCACGGTAGGGCGCAACGTCTTCTGACCAATCATCATGCAGATGTAACCCAGGAAAGTGCCGAAGAAGATGACGTAGCCCGTTTCCCACCAGGTGCTCATCGGAACCTGGGCGAAAGGAATGTCCGATACGTGTCCTATCGTGAAAGGCCAGATGAAGAGGGTTGCCCAGGTAAACATCCACTTGTTCACCGTGAAGAGCGAATACTTCTGAACCAGCGGCTTGAAGAGTGCCAGATAGAGAGCGAACGAAAGCTGTGCCGAGATGCAGAGCAGGTCGCCCCAGATATTTCCTACCTTAGCATTGCCAGCCGTAGCACTCGTCAGGATGATGATACAGGCTCCGCTGCATCCCATCAGCACACCGATAGCCTTCTTCCAGGTGATAGGTTCCTTCAGAATCAGGAACGAGAGAATCATGGCGAAGATAGGCATCGAAGTAGTCATGATGCTGGAGTTGCTTGGCGAGGTGAGACTCAGACCGATGGTATAGCAGCATTGGTTGCATACCAGTCCGAATATGCCGGCACCTGCCATCTTGATGATGTCCTTGGTAGGGATATGTTCTCTTTTGGTGAAGAATGATGCTATCCAGAAGAGGAGGGCACCACCCAATACACGGAAGCTCACCAGGTCGATGCCGTCGATGCCGTGAAGCATGGCATCCTTGCCAACGGGAGCCATCAGTCCCCAGAATGCGCCGGAACAGAAGAGGCACAGGTGGGCGATAAGAGGTCGTTTGTTATCCATTTTTTCCTTATTTCTATTTAAATCTTCCTGTTTTTGAATAAAATCGAGTGCAAAGGTACAAAAATTCGAGGAATTTTGCTATATTTGCGGTATATTTTTTGAAACTTAAAGGAGTTAAGAAGTTAAGACAATAGTCTTTTTCCGTTCTTGACTATTAAAGATAGGAGATTATTCTTATGCAGAAATATGCTGATTATATCAAACAGATAGAGATTGAATCTCTCTGGAGCGGTACCAAACATATTCTTTGGAACCTCGACCGCCGTGTCAATATCCTGAGTGGTGTAAACGGCGTGGGCAAGAGTACTATATTAAATAAGGTGGTAAAGGGTCTGGCGGCTGGCGGTGAATTCCCTAGCCACATGATCAAAGGTGTGCATCTGAAGGTGGAGCCGGAGGAGGCAAAGTGGATTAGATATGATGTAATCCGCTCGGTAGATAGACCATTGATGAATGCCGAGATGATCAACAAGATAGACCTTACCCTGGTTACCGAACTCGACTGGCAGCTCTTCCAGCTGCAGCGCAAGTATCTGGATTACCAGGTGAACATCGGCAACCGCATCATCGCCGTCTTGCAGAGTGGCGAACCGGATGCAGCCTTCAAGGCTCAGAAACTGAGTGAACCGAAGAAGATGTTCCAGGATATGGTAGATAATCTTTTCAAGGATACCGGCAAGACCATCATCCGTACAGCCAACGAAATCCGCTTCAACCAGATAGGCGAGCAGCTCTCGCCTTATCAGCTCTCGGCTGGTGAGAAGCAGATTCTCGCCATCCTCCTCACGGTATTGGTGGAAGATAACCAGTCATACGTCCTCTTTATGGATGAGCCGGAAATCAGTCTTCACTTCGAATGGCAGAAGCAGCTCATCGGTCTGGTGCTGCAGCTTAATCCGAATATCCAGATCATCATGACCACCCACAGTCCTGCTGTGGTCATGGATGGATGGACCGATAGGGTGACGGATGTGAATGATATTACGATTTCGTAATGTTGAATGTTAAGTGTTGAATGTTGATTTTTTCAGCTTATGGCTAAACGTTTAACCGATAATATCAATTCCCAGTTCTTCGAGGCAGCCAACAGGATGACCTCGAAGAAGGCTCGGCGCAAGATTGTGGCTTACGTCGAGAGCTATGATGATGTCTTCTTCTGGCGTTCTGTACTGGGAAAGTTTGAGAATGAAAAACGCTATTTTGATATCATGCTGCCTACCCGTAACCAGCATTTAGACCGAGGTAAGAAGGCTGCTATCTCCAGTATGCTGAAGGGAGTAGGTAGGGATATGATAGCCTGTGTAGATGCCGATTACGATTATCTGCGTCAGGGCTCAACCGAGTCTTCCCAGCAGATGTTGGAGAATCCTTACATCTTCCATACCTATGCCTATGCCATTGAAAACTTCCAATGTTATGCCAGAGGATTGCACGAAACCTGTGTGATGGTGACGCTCAACGACCGTCGCATCTTCGATTTCGAGCGTTTTCTAGAGTCCTATTCCCGTACCATCTGGCCTCTCTTCTTATGGCACATGCTGTTTTATGTCCGTCATCGCAAGATGTCGATGCATTTTGATATGGCGGAGTTTGATAAGGTCATCATGCTGCCTTCTGTCCGAATCCAGGATCCTAAATGGGCGATAGATTATTTGGGAAAGAAGGTGCGGGCAAAGCTGTTCCAGCTGGAGCGTCGCTTCAAGAAGTTTAAGGATGAGTTGGATGAAATGGCTCTTTACCTCAACAATCTGGGTGTAAACGAGAGCAATACCTATTTATATATTCAGGGGCATCATCTCTTCGACCTGGTAGTAAGTCCCATCGTCCAGAGTGTTTGCGATGCTTTGCGCAATGATAGGGAGAACGAAATCCGCGACCGTGCCCTCCATTCCGAGCAGGCCCGCACCGAAATGGCATGTTATGAGAATAGTCTGGGCAAGGTGAAGATGATGATGAAGAAGAACACCTTCTACCAGTTTTCTCCCGAATTCCAGAAGATTCAGGCGGATGTGGAAAAGTATTTGGAAAGGTAAAAAAGTAAAAAGGTAAAAGGGTAAAAAGGTAAAAAGAAAGCAGGCAGATGACATCCCGCCAGGCTCTTTTTACCTTTTTACCTTTAAAATTATACGTATGTCTCCAGGAACTTCAGGGTTCCTTCTACCTTCAATGTCTGGGTAGAGGCAGGAACTACGATGCTCTCGCCGCCCTGGAGCGTAATCTCGTTACCTTCGTTGTCGGTAATCTTAGCCTCACCCTTCAAGCCAATCAGAATCACGAAGCTGTCCAACTCTGAATAATCCAGCGTCATTGGCTCATCGAGATCATAAACGGCTGTGGTGAAGTAAGGGCACTGCACCATGCTTACACCCTGGTTCTTGGCAGGAGTGTAGTGCTGGCGATAGTCTGGCAATACGGTGTAGTCAATGCACTCGGCAGCTTCCTTGGTGTGGAGCTGGCGATAGTTGCCATCCTTGTCCTTACGCTTGAAGTCGTAGATGCGATAGGTAACATCGCTGGTCTGCTGAATCTCGACAACGAAACAGCCTGTTCCGATGGTGTGGATTCTGCCGGCAGGGATAAAGAAGCAGTCACCTTCCTTCACGTTATACTGAGCCAGGGCATCGGTGATGGTATCATTCTCCACCATCTCCTTGTACTGCTCAGGAGTAATCTGCATCTTCAAGCCGTTGTAGAGCTTGGCATCCGGCTCGCATGGCAGCGCATACCACATCTCGGTCTTTCCGCGTTCCTTACCTTGCTTCTTGGCAATTTCATCATTAGGATGCACCTGGATAGAGAGGTCGCGGTTGGCATCGATAAACTTGATGAGCAGTGGAAACTCATTGCCGAAACGCTTGTAGTTCTCTTCTCCGAGGAAGCTTCCCTTCCGTTCTGCAACAACCTCGTTGAGGCTCTTGCCCTGCATCTCGCCATCGGCTACGATGCTTTCATTTCCTGGTACTCCAGAGATTTCCCAGCTTTCTCCCACATTCTCTTGCTTTACGTCGAGATGCTTGAAAGTGATAATCTTACTGCCACCCCAGATGGTGGATTTTAATAGCGGTTGAAATTTTAATGGTTTCATTTTTACCTATATTTAGTTTATAAATGTACTCTTCAGTACGGTTTCTTACTCTCCGGTAAGGCTCTTGCTGAACCTATACCTTATTATATATAACGCTTTTTGTGCGAAATATACTTAGTCTAGTAAGCGTATTTCTTACTTCAAATATCAACTTCTTTTTTTCTCTTTTATTTTCTAACTCCCCCTCTGGGTATGTTAGTTCTCTCTCCAGAATGCTGGTGTAAAGATAACCAGCACACTGAATATTTCCAGACGACCGATGAGCATCATCAGCGAGCAGAACCATTTTGCCACATCCGGCAGTTCGCTCCACGACATGGTTGGTCCGATTTCCGTACCCAGCGTAGGTCCCACATTACCCACACAACTCAGGGTGATGGTGATGGCATTGGTATTGTCGATGCCTATGGCTATCATCGTGAACGATATCACCAGACAGATGATGAGATAAGTGGTGAGGAAGGCAAGCAGCGTAACACGCTTCTGCATCGGTACGTTCACACCATCAATCTTCAATGGCAGCACGGCGTTAGGATGCAGAATCTGGCGGAATTCATTCTTCACCATTCTTACCAGCATCACGCCACGGATACATTTCAAACCTCCACTCGTACTGCCCGAGCAGGCTCCGAAGAACATGCAGGCTGCCAATACCACCCAGGTAACGTGAGGCCAGAGGGCTGCATCGTCGTTAAACAGACCGGTGGTAGTGATGAAAGAAACCACCTGGAAGATAGCACTTCTGAAGGCATGTTCCACATCGTAGTTGCGCATCACCATCAGCTCTACCATGATGAAAGCCGTGAAGGCTGTAACGAGGAACATATAGAACTTAAACTCTGAATTCTTGAACAGATCCTTGATCTTGAACTTGATGACGGCTGCATAGAGCAGGGTGAAATTAACACCCGACAGGAAGCAGAAGAAGGCACAGATGTATTCCAGTGCCGGCGAATGGAAAAACGAGGTACTGCTGTTATGAGTAGAGAAACCTCCTGTAGCCGTAGTGGTCATCGCATAGTTGAAACTGTCGAAGAGACTCATTCCTGCCACATAGTAGGATGCGATGCAGGCAATGGTGAGCATCAGATAGATACTCCATATCCATTTAGCCGAAGTGGAAAGCCGGGGATGCAGTTTCGTTTTGATAGGTCCTGTTGCCTCGGCAGCAAACACCTTGGTCTGTCCACCTACAAGCGAAGGCAGCAGGGCGATGGTGAAGAACACGATTCCCAGACCGCCTATCCATTGGGTGAGCGAACGCCAGAAAAGCAGTCCGTGGGGGAAACATTCTACATCGTCTAATATTGTAGCTCCCGTTGTCGTAAATCCCGACATGGTTTCGAAGTAGGCATCGGTAAAGTTGTTGATGTATCCACTTATCATGAAGGGGAGGGTTCCGAAGAAACTGAATACAATCCATGAGAGCGTTACCACGAGATAGGCATCACGGCGCGACATTGAGTTATCGGCTCCATGACCTCGCCATTTCAGCACCAGTCCGCCTCCGATGGTGGTAAGTGTTGCCACAATGAAGGCAAAGATGTCGTCCTGCTGGTAATAGAAAGCTACCAGCAGACTGACGAAGAGCAGGAATGCTTCTATGAAAAGCAGTTGCCCTAAAATCTTATATATTAATTTGCTGTTTATCATATATGAAGTATTTCTCTATCTCCTTCACGCTTAGATGAAGTATTTCTCAATTTTCTTCATGTTGATGTTGTGGCAGAAAACCATCACCGAGTCGCCCGGTTCTATCTGGGTATTACCCGAAACGAGCATTCCTTCTTCACCGCGAACCAGTCCACCGATGGTTACACCGATAGGCATACCGAGTTCCTTCACCGGTTTCTTGGTTACCTTCGAACCTTCTTTGGCTATAAACTCAGCTACATCGGCGTTAGCGCTCATCAGGAATCTCACGTTCATCACGTCGGCATCGAGCATCATCTGGTAGATGTAGCTGGCGGCAATCATCTTCTTGTTGATGATGGTACCGATATCCAGACTCTCTGCCATGCTCACGTAGTCTACGTTTTCTACGGCAGCCACCGTCTTGCGCACACCCATTCTCTTGGCTGTAAGACAGGCCAGAATATTGGTTTCGGCGTTACCGGTCAGTGCCACGAAGGCCTGCGTGCTGCGGATACCTTCTTCTACGAGCAGCGGAATGTCGCGTCCGTCTCCATGAATAATGAGCGTCTTGTTCTCATCAAGAATATCGTTGAGATATTCGCAGCGCTCCTCGCTCATCTCGATAATCTTGCATTCCATATATTCTGGCATCTTCTTTACGGCTCTTACGGCTGTGCGTCCGCCACCCATGATCATCACGTTCTTCACATCCACATAGTGCTCCTTGCCCACAATCTTGCGGATATATGGGATATAGTTGCGGGTGGTCATGAAGTAGGCGAGGTCGTAGAGTTTCAGCTCGTCGTTACCGCCAGGGATGATGGTATCACTGCCTCGCTTGATGGCTACCACGTGGTATGGATCGTTAGGACCGCTGATGTTCTTGAGCGGTTCGTTCAGTATCTCGCATCCTTCGCGCAGTTTGATGCCGAGCATGACGAGTGCGCCGTCGTGCACATCCCAGCGCTGACGTACCCAACTCATTTTCAGTCCGTTATTGATATCTACGGCTGCGAGCATCTCCGGATAAATCAGTTTGCTGATACCTAATTCTTTGAAGAATTCCTGAGCCTGCTGATCCATATATTCCGGATTATCCACGCGGGCCACCGTTCTTTTGGCACCCAGGTTCTTGGCAAGGATGCTAGCTGTGATGTTAGTACTTTCTACCGGAGTAACGGCGATGAAGAGGTCGGCATCTGCAACCCCCGCATCGCGTAAGATGTGAAGACTGGTAGGCTTGCCCAGCATGGTGAGCAGGTCGCAGTCGGAGCCAATGCTTGCCAGGCGCTCTTCGCTTTCATCGATGAGCGTAATCTCTTCATTGCTGCGTGACAGGAGTCTCGCCAGGTGAGTACCTATGGCATATGCGCCAGCTATGATTATTTTCATTTCTTAATTGCTTCTTTGATTGATTCTTTATCGAGATGCACGATTTCTCTGAGCTGTGCCACGGTTCCGTGCTCCACAAACTCATCTGGCAATCCCATTCGGGTCATCTTTGGCTGATAGTCATGGTCGTTCATCCATTCCAGTACGGCTGAGCCCATACCGCCCATACGAACGCCGTCTTCGATGGTGATGATGCGGCTGAACTTTTCGCCCACCTCTTTCAGAATGTCTTCATCGAGTGGCTTGAGGAATCGCATATCGTAGTGGGCGATGCTCATTCCGGTTTCGGCTTCTACCTCAGCGATAGCCTGGGCTGCATCGTTTCCGATAGGACCGATGGTAAGAACGGCTACATCGGTGCCGTCTTTCAGCTTTCTGCCGGTACCGGTCTTGATTTCCTCCATCGGGTTGCGCCAGTCTACGAGCACACCCTTGCCTCTCGGATAACGGATTACATAGCTGCCATGACCTGGCAACTGGGCTGAATACATCAGGTTGCGCAACTCATGTTCGTTCATCGGAGATGCGATGGTGAGATGCGGAATCGGACGGAGAGCCGCCATATCGAAGGCACCATGATGGGTAGGTCCGTCTTCACCTACCAGTCCGGCACGGTCAAGACACATGATAACCGGCAGGTTGAGCAGTGCCATGTCGTGGATGATGTTATCGTAGGCACGCTGTGCAAACGAACTGTAGATATTGCAGAATGGGATGAGTCCGTCTTTCGCCATACCTCCTGAGAAGGTGACGGCATGCCCCTCGGCAATACCTACATCGAAGGTACGGTTTGGCATCGCCTTCATCATGATGTTCATGGAGCATCCTGTAGGCATGGCGGGCGTCACACCTACAATCTTCGGGTTTTTCTGAGCCAGTTCAAGCAGCGTCTCACCGAAAACATCCTGATATTTCGGAGGCTGGTTGCTGGTATCGGCAATGATTCTCTCACCCGTTTCCGGATCGAATTTGCCTGGCGCGTGCCAGATGGTAGCACTCTTCTCGGCAGGTTCGTAACCCTTTCCCTTGGTGGTATGCAGGTGCAGCAGCTTAGGACCCTTCATGTTCTTAAGCTGTTTGAGCACTCTCGCCACTTCCTTCACGTCATGACCGTCGAAAGGTCCGAAGTAGCGGATATTCATACCCTCGAAGATGTTCTGCTGATGACTCAGTGCCGACTTCAGTGCATTGTTCAGGCGCAGGATGCCCTTCTTGCGGTCTTCGTTGAGATAGCCTTTGGAGTGCAGCCACTGCGATGCCTTGAAACGGAGGCGGTTGTAGGTCTCGTTGGTATCGAGGTTCAGGAGATATTTCTCCATACCGCCCACAGCCCGGTCGATGCTCATATCGTTGTCGTTCAGGATGATGAGCATGTCGTTAGGAGTGCTTGATACATTGTTCAAGCCCTCGAAGGCCAGGCCGCCACTCATGGCGCCATCGCCGATTACAGCCACCACGCTGCGATCAGACTGTTCTAGTTTGCGTGCCGCCACAGCCATGCCGAGTGCCGCAGAAATTGAGTTGCTGGCATGTCCGCAGGCAAAGGTGTCGTATTCACTCTCCAGTGGGGTAGGGAACGGACGGATGCCGTGAAGCTTTCTGTTGGTACAGAACACCTCACGTCTTCCTGTCAGAATCTTATGTCCGTATGCCTGGTGGCCCACATCCCAAACGATTCGGTCGTTAGGGGTATTATACACGTAGTGGAGTGCTACGGTTATTTCAACCACGCCAAGAGAGGAGGCAAAATGACCGGGGTTGACGGCAACCTCGTCGATGATGTCTTCTCTCAATTCTTTGCATACTTGTGGCAACTGGTCGATGCTCAGTTTGCGCAAATCCTCAGGGTATTTGATGTTACTTAATAGACTAAACTTACTTTTGTCCATATTTCCTTGTTATTTGTACATGCAAAGGTAATGCTTTTTTTTAATAAATAACATTTTTATTGTGATATTTTCGCTTTTTCCGATAAATCTTTGTATTTTTCTACTCATAGTGGATTACTTGTAGATGAACTTTTCTGAGAATTGCTGTCCGTTAACAGAAATGTTGAGTATGTAGATGCCATGTGAATGAGACGATAAAGGCAGACAGATGTTATATGTCTTTTTGCTGGATTCTTTAAAACTCTGTTGGCATACCATCATTCCGTCAATGGTATGGATATTACAATCTATCTTTGCTCTTGAAGAGCAGAACATGGCAACATTTACATTACCATCGGAAGTCACGTTTACCGAATAATCAATAAATGTACCATTAGAAAATACATGTCTGGAAATACGGGGACGGCCATTGGAGGTAGCTTTTGCTCTCTCTCTCTGAGAAATATTTCTTGATTTCTCGTATTCATTGTCTTTCAATGATTGTGGAGAGTAATAATAAGCTACTTTAAATCCAATATTGTTACCCTTAACATGAGAGTCTAAGGTTTCGTAAATTGGATAAGACTCCCCTTGTGCATACCATCTGTATATGTTTGTTTCTACCAGGTTGGAATCCACAGCAAGATGTTGTATGATGCTATCATGTGTGTAGATGTTAACACTGTCAACCAACATGCGTAAGGCCTTTGCATGCTCAATGTTTTTGAGATATTGTTGTCCTGTGTGTTTCTGGATATGTACCCTTGTCACACCAGTAATCGTATCACCTGATGGAAGTAACATTGTACCGAGTCCATCAACTTGGCATTCATATGTTCCATAAATACGAGAATATACTGACTCTGAATATATGGCATATCCATTGAAATACCCCGTTGCCATGCTGTTAAGTACAAAACTAGGCGGAGCAATCAAGTCTGTTAGTTTGTAGCTAATTTTCGATTGGTTGTTCTCATAGCCATCCAAATATGTGCCAGTGTCGTTTTGATGACAAAAATAACGGGTATTGAGTCCATTAATTATAAGTCCATGTTCATCATGGGGATTGGAGGTGATTGTCAACCACGAGACATTGTCAGATAGATTGATGTCAGTCAAGTCCCAAATAGCACCTTTTCCTTTTTGGTCAAAATGTTTGAAGGTGGCTTGCTGACGCTCAATCTTGTCTCCTATATGATATGTATGATTACAAATGTTCTGTTCCGTTATGGAGAGAACTTGTGTGTCGCTGATACGCTCCGTAGTCTGCACGTAGTTCTCTGAAGACACTTGGGCCTTTGTTGACAGGGCAGTAAACCATGCCAACAAAAACAAGTATCGAAAGTTAACTTTATTCATCATAAGCTTGTTGTTTGTAATTGTATTTGAATGATGAGGACACGATGCCGTTATGATCCTTGATGGCAGATAATCTGCAGAAAGCGTCATAAGAATAAGTCGTAGATTCTCCATTCGGAGAAATCATCTCCACCATCCCTATTTGGGGACTGAAACTGAAGGTTGCGACACTACAACCAACCAGCTTTGACAATTTGTTGTGTAAATCCCTTGCACTTATAGTTGGCGCGGCTGCTGTTTCCAATGCTTTTACGGCAGAGTCGCCTCCAAGGAGATTCCTTACGGCTGGATAGTCCGCACCTCTTATCACGGCAATGGGATAGTTGCTGTAATACCCCCATATATAGGTGACCACATCGCAGTTGTTTTCCTTTACCACACGAGGCTTCCCTGACGAGTTGTAAGAAAGCACAGCGTTAGCTTTGAATGAGGAGAAGGCATAGTTGTCCTTTAACAGACTAAACGAACTCCTAGTTATGGCTCTTTCTGTATCTAACGAGTATTCCGTGATAATATTGCCATTGTTGTCATATAAATATCGTTGTGAGTCGATGACATAAGTGCCGTCTTCATTTGATATTGATGTCAGACATTCTATGGGAATCTCAGTGATGTGCTTGTCTGCCAAAGTCTTCATATTGGCTTGGGAAAGAGCATTCTGTGGATAGAATGTTTCTGTAGTGAAGGTAGTTCCTGTCTCAGACTGACTCTGGACCGAGATGGAGTCCAAGGTGTTGGTCTGTCCGTACTGGGTACTAGTTTTTATGGTAACACAGTTATCACCATGATATTCTTTTTGGCTGGAATTGGAAGAAACCAAGGCGAACTGGACCGATGGATATAGATATATTTGCATGCACCCTCCTCCTAAGGCTTCAGCATATGCATTTTCTGACGCCAAAGCATTTCCACCAGTAACCTCGTTTGGCCCGCTGTAGATGTTCTCGATGACCGCACTTAGAAGTCGGGAGTCAACACATCTCCACTTATAACTGTTATCTGTTGTCTTGATAAGTTTTCCCTTGGAATCAAACACGCTATCAGAAAGCAACATTCCATTTCTCGGGTCGGGCACTTGACGGCAATAGGTAAGCATATTGGTGCCCCAAGGTCTGTTTCTGTAAGTAAAAACCTCTTTGCCGTTTGTCGTTCCATTGCTTTCCTGTGTGACGGTTACCCTCTCGTAGCCGACCACAGGCATATCTGGAACAGCATTGCTGCCGCTCACTTTCGCATAGCGAATTTCTTTAGCTGTTGCAGGTTTTATCTGGTTCATTCCTGCATCTTGATACATTCCATTTTGGTAGACCAAGATTTTTCTTCTTGCATAGATGGCTGGGACTGACAATCGTCCTGAGGAAGTTAAGTCAGGATAGGTGTATCGATATTTTGTCGTAGTAAAGTTTCCTTTCCCATCATTTTCGGATATGGACTTTACCCTCATGCCTGCACCGATGGATGTATACGTGGATTTTTCTAGTTTGATATTGCCTCTTATCTGGTAATATTGCTGGGGACGCACTCCAATGTTTAATGAAGCCCCGCCAGCAATCTGCAGTTTGTACTTCCCAGGGAAAAGAGTTAAAGTCCTTGATTTTGTTATGTTTCTTGTCCCCACTGTGTCGCTTGGAACTGCGCTCAGCACATCACAAGCACTAACCACCTCATGTGGACCATTTCTGTCATAAATGGTGCTATAATGATACAACAGAAGAGGGTTGCTTAGAATATATCGCCAGGAAGGCTGCTCGGCAAGGTTGGATATCATGTAGCTTAGGGTCATCTTGTACTTCCCCTCACCCGATATATTAAACGTACTTTCGTTTAATGATGCCCCGATAACCTTTCCATAGCTTTGATTGGTGGCGTAGATGTCCACATCCTTGAAACTTTTTCCGCTTGTCGTCTTTGCTGCGTCGAAATACTTATAGTTGGAGAAGCGATGCCCTTCATAAGTGATACTTGCAGTTCCTCCTGTCGGATAAGTAATGAATGAGAGCATTCCCGCAGAGGCACAGTTTTCATAGAAACGTCGGTCTGCACCTGTAAAATATACCGTTTTAGGGAAACCATCTTCTACGTCTGAAGTCAACTCATCCCAATGTTTTGGAAGAAGGGTGTGGTAACGACCGTTGAAGTTTTCCTTCCCATTGTAATATCCCCAATAATCAATGGCTGCGGAAGCCTTACAAGGCAATCCGTTATTATAGCCAAATGAGTACTTTGCCACTTGTTTGCCATTCGAGTCCTCCTCGCTGTAACTGTCCAGACGTAGCCTATAATACATAAAGTCGTCAGAGGCAAACCATCCGTCGTAAATGGACGAGTTGCCCAGATTGTCAAATAAATCCTTTACCGTGTTGCCTCCAGTGGTTACTTTAGGAAAATAACTGGATCTGAAACTAAAGGACTTCAATAGTTTTTTCTGAGAACCATTCTTTTGATAGATTTCTATCTTTGACAGTTTGCGACTGTTCCCATCCAGATCCTTACGAAAGTCACTGGATGGGATGAACTTTACCAATGCTTCGTCGGATTCTATTTCCGAGAGACGAAGAGCTTTTGTCCGATATAATTGTGAGAGGCTACGATCCAGAAGGTTTGAACCTTCTTGCTTGACTTCACGATAGCTCGAACCAATAGCATTTACTGGATATTCATGGCTGTATAAGTTTTCTGTTATTTTATATACAGAGGTTATTGTACCGTTGTCAACATATCTGAGTTGTATGGTATGTCCTGTGGGAGACTCTATTTTTGTAAGAAATAGCGTATAATCCTGATACACCATTCCAGGGTCAACCAAATATCCCTCTGGACTACTCTCCTCCATTGCATTGAAGGAATATTTTACTCCTTTTCCATCAATGATGGTGGGTGACATGATGGATCCAGTAATCTGAAAGTTTTGGTTACGGCCCGTAATGAAGAACTCATTCTTCATCCTATCCCATACATAAGAGAGACTGTTGCCCATGAAATTAGCATGGAAGGTGGGAGTTTCACCAGCCTTGTTGTCTAGGATGAAATGATACAATTGACTAGACAGGTCATTGTTCTTATTGCCCTCAATCTCTAGCGTCTGCTTAAACCAATTTTTACCATGGCCACCTCGCCAATTAGGGTGGCATCCATCCATCTTGTATCGCATTTGTGGAAACTCACCATCCAGGGGAATGTATGTCATGGACAGTTTGTTGGCAAAATAATCCCAATCTTTTTGAAACGATTCTCCATATTGTGTAGAGCATGCAGAAGTTGTCGTAGTGATGGCTCCTCCTGCATTCAGTAACCAATTTAATCCAACCCAAGTAGCCTCTTGGTCTACTCGTATGGCATTGCCTTGGTAGTCCAAGCTGATAGGCAGGCTGAGGTCGCCGCTCACCAATGTATAGATTGGTATAGAGAAAGCCAAGCAGCCAGTATAGTTGCCCACAGGAATGGTGGATATTCTGTCAAAGGCAGCTGCCTCTGGTGACTTTGGGGAGTAATCACGATGATTACCATCCGCTCCAAATATTGGAGCGGAGAGTATGATGCTGAGTACTATAAATAATATCTTTTTCATGACTTCACAATATATACTTTTAAATTGTTGCTAAGTATGGAACATTCGAAGTTCCATACTAAATTGCGAATAACGCAATTTACATGGCTTGTCGATTTTAGAACCTTTTCAAACTCATTTTTCTCTTCTTGTGAGAATTCATCCCATTGTATTATGTTTATGCTATCAACTAAAGCATCAAATGGGGAGTTGTATTCTTTCTCCACTAGGAAATCCCAATTCTTATAAAAAACAAATTGACGATAGCGCTGTATCGGTACCACGCGTAGCGGTGTAATCGGTACCATGCTATCACTGCAATCGGTACCGCTTGTATCGCTGCAATCGGTACCAAGATTTCAGTTCTGCTTTTCAATTTGCAAAGGTAATTTATTTTTTCAATTTCTGGCGCATAGAATCGCCTTTTAACTCTATTTTACTTGCATTTGCCACCAAACGGTCCATAATGGCATCTGCCAAGGTAGGATCACCTATGTAATCATACCATTTGGCAATGGGAAGCTGTGAGGCGATAATGACGGACTTTCTTTCGTATCTCTCTTCTAGGATTTGAAGCATTGCGAGTCTGGTCTTGTCATCCATTGGCTGCAACCCGAAGTCATCCCATATGAGCAAGTCATACTTTTCCAGATTGGTTATCATCTTCAGGTACGACCCATCCAGCTTGCTGAGTGCAACTTTCTCTACAAAGCTGTTCATATTGAGATAGAGGGTTCTGTAGCCTAGCATACAAGCCTGTCTTCCAAGGGCACAGGCAAGGAAGGATTTTCCGCAGCCGCACTTTCCTTGTATGAGCAAGTTCTCATGCCTGCGTATAAAGGCACAGTCGGCAATGGCGGCAAGGTCATCCTTGGTGAAGTTGCGGTCTGTTCCACAGATGACATCCTCTAAGAGTGCCGTATATCTAAGCTTGCTGATTTTTAGATACATGGCGGTCTTTCGATCTCGTCTGTCCTGCACCTCTGCATCCACCATCTTGGAGATGGCGACTTCAAGGGATGGGCGGTTCTGTACAGGAAGGCTGGTCATGGCCTCGAAGGAGGATGACATACCTCTGAGCTTCAACTCGTTGAGTTGTATGATGGTTTCTTGTAAGTTCATGTTACTATATATATGTTTAAATGTTCATAAATGCCTCCGCGCCTCTCACATAGTCGTTCTGTGGCACATTTGAGACTGTTTCTTCCCCGTCAACTTGGTCAAGGTTCTTCTCCAACACATTGCGGATGGTCGTGTAGGTGATGGATGTACAACCTGCCAGACGCTTGCAGGCCTTCTCCAGACGTTCCTTGCCGTACTTGCGCTTGAGAGACAGGACTCCTTGGCAGGACTTGTACGACTGCTCGACATGCTTCGTGCGATTGAGGATGGATTGGACTGCGGCAGTGGTGTTGCTGCCGACCAATGCCGCCTCCTCCAGGAAATAGGCGGCATTATATCCCTGTCCGTGCTTGTAGGCAAGATGTTTGTCTGGCATATGCTCGTCAAGCGTGCTGTATCCAGATCCTTGGCGACGCTGATGGATGGCTATGCGAGAACTCCCGGAGTAAACCTCCACGGTATCCAAGTCCCACAGTACGCTCACCTTTTGCCCGACATACTGGTATGGAACGCTATAGTTGTGCTTGTCAACCATGACGTGATAGGTACCGGACAGTTTCACCTCCTTGCGATATCTGAAGCGGTATGGAGCCATGGGCAGTTTGCCCAACGCAGGTTGCTCTTCCGCCTCGAAGATGTCACGTCTGCTTCTCCCTGTCGTTCTGGACGGCTTTTCATTGAAGCCGTCCATCAACTCATAGATACGGGCATTCATACTCGGTAGATTGTAAAACACCTCGTCATGTAGCAGAGCGTAGACGGCATTGTATGTCTTTTGGACGAGTCCCTCGACTGGACCTTTGTCCCTGGGAGTACGAACCCTGCAGGTTTGGAGGGTTGTATCGTAGTAGGCGGCCCATTCCACGGCTGCATCATTGAACGCTGGCTCGTAGCGGTCGTATTTCTTCACCCACTGCTTCATGTTGTCACTCTTGGCTATGCGAGTTGTTCCGCCGAAGTAAGAGAAGGCATCGGATATACCGCCGAAGAAGTTCTCCATGGAAGCGTTGTACATAGCCTTGGCAAATCCCAAGCCGCTGTATGGCAGGATACAGACCAGGACGACAACCTTGGTTAGCTCACCTGTCTTCGGGTCGGTAAGCCACAGGGCATCGCCGGCGAAGTCAATCTGCATCTCTTCCCCTGGAATATAGGTGTTATGGAAGCTGAGGTTGTGTGAGTACTGATACTCACGGATTGACTTCTTGAACTGGGTGTATCCATATCCGTCGGGATGCTCCTTCTTGTATGACTCGTGCAGGGCCTGAATGGTGAGGTAGCGGTTATGCGACAAGTCTGACACATATTCAGGCAACAGCCCGTCCAGCACCTGACGTTGGGAGGATGGGGCTGCTGTGGGTTTGGACAACTGGAGGAAAGATTCTATTTCCCCGTCACTCATGCGGCCTATCACGCCATAGGACAAACCTTGGGAATCCGCCAGGGTCTTGTAACGGTTCAGTACGCCACGTCCCATGTGTAGTTGCTCGCAAATGGTGCGTTGCGGTATTTTTGCCGCTAGCATTTGAAATGAACGTTTTAATTTGCTCATGTTTACATTACTTTGTGCCATATCCATACAGATTTTAAAATTCTTCTGCAAAGATAGGCGGTTATTATTATACATGAGCAGAACTTTACATCTTTGTGGTACCGATTGGTGCGCTATGATGGTACCGATTCAAGTGATACGATGGTACCGAATGCAGTGCTATGATGGTACCGATTCATGCGCTACAGTGGTACCGATTCGCCGATACTGTCAACAAATATTTTAAATAAAAATGAAGAATCGCAATTTTGCTCACGTTTAACGACATACAGTTCTATATGGATGCCATTTACTAGATATGATTCATTATAAAAATTCGTCATATAACTTCTGGCATTCATAACATATTGTTTAAATTCGCGCAAATCAAATTTTATATCTTCGATAAGTTTCGTCTTGGATTTAATACCAATATAAGGATAAGAAAGATGTTTTGCCCAACAGAGTAGAAGATTGTACTTGTTTTTACAAGATTTTAGTCCCACTCTTATATCTTGCTGCTCTCCAAATTCGGTTATAATTATATACTTTTCCATTGTTTAATGTCCTTTAGAGTTTCTACTATGGCTTTCACCTATGGCTCTTTCAGTATCTAACGAGTATTCCGTGATAATATTGCCATTGTTGTCATATAAATATCGTTGGGAGCCGATGACATAAGTGCCGTCTTCATTTGATATTGATGTCAGACATTCTATTTTTTTTTATATCATTACTTCCATTGTATTCTAATTGATTTCTTTGTTATAAATATTTTTGCTATTATGGTTCTTACGGACCATATTCCCAAATATTAATTGTTTCTTTATTTATTGTTTTTGTACATTTCATCAAGCTTTTTAACCCACATCAAAGTGATGGTATCTTTTGGAGGGATATTGTAGATTTCAACCAAGACATTTCTTAGGTCTTTGTAAATGGTATCGTTAGGGTGATATTCATTCATAAGTAAACCATAGAAAATGTCTTCTTTTTTTAAATGCCCGCCAGATAATTCTTTAAGTAATTCATAATCTTTTATGCTCTTCTCTTTAATAATTGCAGATTTTATCTTGTTAATATTCCATTGAGGGCTGACTGGTTGCTTTACTCCCAAATTCCATTCAAACTTAGGGCGTGCTTGAAAAATTCCCCCCAAAAACAAACCTATAATGATGCCTAAGGCAACATTATGCATATTTCTTATTTTGTCCATTTTATCTTATAAATTTCGTTTATCTTATTCTCATAGAATTTTGCTTTTCTCTGATTTCTTTCGAATAATATTCCTTTTTCGTAATATTCCTTTAATTGAAAACAAGAACTTGAACTTCCGTTTTTTGCCCCATACAATAAGTAATATCTCATCATTTCAGACAATAATAAAGTGTTGTTCTTTTTAAAATCTTTAATAGCGTCGAAAATATTATAAGAAGCTTCGGGATAAGAATATTTGTCTGCCATGATTAATGCATAATATAAGAGTTCTTTAGAACCATTATGAATACTTCCATAATGATATAAGAGTTCTGTATATGAATCTTCGTTTCCATATAGAAGAACAGAGTCTGAGGTAAGTTTAAATTCTACAGAATCCAATATGAATACATCTCTGCTATTGGTAACAATATATTGCTCATCCGTTTTTGTTGTACTATTTTTAAGCAAATAAGCATTAAAAAATGAAAGAGCAAATCCCAATAAAATACCTAATACAAGTTTTATTTTTTCCATACATTTATATGATTAGATAGTTCCTTTATTAAATTAAATTTTATTCTAGGGTATATAGAGCCAGGGTAGTCATGTTTCCCATATGTCATCGATTTGATTTCTCTACCAGCTTTATAACTTTTCCAAATTCCGTTGTTTTCGAGGTATGAGCCTAGATAACTTTTGGTATTCTTTTTGGTTAGCACATTAACTGGAGTCGTTGGAGCAATAATAATCACGTTGTCAAATTTCTTGCTATTTGATATAGCTTTTGCAAACTTAGAAGCAGAACAGCTATGTAATACTATTGTTATAGGTGCATTACCTTCTCTAGTTTTCCATATAAAGCTATTTGACTCTAGAAATTTTTCAAATTTTTCAGCGTTGTCAACTACTTCTTTGTTTAGAATAATACTATTGCCATTATCATACCCATGCGCCCAGATGTTTATGACATTTGGATCATCCTTAAAGTTTTTTATTTCAGGCTCTAGTCTTTTATAATTTCTATCTTTCTGCGATAGAGCGTCTAGCTTTTCAAGCCCCTTTATATCAAGATATCGCGTAGGATTATTACCGCAATATACATAAGGGACATGTGAATAATCTTTTTCTGCTAGCTTATCTAATGTGTTCCAAATAACGATAGCCGCATCATAGTTTCTTGTCCCATAGTCATGCCAATCCAAACCGTTCATTCGGTCCAGTTCCTTACCGTTGTATTTATATCTCTGAACATCGCCATTCGTGCTGCTCCCCATCAACGCACCTGTAGGATAGTAATCGTTGGTTTGCTCGATAACCCCGCTTTCGTTCACAACAACACGGTTGTCACCCAGATGGTCTTTGAGATAGTAATGGAAAGAAAGGTTGCCGCCTTTGTCATACTTGGCATAGCCTCCGTCATTCAGTACCATCGTCTCATCACCATCATAAATGATGTTTCCGCAATAGTTGATTACCTTTTGCCCATTTACTGCATTTGCTGATGCTGCATCGGCAGATTGCATGACTGGCATCTGAGGCAATGTGTTGGTCATTGCCGTTAGTGTATATAGAACGGAGTGCTTGTTTCCCTCAGCATCATATACGTAACTAGCTTTCCTTCCATCATTATATAATATTTTCTGTGGCAAGTTGTTGATGTCGTATGATATCGAGCTAATCCCCTTGTTCTTGTCCATCACCATGTTGCCATTGGCATCATAGCTATACTCCGTAGCCTCCTTCGTACCATCCACAAAGTGGAAGGCACCTGCATGATATGGACCACTCACCGTATCATCAACCTTGGTAAGTTGATTACCGTTGTAGCCATAGCTAAGGTTGTCAATGAGCCCGTACTTGTTGTCGTCTCTCAAACCATAGCGTATCAATGACAGGATGTTTCCCATCTTGTCATAAGACAGGCTTTCGTCATAGTGACCTATGTTGTCCGATAAGAATTCTCCTTCCTCATAGTCGGCATCGGTCAGCATGTCCTGACGGTTGTAGGAGAACTTGTAGCCTTTCTCTATGTTGTTTCCAGTTTTCCAACTCATGGCTGATATATTGCCATTGTACTGTGCGGTTCCAGGTATAACAAAGCCATTTGCTTTGTTATAGACAAGCGTTTGGGTAAAGTTCTTGCTACTTATCTCAGTCTTCCAGCTCCGGATGTTGTAGGTGTTGTTGATGCACTCTTTGCCCAATAATGTCTGTTTGGCAATTCTTCCATAATCGTCATATTCAGTTGTTGATAATACTCTTTTGGCGGAGCCATTGATGGCATAGCTAACCATTGTCTGTCTTCCAGCATGATCATAGGCATATTCGTAGCATTCCTGTATGGCTTTCTTGCCACTTGCGCTATGAATGTGCTTGGTTTTCAAAGGGGAACCTATGTAGTTATAAGAGGTGTAGAAATGTTCACTTCCTCCAAGCAAGTTGCTGGAATGTGTTTGTACCACTCTTCCCTTTAAACCATAGTACATAGAGGAGATTTCATGTCTATTCGTACCATCTGATGTATATACTTTCTTCCCAGTCAAGAATCCCTTAGCATTGGGGGAACTGTTGGAAGGAAACGCAGCGTCCAATGCTTGGGCTGCGTTCAGATGCAAAATGCTCTGCTCTGAGGCGTTTTGCTTCTCTATGAAAGTATAGTCATCATAGAAATTGGTAATGAGCAGGGACTTGGCGGTAATCGTAGTGCCATTCAGCTGGTAACCGTCCAGGATGCCTGCCCCCGTGTATAGCGCATAGACATGGATTTTACTGACATCACTTATAGATGCAGTAGTGCCTTGTACAGCCAATCGTCCAAGTTTGTCATAGACGCAAAACTCCCAAAGTCCTTTCTTCCTCAGATTACCATCCTGCAAGTATGTCATCCTGCCGCTAAGGTCATACTTCATATAGATCGGCTCGCATCCTGGCAGCTTCTTCCATGTGCAATTCCCCTGTCCGTCATATTTATATTGGTAGGCATAGAGGTCAAGTGACGGCTCCTCCTGATAATTGGGAGGAAGCACAAATGCCAGGTTTCCACGGTAATCATATATATAATAGGTATCGGCTGCCTCATCGATGGAGCAGATGGTACGCTTGAGAATTACGTTGCCCGCGATGTTCTTGAACTCGTAGCTCTCATTGCCGTTTTCGTCAGTGGTCTTGGTAACGTAGAGCCTACCCTCAGGATAATACCCCTTGTCTTGCAACTGTCCTTGCATGGATACACGGTAGTATTTGCAGTTCAACGGATATTTAGAGGTGTTTACGAGATAGTCTTTCTTTACGGGATGGCTAGTCCACTCAGCTCCAACTCCCTCCACTGTGTTTATTCGATTGAGTGGGCTTCCATCATATTCTGTTAGGGAGAAGGCATGGCTATCCCTGTATTGGTTATTTCCCTGGGAGCGAGCCGCAGAAATGCTGAGGAAATCGGAGGCGTCCTTGACAGGCAACCATGTCTTCCAATCACGTCCTAGTCCATCATATTCTTTGAGATGTATCAGGTTGGCTCCATCTGGAGTCTTCTTTTGTTCCACCATCTCGAAGGGTCTTCCCAAGCCGTCGTAGTATTCCGTGGTGGAGAGGACCTGTGTGTCGCTGATGCGCTCCGTAGTCTGCACGTAGTTCTCTGAAGACACTTGGGCCTTTGTTGACAAGGCGGCAAGCCATGCCAACAAAAACAAGTGTCGGATTTTTACTTTACCAATCATAGGCTTGTTGTTTGTTGTTATACAATGTGTAGCCAATACGATACTATCGTAATTTTGGCTTAGTATTTCGCTTGCAAATATAATAAAAAAAAGTAATGTATTTGCAGAACTCCTTATTAATTATGAAAAATTTAACTTGTTTTTTTAGAAAATGGCTTTTATTCGTAAGCGACTCCGCATTTTTCGGCATAAAAGTTTGGAAAGTACGCAAAATAGTGTTATTTTTGCACAAAAAACAAATAAAGATAAAAGATTATGAGAAAAAACGTATTGCTGATTGGAGCCTTGATGATGGCTTCCATGTCTATGATGGCGCAGACCAAGGTTGGCGGCATCCGTGAGTCAATGATTCAGCAGATGGCAAAGAGCCAGAATGGCGGTGCTGCCAACAAGGCACTCTTCAATGCTATTGCTGCTAATAACATCGATGATTTGGTAAAGAACCATGCCAACGAGGCTCCTGTTGATACACATTTCAGCATCGAGACTCCAGCGCAGAGCATCCACAACCAGAAGAGTTCCGGCCGCTGCTGGATGTTCAGCGGCTTCAATGTGCTCCGTTCTAACTTCGCCCTCAACGACAAACAGGGCAGAGTGGTGGAGTATTCACAGGATTATCTCTTTTTCTACGACCAGCTGGAGAAGGCTAACCTCATGCTGCAGGGCGTCATCGACCTGGGCAAGAAGAGCATCGAAGACCCTCAGGTGCAGTTCTTCTTCAAGAACCCTCTCAACGATGGTGGTACCTTCTGCGGTGTTGCCGACCTGGCAAGCAAGTATGGTCTCGTACCAATGAGCGCCCAGCCAGAGACTTTCTCAAGCAACAATACTTCCAAGATGAGCCGCCTCATCAGCAGCAAGCTGCGTGAATATGGATTGGAACTTCGCAAGATGGTGGCTCAGGGTAAGAAGTCGGCAGCTATCCAGGCTCGCAAGAACGAGATGCTCGGTCAGGTTTATCACATGCTGAGTCTTACTCTCGGCGAACCGGTAAAGGAATTTACCTATGCTTTCCGCGACAAGGATGGCAAGCAGATTGGCGAGGCTAAGAAATATACTCCTAAGAGTTTCTATGAGGAGACAGTGGGCAAGGACCTGAACGGCACCTTCCTGATGGTGATGAACGACCCACGTCGTCCATACCACAAGACCTACGAGGTGGAGTACGACCGCCACACTTACGATGGCCACAACTGGAAGTATCTCAACCTGCCTATGGAGGAGATTGCCCAGCTCGCCATTGCCTCTCTGAAAGATGGTCATAAGATGTATTCAAGCTATGATGTGGGCAAGCAACTTGATAGAAAGCGCGGCTATCTGGCACTCGACAACTTCGACTATGGAAGCCTCTTCAACACCTCATTCCCAATGAACAAGGCTGACCGCATCGCTACTTTCGATAGCGGTTCTACTCATGCCATGACGCTGACAGCTGTAGATCTCGACGCCAATGGCAAGCCTGTAAAATGGAAGGTGGAGAACAGTTGGGGTGCCGACAATGGTTTTGCCGGTTGCTTCATCATGACCAACGATTGGTTCAACGAGTACATGTTCCGCCTGGTAGTAAACAAGAAGTATGCTTCTGAGCAGCTCTTGAAGGAATTCGATCAGAAGCCTACCATGCTGACTCCAGATGATCCTCTGTTCCAGTTGGAAGACTAATAATAAGAATATTCAAAGCCATATATGGTGTATCATGCGCCATATATGGCATATTGTTTCTAGTAATCAACATAGAATTAGGTATAGATGAATAAGCGGGAAGTTTTTGGGCATTTTTTCAAATCATATTATGGTCGATTATATTATTATGCGCTGCAACTTCTGAAAGATGAGGAGGCAAGCCGAGATATCGTGAGTGGCGTTTTTGCTCACGTATGGGAGAATTTCGACTCCAATGACATGCAAACCTTACCAGCCTTCTTGCTTAAAACCGTGAAAAATAAGTGTTTAGACTATCTTCGGCATACAGCTGTTCATGCACAATATGCCGATTACTATCTTCATGCTGTAGATCAATGCTATGAAGATAATGATATCCAGAAAGAACGTCAGCGGCAAGTAGAAGAAATGTTGGATTTGTTACCGGATACTACTCGTCATGTTTTGGAAGAATGTTATCTTAACCATAAGAAATATCGGGAAGTGGCAGATGATATGAATGTCTGTCAGGAAACGGTCAAGCGCCATATCATAAAGGCCTTGAAACTGTTAAGAGAACATTATCATCAAATAAAAACTTGAAAATAATCAAAAGAATCTCAATTGGGGATGTTACCATTTTGGTAGGTAAAACGTATTATTTTTAGTAAAGAAATAGAAATATGATGAAGCAAACAGATATTTTTAATGATGAGAGTTTACAGAATGACATCCAAGACTTGGTTGCCATAGAACAGGCTATGATACGCAAAACATATCCTCTGCCAAACCTTGACAAGGAGTTGGAGAAGATAGTAGGCAAAGAAAATTCGGATGCCGAAGAGCCTGTGAAACATCAATATCCGATGATGAGAATGCTGATGAGTGCTCTGATGGGCGCTGCTGCTATGTTGGCGATAGTTTTTGTATGGCAGTGGGTGAGCTCCAGGCAGACTATTGATGGAGCTACCGGAAATCGGATAACGCAAAATGTATCTTCTGAACAAGATATGACAATGCTTCAGACTGCAGATGGTGAGATGATTACTCTGACACTGGCTGATGGCACTGAAGTAAAGCTCAATAGTAATAGTAAAATTACTTATCCCCACTGCTTTAAGGGAGCAGAGCGTATGGTGCATCTTGAAGGAGAAGCATTCTTCAAGGTAAGGCACGACAGTAAGCGTCCTTTTGTGGTGGATGCAGGTGGTGTCTTGACCAAGGACTTGGGTACTTCTTTTAATATCAAGGCTTATCAGGGTAGTGACTGTAAAGTGACTTTGGTTGAGGGAAAGGTGGAAGTCCTGGCAAAGAACAGTCAGCATAAACCTGTGACATTGAATCCGGGACAGCAATATTCCTTAAGTGCAAAGGAGACTGTTTCTGGGCAGATAATTAATGTAAATACGGATGAAACTACTGCATGGGCAGATGGTGTGCTCTATTATCACGACCAGACTTTGGAATACATCTTGGATAATCTTGCAGCATATTATCAGAGTAAGGTGGTATTTAGAAATCCTGCAGTCAAAACCAAGCATCTCGATTTCTCCGCAGATAAGAGTGGCAGTATAGAGGATGCTATAGAACTCTTGAATAATCTGGGAGTTGCAAAGGTTAGTTTTAAGGGAAATACTATATATATAGAATAAGGTATTTAAGTAAATCTTGATGTATCGTCACATCGGCATTTCTGGGAAATTATAATTCCTGAAAATGCCGATGTTTTAGTTTTATTTGTAAGAAAACAAACTTTTTTTATTATTTTTTGACAGTAGATGTTACCGATTCGCTGTCAGAAACGTATTTTTATTATAGTATTAACGAAAAAGAGAAAAATATGAAAGAAGTAAGATGTGTATTCATGTTTGCTGTCCTGACTTTATGGATGGCATTGCCTGTAGGAGCACAGAATGCAAAGAGAGGCATCACGATGTCGCTCGTTAATGAGTCTTTGGCTTCTGCATTGAGAAAAGTACAGCAGGAGTCGGATTATAAGGTGAGTTTTGTGATAGAGGACGTAAAGTCCTATACCACAACGGTTCATCTGAAGAATGCTTCTGCCTCAACTGCCGTAAAGCAGATTTTACAGGGTAAACCTTTCACTTACTCAGTAAGTGGTAAGTTTATTACCGTCAAGAAGGTTTCGCAACATAAAACTGCAGCTGAAGCTACAGATAATGGAGCTGCCATCCGCCCCCTCTCAGGAACAATTACCGATGAGGATGGAGAACCTATGATTGGCGCTTCTGTTGTAGTGCCTGGCAGTCCTTTTGGAACCGTGACTAATACGGATGGTAATTTTGAGTTTTATATTCCTAAAGGATGTCATGAGGTTACGGTTTCGTATGTCGGTATGAATGACCAGAAGGTAAAGGTGGCTGGTAGGGATCATGTGAAGATTGTGATGTCTGAAAATAAGACCATACTTGGTGAAGTGGTTGTAACGGGTTATCAGACAATCTCTAAGGAGCGTGCAACCGGTGCTTTTACCAAGGTAACAGCTGATGAACTGAAAGACAAGAGGTTGGGTAATCTCTCTACTGTGCTGGCTGGCGAGGTTGCCGGATATAATGACGGCATGATTCGTGGCGTAACCACGATGAATGCCTCTGCTTCTCCTCTCTATGTCATAGATGGCTTTCCTGTAGAGAAAACTAAGTTGACCGGCAATGGAACTGGTGATATTACCGAGGAAATCCCTGATTTGAATATGGATGATATTGAGAGTATTACTGTTCTTAAAGATGCTGCTGCTGCTTCCATCTATGGTGCTCGTGCTGCCAATGGTGTCATTGTCATCACTACCAAGAAATCGGCAGCTAAGGGTAAGACCAATGTCTCTTTCAATGCTTCTCTTACCTGGCATCCTTATTCTTATTATACAGATTATCTCGCCAATTCTTCTCTTGTTATTGACTTGGAGAAGGAGTGGGCTGCGCAGAATCCGAATCTTGCAGGCAATGGAGCTAAGGTATACGCTCAGAATATGTTGGATCAGAAAATCTATACGAGCGCGGGTATCTGCAATATCTTGAATTATTATGCAGGCAATATCTCTGAGTCAGAAATGAATGCTAAACTGACTGATTTGGCTGGAAAAGGTTATAACTACTATGACCAGATGAAGAAGTATGCTAAGCGCGATCCGTTGTATCAGCAGTATAATATGAATATTGTAAACAACTCGGTGAATAATCTCTTCAAGGCTTCGGTCACTTATAAGTATAATACCCTTGAAGATAAGTATTCCAATAATCAGAGTTTAGGTATCAACCTTACCAATACTTCTCATTTCACGAAATGGCTTTCTTTGGATTTAGGTGCTTACCTAAAGGTGGGTGAGGATCAGACACAGAACTACAATGTCCTTTCTCCTGGATATTCTGTTTTGCCATACGATAATTTAGTGAATGCTGATGGCTCTTGTTATACCAAGCCGATGAGTGAGAGATATGATGCAAGTACTTTGGCTATCTATCAGAAGTATGGTCTTTATAATATGGATATCACTCCTTTGGAAGAGCTGGATCGTCAGATTACCACCAACAAGGAGTTGGCTTTACGAACTTTTGCCCGTCTGAATGTACAGATTCTGCCTTGTTTGAAGTATGCTGCTTCCTTCCAGTACGAACGAGCTTCATATCGTGGTGAAAACTGGGCTGATAAAGCTTCTGCGCAGGTTCGGGGTGTGGTAAACGAGTATGCAACCGATAATGGTGATGGCTCTGTCAATTATGTGATTCCTTATGGGGATATCCTGGTTCGTTCAGACCAATATACCTCTGCTTATAACTTCCGTCAGCAGTTGAGTTTTGATCAGACTTTCAAGGATGTTCACAGCGTAACTGCTATTCTAGGCACGGAAACCATCCAGAACAAGCAGGAATTGCATCGAGACAAACTGTTTAACTATGATTCTCAGATGTTAACATCCAGTATGGTGAATAATGCTGATTTGTTGAAAGGTATAGCGGGTGTGCTGGGATATAAATCTATGACTGCGACTGATTTGTCTGCTTCTTATGAGAATGTAAACCGTTATGTTTCGGTATATGGTAATGCTGCTTATACTTACGATGACCGTTATAGCTTGACTGGTAGTTTACGATGGGACCGCTCTAATCTCTGGGGAACCAGTTCGAAGTTTCAGAACAAGCCTATCTGGTCGGTAGGTGCCAGTTGGATTATCAGTAAGGAGAAGTTCTTCCACGCAGATTGGGTCAATTATTTGAAACTCCGTGTTTCTGATGGTATTGCCGGTAACGTATCTAAGAATTCTGCCCCTTATATGGTGGCAAGCTATAATAATAACGGGCATGTGGGAGGTACACAGGGATATGTGCAGTCGCGTGCCAATCCGATGCTGAGCTGGGAGAAAACCAATACCTTTAATATAGGTATCGATTTCTCGCTCTTTAAGAACCGACTCAATGGTACTGTAGAGTATTACGACAAGAAGGGTACCGACCTCCTGGCTTCTTCCATGGGTGTACCTACTGAAGGTTGGGGCTACAGCACCTATACCATCAACAATGGCGAGATGTACAATCGTGGTGTAGAAATTTCCCTGAGTGGTGAGGTTCTGCGTACCAGGGATTTCTCATGGAGAGCCAATATGACTTATGCTTATAATAAGAATGAGGTGACTTATGTAAATGTAAAGGCGCCGGTTTATATTCTTCAGTTGGATTACCCTTCGGCTTATCCTATTATCGGCAACGAATATAATGCAATCTATGGCTATAAGTGGGCTGGATTGAGTGAAGAAGGATTGCCACAGGTGTATAACGAGAATGGTGAGAAGGTAACTAATCAGCCAACGACATTGGATGCCATCTCTTACATGGGTACTACCACTCCTAAGTATAGTGGATCTTTCGGAACCAGTATCAGCTACAAGGATTTCGATTTCAGTATGCAGTTCCTTTTTGCGGGTGGTCATAAGATGCGCAATGCCAATCCTGCTTTCCTCACTTGCAGTTATTCCAGCGTAGGATATATCTCCAATATTGCGGGAGCTAGTGCCGGACTTGCTAATCGTTGGCAGAAACCAGGTGATGAGGCTTATACCAATGTGCCAAAGGCTGTTTTTGCCGAAAGTGGTTTGTCAGCATCTTCTTTGTATAGTACTTATTTTTATTCTGATATCAATATCCTTGATGCCAGTTATATTCGTCTGAACAACATTTCTCTGGCTTATCATTTGCCAAAGTCGCTGTGCCGTTCGCTCTATATGCAGAGTGCCCGTGTTCAGGCTAATGTGGAGAATCCGTTCTTCTGGGCAAAGACCAAACAGGCTAAGTACCAGCTGGGTGGTTATAATGCCACCAACTATGTGTTAGGCATTTATCTCAACTTTTAAATAATGAAGAAAATGAAACAGAAATTAGTATATATGGTGTTGTTGCTGGGCATGGTTATGGGACTTGCCTCTTGCGATAACTATCTCAATATAGAACCAAAGGGCAAACGCATCCCTAAGTCGCTCGCCGACTATGAGGCTTTTCTCCGTTACGAGTATGGTACTCATCGCATGCCGGTTTTGCAAACGTGCTATTTGCTTAATGATGAATATCTCACCAATTCGTATGCCAGTTATTATCCGATGTATAAGGCTAACTACAATTGGGAGGAGGAAACCGATCGTGCCTATTGGAACTCTGCAGATGAGAGTACTTATTATGTGGCTTATGGCACTATCAATACCTGCAATCTGATATTGGAAGATGTGCCTAATACAACAGAAGGTACTGAGAAAGAAAAGGCTGAGGTGATGGCATATGCCAGAGTGTTGCGTGCGATGAACTATTTCAATCTCGCTAATTATTATGCTGATACCTACGAGCCTTCAAATGCTGCCAGTAAGTTGAGCGTACCTCTGATTACGAGCAGTCTTCAGAATGCTCCATATCATCAGGCCACCATTCAGGAAATCTATGAATTCATTTTGAATGATTTGAACACGTCGGTAGCTGATCTTCCAGATATGGGTACCACGCTCCTCCATCCGGGCAAGGGAGCTGCCTATGCTATGTTGGCACGTACCTATCTTCAGATGATGAACTATGAAAAGGCGTTGGAGTTTGCTGATAAGGCTCTTGCCATTAATGATAAGTTGGTTGATTGGGTTGGATTCTATAATGATAATAAGGGTGTGATAGGCCAAGAGGGTGTTTATCCTTCTTTGAAAACGCCATTGGGATTTGATAGCCAGGACTGTTATAATTTCAATTATGCCGATAATAGTTCCAACTCTGCATCTGCGATATTCAAGATACCGGTAAATCGTGCTGCCGGATTCGAAGAGGGAGATGCTTATTTCTTGAGCAATTGGAAACTAAGAACGATGGGTGCAGAAACTTATTATCAGGGGTTGACCAATGGCTATATCAATCTTGCTGGTATGAGAACCGTGGAGCAGTATCTTATCAAGGCTGAATGCTTGGCTCGTAAGAATCAGTTGACAGATGCTATGGATGTGCTCAATGAGGTGCGTAAGACATATATCCTTCCAGAGAAATATCAGCCACTATCGGCGTCCTCTGTGGCAGAAGCTATCCGGTATATACGTCAAGCTAAGGATAATCAACTTATCTTCTCTATCGTGCCGTTTGGCGATGCTCGTCGCTTAAATGCTGAAGGTACCTATGCCCGCACGCTGACAAAAGAGATAGATGGCAAGCAGATAAGTCTTGCTCCATCCTCTCATCTCTGGACCTTCCCATTCCCTAAGGGAGCCATTGATAATCCTGGCAACGGAAGTTTCGTACAGAATGTGGAGAAGTAATGAACGTTAAAATAAATCTTTCTAGTAATTGTACAAATATGATTTTTAAAAAAACAATTTTCTCATTGGCATTGGCGCTCATCTCTGTGATGAGTGCTCATGCTCAGAATGCAGACGAGTGTATCATTGATGCAATCTTGAATGGTGTGCCTGATGGTACGGAAATGGAAGCCGTCCTGGCTGCTACCCATCGTAACGAGAAACCTCTCGCTAAAGGTGTGGTAAAGGGTGGAAAACTTACTTTAACCATCCCTGTTACAGAGGCTCGTTTTATCGGTGTCGGTCCAAGAAATGGTGTTTTCACTTTTAGTCTGATGACCAAAGGTGGCGAAAAAGTGCAGGTGTCTCTCGATGCCAAACCCATCAATGATGGGGTGAACACTGGTTTTAATGCCAGCAATGTCAAGATTTCCGGCAGTGCTATGAACGATGAATATCAGACAAAAATCGGTTCAGTGAGGGATATGCTTGATAAGATGTATAAGGATATAAAAGATAAGCATAAAAAATTGATTGCAGAACAGAGCAAGGCTTACCAGGCAAAGGATAAAGCTAAGATGAAAGCTTTGGAAGATAGTGACGAGGGAAAAGAGATGGCTACCGAACAGAAGAATTTCTTTGATACGGTGGAGTCTTCTTATGGAAAGTTGTATTCAGACAACAAGGATTCCTGGTGGGGACCTTTCGCCATGCTTTGTACCTTGAACTATTTCACCAAGGAAAACTCCAAGGAATGGAATTCGTTCTCAGAAACTGCTAAGAATAGCTTCTATGGAAAGTTGCTCAACGAGCAGATTAATCCAAAGGGACTTGCAGGTGAGACTTTGCCTCAGTTCGAACTCCAGCAAGTTGATGGCTCTAAGGTGAGCATGGCTTCTTGTGTAAAGGGAAAGAAGTATTATCTGGTTGATTTCTGGGCTTCATGGTGTGGACCTTGCCGCAAGGAAATTCCTAACCTCAAGAAACTTTATGAACTGTATAAAGGAAAGGGACTGGAAATAGTAAGTGTTTCTATCGATAAGAATGAAACAGCTTGGAAGAAAGCGCTTGCTGAGGAGAAACTTTCTTGGCCTAACGGACTTGACCGTGCCGGTATAGCTGATTCTTATAAGGTAAAGTTCATTCCTGCCATCTTCCTGGTAGATGGTACTACAGGTAAGTGTATTGCTGAGAATATCCGTGGTACGGAATTGGCCGCAAAGTTGGCTGAACTATTCTCGAAATAAGATATTTAGACGAAAAGTTTGGCTAAAGTGCTCCATTTATATAAAGATAAACTGTATTTTTTCGATAATATCGTGAAATACGGTTTATTTTTTGTATTTTTGTACCCGAAATAATGGTAAGAACGTTATTTATATAAAAGCTATATAGATTATGTTAGAGAAAAGTAAGCGTGAGCGCATCATTGCGCTCGTTAATAAAGAGGTGGTTCCTGCCATCGGCTGTACCGAACCGATGGCTGTGGCACTATGTACAGCCAAGGCTGCTACTACATTGGGCAAGCGCCCTGAACGTATTGAAGTTCTTCTGAGTCCTAATATGCTCAAGAATGCGATGGGGGTCGGCATTCCTGGCACGGGTATGATCGGTTTGCCTATCGCCGTATCGCTGGGTGCGCTCATCGGAAAACCTGAATATCAGCTGGAAGTGTTGAAAGACCTCACTCCTGACAGTCTGGAGCAGGGCAAACAATATATCAAGGATGCGGATATCAACATCAAACTGAAGCAGGGTGATGTGGATAAACTCTATATCGAAATCATCTGTCATGCCGGTGAAGACCAGGCTACGGCAATTATCTCCGGTTCACATACCCATTTTGTGTATGTTGAGCGTAATGGCGAGGTGGTGCTCGATAAGCGTGGCGGTACTGTGGGCGATGAGGCTGATGACGACATCCAGCTCAATTTCCCGATGGTTTACGAGTTTGCTACAACAGCTCCGCTCGATGAGATTTCTTTCATTCTCAAGACCAGAGACTATAATATGAAGGCTGCCGAGTTGAGTATCAAAGGCAACTATGGCCACTGTCTGGGCAAGACGATGGACCGTCCGTTGAGTCATGGTATCTTCGGTGATAATATTTTCTCGCATATCATCTCCAGCACCGCTTCAGCCTGCGATGCCCGTATGGGTGGCGCCATGATTCCGGTGATGAGCAACAGCGGCAGCGGCAACCAGGGCATTTGTGCAACGAACCCTGTGGTGGTTTATGCGCTGGAGAACGAGAATACCGAGGAGGAAATGATCCGTGCCCTGATGCTCAGTCATCTGACTGCCATCTATATCAAGCAGAGCTTAGGCAAGCTTTCAGCTCTTTGCGGTTGTGTGGTAGCCAGTACGGGCAGCAGTTGCGGCATTACCTATCTGATGGGTGGCGATTATACCCGCATCTGCAATTCTGTCAAGAATATGATAGCCAATCTCACCGGTATGATTTGTGACGGAGCGAAACCAAGTTGTGCCCTGAAGATTTCATCAGGTGTCAGCACCGCTCTTCTTTCCGCCCTCCTTTCTATGGAAGGCAAGTGTGTCACCTCTGCCGAGGGTATCGTAGATGATGATGTGGATAAGTGCATCCATAATCTCACGAGCATTGGTGCCGATGCGATGAGAGCTACCGATGATATGGTGCTCGATATCATGACGCATAAATAAATTGGAATATAGTATATTCAAAAGGCTCGCAAGAAATCGAAACTTCTTGCGAGCCTTTATTATTTGCTAAACTATGAATCTGAACCTGTTAAACTCATCATAAAGTTCAATGTTCAAACCTCAAAGTTCAATGTCTTTACACGAGTGTTGCAACGATTTCCTCACGGGTTCCTGGCAACATATCGATAACTGGAATCTCTGGCATGGTGTAGCAACCTGGCTGCAGACGGAATGAAGCACGAGCCACGTTAACCAATACCTGAGCGGTGAGGGCTGGGTTGTTGATGCTCATATTGAACTCGAAACGCTGGTTCTGGGTCTTGCCAGATACACCCTTGCGAACGAGGTTCACACCATGACCCATATCCTTTACATCATCTACAGATGCTACGGCAAATACGTGGGTCTCATCGTGAGCGAAGTATGGATCGGCCTTGATTTCGGCTGTTACATCCTCAAGCTTGGCACCTTCTTCCAACTCTACGTATACCATACGGCGGTGGATACCCTCACCCAATGGGATGGTTACAGAGAGCGCTTCCTTTACGCCCTTCTTGCCACGAACACAAACTGAGTGACCCATACTCATACCAGGACCGAAGTTGGTGTATGTCAAGCCCTTAGGAGCAAGACTCTCCATCAGAACACGTACGATAGAATCAGAACCTGGGTCCCAACCAGCAGAGATAACGCTTACCTTGCCAGCCTTCTTGCAGTTCTCCATCTGCTTAGTACGGTAGTCGAGGATGCTGGTGTGGATATCGAAGCTGTCTACGGTGTTGATACCGAGAGCAACAATCTTCTTTGCATACTCAGGGCAAGAGCGGGTAGGGGTTGCGAGGATAGCAACATCTACATCCTTCAACTTGGTGATGTCATCTACTACTTCATAGTTTGCCAACTCAGCTGGTTTGTCCTTAGCACCCTGGCGACGTACAATACCTGCAATCTCAAAGTCAGGAGCTGCTTCGAGTGCCTCTACAGTAAACTTACCGATGTTGCCGTATCCTACTACGGCTGCTCTAAATTTCTTCATTGTCTTATTTCTTTTATTTTGTTGTTTTAATTTCTTTTATTTGTTGCGGTTTAGTTATCCAACGGATATGTTTTCCGCTTTTTATTCTATTTCCGGTTGCAAAAGTATAGCTTTTTCTTGAAATACGTGACGTTTTAATAGAATTTTAACTCATAAAAGTTGCAAAAAGTAGTAAAATCATAGTTTTAGGTATGAATAAGCGGAGATTTGTAAGGTATCTGTAGCAAGAGCCTTACAGTTTCGTTATTTTGTTGCGAAACATCATACATCCCCTTTCCGATACCTCCCGATGTGCTTTGAATTACGTCCTGACGTAGCTTTTGCTGCGTCCCGACGTCTCTGGCTCTGCGTCGGGACGTATTACATGCTACGTCGGGACGTAATTTTATGGAACTCTATAACAATAATCCCGCCCTTCGCACGTTATTAATATATTAATTTAATTAGGAGAAAAAGAAAATGATAGAATATATTCATGGTGATCTGACAGAGCTGACACCTGCGCTGGCTGTTGTTGAGACTGCGGGGGTGGGCTACGGACTCAATATATCGCTCAATACATATACTGCCATTCAGGGCAAACAGGAAGTGAAACTCTATGTTCACGAAGTGCTGGTGGCTGGTGGAAGAGATGACTCTTTCACCCTTTTCGGCTTTGCTACCAAACAGGAACGTGAACTCTACCGCCTCCTCATCACCGTTTCAGGAGTAGGCGGAAATACAGCCCGCATGATTCTCTCTTCACTCTCGCCACGCGAACTCTGCGAAATCATCTCTACTGGTAACGACAAGATGCTGAAAACCGTGAAGGGTATCGGACTGAAGACGGCACAGCGAATCATCATCGACCTGAAAGATAAAATCGTGAGCCTTGGCATTGCTGACGAACTGCCAGCCAGCGGAGGCAATGTGGTGATGGTGAACAATGATGTAAAGGATGAGGCGGTAAGCGCCCTCACCATGCTCGGCTTCTTGCCAGCACCATCAGCCAAGGTAGTAGTAGATATCCTCAAGGCACAGCCTGATCTCCCGGTAGAACAGGTTGTGAAACTGGCATTGAAGCAAATCAAATAAGTTAGGAGTTTTTTATCGATGAAACAGAAGCAAAGATTCATATCTTTTCTATTGGCTTGGCTGATGGTGGCAACCTTCGGCTATGCGATAGCTTTGCCTCAACTTCAGGACGATAAAAAGAAAACCCATACCAGCACAGCCCAGCCCGTGCAGCTCGATGAAGATACCATTCCCGATTCGCTGCTGCATACCCGCTGGCAGATTCAGCGCACCCAACCTTACTCCCTGAGCGACCTCTATCAGAGTCCGCTCGACCTGAAACGTCCTGATAATCTGCAATATCAGGTAATCTACAACGATACCATCGACCGCTATATCATCGGCAACCGCATGGGCTCAACCTGGCTTTCGGCTCCTCTCATGCTCACTCCGAAAGAGTATCTTGCATGGACTGAACAGCAGCAGCGCAACAGTTACTTCCGCAAGCAGAACGATGAAATCTTCCAGGCAAAAGGCAAGGAGAAGTTCGATTTCTCAGATATGCACTTCGACTTGGGACCTGCCGAGAAAATCTTTGGTCCTGGTGGCATCAGAGTGAAGACACAAGGTTCTGCCGAACTCAAGTTCGGTATCAACAAGAAGAGCATCGACAATCCTTCGTTGCCTATCCGCAACCGAAAGACGACGATGATGGATTTTGATGAGAAAATCAATCTCAACGTCAACGGAAAGGTGGGCGATAAGGTGAACATGAACCTGAATTACAATACCGATGCCACCTTCGATTTCGATGCACAGAACATGAAACTGAAGTACGACGGCAAGGAAGATGAAATCATCAAACTCGTTGAGGCGGGCAACGTCTCCTTCCCTTCCAACTCTTCGCTCATCAAAGGCGCCAGCAGTCTGTTTGGTGTTAGAACCGATATGCAGTTTGGCAAACTCAAGCTGCAGATGGTGGCTTCGCAGAAGAAGAGTGCATCGAAGAGCGTATCTACCAGGGGCGGTGTGCAGCTCACCCCTTTCGAACTGAATGTAGCCGATTATGAGGAGAACCGCCACTTCTTCCTCTCCCAGTATTTCAGAAATCATTATGATGCCTGGATGCAGAAACTTCCTAATCTCACCACGGGCATCACCATCAACCGCGTGGAGGTGTGGGTTACCAACAAAACCGGCAATACCACCAATACCCGAAATATCGTAGCCCTGACCGACCTGGGCGAGAACCAGAAACTGAGCAACCCGATGTGGGCGGCGAGCGGACAGGTGCCTTCTAACCAGGCGAATACAGAGTATGCGGCGATGACAGGGCAGTATGCTGCTGCCCGTGACATCGACCAGGCTGCAACCACTCTCGATGGAGGCGGACTGGTTGGCGGAGCCGATTATGAGAAACTGGAGAGTGCCCGCCTGCTCAATTCTTCTGAATATACAGTCAATACCGCCTTGGGTTATATCTCATTGAAAACCAGTCTGCAGACCGACCAGGTACTTGCCGTAGCCTATGAGTATACATCGGGAGGCGTTACCTATCAGGTGGGCGAGTTTGCATCCGATCTCAGCGATACCAAGCAGGCACTCTTCGTGAAATCGCTCAAGAATACCAGTAACAATCCGCGACAGGGCAACTGGGGGCTGATGATGAAGAACGTTTATTATCTGGCTTCTACCGTAGAGAAGGAGAAGTTCCGCCTGGATGTGAAATACCAGAGCGATACCACCGGCGTATATCTCAGTTATATCCCTGAGCAGCAGGTGAAGGAGCAGCCTATCATCCGTGTGCTGGGCGCCGACCGTCTGGATAACAACAACAAGGCACACAGCAATGGATATTTCGATTATGTAGAAGGCTATACCATCTCTAACGGACGTGTGTTCATTCCGAAGGTAGAGCCTTTCGGCAGTTATATGCGTGATTATCTGGTCAAGCGGGGCGTGGCTGCCGACAAGGCTGAAAAGTATGCCTTTACCGAACTTTATGACAGTACGAAGACCGTAGCCAAGCAGATTGCCGAGAAGAACAAGTATCAGATTGTGGGACAGTTCAAGGGCTCTGCAGCCAATGTCATCTCGCTCGATGCCTACAATGTGCCACAGGGCTCGGTGGTCGTTACGGCAGGCGGTATCACCTTAAAAGAGGGCACCGACTATTCGGTAGATTACAGTGCCGGCGAGGTGACCATCCTGAACCAGAGCATCATTGATGCCGGTACGGCTGTCAACGTTTCTCTGGAGAGTAATACCGATTTCGGACAAACGCGAAAAACGATGTTCGGACTGAACTGGGAGTATGATTTTACCAAGAACTTCCAGTTGAGCGGTACTATCCAGCACCTCTCCGAACAGGCGCTTACTACCAAGGTATCCATGGGCTCCGAACCGCTGAAGAACACCCTTTGGGGCATCAATCTCAACTGGCGCAAGGAGAGTCAGTGGCTCACCAATGTGCTTGACAAGATACCATTCCTGCATCTTACCCAGCCATCGCAGATATCCTTTACAGGAGAATTTGCCCAGCTCATTGCCGGTGAGGCAGGTGGCACACAGGACAATGCATCTTATATCGATGATTTCGAGGGTACGAAGACTACCATCGATGTAACGACTCCTACCTCCTGGTTTATATCCAGTGTGCCTTCGCTCAATTTCAAGGACGATTACAGAGATAAGACCGGTCTGAGCAGCGGTTTCCACCGTTCGCGCCTAGCCTGGTATACCATCGATCCGCTGTTCACCCGCCGTGGAAGTTCGCTCACTCCGGGTCATATCAAGGGCGACCTCAAGCAGTTGAGTAACCATTATGTTCGCGAGGTCTATACCAAGGAGCTCTTCCCATTGCGCGACCAGAGCAGTTATCAGGGCGCTACCAATACCCTGAATGTACTCAATCTGGCTTACTATCCAAGTGAGCCGGGACCATACAACTTCAATGTAACAGATTTGCAGGCTGACGGAACCCTGCAGAATCCGCAGCGCAACTGGGGCGGAATGATGCGTAAGCTGGATACCAACGATTTCGAGCAGGCAAACATCGAATACATCGAGTTCTGGATGCTTGATCCGTTCATCTATTCCCGCGAAGAGGCTGATGCTGCCGATTACGGTGGCGATTTCTACATCAACCTGGGCGAGGTGAGCGAGGATATCCTGCGTGATGGCAAGAAATTCTATGAGAGTGGCATGCCGGTAGATGGCAGCAAGAGCTACACCTATACCCAGTGGGGTAAGATTCCTACCCAGAGCACCGTGACCTATGCCTTTGCTACCACCAGTGGCAGCAGAGCCTTGCAGGATGTGGGTTTCAACGGACTGACTGATGCCGAGGAGCAGGAATTCTACAAGAGTGCTTATCTCGACCAGATTCAGGGCAAGGTGAACCAGGCGGTGTTCGACAGCATCTTTGCCGATCCGGCACGTGATGACTACCACTATTTCCGCGGTTCCGACTGGGATGAGATGCGTGCTCCAATCCTGCAGAGATATAAATATATCAACAATCCTCAGGGCAACTCGCCTGACAGCGACAGCCGTTCTGAGAGCTATGATACTTCTTATAAGTCAACGCCGGATGTCGAGGATATCAACCAGGATTATACGCTCAACGAATATGAGAAATACTTCCAGTACCGTGTCAGCATCCGTCCGGAAGATCTCGTGGTTGGTAACAATCATATTGTAGATAAGCGTGAATACAGCCAGACCTGGCGTGATAATACCAAGTCTACCGTTACCTGGTATCAGTTCCGCATACCTATCGATGAGTTTGAGAGCCGTCAGGGCAACATCAACGATTTCTCCAGCATCCGCTTCATGCGTATGTTCCTCACCGGTTTCAAGAAACCTATCGTGCTGCGTTTCGGTACCTTCGACCTCGTGATGGGCAAGTGGCGTACCTATGATCAGCCGCTCGGCGCAGCCAGTGGCGGAACCCTCGATGCAAGCAGTGTGAGTCTGGAGGAGAACGGCGAGAAGACACCGGTCAACTATGTCTTGCCTCCGGGTATCAGGCGCGAACAGGATCCTAGTCAGCCTCAGTTGGTTGAGGCGAACGAGCAGGCGTTGAGTCTGGTGGTCAAGAACATGAGCACAGGCGAGGCGAAGGCGGTTTATAAAAATTCTACCCTTGATCTGCGCCAGTACAAGCGCATCCAGATGTTTGCCCATGCCAATGCTTTGGAACAGAATACCACCCGTCTGCAGGATGGTGATCTCTCAGTCTTCATCCGTCTGGGTAGTGATTACAAGAACAATTACTACGAGTATGAAATCCCACTGAAGCTCACCGAGCCACGCTCCAACTATAACCGCTATGTGCTTGCCGACTGTAAGGCGGTATGGCCTGAGGAGAATATGCTCGATGTGCCGCTGAGTGTCTTTACGGCATTGAAGAAAAACCGCAACAAGGCGAAGGCACAGGGTGTGGCTTCTTATCTCGCTCCTTATTCCATGATGGATGCAGAACATCCGCAGAACAAGATTACCATCGTGGGTAATCCGAGTCTCGGCGAGGTGAAGACCATGATGCTGGGTGTGAGAAACAATTCTGCCGATATCAAGAGCGGTGAGGTATGGATAAACGAACTCCGACTCAAGGAACATAATAATTCGGGCGGTTGGGCTGCCAATGCCAACCTCAACGTACAGCTCTCCGATTGGGGTAGCGTGAATGCCACCGGCAGATACATCAGCGAGGGATTCGGCGGTCTGGAAGATGGCGTGGCAAGTCGAACTACCGATAATTACGGTACCTACAGTGTGACTACATCGCTCGAAATGGGTAAGTTCTTCCCTGACAAGGCGAAGGTGAGCATACCTTTATATTATAGTGTTACCAAGGAGAAGACCACTCCTAAGTATAATCCGCTGGATACCGATATGGAGTTGAAGGATGCCCTCGATGCTGCCGGATCCAAGCATGAGCGCGATTCTATCGAGAACATCGCTGCCACCAAGATTACGCAGACCAACTTCTCTATCTCGAATGCCCGGGTGGGTATCGCTACCAAGCGACATCCGATGCCATACGATCCAGCCAACTTCTCATTCACCTACAGTCATCAGCATCAGTATACTACGGGTGAAACAACGATGTATGAGCGCAAGGACAACTGGCGCGGAGCCCTGGATTATTCGTGGAGCCCGGTTTATAAGGCTTGGGAACCATTCAAGGGACTGAAGAACAAGAGTAAGTGGCTCGACATACTGAAACGTTTCGGACTGAACTGGCTGCCGCAGAACATAGCCTTCAATACCGAGATGACGCGCGACTACTACGAGTTGCAGGAGCGCGATATGGAAACCCTGATGAGTGGAGCTGCCGGAGTAGACTCCAAGTTGCCGCTCACCTTCAGTGAGCAGTTCCTCTGGAACCGTGAGTTCTCCATCAACTGGGATTTGACCAAGAACCTGCACATGAACTTCCAGAGTGCTACCCATGCACAGATAGAGGAACCATATACACCGGTCAACAAGGATCTTTATGCCGACCAGTATCATGCCTGGAAGGACTCCGTATGGACCAGCATCCGCCACTGGGGTGCACCGCTCGACTACAGTCAGAATTTTCAGGCATCCTACAAGGTGCCTCTCAATCTGCTGCCTGTCTTCGACTGGGTGAACAGCGATGCCTCTTACAATGCCAACTATTCTTGGGAGCGCGGTACAGAGGATGAGGAGGGTAACTCGTATGGAAACACCATCAATACCCAGCGCGAACTGACATTGAACGGAAACTTCAACCTGGTGAAACTCTACAACCATGTGCCTTTCCTGAAGAAGGTAAACGATAAGTTTGACCGTACCCAGAGTAGGGCACAGATGCAGCGCAAGAAGCAGGAAAAAAAGAAAAAGAAGCAGGAAGCAAAGGAACAGGCGGCTGATCCGAAGAAGGCGCTGCCTAAGAACAAGCGTGCCTTCGAACGGGAAATCACCCTCCTGCCTGATACCACATTCAAGATACGCCACGGCAAGAATACCAAGCGACTGATTGTGAATGCCAAGACGGAAGACGGCAAAGTGTTCCCGCTTAAATATAAAAAGGTGGATAATAACCAGATCAGAATCATCTCAAAGGTAGATACCGCCATGAAGGTGAAACTCTCCGTACTGGCTAAGGAACCGCTTGATGATAAGAAATGGTATAAGGGATTGCAGTTGGCTAGTCGCTTGGCAATGATGGTGCGCAATGTGAGCATCAACTATCGCAGCAGCTATCAGCTCACCCTGCCGGGCTTCTTGCCTAGTGTGGGTGATGCCTTCGGACAGAAGAAGGTGGGACAGATGGCACCGGGTCTTGACTTCGCCTTCGGTATGGTTGGCGACGATTATATCGAGAAGGCAAGAAACAACGACTGGCTGCTCTGCAACGACAGTATCGCAACACCTGCTACTACCAGCAGAACGGATAATCTTACGTTGCGTGCCACCCTGGAGCCTGTCAAGGATTTCAAGATTGATCTCTCAGCCACACGTACCAAGACCACGCAGAAGAGCATACAGTATATGTATGAAGGAACGCCAACTACCCAGAGTGGAGCCTTCCAGATGACTACCATCTCGCTGGGTTCGGCTTTCGAGGGAATGGGCAATGCCAATTCGGGGTATCGCAGCAAGACCTTCGAGAAGTTTGTCAACTCGCTGGCTGGTTTCAGAAATAGGGTAGAGGCGCAGTATGCCGGAACTGTTTATCCGGCTGGTTCGGCTCTGGCTGGCGGAAAGTTTGATGCTTCCCGCACACCGGTTAACCAGTATAGCAGCGATGTCATGATTCCTGCCTTCCTCAAGGCTTATACCTCGATGGGTGGCAATTCGCTCTCGGTATTCCCGGCATTGAGCCGGATGTTGCCAAACTGGACCATCCGTTACAGCGGACTGGGACGTCTGCCTTGGTTCAACGAGCATTTCAAGAGTATCAACATCAACCACTCTTACAAAAGCGTCTTTGCAGTTGGCAGCTACAACAGTTACAGTACCTTCCAGGAGTATATGAACGGTCTCGGCTTCGTGAGTGATGCCGCTACGGGCAATCCGTCGCCAAGCAGCATGTTCAATATTTCGCAGGTAAGTATCAACGAGTCGTTCTCGCCATTATTGGGTATGGATGTCACATTCAACAATAATATGACGGTGAAGGCAGAATATCGCCAGACCCGTGTATTGAACCTCAGTATGACGAGTGTGCAGCTGAACGAGGCATTGAGTAAGGACTGGGTAATCGGTATGGGTTACCGCATCAACAACTTCGATGTTTTCGGTTGGGGCGCCAAAGCCTCCCGTTCCAAGTCGAAGGGCGGCAACAAGAATGCAGCCAATAAGAATGCATCGACCACCAAGACGGTTCAGAATGGTACCAACCATGATCTGAATCTACGTCTTGACTTCAGTTTCCGTAAGCAGGCAGCCATCGTTCGTGATATTGCCTCAATGGTAAGCAGTGCCAGCAGCGGCAACAATGCCCTGAAGCTGAGTTTCTCTGCCGATTATACCTTCAGCAAACTCCTTACCATGAGTTTCTATTATGACCGTCAGACCAACACACCGCTCCTGTCGAGCAGCAGTTATCCTACCACCACACAGGATTTCGGCCTGAGCATCAAGTTCTCGCTGACGAGATGATGTTTTTATCGCCCAACTGCGGTGCAAAGGTACAATAAAAAAAGACATTGTGTTTTGCAAGGTTGTCGCTGGGAGGACAGGTAATAAACCTGCGCTCCCAGCGCATTCTTGCTTTATAAGAATGGGGCCATGTAAATTGGAATCAAGAGTGTTTGCCCATCTTTCTGTAGATCTTTGGTGTAAACCAAGTACGGATGTACTATCTTGTCGGAGAATTTTTGACAGAAAGCATCAAGCGAGGCATGCTAGCATTGTAAGTATTCTGCAGGAAAAGAAAAAGCCGCTAGGATTTCGTGTGAGAATATCCTGGCGGCTTTTTGCTTAGCTTCCCAGCTCCAACTGATTTCTTACCAATTTGTAGTAAGTACCTCGCTTGGCTGTCAGTGATTCATGGTTGCCAATCTCCACTACCTGTCCGTGTTTCAGCACGATAATCTGGTCGGCATTCCTAACAGTACTGAGTCGGTGAGCTACGATGACCACCGTCTTGCCAGCATAGAATTTTTCCAGATTCGTCACGATGTCGTATTCGTTGCTGGCATCTAGCGAATTGGTTGCCTCATCCAGGAAGAGATAGTCTGGATTCTTATAGATGGCGCGAGCTATCAATATGCGTTGTTTCTGCCCTTGGCTTAGTCCCATGCCATCTCTGCCAATCTTGGTATTGAAACGCAAGGGTAGGTAAAAGATGTCGTCCTTGATACAGGCAAGGTCGGCTGCTTGATAGAGCTGTTCTTGGTTCACATCATTGTCATCCACCGCTATGTTGCGAGCGATGGACTCAGAGAAGATGGCTCCCTCCTGCATTACTACACCACACTGCCTGCGCCACCACTTCTTGTTGAGCTTATTGACATCCGTCCCGCCAATGGTCAGCTTGCCTCCAGATACAGGATAATAGCCCAGCATCAATCGGATGAGCGTAGTCTTTCCACTGCCAGATGCTCCCACGATGGCTGTTACCTTGCCATGTGGTATATGAATATTGATGTCATCCAACGTTTTATATATGGCATGTGGATCATATTTAAAGTCTACATGTCTTAGTGTGATACCTTCGCTAGCGTCTTCCACCTGCTTTTTTAGTCCCTCTTTGCCGTTTTCATCCTTCATCAAGTGTATCTCGTTGATGCGCTCCAAGCTGATCTTCACATCTTGCAGAGAATAGAAGAATTGCATCAGTTGCTCCACTGGCGAATTGAGCTGTCCGATGATGTATTGGATGGCAAGCATCATACCCAAGGTGATGTCACCATGAATGACGGATGCTGCCGCTACTACGGTTATCACCATATTCTTGATTTCATTGATGAAGATGCTGCCAGCCTCTTGGGTTTGCTGCAACTTGAGTGATTTCTGCTGCACACGGAAGAGGTCGTGCTGCACCGTTTCCCATTCCTTGCACTTTCGGCGTTCACAGTCCTGCAGCTTGATTTCTTGCATGGAAGTGATAAACTCATAAGTTCGGTTATTGTTGATTGCCTGCTGCTCAAAGAGTTCATAATCAATCACCTTTCTGCGGCGCAGGAAAGACAGCAGCCAACAACCATAACCCAAACTACCCAACAAGAAAATGCAGAACACAAATTTGCTATACATAAACAATACCACGCTGAACACCACAAAGGTGAGCATGGAGAAGGTTACATTCAGACAGTTTTGCGTTAAGAAGTTATTCACACGGCTATGGTCGCTCATTCGTTGCATCAGGTCGCCCATCAACTTGGTGTCAAAGAAAGACATCGGCAGTTTGAGCAACTTAACGAAGAAATCGCTAAGCAGGGAGATATTAATGTTCATGCCTATACGGAGCAATATCCAGCGACGGTAGAAGTCGATAGTTGTACGACTGGCTGTAAGCATCAGTTGCCCCAAAAGTATCAGCCAGATGATATTAAGGTCTTTGCCCTTGATGCCTTCATCCACAATAGCCTGGGTCAGAAATGGCAATACCAATTGCATGCCACTACCCAATATCAATCCGATGACAATCTGTAAAAAATACTTGCGGTATTTCTTGATGTAGCCAAAGAGAAATCTGAAGGAACGTCGCTCGCTTGCATCAGTCATACCATCCATTTTAAACTCAAAAAAGGCAGGTGTCATCTCAAAGAACATCACGATGCCAGCCGGTCTGCCATACGACAGCGTGCTAGCCCAGTGGGCGATGAATTCATCATAACCATAAGTAATGCGCCCCTTAGCAGGATCAGAGATATAAAACTTTCGTCCTTTTTTTACCTTATATAATACCACGAAATGGTTTTGGTTCCAATGCAGGATGGCAGGCAGAGGATTCTCTGCCAGTTCATCTACCGTGGCCCGGGCACTAAGGGTATGAAGTCCCAGGGTATCGGCTGCCTCGCTGATGCCCAACAGGGAAACCCCTTCGGTAGTAGCAAAACAATGTTTCGACAGGGCGCTAAGCGTATAGTCCCTGCCGAAATACTTGCATATCATTTGCAGACAAGCGATGCCACACTGCATGCTGTCATGCTGAAGAGTGAGTGGAAAACTATGCATATGTCTGTTTTACAATCGATTTATTTCCTCCCGAGCTGCGCCCTTGCCTCGATAACTCTTCTTCTTGTTGAAAGAATATGTTACATTGAGAGATACATTGTGAACACCGCCCTTGAGGTTTTGATAGAAAGACACTCCATTGGTCTCAATCAAGTTCTTTTGACGCCAAAGCTTGAAGCAATCATTCCAGTAGATGGTAAATGCCCAATTGCCCAAGCTCTTGTTTAGTCCCATGTCAAGGAGAACATATCCCTTGGTATAGTTGGTGGCAGAATATCCTTTGCTAACCCATATTCCATCGAAATAAGCATAGATTCCCCAAGGTAAGTCAAAGCGGTTGCGCATAGTCATATTAAACAACGGCTTGTTGTATGACTTTTCTGGATTACCATATTCCAACTTCTGCAATCTCAGCACACCGTATAGCGTAGGATGCCAGATGCCTATGTCCAATCTTTGCCCTGCCACCATCTGAAAATAATCATAGCTAGGCAAGTTTACATTCTTGATGATATTTACCTTCTTGTTTTCCATATATGAATAAGTTGTGGCAAGTTCTCTCATGCTATGTACATAAGAGAGGTTCAAGCTCGTCTTACGATAACTCACATCCAAACTTAACTCTCTTTCTAGTGATGATTTCAGCAAAGGATTTCCAAGCATCCATGATGTATGCGAGGCATAAGAATAAGTATTGCTCAGCATACTATAGCTAGGACGGTCAACTGAAGTGCTGTAAGATAATCCCAAACTCAGATTGCCGTTCTGATAATCAATGCTTACGTATGGAAGCCAATCCGTAAAACTCTTAGATTGTTCAGTAACCTTCTCACCATTAAGTATATAAGCAAAGTCAGTGTTCTCTACACGCAGTTCTGTTCTTGCGCTCCATGAAGGGCTAAGCTGCCAATTTGCCGTAATGTATCCTGCTGTCAGATGCTGGCGTTCCTCATCATGAGAAGCGTCAAAGAGAACCTCGTCATTAGAGGTGCTACCCGCAAAAGATTGGCGAGTCTTGGTATACGAATATTGGGCGCCTAAGTCTAGAGTTACAGCCTTCCATGAAGCAGTGAAATTAGCCTTGCCCGCTACCAGGTGATTGTTGCTATGACTTACTGTACCAATATGATTCGCATAGTTCTCACCTTGCTCGTTGACATCTGAGAGTTCATTGGAGAAGTTGTAAAGATAATCCACATCTGCCGCCAACTGATAGTTCTTCTTTTCACCAAATTTCAATATAGCATAAGAGTTGAGATAATGGCGTGTATTCTGCTTTGACTGTTCACTCGTTGATTCAAACTGTGCATTCTCTGGCTCTACATTTGTCTGGATGTCATTTGTTGAAGAGTACTTTCCCTTAGGTTTTCTGCTAAATTCATAACGGATGCCCAGAGAATTGGCTCCAAAGTCGTAACTAGCACCTATATTGGCATTTAACTTATGCGCACGATTCTTATAGGTAGTATTTGTTTTTGTTTCATACTCATTATTGCCAAACTTTTCCAGATAGTAGCCTGTTTGCTTTTCTCCGTCCCCGGCATAATTGGCTCCGGCATACACTCCAAGTCCATTGCTGCCAGTCCAAGACAAGTCCAGGCCCGTTCTCCCGTATGAAACATCAGAAAGTGTAGCACCGGCTTTTGCTAAGCCTGCCCATCCTGTATCCTGCTTTTTGGTATGGATGATAATGACCGACTTCACATCTGCCTCATATTTAGCTCCAGGATTGGTGATGATTTCTACTCTTTCGATATTCTGAGAGGAGAGTTGTTGCAGTTCAGAATTGTCTCTTACCTTTCGCTGGTTGATGTAAATCTCTGGAGTTCCTTTGCCCAATACCGAAATATTATTGCCTATGCCATCAATTAATGGCATCTGCTTGATGGCATCCAAGGCAGAACCCAACTTAGACAAAGGGTTACCTATCATAGAGACGGTTAATCCCATATTGTTAGACTTCACGTAGTTGCGATGTCCCTTCACAACGACTTCACCTAACAGCTTGGCGTCATCCTGCAGGGTGATATTACCAATAGATTCATTATGGCAAATAAGATAGTTTGTCTTATATCCCATGGCAGATACTTTGAGAATATCGCCATTTTGGTATCCATTCAGTGAGAATGCACCATTCTCGTCGCTTACAGTGCCTTTTATAAATGTGGAGTCCTGCTGGTTAAGCAAGAATACATTCGCATAAGGCAAGGCTTCGCCCTGCTCATTGATAATTTTTCCAGTGATGTGTTGAGCCATAACAGGCATAGTTGCTATACACAGAAATGGCAATAATATCTTTTTCTTCATAATTTTCTCTTTTAATATTGTGGACTTACTTCAGGAGCAAATTGACATCTTGGATCAGGATAATCCCAGTTTTCTTCCCCATATGCTCTTATGATTTTTACAAAACATCTTCGATGTTTTTGATTGCAAAAATCCAAGACTTTACAGTTGTGACATGAGCTTTGTTTTCGAAACATTTTTCTGTGCATACAGAAAAGCTCTTTCGCTTTTGACGAGTTCCAAACTTCTTGTATGGATTGCTTTTTCAAATCTCCAATGATAAATTGTGGGTGCCAATACATTAGTTCGCAAATGCTTACCTTACCATCAGGCAAAACAAATGCTCTATTTTGTAGAATACCGCATGTGCCGCCAACAAAATATTCATCCGTAGGCTTGCCATCTTTTAGATGCTCATTTAAAATTTCATCACTGCATATTATCTTAAACTCTGCTTTTGACAACAGTTGAGTTCTTATGAATTTATATATATTCTCTAATTGTTCTCTTGAAGCTTTAACGCTTTCATAGGACTCCGTGGAATATATAGATTTTTCAGGAGCTCTGATTTCCCAATAAATCAAGCCTTTTATGCTTTTAATATAGTTATAAAGCCTTTCTATTTCTGCCTCTATTGCTGTTGATTTTATCAATATCGTATTTATCTGAATTTTAAACTTGTATTTCTCCAGATAAGAAATTGCTTTCTTGATTTTATCAACATAATCAAGTTTAACTCCAATGGTCTCTTCTAGAACAATTGGATTCAACGAGTCTAATGACACTTGAACTACATTATTATACTTTGTGTTATGTAGCTTTTTTACCATTTCCTCAGTCAATGGATACTTTGTGGATATAAAGTTGGGACACATATCATATTCTACAAGCCTTTTAAGAATTATGTCCCAATCTTTACGGCAAAAAACCTCACCGCCTATTATATCAATGTGTGTCATCTTAAGAGCATGGGCCTCCTCTATGATTTCCAATATCTTTTCTGTTGACAAAGTTTTGTACTTAGTATTCTTATCTGCGTAACAGTATTTGCATTTTGTAGCACATTTTGCTGTCAACATAAAAAGCAAAGACTGAGGTGCAGAATGCATTCTGTCTGGTGTCAAATCTAAATGTTGAAGGCTTATCTCTATGTCCGATTCTCTTCTTGCAGACAATTCTTCATCTTTGACAAATCCGATTGGAATTAGTACATTTTTTGGGAAAAATATTTTGTGCTCCTCAAATTCCGTAAAAATGGGCTTCTGGTTTTCTATATATTGTAAAATCATATCATAAGCTTGTCTAACTGTAATTCCATATTCTGCTGCAAGATTATCACAATGTTCGGAAATGTTTTGTGGCTCTATGAATTTATTTAAAATGCATGCTTGGACAGGATGGACAAAACTAATCCAATCCGAAGAACTGTAGTCTTGCACTGTTTTCTTCGAATACATAACAATTCTATCTTGATCAACTTTAAAAGAATAATCAGGATTTAGAATATAAGTCTCATTTATATTCATTCGATATCTTAATAAAGATAGGCACGCTGTATGTTTACAGCATGCCTATTGGGTTCTTACTTAGAAACAGCTTCACTATCGCACTTTACTGCAGCAGTAAAAATGCAAGTAATACTTTCTGATTTACTACTCTTACCTCCTTTGACTTGCATCAAGTCTAAAACGTTTAAATTCTTGGGCAAGTTCTCAATAGAAGTGCAAAAATTTGAGGGGTTTCAGGCTTTATAATCT
>DAWDQD010000011.1:0-75027 GCA_052349145.1 Segatella copri | reverse complement strand
GAGTGCAAAAGTACTAACTATTTTCCATTCCACCAAATCTTTTCGCAAAAAAGTTTCATTTTAGCCAAACATTTAACAGTTATAAACATTTAAGCTATTTTTACACCTTATTATATATATAAATAGACTGAACTTTTGGCTATTCCAATATTTCTTCGTACTTTTGCCCTATCAATCAGTTAGGTTTAACAGAAAACGGAAATTCATCATGAAAATTATTGTATCAGAAGAAATCGAATCGGTATATCCCACCTTTGTGGGGGCATGCGTGGAAGCCAATGTGGTAAACACCCCTTATTGTCAGGAACTTTGGGATGAAATCAATGCCCTCGGTGAGAAATACAAACAGACACTGAACACGGAATCGCTGAAAGAGATGAGTGGAATTGCCGCCACCCGAAAGGTGTACCGTGCCTGCGGCAAGGATCCTTCGCGTTACCGTCCGGCATCAGAAGCCCTTATCCGCAGAATGCTCCAGGGCAAGGAACTCTACCAGAGAGATACGCTGGTGGACCTGGTGAACCTGGCGAGCATAGCCCACGGCTACAGCATCGGCGGATTTGATGCAGACAAGTTTGAAGGCGACACCCTGACCCTGGGCGTAGGCAAAGCCGGCGAACCATACGAAGGCATCGGCAGAGGCATGATTAATATAGAAGGTCTGCCTGTTTACAGAGACAAGACAGGTGGTGTAGGAACTCCAACCAGCGATAACGAGCGAACCAAAATAAGTATTGACACCACCCATCTGGTGGTTCTCATCAACGGATATGACGGAGACGAACAGCATGTTCGCGAGAATGCCGAGTACATCATCCAGCTTCTGAAGAAATATTGCCAGAGTGATGGAGGCAGCTACTTCATCTACAAATAAAGAGGATGTGCCATAAGTTTATTATTCACCCTCTTCTTTTTGTTGGTAAATATAGGTCATGTCGTTGGATGAGATAGGATATGTTGCCGAAAGAGATAGGATATGTTGTTGAGACAGTCAGTATCTTCGGTCGCACAACAGCTGTTGTGCGCTTGCATAACAGCTGATATGCGCATGCACAACACCTGTTGTGCATGCGGTAGCCAACTGTTATACACCAACTATTATCCAGACTTATGACACACCCTCATTAACCAAGAAATCTCTCTTATAAATTCAAAAAGGGGACTGGCCACCGCCAGTCCCCAAGACGAGAGAGGTATAAGTGTTGACTTGGTCAACAACGAGGCAAATCACTTTGCCTTATATCTTTAATATTATTCCTAGACAATATCATTAGAAACATCATCTAGGAATAATTCATGTATAGCAAAAGTATATTACTTGTTATCCTCAGCCCAACCAGTAGACTTAAAGCCTGTTACTCTGTAATGATATCCAGGCTGGTCAGAACGGGAATAGGTGAAACTGATTTCATCTGTCACAGTACCAGATACAGTAGTATAAGTATTGTGACCACACTTACCGCTAACAGTTACCTTGTCGGTAGCTGTAGCAGAGTTACCAATGAAATCATCCACATTCTCACCACCAAAAGTATAAGCACTCATATCAATAGATACCTTAGCATTGATGGCGTAAGCTGCCTTAGAGGCAGTTGAGCCTACACGAATCCATGCCTTATCCTTATCATAATCGGTAGTATTGCTGAGATAGGCATAGAGAACACCCAAAGTGGTTCCTGTACCATCAGTCTTAAAGATGAATTCAGCATCTGTTGGATTAGAAGCCCAATACTCTGCATCTGTCTTAGAAGCATCATAACCTCTCTCCACATTGATTCTATACTCACCACCAACAGGAGCAATAGGAGTATAATCGATATCGAAATCGTCTCCCTCAGAGCATGCAGTAAACAATGCTACGAAAACAAAGCTCAAAAAATATAATATTTTCTTCATGACTTTTCGTTTATTACATTAATAATCATTACTTCTCCCACCAAAGTTTCTTGGTCAGCGAGTTTCCATTCTCTTCTACATACTTGGCAGCAGCAGAGTTATACAATGTAGTAGCTGTAGGATAAAGCAATCGCATAGGATACTCACCGGCATTCATATTGCTAGCACCTGGATCAACCAAATTGCCTAACACATAACCATCAGACAATTCACGCTGCAAAGCAGTTGTTGATTTACGAACAGTAATATTAGCCTGAACCTCAGGAATACCCAAACGGTTACGGGTCATCCAGCCATCATAAGCATTCGCACCAGCATAAGTTACCCAATACTGCATGGCGATACTATGAAGCATATCGGCCTTATCAAACTTGTAAGCACCATCAACGAATGCTGTACCATCAAATCCCCAACGGCTGAAGCCAGCAAGAACACCCTTATTATAATATTCCTCAGCCTTTTCAGCATTACCCAAACGAGCATAAGCCTCAGCAATCATCAATTCGCATTCAGCCTCGTTCATCAGATAGACAGCATCATCATAAGCCTGTTTCATACGAGAAGACTTAGAGATTGCAATACCACCCTCTGTAGTTTCATCAGTAGTTGGCTTATCTCCGCAAGGAAGGCCCTCGTAGCATTCATCCATGTGAGCAACCAGTTCCTCATCAGAAGAATAGCCGAGAGTTTTTTTGGCATTAGCAGTTACCTCATACAACTTGATGATACGAGGATCCTTCTTATCCAAAAGATACTCCAAGAAAGTATGACAAGCACGAATATTCTCAGTAGTATTCAACTGACGGATATTAAATTCATAAAGAGGATTACCCTTATTAGCGCCATCTTCCCAATTTACCCAAGCACAATCCTGCTCCAAAAGACCACCTGCACTAAGTAAAGCCTGAATATCAGATTTATGAGCGTCGAAGTCTTTGAGATACATCTTCAACTTCAAACTCTTTGCAAAGCCTGCCCAGCTATCCATACTGCCTCCCAAGAAACAGTCAGCAGTTCCTAAAGGGGAAGCTTTTTCTGCAGCTTTAGCATCATCGAGTTTGGCAATGGCAGCATCCAGCATCTCCAGAATACCCGGATATACTACGGTTTTGCTATCATCAAATGCAGCATGTGGATTGTTTTCGACATCAAGGGCACCTGTAAACGGAATATCACCATAAGTATCAGTCAATACCAAGAAATTATAGGCCTGAAGAATCTTGGCAACCATCCAATAGTTCCAAGCCTTACTTTCTTCAGCAGAAGCCAAAGCCAGCTTTAAATCTTCCAGACTGTTGGCATATGTATTCTGCCAAATCGTAGTAACAGGAGGAATTGAACCTGATGTTGTTACAGCATAATTAGACAATGTATTATACTGGTTTGTACTATTACCCTGTGTTACATACTGGCACCAAAAGTCACCAGTAATTTGCTGATAAAGACCACTGACAGCTACGATAGAACCTTCGGCAGCCGGAAGCAACTGCTTGTAGGAAGCTGTAGAAGGATAGTTTGGGTTGTAGTTGATATCCAAATAACCGGAATCGCTACAAGAAGTAACAGTACCCATTGTCAAGAGGGCTCCCAGCAATGCTGCGCTTAAAAATTTATATCTTTTCATATAAGAAATCTCCTTTAATTAAAATACAACCTTCAAGTTAATACCATAGTTGCGAGTTGACACAGAACCCATAGTCTCACCAAACTCAGAGCTGATATCATTACCAAAGTTAGAAGACTCTGGGTCGATATAATTCTGATGCTTTGGAGTGATGAGCAACAAGTTGTGGCCAACGAGACTCAAAGACAACTTCTGCATCTTCAATGCGCTTGTGACTGTCTTAGGGAAATCGTATGTCAAAGCCAACTCACGGAGTTTGAAGTAAGAACGGCTTACAACGAAATCACGACGCACCTCCGGGTTGTAGCTATAGTTACCCTGAACATAATTCATATAATTGGAAGTTACAGGAATATTATTCTCAACATACTCTCCACCAACAATCTTTACAGAATGAGGATAAACAAAAGCATCACGCTCATTGAATACGGTCTCTGTAGAGTTACCATTGAAGTGAGTAATATAAGATGTCTCAGAATACATCAATCCACCCTTATGCCAGTCGCCCGTTGCAGCAAGACTCAAGTTCTTCCACTTCAGATGTGTGGTGAAGCCCATTACGAAATCTGGCTGAGAAGAACCGAGATAATCATAATCTGTAGTACTAGACTGCAAGAAACCATTACCATTTACGATTCTATAACCATAATATGGACTGTTTTTATCTGTTACCTTCTGTGTTGCTGGCAACTTGAAGATACCGATAGGCTCACCAACCTTCAATACGTAAGATACACCACGCATAGAAGAATACAAACCACTAGTACCTACAGGAATGGTATATTCATCAAGACCATCCCAAAGTTCCTTCACCTTACTCCAGTTCTTAGCGTATGTAGCACCTACACTCCACTCCCAATCCTTAGTACGGATAGGAGTAAAATTAACCATCGCCTCAATACCCTTGTTCTGAAGTTTACCTACATTACGGGTGTTAGAAGTATAACCTGTCTCAGGAGCCAAAGTAGCAGAGATAATCTGATTCTTGGTTGTACGATCATAGTAAGCCACATCGAAGCTCAAACGGTTGCCAAAGAATGTACCGCTCAAACCAAGCTCATACTCAGTTGTAATCTCAGGCTTCAATGACTTATTTGGCAAACGGTTATACTCTGTCAAACCAGAAACACCGGAAATTGGCAAATAAGTATAGTAATACTGAGCTGGTACATAATATGAATTAGTCATATATACATCAGCATCATTACCTGTCTGACCTATAGCTGCACGAACCTTCAACAAGTCGATTTGCTTGACATTCTTCAAAGCAGGAATAGCCTGATTCAGAAGCACAGACACATTGGCACCGCCATAGAAGAAGCTGTTATCACCCATAGGAAGAGTAGAAGACCAGTCGTTACGGGCAGAAAGGTTCAGGAAAGCCCAATCCTTATAACCCAATTCAACCTGCCCCAAGAGACCCAATAATCTTCTATTCCATGAGTCAGTATCAGTAATCGAATAGGAAGATGTATTACTCAAGGAATTCCAACCTGGAATATCCAACTGCTCATTATAACCACCTACATTATCATAGTTTCTCTGGTTCAAGTTCCAACCTAAGGTTGCACCTACCGAGAAATCACCGAAAGTATGATTACCGGTCAATAAGAGGCTGGCATCAATCTGTCCACGCTGAGAACGATACTTAGAATAGTAACCCTGGTTACCTACAGTTGTACCATTACCAGTTGCCTGATAAGAACCCTCGGTATAAATAATACGTGGTTCGATGCGCTCGGTCTTATAATTGGTATAATCACCACCGAAACGGCCAATTACCTTGATATCCTTGGTAATATCGTATGACAACTCCAGCTTACCATAAATACGGTCGTCCTGATAAGTAGAATAGAAGTTATCTACCATATAATATGGGTTGGTAGCATACAATGTATAGTAGTTATCTACATTGTTACGCTCAAGGTTGTAATCCTTCATATCTGTGAAACGAACATCAGAAGCACCCTGAAGCAACTCCATATACATATCACGAGAACGGCGCATATCCTTGCGAACATAGTTCAGGGACATGTCCAGATGGAATCTGTCGATATTGGCGTAACCACGGAGTGAGAAGGTATTACGATGATATGTATCACCATCATTAGGAGTAATACCATTAGAACTTACATTACCGTAAGATGCAACAATACCTATTTTCTCATCACCATAGCGGAGAGATACGTTGTTGTTCCATTCCTTACCTACCTGATAGAAGTCACGGATATTGTTCTTAACATAAGAAAAAGGCTTGGTTAAAGTCTCGCCGTTAGAAAGACCGGTGGAACCATACCAGTGCTCACGACCATCGAAGCGAGGTCCCCAAGAACCATTCTCCTCATTAGACCAGGAACCCCAACCTTGACCAAAGAGATTCTGAGTCATTGGCACACGGAGCACATCAGTAAATGTCAAAGAACCATCGTAAGTGATAGAAGCCTTCTTGTTACCCTGTGGCTTCTTTGTAGTAATCATGATAACACCATTGGCTGCACGGGAACCATAAAGAGCAGTAGCAGAAGCACCCTTCAATACAGTTACCGATTCAATATCCTCTGGGTTAATGTCGCCTGCACCACTACCAAAGTCAACAGAGTTATCACCCAAACGGTCATTGTTGATAGGCACACCATCAACAATATACAATGGGTTGTTGCTGGAAACAGAAGAAATACCACGAATTACGACTTTCTGAGAGGTACCTGTAACACCACCACCAGAAATCTGCACACCAGCCATCTTACCCTGAAGACCACTCATCAGGGAACCAGACTTAGCAACAGTCAACTCAGAAGCGTTGGCTGTACTGGCAGCATAACCCAAAGTTTTCTCTGAGCGTTTCATACCCAAGGCAGTAACAACTACCTCGTCAAGATTTCTTGCATCAGAAGCCAAAATAATCTTCATCTTAGCAGATGCTTTCATAGTTTTAGTCTGCATGCCGAGGTAACTGATTTCCAAGACAGCATCCTTGCTGGCATTAGGAAGCGTAAAATTACCATCGACATCAGTCGCCGTTCCAGTCTTAGTTCCTACAATTCTTACAGATGCGCCAATCACCGGCTCACCGTCTTCCTGAGAAACAACCTTACCTGTAACAGTAGTTTGAGCGAGAGCCATTCCTGTTGAAAGAACGAGCCCCCATGAGCATGGTCAATCTTTTTACCATAATTCTCTCTCTTAAAAATTAAACAACTTACAAATATCGGATGCAAAGATACATACTTTTTGCTAATTAAACAAATTTTTAGCAAACAATTTGATACAAAATATCAATTTTATAGAGCTTTATGTATATTTTTCGCATATTTTATTACTTTTCGTAAGCGTTTTTGATGTTTACCCCCACAAAAAGTAAATAACGAGAAGAAACTAGGCATAAAAGAGAAGTTTTAAAAACAGAAAGGCAAACACGCCATTTATCACAATAAATAACATGTTTGCCTTTATTATTTTATTAAAATGAAACTCGCCTATCAAAAAGGCTTCATCAGGATTACACCTTATTATATATAGGGAGTTATGAAAAAAAAGTCAATAACGCCGGGAATTTAAATCACGCCAAAATAGAGGAGCGCATTCTTAACACCATCTTCATCCACATGAGTCGTAATGAAATCGGCTACCTGCTTGAGATTATCTCCCGCATTGCCCATCGCAACACCGGTGCCTGCCTCCCGGACGATGGAAATATCATTGCCGCCATCGCCGAAAGCCATGGTTTCTTCTATGTTCAAACCCAGATAATCAGCCATTGCATGCAAGCCCTTGCCCTTATCAGCATCGGCTGCCGTAATATCCGTAAAGGCAGGATGCCATCTGCCCGAGGTGCAGTTGCGGAGCGTAGGCATCAGGAGCGTCTCCTGCTCTACCGAACAGAAAGGAGTAACCTGCAGAACCTGCTCATCTCCCAGTTCATTCACATCGGTCAGGAAGATTTCGCAATCCACCCCCAATCCCTTGGCAAAGATTTCATAAACCTCGTCAGTATAATGATGGATAGCGAGATGATGCTCTCCTACGACGATTGCCGGATAATCATCACGGTCGGCTGCCTCGATAATCTTCTTTACATCTTCAGGAAGGATGGCATGCTGGCTCACCACCTTATCGCCTACAAAACAGCAGGCTCCATTGGTGGTGATGTAACCGTCGATGAGATGTTCTATCTGACCGAGATTGTTGATGATGAGTTGCGGACGACCGGTAGAAATATACACCTCTACCCCATTTTTCTTAGCCTGCGCCAAGGCATCTACCGTGCTCTGCGGAATCTTGTGGGTCTTGAAACTCACCAAGGTGCCGTCAATATCAAAAAACAATGCTTTTATCTTCTTATCCATACCAATATCTTCTATACCTTAATTATATATATAATGCAAAATCGGCTCTGTAAGTACAGAAAAACCGATGCAAAAATACGAAAAAACAGAAAAATGACAAAAAATATAAAGATTTATTAGATTTTACTTGCATCGAAAAGAGAAAAAACGTATATTTGCCACATCTTTATGCCCGAGGAAACTCCGAGATAACGCATAGAGCAACTAGTAAATAAGAACGGTTATGAATAAGAAGACCTATCGGTTACTGGCATCCCTGTTGCTGATGCTCGTAGCGACGCTTACTTCATGCGAGAAGTTTTCGATTGACGAAACAACCGGAAAATCACGTGAGGCAAACGCCAATGTAACTATCCATGTGCAGAAAATAGAAGGCACAAGTCTGCTGACAACCAAAGCTGCCGACAAGCAGATGGCGCTGAGCGATGTGTGCTCCAGACTGACACTTGCCATCTTTGACGGAGAGGAGAAACTGGAGACGGTGAACCAGCTTTCAACAGACAATGGCTTCGGAACAGCCTATGTAAGTCTGGACGAAGGAGAATACCGACTGGTGGTGATTGCCCATAACGGAAAGGGAAACTGCTCTATCAGCGCACCCGAGAAAGTGAAGTTTGCAAGCAACAAACTTACCGACACCTTTTATTATTACGGCAGGTTGAGCGTAAACGAAGAGGGCGCTACCACAGACATCAACCTGAGGCGAGCGGTTGGCGCCTTCAAGGTACATATTACCGACGAAACTATTCCCGAAGAAATCAGGAGCATCAAGTTCTATTATACCGGCGGCAGCAGCACCCTGGATGCAACCACCGGATTCGGCTGCGTGAACAGCCGTCAGACCGAGAATTTCAGTATGGAAGATGGCGGCAGAGACTTTACCGTCTACACCTTCCCCCATGAAGAAGAGAAGAACATCAAGATGAGTATCAGCTTTCTGGATGCCGATGCAAAGGTGGTAAAGAGTTTTGAAAAAGCCGATTTGAAAATCCATCAGAACCATACAGCCTATACCGAGATTTCCATTGCTGACGGATTCGGTGGCGGAGACGACAGTACGGGTGGTGGAATAGGCATTACCGTAGACCCTACCTGGGGCGAGACAGAACGGGTGAATTTCTAAGAAACAGACGATTAAGGGATTACGGAAAACCAGAAGGTATGTTCTATTTTTCCACAATGCAATATATTTTTTGATTCTTAAAGATTTGATAAACAAAATTTCTTTGTCATTTAAGAATAATTCCATAATTTTGCATCTAATATTATATAATATTATAAATAAAGGATGAAAAAATATATAACTCTTATCATGCTGATGGGAGCATTGATTCCTGCTGGGGCTCAGGCACAAACGCTGAGCCTTGACAGTTGCCGTGCCATGGCGCTGCGCAACAACAAGCAGCTCAATGCCTCGAAGCTCAAGAAAGACGTGGCGTACAACATGAAGAAATCGGCACGTACCAAATATCTTCCTAAAGTAGATGCTTTAGGCGGTTACGAATGGTTCAGCAGGGAGATTTCGCTGCTGAACGACGGTCAGAAATCAACATTCAGCAATATCGGCTCTACCGTTACCGGAGGAATATCGGGAGGAGCCAGCAATCTGATGAGCCAACTTGTAAGTCAGGGAATGATTACCCCGGAGATAGCGCAGCAGATAGGCGGACTGCTGAATGAGAAACTGGGACCCCTGCAGCAGCAAGGCAATGCGCTGGGAGAGAAACTGGTAGATGCTTTCCGCACCGACACCCGCAATATCTGGGCTGGAAGCGTGATGGTTCGCCAACCTATCTATATGGGTGGAGCCATCATTGCAGCCAACAAGATTGCCGACATCGGAGAGCAGATTGCAGAGAATAATCTCGACCAGCAGACCCAGAGCACGCTCTACAGCATTGACCAGGCTTACTGGCTCGCCGTTTCGCTGAAGCAGAAGCAGAAACTCGCCATCAGTTACCGCGACCTCGTAAAGAAACTGAACGAGGATGTTCATAAGATGATTCAGCAGGGAGTAGCCACCAAGGCAGACGGACTGAAGGTAGACGTGAAAGTGAACGAGGCTGAGATGCAGATTACCCAGGCAGAAGACGGACTCGCCCTGTCGAAGATGCTGCTCTGCCAGCTCTGCGGCATTCCGATGAACCAGGAAATCACACTTGCCGATGAAGATAAGGAAACCCTGGCTTTATCAGGAACTCCTGTTGACACCGAGCAGCAGAAAGTGGCAGCACAGGATTCGGCGCTGAACACCCGGCCGGAACTCCGCATGCTGCAGAATGCGCTCGACATCTCTAAAGAAGCTACCAAAATGGTTCGCGCCATCAATCTGCCTCACGTCATGCTGACAGGCGGCTACATGATTTCGAACCCGAACGTATTCAATGGTTTCCAGAAGAAGTTTACCGGAGTCTGGAACGTAGGCGTGATGGTTCATGTTCCGGTATGGAACTGGTTCGACGGCGCCTACAAGGTGAGAGCCGCCAAGGCTGCCAGCAATATCGCCCAGATGAACCTGGATGATACGAGAGAGAAGATTCATCTGCAGATTACTCAAAGCCAGTTTAAGGTAAAGGAAGCCCAGAAGAAGCTCAACATGGCAATGAAGAACATCGCCAGTGCAGATGAGAACCTGAGATGCGCTAACCTCGGTTTCAAGGAAGGCGTGATGGAGGTTACCGACGTGATGGCTGCACAGACTGCCTGGCAGAAAGCACAGAGCCAGAAGATTGATGCAGAAATCGACGTGAAGCTGACTCAGGTTGGGCTGAACAAGGCACTCGGTATCCTGCAGTAATAATAATAACAAATTTAAATTCAGATTAAGCAAATGTCTAAGAAATCACAGCATAACAACATATTGCTCGCTGTAATCGGTTTTACAGCAGTAGTCATTCTCGTAGGCGTCATCGGTTTCTTCACTTTGGAACAGAAGGATGACACCATTCAGGGCGAGGTAGAAGTATCAGAATACAGAGTATCCTGCAAACTGCCAGGACGCGTAGTAGAACTCCGCGTTCAGGAAGGCGATTACGTTCATGTGGGCGATACGCTCGCCATCCTCGAAGTGCCGGAAATGAAATCGCAGGAACAGATGCTCCAGGCTACCAACGCTGCAGCCGAGGCGATGAAGGACCTGACGAATGCAGGTGCACGCAAGGAGCAGATTCAGGGCGCTTACCAGTTGGTTCAGCAGGCTGAAGCTGCCGCAACCATCGCCAAGAAGACCTACGACCGCATGCAGAATCTCTTCAACGAGGGTGTAATCAGCGGTCAGAAACGCGATGAGGCTTACGCAGCCTACAAGGCTACAGAGGCTCAGGTGGCTGCTGCCAGAAGTCAGTACGATATGGCGAAGAATGGCGCCCGCGAACAGGAGAAGCGCATGGCTGCCAACAACACCCAGGCTTCGAAGAGCGCTGTGGATGTAGTGAAGAATCTTCTGAAAGAGACCGTTCAGATTGCCCAGTGCGAGGGCGAGGTTAGCAATGTCTATCCTAAGGTAGGCGAGCTGGTAGGCCTCGGCTCTCCTATCATGAGCATCTCTATCATGAGCGATATGTGGGGAACCTTCAATGTTCGCGAAGACCATCTCAAGGGTCTGAACAAGGGCGATGAGTTCACCGCTTACGTTCCAGCCTTCAACAAGGACATCAAGATGAAGGTTTACTACCTGAAAGACCAGGGCTCTTACGCTACCTGGAAGGCAACCAAGGATAATGGCGACTACGACCGCAAGACATTCGAGGTGAAGGCACGTCCAGTCACCAAGCTGGAGGGATTGCGCCCGGGAATGTCACTCATCATTAAATAACATCTATGTTTAAGAAATTATATCATATAGCCCTCAGAGAATGCGGCATCATGTGGAAGAATCCCATTTATCTCTTCTGCATGGTCATCTTCCCCATCGTGGTGGTGATTTTCTTCACCACGCTGATGAAGGGAGGAGTGCCTACCGACATGCCTGTGGGCATAGTAGATCAGGACAACTCCGCCACATCGCGCCAGCTGGTACATAAGCTCGATGCCTTCCAGACCACCAAGGTAGTGGCTCATTACGAGAACATGGCTGAGGCAAGACATGCTATCCAGAAGAACGAAATCTACGCCTTTCTGCTGATTCCTGACGGAACGGAGGCAGGACTGATGGCTCAGAAGCAGCCTAAGATTTCATTCTATTACAGCAGCGTATCGCTGGCAGCCGGCTCCCTGCTCTTCCGCGATCTGAAAACCATCTCTACCCTGGGAGGTGCGGCGGCAGGAATGGCGAAACTTTCGGCGCTGGGAAAGACAAATGATGAAATCATGACCTTCCTGCAGCCTATCGCCGTAGACCTGCACATGATAGGTAACCCATACGCCAACTACAACTATTATCTTTCGAGCGTAATGGTGCCGGGACTCATCATGCTGTTCATCTTCCTGATTACACCTTATTCTATAGGTACGGAACTGAAGTTCAACCGGGCAAGAGACTGGATGCGGATGGCAGGCAACAATCCTTATCTCGCCATTGCGGGTAAGATGCTGCCACAGACGCTCATCTTCCTGAGTATCTTCCTGCTGTTCGAATTCTACATCTATTATGTATTGCAGTTTCCACATCCGGGCGGCGCACTTCCAATCATCCTGTTAGGCATTCTGAGCGTACTCTCCTGCCAGTGTTTCGGCATCTTTGCCTTCGGACTGATGCCTTCATTGCGCATGTCGATGAGTATCTGTTCGTTGTGGGGCGTGGTGAGTTTCTCCATCTGCGGAGCCACCTATCCGCTCTTCTCGATGGATTCTCCGATCCAGTCTATCGGCCAACTTTTCCCGATGCGCCACTATTACATGATTTACCAGATGAACATCTTCAATGGTTTCCCTATGAGCGATGCTGTGCTCCACTGGGGCGCAATGGTGCTGTTCTGCGCCCTGCCGATGCTCACTGTCTGGAACATCAAGAAGGCAATGCTGGTATATAAATACTTACCGTAATGAAGAAAAGTAGTTTATTATATAAGATTATCAATGGCATCTGGGATATGTGCTATATCTGGAAGACGGAAATGCGCAATGTTTTCCGCGATGAGGGTGTACTCATCTTCTGCATTCTGGTGCCGCTGGGTTATCCGCTGCTCTACTCTTGGATCTACAACAACGAGGTGGTGAGAGAAGTGGATACGGCGATTGTGGACCTGAGCCACAGTCACAGTTCACGCGAGTTTATCCGCGATTATGATGCTTCACCAGACGCCAAGGCTACCTATTACTGCAACAGTCTGGACGAGGCGAAGGAACTGGTGCGCAGGCAGGCTGTTCACGGAATTCTTTACTTCCCTGCCGACTTCGATACGAAGCTGAACCGGGGCGAACAGGCGCATGTGGGAGTTTACTGCGATATGAGTCTGATGCTGACCTATAAGGCGATTTATCAGACCTCGCAGGCCGTAGCCAGCCACATCAACTCGGGCATTCAGATAACACAGGCTGGAGGATTTACGGATAGAGACGACGAGATTACCACCGAGCCGCTCGCCTTTGATGAGGTTCCGATATTCAACACGACAGGAGGTTACGGAAATGCCATTCTGCCGGCTGTGCTGGTTCTTATCCTGCAGCAGACGATGCTGCTGGGCATAGGAATGGCAGCGGGAACATCAAGAGAACTCAACAGAAACCGCGAACTCATACCGGTAAGCGAGCATTATGGCGGTATTTTCCGCATTGTTTTCGGCAAGGCATTGGTTTATTTCATGGTTTACGCCGTGATGGGAATGTATCTTACGCTGGTAGTTCCCAAACTGTTCAGTTTTGTAAGTATGGTAACGTGGACCACCATTCTCGGTTTCCTCCTTCCTTACATTCTTTCGTGTGTTTTCTTCGGTCTGATGCTGTCGTGTCTGGTAAGATATCGTGAAAATGTGATGCTTCTGGTGGTATTTACCTCCGTTCCGTTGCTTTTTATGACGGGAGTTTCATGGCCATTGAGCAATATTCCGGGCTTTTGGCAAGGATTTTCGTGGGTTTTCCCATCCACTTTCGGCATCCGTGGATTCCTCAGAATCAGCAGTATGGGTGCTTCGCTTTCAGATATTCTGCCGGAATTCAGAGCACTCTGGATACAAACGGGTGTCTATTTTCTGGCTACCTGCCTGGTTTTCAGGCAGCAACTGAGATCGGCAAGACTCAAGGCAAACCTTACTGCCGAAGTAGCAGAAGAAGAGGATGAGGCGGAAGAAATCGTGGAGAATAGATAATGTACAATGCATAATTTCGGGGGTGACCATGCAAAAAACAGCTGTTAACTGTTAACCTGTTAACTCCTCTGATAAAAAAAGCTAGGACTGCTTGAGGGCAATCCTAGCTTTTTATTTTATACCCTTATCAAATAGGATATTTACTACTTGTGTGTACTAACAATCTTGGTTGGAGCCTTCTCAGCATTTCTGCGGTTAACCACCGTCACGATGCTCTGGGCAAGGCTCAGGAAAGCCTGACCGGTAACAGAATCAACCTTGGTAGCAGCAGGCGCACCATCATCACCACCCTCGCAGATGCTCTGAACGATAGGAATCTGGGCGAGCAGAGGCACATTCATCTCCTTAGCGAGATTCTTGCAACCCTCCTTACCAAAGATATAATACTTGTTCTCAGGCAACTCGGCAGGCGTAAAATAAGCCATGTTCTCGATAAGACCGAGGATAGGCACATTCACCTTATCATTCTGATACATGTCAATACCCTTTCTCGCATCGGCAAGCGCCACCTGCTGAGGCGTACTTACGATAACTGCACCCGTAATGGAAAGCGTCTGGAGCAGAGTAAGATGAATATCGCTTGTGCCAGGAGGCGTATCGAGGATAAAGTAATCCAACTCACCCCAGTCAGCATCAGCAATCAACTGCTTCAGGGCAGAACAAGCCATTCCGCCGCGCCACAGAGTAGCCGTAGTAGGACTTACGAAGAAACCGATACTCAGGAGCTTCACGCCGTATTTCTCGACAGGTTCGATGAGGTCTCTGCCATCCTTGTGAACAGAATAAGGACGCTCCTCCTCAACACCGAACATCTTAGGCATGGAAGGACCAAAGATATCCGTATCGAGCAAGCCTACCTTATAGCCCAACTTAGCCAGGGCGATGGCGAGATTGGCAGAAACGGTGCTCTTGCCTACTCCACCCTTACCAGAGCTCACAGCGATGACGTTCTTCACCTGTGGCAGCATCTTGCCCACCTCAGGACGAGGAGCCGACTTGAACTCTGTAACGATTTCCACCTCCACATCTTTCGAAATATGATAATGGATGGCAGCCTCAGCCGCCTTCACCGTACTCTTGAGGAAAGGGTCCGTATCACGAGGGAAGAGCAGAACCACCTTCACCTTCATACCATTGATGCTAGGCGTATCTGCCAGCATCTCGCTCTCTATGAGGTTCTTCTTGGTGCCTGGATAAATCACCGTAGCAAGCGCCTCTTCAATCAATTTTGGATATAATGTCATCATTTCTTTTTATTTATTTGGTGCAAAAGTAACAATAAATAATGTAATAAGCAAATAAAAACTAAATAATTTCAGATATTAAACACTTTTATGTATCTTTGCAAAATGCAGAAATGTGTAGTTTCAGCAAAAGCGAATCTACAACCGAACAGACAAAAACGGAAGAAAAATGAAATATAAAAAGATTATATTAGGCGTTGCCTTGGCTCTGGCCTGCTTCTCTAGCCTGAATGCCAACGCGCTGACCGAAACCACAGTGAAGAAGACGGAAACTCAGGCCGCAGCACCCAACGTTTATTGGACCGACGGCTACGGCAGAGTATCTTATACCACCAACTCTATCATTTCGCCGGTAGTAAAAATTGCCCTCAAGGAGTTTGCGGGCGATATGAAAGCCGTAACCGGATTCGATGCGAAAGAAAAATCAGGTGCTCCGATACAGATTTACCAGCTCGACCAGCTCACCAACAAGGAGTTTTCGGCAGTAGAAAAACTCGGTGCGCCGCTGCATCTTATTATCACCGTAAAGGATGCTTTCTACATCGGTACGAGGAAAGGGAAACTCATCGTTATCGGAAGCAACGCCCGCGGAACGGCTTACGCCATCATGAAACTCTCTGAGCTGGCTGGCGTTTCGCCTCTGGCGGCATGGAACGACCTGAAGCCGGCGCAGCGCAAGAGCCTCTACACACCCGTAGACCAGCAGTGGATAGAGGTTCCGAGAATAGAATTCAGAGGACTTGCCCTGAACAACAGCCAGTGGATGAAACCGCAGAACTACAGCCGCATCGCCCGTCTGATGCTGCGCCTGAGAGCCAATACGCTGTGGCAGATAGACGGCAGGCACGAGGCTGCTTACAACAAGGCTGTGGTAGACAGTTTCGACATCTGCGTGGCGGAAAACTACAAGGTGACGGAGTTCGTGGGCAAGAAGCACAAGAAGAAGCACCGCAAAACCATCGAGAATGTGAAGCTGGTATGCTCGGATGCACAGATGGAGATGAGCAACCTCTCGCCGGGCCTGCTGCTCGAAATGCTCAACAGCAAGGATTATCTGGAGAGCAAGAATGCCCAGCACGGCAAATCGCACCGCTCTGCCGCTCACAACGACGAAGACTGTGCCTGGATAGCCAACATTACCAATCCGAAGCTGTCAACCTTCCAGCTAGCCATGATGATGAACCTGGCGTGGAATAGAAACGCCCTGAAAGCAGGTTGCAAGACGTATATCCAGAACACTCTCAACGCATTCTTTGGCGCCATTACGGGCAAGAAAATCATGCCTCTGATGGAAGAATATTACCGTCTTACCAGCATCCGACATTCCGCTTATATGGCGATGCCTTACGGCGATACTGAGTTTCATTCAGGCGAATTCGGCAACGAACTGGAGCGTTTTCTCTACCGCTACGACCTGTTGAAGGCGAAGACTGAATCCATCGAACGCATGCTGCCTCAGAACCAGAAAGACGGTTTCTTCGAGGTTGTGAAATATCCGATATTCCTGGCTGCTTTCGTAGCCGAAAAGGAGCTGGAGGCACAGGAAGCAAGACACATCGCCCGTCCGGGGCTGTTTAATAAAGACAATGAGGCGAAGGCTGCAGCGGCTGTGAGCATCGATGCTTACAACAAACTGAAGCAGCTCAATGCCTACTACAGTCGCATCAGAAACGGCAAATGGAAGAATTTCATCCTTACCAACGGTACAGAGATGCAGGCTCCGCAGATTCCGGGCACACTCCCGGCTGCCGACATCAAGCGGCTGAAAGCTGATGCCTTCGACCGCAGCAACGATCTCAAGCCGCTCTCTGTAGTTACCGGCGACATCATTGCCAAGAATGCCTACGAATGGAGCAAGGCTACCGAATCGCCGCTTGCCCAGGCTGCCGTAAAAGGAGCCGAGAAGATTACCGTCAGTCCGCTGTTAGGTCACAGCGGCAAGGCTGTGAAATTACCGAAAGGAGCCAGTCTGAGCTATGATTTCTACTGCGACAAGAGCGGTGATGCGCGTTTCACCATCGCCGTTATTCCTTGCTTCCTAAACGCTGTAAAGGATATGAGGGTGAGTGTGAGCATAGACCGTGGCGAACCGGTAATCTGCCAGTTGAAGGAGGTTTACAACTCAAAGGACTGGCAGTTTGACCTGTGGCGCGGACAGACGCTGAAGAGCTTCTACGTTACGCTGCCTGGCGGCAGTCACAACGTAACCATCAAGGCTTTAGACGATAATGTGATGATTGACCAGTGGGTTCTGGATTACGATGTAGACAGAGAATATTACGTATTCCCAGTTGCAAAATAAGAGGCTTTTCTGCAGTTTTTCAGGCTTAAATGAAGACCGGGCTGTGGCATAAATGATGGCGGGGCAGAGGCTTAAATGAGGGCTGTCATGAGGTTTTTACGTAGCTTTTCATGAGGCTTTTATGATGCTGAAATGTGTTAAGAATCCAAACTCATAGCTTCTTCCCCTGCAACTCTATGACTTATGCCCCGCAAAGCACAGAGATGGGGGAAAAAGAGCGAAGGGTTAACAGGTTAACAGTTAACACCCCAAAAATGCATGGTACCCCCACACACATATAAAAATAAGTATATATATATTATATTATAATAAGGTACGCGCGAGGGGGAGTATCGAAAAAACAGCTGTTAACTGTTAACTCTGTTAACCCCCAGGCATAAAAAAGGCAGAAAGCCTCTCAGCAAAACGATGCTGAGAGGCTTTCTGTATTTTTATTTGAGACTCTATAAAACTTCCATTTCATTTCTCTTCATAATAAGAGGATAACGCTCAGGATGCTTTAAACTCTCTATTTCTAAATCTACATCCAGTTTAGGCCACTCTATGGCATTCCTTCCACTCATCTGCACATCAAGAGCATCAGAAATACATGCATTCTTCATCCAAGGAATCCGATTATAAGATATGAAATAATCGTTTCCTTTCACAGAAAGCATAATGCCTTTATCATTTATCATCAAGACGCTTACCTGTGTGTCTTGCGAATTTGATTTTAAAATCGTCTCCATAATCTTTAAGTATTTCTTCTATAAAACTTAATTCTTTAGTATTGAATCCGAAATTTTCTGCTAGTTCAATATTGGGTTCTAGCCAATACTTAGCTTCATTTTCGGCCTTAACGACATGAATATGCATTCTTTTTTCCTCATTGGAATAAATCTTGAACACAAACCCATTTATTTCTTTAAATTTAGGACTCATATCCTCTTTATTTAAGAAGTTATATTTCTGCGGGCAAAGTTACGATATTTTTATGAAACTTCCAAGAAAAAATACATAAAAAAAGCACTCCTAGGAGCGTGAACTCCTCAAAGTGCCTTGATCATAATTATATTTCTAATATTGGTTTTTACGCAATAAAGAAGTCATTGATTACTCAATAACTACGGTTGTCCAACCATGCTTGTCCTCAATAGTACCATACTGGATTCCGCGAAGCGTATCATACAGGTGCTTAGAGACAGGACCTGGCTTCTCACCGAAGTTGTAGCGCTTGCCTGTATCCAAGTCATCAATGTAGCTGATAGGACTGATTACGGCAGCAGTACCGCAAGCACCAGCCTCCTCGAAAGTATCCAGCTCATCCTCAGGAATCTGACGGCGCTCCACCTTCATACCGAGGTCCTCAGCCAACTGCATCAGACTCTTGTTGGTGATAGAAGGGAGGATAGATGTACTCTTAGGAGTAACGTATGTATTATTCTTGATTCCGAAGAAGTTGGCAGCGCCACACTCATCCATGTATTTCTTCTCCTTAGCGTCGAGATAGAACTCGCATGCATAACCCTTCTCGTGAGCGATATTGTTGGCTCTGAGAGAAGCAGCATAGTTGCCACCAACCTTATAGATACCTGTTCCGAGAGGAGCAGAGCGGTCGAAATCGCGGATGATGACGTATGGGTTGGTAGAGAATCCACCCTTGAAGTATGGACCTACTGGAGTTACGAAGATAAGGAAGCAATACTCCTTAGAAGGATGAACACCCACCTGAGCACTTGTACCGATGAGCAGCGGACGGATATAGAGCGTAGCACCACTCTCGTAAGTAGGAATCCACTCCTGGTTGAGGCGAACCACCTTCTTCACCATTTCCTCGAACATTTCAGTAGGCACCTCTGGCATCAGAATGCCGCGACATGTGCTCTGCAAGCGCTTAGCGTTCTCATCCATACGGAACACGCGCACCTTACCGTCTGGGCAACGATAAGCCTTCAAGCCCTCGAATGCCTCCTGACCATAGTGCAGACAGGTTGCAGCCATGTGCAATTTCAAATACTCATCAGAGCAAACTTCTATTTCGCCCCATTTGCCGTCGCGATAGTAACAGCGAACATTGTAGTCAGTCTGGCGATAGCCAAATGACAAATTAGACCAATCTAAGTCTTTCATAACATCTATATTTTTAATGTTCTACTAATATTTTAGATGCAAAAGTACAAAATAATCTATTAATCTGCAACTCTTTTATAATATTTTTAATGAAAACGTTATCTTTTTATTCATTTCTGCCATTTTGGGGCATCATTTTACCATTTTAGGGGGTTCTTTTATTCTAATTGAGAGATTGTATTTCTGAAAATGAAAAAGCTGCACCCATTCTTCGCGAACAGGATGCAGCTTACTAACTAACATTAACTTTAAAATCAACTATTCTTTAAACCTATCATCTTATATTGCTATATAACCAATAGGGGAAGCGGGGTTAACGGGTGTATTCCTCAGGAATCTGAGGCATCGCTCCATTCTGGGTACAAACGTAGGCACTTACCTTTACGGCAAGTTCGTGAGCCTCCTGAATGCTCTTGCCCTTCAGAATGCTGGCACAGAATGTACCGGTAAAGCTGTCGCCTGCACCTACTGTATCAGCCACCTCAACCTTTGGAGTCTCCTGGAATGACTTCACACCCGGAGCAAAGACATAGCTGCCGTTCACGCCGCAGGTCAGCACGAGCATATCGAGATTATACTTGCCGAGAATCAGCCAGCACTTGTTCTCGATATCCAAACCTGGATAACCAAAGAGACGGCCGATGGTAATCGACTCCTCATCGTTGATCTTCAACACATTGCAGCGCTTCAAGCTCTCGGTAATCACCTCAGGAGTATAGAAGTTCTGACGAAGATTGATGTCGAAGATCTTCAGACAATCCTCTGGAGTATGATCGAGGAACGTATAGATGGTCTTACGGCTAACCTCACTGCGCTGAGCCAGAGAACCCCAGCATACAGCTCCAGCATTGACAGCAATCTCCCTGATATCACTGGTGAACGGGATATTATCCCAAGCTACACCCTGCTTGATATCGTAAGTAGGAACGCCCTCCTTGTCGAGCTGCACCTGAACGGTACCGGTAGGATAATCTACCACTGGCATCACATACTTCAACTTCTTCTCATCGAGAATACGAAGGGCTGTATCGCCCAAGGCATCCTTACCTATCGCACTGACGGCTACAGAATGCAAGCCGTGCTGACCAGCGTGGTAAGCAAAGTTGGCAGGAGCACCGCCGAGTTGAGAACCACTAGGGAGAACGTCAAAGAGAATTTCGCCCAAACCTACACAATATTTTGTATTTAAATTCTTTGTTTCCATAATTACACCTTATTATATACGATATAAACGATTGCGGATGATTTTTATTATAACTTGCGGATATAAGTGAAGAGATAAGCGACTCCCACAGCCATGACAGCCACAGCACCAGCCTGACCGATAGCATCACTGGCAAAGCCCATAATCAACGGGAAGACGGTACCACCGAAGAGTCCCATGATCATCAGTCCACTCACCTCGTTCTTCTTATCAGGCATAGCTAGAAGTGCCTGAGAGAAAATCATGGAGAACACGTTAGAGTTGCCATATCCCACCAGGGCGATGGCGATATAAAGCATCGTCTTGCTCTCGCCTACCCACATGCCTATCATACTCAGAGCCATCATCACTACGCTGATAACGAAGAAAGTGCGGGTCTTCATCATGCGGAGGAAAACGGTACCGGTGAAGCATCCGATGGTACGGAAGATGAAGTAGAGCGATGTAGCGAAGGCAGCCTCGTTCAGCGTCCATCCCAGACGCTCCATCAGAATTTTAGGAGCTGTGGTATTGGTACCTACATCAATGCCTACATGGCACATGATACCGATGAAGGAAAGCAGCACGATAGGTTTGCCGAGCAACTTGAAGCATTCGCCGAAACCAGACGCCTTACCCTCGTTCTTCTCCTCCTCGATAGGTGTACCAGCCAGGAAGAAGGTAGCTGCGATTCCGATAACCATATAGATTGGGAAGAGGATTCTCCAGCCCAAACCGAAGGTTGGAATGCTTGCCATGGCGCCCCACATAGCGATGTATGGAGCCAGGAAGGAAGCTATCGCCTTGACAAACTGACCGAAGGTCAATGTGGATGCCAGGTTCTTACCTGATGTTACTACAGAAACCAGCGGGTTCAGGGAAGTCTGCATCAATGCATTTCCGATGCCGAGCAATGAGAACGACACGAGCATCAGCTCAAAGTTTTCACCGAAAATGGGCAAAAGGAGTGAGATAACGGTAACGAGCAAAGACAGGAGTACTGTCTTCTTTCTACCTATCTTATTCATCAGGATTCCCGTAGGAACCGAGAAGATGAGAAACCAGAAGAATACCAGCGATGGGAACAGATTGGCTGTTGCATCATTGAGGTTGAGATCTTCCTTTACGTAGTTGGAGGCAATACCTACCAAATCTACAAATCCCATGGCGAAGAAACAGAGCATCACCGGGATGATTGATAACTTTGATGATTTATTCATAATTGTTAGCGTTATTGTTTCTATTTTGTTGGTGCAAAGGTAGCGATAAACGATACAATATATCATAAAATATCGTTCATCGGCTACCATTTTTGTTGCATTGTTACATCAGTAACACTCTTAGAAACAATAGTGTTATAGATTCAGTTCTTAACAGATGAGGTTACTTGATGTCGTAAACCTGATACTTACCCTTTCCCTTTACAGTAACCTTGTTGTAAGGCTTGCTTGGGAACACGAGATTGGTCATAGACATCTTGCCGTCAGCATCCAGTGCCTCGATGCTGCTCTTGTCAATGAAGATGCGCAGCTGGCTGATCTTGCCATAGGTTGGAGCCTTGGTGACTGCAGCGAAGTCCTTGCTGAAATCTACCTTACCGCTCTTGGTTCTATCCATCGAGAAGGTTTCTGCCTTGGCATCGTAGTTCATCACTACCTTCTCGCCCTTGTCGTTGCTCAAAGTGATAGTAGCATTTCCCTTCAGATTCACTACCATCTCGCAAGATTCTGTGAGTTTCTTGCCAACCTTCTTGCTTCTTGCCGCAGTCATCTCTGGAGATGGAACCACGCTGCAATAAGTTTCACCCTTATACTCGAAGAGACCTAAATCGCGAGGAATAGAGTTGCCTGAACGGTACTGCTGGGTAGGAACCTGAGTAGCATACTGCCAGTTGCTCATCCAGGCGATAGCAACGTGGCGACCTTCTGGTGCGTTATCAAAAGTAACTGTAGCATAATGATCCTTTCCGTAATCCATCCACTTGGTTACCTCAGGCTTGCTCTCGCAAGTAAACTTATAACCATCGAAATCGCCTACGAAATACTGGGTTGCTGAACCACCGGATGGACCACCAGGATTGATGTTGCAGATGAGCATCCACTTCTCCTTATCGGTTCCACGAACCTTCAGCTTCATCAGGTCTGGGCATTCCCAAACACCGCCATGGTTGCCATACTTCTCACCGAAAGAGCTTTCAAGTTTCCAATCCTTCAAATTATCAGAAGTATAGATTTCCATGTGCTGACCGGCAGCCAGAATCATATTCCACTTCTTGATGTCCTCGTTCCAGAACATGTGTGGGTCACGGAAGTCTGGCACAGTACTGGTGATAATAGGATTTCCTGCATATTTTGTAAAGGTCTTGCCGTTATCTGCACTGTAAGCCATGCTCTGTGTCTGGTTCTCACCAGCCGAAGTGTAGAGAGCCACAACAGCACCCTTGCCCAAACCAGCGGTATTATTCTTATCCACAACGGCAGAACCGCTGAAAATGGTACCAATTGCATCTGGCTGGATAGGGGCACCCTGGAACTTCCAATGTACCAAGTCGGTAGATGTAGAATGTCCCCAGGTCATATTCTCCCACTGTGATCCGTAAGGATTATACTGGAAATAGAGATTCCATACGCCATCCTTATAGAACATACCATTTGGGTCGTTCATCCATCCGTAAACAGGAGTGTGATGGAAAACTGGGCGATACTGTTCACGATTCTTCATATCGAAAGCATCAGAGAACTTCATCTCCTTCCAGCAAGTGAGGGCATTCAGTCCTTCCTTGCTATAATCACCATTAACATGGATATCGAGAGCCAGGCCCTTCAAACCGGCAAACTCATCCATATAGAGAGGTACGAAATAATCTACGTGGTCTTTAGCCAACTTCACATTGAGGGCTTTCACCTGCTTGTTGTCAGCAATCACCTTGATATTTGCCATCTCAGCATCCTCCTGTACAGGAAGCAAGAGACACTTCTGGTTCTGACTCTTCTGGCTGATGCGATAGAGACAGTGATTATTGCTCAAGAAGGAAGCCTGCTGGGCATAACTGGCGGTGAAAACGCAAAGAGCGACAAGCGCTGAAACAAAAATCTTTTTCATTGTCAATTTATTAATTGAGTACATTTAAAAAACATCTAATTATTTAAAAATGCCGGTAAGCCATTACTCGTATCCCTTGTTCTGCTTATAAAGACCAGGAATGTAATACAGCTGGTTATATGGAACAGGATAGAACTCGTTCTTGCCTGGAGTAAACTTGGCATCCTTCAGGTATTGAGCGTATGTCTGCTCTCCATACTTATCGTTCTGCTCTGATGCAAAATACCTGTTCAATGTCTCAGAAGCAATGCCCCAGCGGCGCAGGTCGAAGAAGCGGCCGTTCTCCATAGCCATCTCCAGGCGACGTTCCCAGCGCAGGCACTTTCTTGCGGTCTCCTTATCCTGGAAATAAGACTCCGGATAAAGGGCAATATCACACTGAGCCTTGGCATAATCGATATGCTTATCCACAGAATTCTTGGCTCTCTGACGGATATCGTTGATGATGGTACGAGCCTCAGCCAGACGGTCCAACTCTATCAAAGCCTCAGCACGCATCAACATGATGTCGCTATAACGGAGCACGTAGTCGTTCATCGCAAACGCCTGCCAAGAGCCATTGAATGTCTCACCCTTAGAACGCTGTGGTACTTCCTTCAGAGAGGTATAGTAACCATAAACGTTTGGTGTACGTGAGTTGGCTGTGGTCATCGTGTATTCTGACTCATATTTATATGGGAAGGTAGGCATTCCAACGGTGTGGAACAAACGTGGATCCCACTTCTGACTATTAGGCTTACCGTTTACAGGATAATCACAAGTCTTGTTGTAGTCATCAAACTCAGGAAGTCCGTTCTTGGTCTTGAAGGCATTCACCAGGTTCTGTGAAGGCTTGTGGAAATCCCATCCGCAAGACCAAATACCCCAACAGCCATTCAGCATATTAGACCAGTTGGCACGTCCGAAGGTGGTATGGTCCTCGCTATAGTCGGAAGCCTGTACGGCAAAGACAGACTCCTTGTTGTTCTTATTGTCTGGCAGGAAGATGTCGCCGAAGTCTGCCATGTAACCATAGTCTGAATTCTTCACAACATCGGTGTAATCTACTACCTTCTGCATATACTCCTTATTAATATGGTCAACGCCATTGGTTGCCTCATAACCATCACCCCAGGCAATGGTAAGATAACACTTAGCCAGATAACCTGCGGCAGCAATCTTGTTGACACGACCGCCATCCTTCTGCTTAGCAGGAAGTACATCGTATGCAGTCTGGAAGTCGGCTATCACCTTCTGCCACAATTCCTCGTAAGTAAACTGAGTGTTTGATGTGCTCTCTGTTGTTTTATCCTCATAAACCTTCTCGTCTATCCAAGGAATCTGACGATACATGCTAAGTAACTTGAAATAGAAATGAGCACGGAGGAAGCGAACCTCAGCCTCACGCTGCTTGGTTACCTCAGCACCCAGTGTGCTCTCACCATTCTGTTGCAAAGAAACCAAGGCACGGTTGCAACGGGAAACGGCACAATAGAGACGATACCATAACTCGTCGAGTTCGCCCTTAGTAGAGGTCAAGGTAGTCCAGATCTCCACATCGTGATAACCGGTGTCACCGGTGCCACCGCCACCCTTCAAGCAATCGTCTGAAGAAAGGTCACCGTATGGCCAAAGGTTGAATGGGTAAGAATACCAACAGTCGCCCAACATCGCATAGGCACTGTTTACCATCTTGTCTGGCTCGCTGAAAGCCTTGTCTTCATCAACCACAGCTGTTGGGGTGTAATCCAGGAAATCATCACAACTGGTGAATGTTCCTACCAGTGCTGCTGCAAGCACCATTGTATATAACTTTTTCATCTTAGAATTCTCTTTAAAAAATATGAAACATTTTAGAAACCTACCTGAAGTCCGAATGATACGGATGTTGAAAGTGGATAGTTCCAGTTTGGATTCTCTGGGTCTGAACAGGTCAGGCTGTTGCTCTTGATGGTCAAAAGATTCTGACCTGAGAGATAGACACGGGCACTGGTCATCTTCAACTTAGAGAGGATGCTGCTTGGGATAGTGTAACCCACCTGCAAGGTGCGCAACTTCAAGTAAGAACCATTCTCAACGAAGTAAGTAGAAGCACGACCCTCATCGGCTGTATTCATGGTGCTCAGACGTGGGATAGAAGAACCGGTATTGTTGGTATTCCAGGCATCGAGCAAACGGGTACCCTTGTTAGAACCACCATCAGTAATAGCCCAGAAGTCGGTCTGGAACTTTTGGTTGTTATACACATCCTGGTCATAGACACCCTGCCAGAACATACTGAAATCAAAGCCCTTGTAGTTGAGAGCAATATTCAAACCATAAGAGAAGGCTGGCACAGGGTCGAAAATCCAAGTCTGGTCATCTGAAGTAATTCCATTTTTACCATCTAAGTCCTTGTATTTCAATCCACCGACACGTGCGTTTGGCTGTCCAGACTTATCTACTTCTTCCTGATTCTGGAAAATTCCATCGGCTACATAACCTACGATAGAACCATAAGACTTGCCACTCTGCACCAGGTTTTCCTTAGATGTGTGAGCGTAAGCACCTGTTGTTGATGCTGGCAAATAAGTAACCTTGTTGCGGAAAAAATCCAGATTGCCGTTCACGTCAATGCCAAGTCCATTAGCCAAGGTCTTGCGATAGCCCACGGTAAACTCCATACCCCAGTTGCGGAGCGAAGGACCATTCTGCCATGAATTTCCACCTTCACCAGTTGCACCCAGATAAGCAGGATTAATCAACATATCCTTCACATTCTTAATATAGGCATCCACTGTACCATAGAGGGTGTTGCCAAACAGGGTGTAATCCAAACCTACGTTATACTGGGTAGCAGCCTCCCATTTCAAGTTAGGGTTAGCCAACTGTGTGGCACGATAACCAGAAGGGAAGGTACCTGAACCTTGCAGGAAGAGGTCGTATGCAGTAGAGGTTACACGATCTAGTCCGTAATCCACTACATAAAGACCAAACTGTGCATTGTTGTCGATAGCCTGGTTACCTGTCTGACCCCAAGAGAGTCGCAACTTGGCATCATCCAACCAATCCTTCTTCAGGAGATTAGAGAATCTGAAACCGAGTGATGCAGCAGGGAAAGTACCCCAGCGATGTGCCTTACCAAATCGGGATGAACCATCATGACGGATAGTAAAGGAAGCCAGGAGGAGATCATCCCAGTTGTAGTTCACCTTTCCAAAGAAAGAAGCCAGGCGATAACCAAACTTTGCACCCGAGTTACGCATCGTTCCCGTGGCAGCATTTGGCCACATATAATCTTTATCTTCCAGCGCATAGCCTTCTGAATAGGCAGAGAAATCGATAACCGACTGCTTGGAAAATTCCATACCACCGAGTACATCAATGTTGTGCTTGCCAATCTGGGTAACGTACTGGGCTGTGTTAGACCATGTCCAGTTGGTCTCATTGTTATTCGAGAGCGTTGTCTTGGCGATGTCATTGTTGACAATATCGGAATGATAAGTATTCGTCATCGCATTGATAAACGACGTTTTGAAATCCAAACCGAAGTTAGAACGCAGGGTCAATCCCTTGACAGGCTTCAATTCTACGAAAGCATTACCGAAGATGCGCCAGTAGTCGAGGTGGTTATTGCGGTTCTGATACTGCTCACGACAAGGGTTCTGACGGTCGGCCATACTTCCTACAGGACCAGCGAAGGTCTTGCCATCTTCTTCGTAAACCGGAACGATGGAAGGCATCTTCAAGGCATTCTCCATCGGATGGCAATCTACCTGAGAGGTATAAGTCAAAGTCAAATTCTCACCTACGGTTACGATCTTGTTTAAATTCCAAGAAGTATTCAAACGAGCTGAGATATTCTCGAAGTCGGTATATTTCAAGACACCCTCATTGTTCTTGTATCCTAAGGAGAACATAGCGCTATGCTTGTCATTGGCATGAGATACAGAGAGGTCGTAGTTCTGCGAGAAACCAGTGCGAGAGATTTCATCGAGCCAGTCGGTATCTGAGAATCGCATGGTCTTCTTGGCATTGATGTAGCCATCATATCGACCATTAATAGTATAGTTCTGATACTGGTTGGTAGCAGGATTCCAAACGGTGATTGGAGTTCCAGAGGTCGCATTCAAGTCGATGCCGTAGTTGGCTGCATAAGCCACAGGATCGAGTCCATCGTTCAGGGCTGCCTGAGCCATCGCAGTAGCATACTGGCTGGAGTTCATCAGCTTCATCTTCGACTGGTTGGAATAGAACTGTGCAGTGAGGTTGGCAGAGAAGTCAACAGCCACCTTGCTACCCTTCTTACCTTTCTTTGTGGTGATGATGATAACACCATTCGAAGCACGGGAACCATAGATAGAAGCTGATGCAGCATCTTTCAAAACCTGCATACTCTCGATATCATTTGTATTGAGAGTATTCAATGCCATATTGGTAGGCACACCATCTATGATATAAAGAGGGTCCTGAGAAGAGTTGAAAGAACCGATACCACGAATACGCACGGTTCCTGAACCAATAGGAGAACCATCGGTAGTAACAGTCATACCAGGAACACGACCCTGCAAAGCACGCATCGGGTCTGTCTCTGAACTTGTCTTCAGGTTCTTGGTTGAAACCACAGCCACGGAACCGGTCAAGTCTGCCTTCTTCTGAGTGGTATAACCTGTTACAACTACTTCCTGCAAGTCGTTGGCATCTTCCTGAAGTGTTACCTCCATATTGTCTGAAGCCTTTACTTCTTGCGTCTTATATCCAATATAAGATATAACAAGTGTGGAACCAGGAGCACATTCTACATGAAAGTTACCATCAAAGTCGGTAACAGTACCAGTCTTTGTGCCTTTCACCATAACAGATGCTCCAATGACTGTCTCACCGGTAGCATCCTTTACGATGCCATTTACATTTACCTGTTGTGCACTAGCTACGGTGCAAACAGTACAGAGCGCAGAGCTCATCAGTAATCTTGAAAGATTGTTCATACTAATATAACGTTTTAAGTTTCAAAAATTGTCATTGCTTGGATCTGCTGCAAAATTAGGGAAAAAGCTGTTATATAAATAAAAAAAATCGTTCCTGCAACAATAATTATGTTACATGAAACGATTTTCTTATCTTTTGCTAAGATTTTAAAGTACTTATTTTAAAGGAGTTAGAAAACTATTTCCTTTTAGATAACTGTTCATTTCTGAAATCGGTAGGAAGAACGCCATATTGTTTCTTGAAACAGGAAGAGAAATAGCCCGGTAATGCAAAGCCTACTTCTGCCGAGACTTCAGCTATAGTCTTATCAGTCTGCATCAGGAGCGTATAGGCTCTCTGCAGGCGCATCTCTTTCAAGAGCTCGGCAGGCGTTTTTCCTGTCATAGCCTTCACCTTGCGATAGAGCTGTACTTTACTCAACTGCATCTCGGCACCCAAATCATCCATCTTCATATCAGCATTGCCCATATTTTCAAGGATCTTCTTCTTGAAACGGTCCATGAAGTAACGGTTACTCTCATCCAGATGATTCAGTTCTGCAGCCCAGCCCTCCTTGTTCTCGATGAAGCCACGAGCCACGGCTTTCTGTTTCTGCAGCTTCTTTCTATATACCTTATATATATAGTAGATGACAAAGAACAGAATCAGAACTACAATAAAGGCAATCAAAAGCATCCATTTCTGGATACGGGAAACCTCTGAATAAGAATCAAGACTGTCAGAAATCTGATCCAGATTCTTCATCTTGGCTTCCAAATCCTGATATTGTAGGGCGATGGCATCACAATTCTCCGGGGTAGCAAGGAATGATTTCATCACATTATCCTTCTTATAGGGTTTACCCTGAAGGATATTCATCGCCAATTCCATAATTTTTTCGCCCTGGGTAGGATAGACATAAGAAGCTGCAAACTGTCCTCTCTTCACTCTATCCACTCCTTCCCATTCTCCAGGCAATCCATCAATGCCTACTATCAGCATCTGCTTATCAATGCCTCGTCTCTCTGCTTCCAGAAAGGCTCCTATGGCACCCAAGTCGCTATGCCCGAACACGCCATCCGCATGTCCGCCATTATCCAGATATTGCTTCATTAACTCCTGGGCACGCTCTAACTTCCAGTTGCTTTCCAGGGTAACCACCTTGATTCCCGGGTAATTCTTCATCACCTCGTGGAAACCGCGATGGCGCTCAATGACAGGGGAAGCATCCTTCAAGCCCGTAATCTCAACTACGGTACCTTTTCCATCCAGTTTACTGGCAAGAAAGCGGGCTACTTCCCTACCCGCTTCTACATTATCGCCACCGATGGAAGCTGTATAATAGGTTGTCTTTACCTTTCTGTCGAAGAGAATAACCGGGATATGCGCACGATAAGCTCGCTCGATGGCGGGAGTAACATCATTCACGTTATCAGGGGCCACCACGATTAAATCTACCTTCCTGGCTATCATACTGTCTATCTGACGAGCCTGGCGTTGCCCGTCATTCTCTGCAGTAGTAAACAGCAAATCCACATAATCATATTGATACTGCGCCAGCCGCATCTCATTATTCACCTTCTCACGCCAAACTCCGCCGCAACATTGCGACACACCAATCACCATCTTCTTCTGGGTACAAGCACCAAGAAGAAGGAGCATACTAAAAGATAGTACTATTAAGATAATATTGATTCTTTTCATTGAATTTATACTTCTTCCATCCGTTTAAGTTCCCACCCCTCAAACTGCATGATGATGAGATGGAGTTTTGTTCCTTGACGCAAAGCCTCAACCCTTGGAGCCTCGGCATATCGATGAATCTGATCTAGAGCCTCACGCCACTGTTTCTCTGCCTTGGTCATAGGCTTGCCATCTTCCGTGAACTCACCTTCAACTATCGCAGAGAAATCTTTCTTCGAAAGAACCTTCAACTCCAGAATGTAGCTATGCTGACTGGCATAATGGGTAAGGTCTGGCAAAAGGAAGAAATCACAATAGCCATGATTCAACTCCAACTCTGGAGCCGTGATATAATAATCATTCAGATTCAGATAAGCCATGAAGAATCCCTGCAGGTTTCGCTCAGCCTCAATGCCATCACGCACCGAAGAAACCTTGGCATAGGCATCCGCCATAAAGCGCAATCCTTCTTCCCACTTACCATCATATGCCATATCATAATAGTAATCGGTGAGCTGGTTGACATCCACATAAGCCTTTGCCTGATACTCCTCTTCCAGATAACCATAATACTGCTTGCGGACATTATTGTTTGGAATGCCCAGAATGAGCTTGGAGCCACGAGTTCCCTTGATGGTCAACATGCCATAATAGAACAGAAGACTTGGGAATATCTCTGCCTTTGGAATCTGATACGCAGAAAACGACTCATAAAGCTGGGTAACAATCTGCTCCTCTTCTGCTATCTTGCGGATAATGCCCTTACGCTCTCCATCCAGCTTGTCAAACTGCAAGAGTTTCTTCATCTTGCCGTAATCGGTACGGGTATTCGGGTCTATCATCTGACGAGGAGAACATCCGTTATCCATGTAATTACGAAGGTAATAAAGAACCATATCACAATTAAACATACGAGTTTTCTTCTTCAATGCTTCTTCTGCAAAGCAATAATTGTCATACCATGGCTTCATATCATTGACGATGGCATCAATATCACTATCGACAGGAATACTACCATGCTCCTTATAATAGGTAAACATCTCCACCACATCAGTGGTAGAGAAGCCCAGCATCTCATCAAACTCCGGCTTGATAGAAATGTTCCAACCTATATTGAATCCACTCGTCACATCATCCAGGGTTACAGGGCTCACACCCATCATGAAGATACGCTCAAAATTACCCTTGAACTTCTTGAAGACATCACGATAAAAGCCGTCGGCATGGGTAATCGCATGATACACATTCTCACCACGTTCGTTGAGTATGACATTCGTGAAGTTGTCATACTCATCGATGATGAGATACAGATGATACTGGTGCGCCTTGGCAGCCTTGAATATCAGTTCCATCTTTTCCTCGAAATCTTCCTGCGCCAGGATTTCTTCCATCTCTGCCTGATAATATTCTGAGTATTGACGGACAAAAGCATCAAGGTTGATGCTGAGATAAGAATTAAACTTAGTCTCAAGCTTGTCGATATTACCCGTAATCTGGGAGAAATCTAGGAACAGCACCTGATACTTTCCCTGCAAAGGTGTAGGATGCTGGCCTATCCACAGATTTCCAAAAAGACTCTGGAACTTATGGCTCTGCGTACAGTCATAGTAAGAATAGAGCATACTCAAGAATATGCTCTTACCAAAACGACGAGGACGGATGAAGAAGAGATTGCGAGGCTGCTTCTCCAGCTCCGGGATAAACATCGTCTTATCCACATAATATAGATTCTGCTCTATTACCGTAGCAAAATCAGCCACCCCATAAGGTACTTGTTTAACTTGCTGTTCCATCATGATCTATCCTTAAAAACACTATCTGTGTGCAAAGATAGCATAAAAAAACGAAAAAGCCACAGTTTGCGTTTACAAACTGCGGCTTTTATTATATTTTATCCGAAACACACGTTCCTACCATACGACTTTCTTGTTGCCCATAATATAAATGTGTCCTTTTTGTGGCACAAGGACTTTTCTTCCCGAGAGGTCGAACAGAGTAGGATTGATGTTTCTTGCTATCATGAAAGATGATGCATATGTCATCAAGAAAAAAAGTCCTGAGACATCATAAGAAAATGCTTCATTACCAAAATAAACGTCTCCAAAAGTGCGTTTCTCAAATTTTATTTGTACTTTTGCAGTGTCATTCAGAACTTTGTTTTATTTTTACAGCACGATAATAAACAAAATGTCTGGATATGGCAAGCATCCCGGTGCACCAACAGAGTAGCTTAGGTACACCCTGATAAAGAAGATAAATGATAGTGCTGCGTTAATTAAATAAATCAGATTCAACATGTCGTTTCTAACTCGAACATATCCTTTTAAACAGAGTAAACACTTGCTAAAAGATAGTAGCATCTTTGGCTCCATCATTTGGGTAATTTTATATTTTCTGCAGCCATTTGGATTCTGCTTATATCAAGGTAACAAATGCTTTGTTGCTACATTATTCGGACTGGTAACTTTTGGATGCCACATAACATACGCTGCAACGATATTGAAGTATTTGCATCAAACTATCAAGCCCTGGCGTATCTGGCATGAAGGAGTAGCTATACTCGGACTGATTTTCATCATTGCCTTCGGTAATTTCCTCCTATTCTCATACTTGTTTCATTATACGATTACATTCAGTCTGTTTCTCTTGTTTCTAAATTGGACTATTATCATAGGCATATTTCTTACGACATTATCTATCGGAATGCAATACAACAGAACATTACGAGAGAGAATGGAAGAGTTGTTGCGCAATACAACAAAGGAACAGGAAGAAGTATCTATTACCATCCATGATACTAACGTAAGAGGAAACGATCTGTCGATTGCCATCAACGATCTACTTTATATGGAAGCACAGAAAAACAATGTATCCGTCTGTTTTCTAAAAGAAGGTAATGTTGTTGCTGTTGATATCCATACAACACTAACCCATGCTCTTGAAGAGTTGAAAGAGTTTGAGAACATTTTCCAATGTCACCGTTCTTTTGCTGTCAATGTGAATAATATCACTTCGGCACGAGGCAACTCAAATGGTTATCAACTGACTCTCGGAAATTGCACAAACATCATACCCGTTTCCCGAAGATTTGTGCCCAAGTTAAAGACTTATCTTACATAGTTATTTGTCCTTCAACTTAGTTATTCGGCATCTTAACTAGCTTTCTATCATAAGTTTTAGTTGTATATCCTAAGAATTTGGTAACTCCAGTTTCATGCAGTATCTTTGCGGCATGAAACATCGAATAATACATATCGCATTGCTGCTGACTTCAGTCTGCAACCTGGCTGCACAGACCATCATATCAGGCATGGTAAAAAGCGGTCAGGAACCGCTTGCTGGTGCCAATGTTTTCATCATGGGCACAATTGATGGATGCCTGACAGATTCTCTGGGCAGGTTTTCCTTTTCCACATCAAAAACCGGAGAAGCGTCTATCAAGATTACCATGATTGGTTTTGAAGACTATATGCAGACTACAGATGCCTGCAAGTTACATAATCTTTCTATCCAAATGAAAGAAAAAGCTACGGCAATCCAAGAAGTTGTAATATCTGCCAGCACTTACAGTTTCGGGAAAAGTGACAACTTCAAGACTATGGATGCCTTAGATGTTGTGATGGCAGGTAATTCATGCGGGGACATTGTTGCAGCCCTGCAAACTTTACCCGGCACTCAAAAAGTGGGAGAAAACGGAAAGCTCTATGTCCGTGGTGGAGAAAGCGAAGAATGCCAGACTTTCATTAACGGAATGCACGTCCTTGTTCCATATAGTACAAACACAGAAAATACTGCTGTACGTGGACGATTCTCTCCTTTTATATTTAAAGGTATCAACTTTTCTCTTGGTGGATATAGCGGAGAATATGGACAAGCACTTTCCTCCGTTCTCCCTATGGAAACATCAGATGCTGCAACAAGTGACAAATATGGAGTCAGCGCATCATTGGTTGACTGGAACATCGGTGGCACCAAGGCATATTCCCACAGCAGCTTATCCTTTAATGCCGCACTGACAAGTTTGGGAATCTACAATCAGTTATTTTCAGAAAGGCTTGATTTCAACAAGCCTTATCTAAAACTATCTGGCGAATCACAATACAAGAATGAGTTCCGAAATGCCGGAATATTGAAAACATACGTTGGCTATGATTTTACATCTGTAGGACAGCATATAGACAACCAAAACCTTTCGCTCAAAGAGAATAATATCTATGCCAACACAACCTATAAGGCACAGTGGGGTGCTGGCTACACGCTCTTTTGCGGTATGGCAAGCTCATCGGTATTCAACGATATAGAAGATGCGAAGATTGCTGGTGACCGATATTACAACTTCAGGAATGAGATACATCTGAAAACAGGAATACGCAAAATTTGCTCGGATGCACTAAAAATATCGGCAGGAATGGAGGACTATCAGCGAAACAGCCTCATGGAGTACGAAAACGATTGCTACAAGTTGGATTATAATATTCTTGCTGCTCATATTGATGCCCAATGGAGGATGATGCCCCATGTGTTCCTGAATATTTCGACAAGGACAGAATATATGGCTCATGCCAACTGGCTGTTTATGCCAAGGGCTACACTATGTTATATTCCTAACAAGAATTTTCAGCTTTCATTTGCTACCGGTCGGTATAGCCAGACTCCAGAAGATGACTATCTTGCAACAAACAAGAAATCTCTTGGACAAAGTACGGCAGATCATGCTATCCTATCCATACAATATAAGTCGCCTGGTACACTCATACGAATAGAACCCTACTGGAAAAAATATCAGCGATTGCCTTTATGGGAAAAGGGTATTTACCAACCGAAAGGATATGGAAAGAGTAAAGGTATAGACATTTTTGTAGAAGAGCATTCGCTTTTCAAACATCTGACCACAGCATTTTCATATTCCTACAACGATTCCAAGCGATTCTATCACGAATACACAGAAGAGCGAATACCTGACTACGCCTCAAGGCATAATCTGAGATTGACAGCAAAATATTCATTCGGCAAAGCAATCATCGGGCTGAGTGAATCGTATGCAAGCGGACGTCATTTTCTTATTGGCAAGACACCACATTATAATAGCGTAGATATAAACCTTACTTATCTGCTAAGTCCCAAGGTCATTATCTATTCTTCTCTGAACAACATCCTCGGCCGTACAAACATTTTCGGATATAATACTAACGGACGTTCGATAGTTCCATCTAGAGACAGATTTTTATATATAGGCATATTTGTTTCACTTAAAAATAATAAAGCATATGACATTTCAAACTTTTAAACGATTCGTATTGATGTCAGTCTTCTTCATGACAACATCTGTAGTTATCTATGCCCAGCAATTCACAATGCAGGGGCTTATCGGACAGTCGCTTGCTAAACTTCAGCAACCGACATCAGAGAGCATACTTAATTGTATTGCAGAGATGAAGCGTATTGATGATATGTTTCCTGATAGCATCCAGCCCAAGTTTCAGATAGCTTTGCAAAGTCTCAATTATTCCGTGATGAATCCGCATGCTCCACAAACAGAAAATCTTCTAAAAGAGACTGAAGAAACCATTGCCAAGATGGAGAATATAAAGCATGCTGACCCGTCTGACATCTGTACCCTTCGCGGTTTTCTCTATATGATACGCATCGTACAGAATCCTGGGCAAAACGGTCAACGCTATTATCTGGAAGTGATGCAGGATTACGAGAAAGCTCTCAAACTCAACCCTGATAATCAACTGGCCAAACAATTGCAGCAAAAGTTTTTTGAGGGAATGAAACTGCAAACCGGTAAATAAGAAACAGAGGTTGTTTTATCCACGGACAATCTCCCCTGAGCCCCAAAAAAGAGTCGCAACCTAAAATATTATCAGGTTGCGACTCATTACTATTTACATTTAAACCTACAATTCGACCATACAATATCTACGTGATTACAAACCAAGTTTGTGAACCTTCAGATTTTTGAATTCAGCCTTGCCATCCTGGGTGTAGAGCTTCACATTCTCGTATGGAGCTACAGGGAAGACGAGGTTAGTCATGGCGATGCGACCGCCATCTACGAAGAGCTCTACAGATGACTTATCTATGAAAATATCAACATGATAAGTCTTCTTGCCATCCTCGCAAAGACTCAATGGAGCCCAGGTAGCCAGAGCGAAATCGTTCTTGTAGTTGATGGAATTGGCGATGCGGGCAGGCTCCTTGCCTTCTGCAGCACGCTGCTTGTCCCATGCCAACTCGATATCGTGAGGAACTGCCTGCTTGCCGAAATCGGTCAAACCGCTCTCTGTCCTATCCATAACCACCTTGCCCTGCTTCATATCGAAGTAAATCATGGTGCGCTCACGCTTATTGTTTGAAATCTCAATACCTGCAATGCCGTTGGCATCTGGAGTTACATCGGCCTCGATCTCGAAGGCACCCTCCATATTGGCTGCAACACCCTTCAGATCCTTGGCATCGGCAACAGAAGCATCAGCCAAATCCTTGGTTTCCTTTCTCAAAGCATATACTTCAGGAGCTACATTCTCAGAAACATAATACTTGCCATTCTTCTCGTAAAGTTTCAATTCTCTTGGCAAACCGTTGGCACCACGGTTCTGCTTGAACGGAGTAAGGTTGGCATACTGCCAGTTGCTCATCCAGGTGATTCCCAATACTCGGTCGCCTGTATTTGAGAAGGTAACGGTAGCATAGTGATCCTTACCCCAGTCGAGCCACTTTACTTCGTTGGCATCAGGACAAGTAAACTTCTTGCCATCGAAATCGCCTACGAAATACTCGGTAGCGCTGCCACCAAACCAGCAGCCTGGATTGATATTCATCGTCATTACCCACTTCATCTTCTTCTTATCACCATTTACAGGCAACTGGAAGAAGTCAGGACACTCATACTGACATGGCTGCTGACCTATACCTTTACCGAAAGCACTAACATAATTCCACTTCTTAAGATTCTTTGACTTGTACAAACGCATCTCCTTATCAGCAGAAACAATCATGTACCAGCACTTTCCCTTTTCATACCAGAATACCTTAGGGTCGCGGAAGTCCTTCAAACCATCGAATGGAGTCAACACTGGGTTGCCCTCGTACTTGGTGAAGGTGCGGCCATTGTCGTTGCTGTAGGCGATGCACTGCACCTCATCGTGGTTCACACTGTTGTTGGTATAGATGGCGATGATGGCATTCTTGCCAAAGCCAGCAGTATTCTTCTTGTCGATGACAGAACTGCCAGAGAAGATATGACCTACAGGGTCGCGAGCGATGGCTGGATCGAGGTGCTCCCAATGAACCAGGTCCTTGCTTACGGCATGTCCCCAGTGCATGTTGCCCCACTTGCTTCCGTATGGGTTATACTGGAAGTAAAGATGATACTCACCATCCTTATACACCATACCATTAGGGTCGTTCATCCAGCCGTAGAGCGGAGTGAAGTGATAAGATGGACGATAGTAATCGGTGTTGGTAGTATCAAATGTATCGCTGAGCTTGAGCAAGTTGAGAGCCAAAGCATCCTTCTTCAGGCCAAGAATCTTGACTGTAGCAGTCTTACCCTTGCCCAAAGCGAAAGGCACATAGTAATCAGAACCATTCTGAGCCAGGCGAACGTCCATCCAGGTATCATCCTTAGAACCTGTATCGAGCAAAACCTGGGCCTCATCCTTCTCTTCCTGGATAGGGAGAAGAAGATACTTGGTAGGATTCTCCACCTTAATGATAGTAGTATCACCCTTGTGTTCGATGTTCATCTTCTGTGCAAAGGCAGAAGTTGTAGCTGATGCCATCAACATGAGGCAGGCAGCCTTCATCATATTGTTTGTTCTCATTGTACTATTATTGTTAATTGTTATTGTTTATATCTATAACGTATTATTGTTTGTCTTATTACCGACAGCCCTATACATTATATTATATATAGAAGCTGTCGATGATGTTTATTGATATTTATATCGCTCAGAACTTCAGCGAAGCTGTGAATTCAACAGTGAATGGACGAAGATAGCTACCCGTCATAATCTGATTCTTGATTCCCTTTGCCTCATCCTTGGTAATCAGCTCGGCACCTGCGATACTACCCTTTGCACCAGTCTGATTGAGGAAGTTGACTACGGTGCAGCCGAGAGCCAAGCGCTTGGTTGCCTGCCAGTTCAAACCTCCGAAAGTCTCCCAGTGACCGTTGAAGTAATATGCCTCGTTGATGTTGGCGTAGGTCTTGCTGAAGTAACGGAAGCTGGTCCAGAGCTTGATGTCCTTGGTAATCATGTAGCTTGGGTCCAACTCGATGAGGATCTGAGGAATCTCGGCTACGATATTACCTGTGGCATTGATGTTGCCAACATAGCCATCGCTGAAGGTGATGCTGGTTTCATACTTCTTGTAAGTTGGCTTCTGATAAGTGAAGAGGAAGTGGAAATCGAATCCCTTAAATGGATGAGCCACAGCGTCGGTTGTCCATCCCCATGTCTGGATATCGTAAGTCAAAGGAGCTGCCTTGATCTCACTGCCATGCTGCAAGTTCAGAGTTGAGTTGTTGTTGGTCTTTGATATGTAAGAGAACAACGATGTCAAACTCAACCATGAGTTATTGTAGTAGATACCTGCACGACCGAGTGGCACAGAAATCTTATCCGTATTTGGCAATGTAGCTGGGGCAAAAGCCTCGAACTTAGGATGCTGAACGATGTAAGTGAAATCGCCAGTGAAGCCAAAGTTATCGGTCAACTTATAAGTTGCTGCTACAGAGAAATCGTAGTTCAACCAGTTGTAACTCAAGTCAGCCGGAGCAATCTTAGTCTTATCTGGTGCCGTAGCACCGAGATAGTAATCGGCAAAACGGCCTACGAATTCACCCTTTGCATTCTTCACTGCTGCGTTTTCACCCTTCAGCTTCTGCCACTCCAGACGGGCACCATAGTAGAGATTCAACTTGTTGGTGACATCCCAATCGTGAGTGAAGTAGAGAGCCAGCTTGTTTTCGCTTCCCTTGTAATACTCAGAGGCGTTCTTGTTGAAATCGTAGAAGTAGCTGTCGCGCTTGTTTGCATCCCAAATTCGCAGGGCATAACTTCCATCAGCAGGTACACTCTGGTCATACATTGTTGTATTTGAGCAATAATCAATATGATAGAACCACTCATTCACGCCGAGGCGGAAGGTGGATGTACTGAATTTCTTGCTAAGCTCGGTGGTGAAGAGAGCCTCATCAATCTTACCGGCATTGAGACAGGACATACGGGTCTGAACATACTGACCATCGTAAGCCTTAGTCTGTCCGTTGATGTCGCGATACATATAATTATATACGCCCTTGTTGGCATCGCTCTTCAAATCGATGATAGACATTGGTGACTGGAATACAAAAGCACCGCGAGAATGATCGTACTTCAAGGTAGCCTTCCAGTTCAAACCGTTGTCAAAACGATAGTTGTTCATCAGGGTTACCTCGCTTGTCTTGTTCAGACAGGCATCATAGAGAGAAGTCTGCTTCAACTCACCAGTACGCATATCACGATAGGTCATATCATTATCTACAGGAAGATAAGAGGTAGTTCCGAGCTTGAAATCGCCATACTCCTTTACGCTTCCATCGCCTACATAGATGAATGGAGCACCCGAAGTAGCGTAATTATATACGCTATGGCTGTTGGCATATCTATACATGGCAGTAAACTCACCACGGTTGCCGTTATACTTCTTGGTAAGGAGCGCCTTGTAAATCTGAGTACGATCCTGGTAAGGAGTTGACTTGATCTTGAAGGTTCCCGGGTCGAAATCCTGATACATGTTAAAGCTGTAATACCAGTCGCTTCCCAAATCGCCATTCATATTCAAAGAGAATTCCTGCAATCCGAAGTGATTGCTCTTATAGTTCAGAGTACCATTGAATCCTTTCTGACCCTTCTGGGTGAAAGAGTTCACGGCATAACCGATATTACCGGTAGTGATAGCTGTCTCTGCAATCTTGAGCAATCCCTGATGGCTCAAACTTGCATCACCACGCCAGATGGTATTGACAGAATGAGGATTGGTTGCGTAAGTTACAGGTAAGCCATTCTCCAATACGTTAACATCGGCAGAAGGCAAACCTATCTGAATCTCACGAGGTCCATTCGCACTGGCTGCATTAAGCATTACATTACGATTACCCTCTTCCTTAGCACTTGAATTATCATCCTGTGCAAAAGCTGCTGTAACATTTACCAATGAAAGTGCAAGCATCATAGCTGCGCTCTTTCCATTTAAAAAGTTGTGCATACTTAAAATTTCTAATTTGTTAATCCTATTTTTTATTTCTGCTGCAAAGTTATATATAAACAGGTATAATGGCTTTAAAAATCTCTACATATAATAACAAATTCCGTTCATTGCAACATAATTGATATAGCATGAACGGAATTTCACACTTTTCTGCTAGTTTCTACTTCTTAACTAACTCTTTTCTATTTCAGACAAAGGGAGTCATATAGATCACTACAGACAATTAAGAGCGTGTCATGATATACTTGAGTTAATGAGTTCAAGTGCTTGAATCAGTGAGGTCAAGTGCTTGAGTCTGTGAGGTCAAGTGTTTGGTTCAGCTTACTCAAGTGGTTCCGTAAGCTATCGGAGACGACTTGTTAAATTAACGGAGACGACTCAACAAGCTATCGGAGACGACTCCGGAAGCAGACGCAGATAGCTTCGTTGACTAACGCAAGTACTTGAGATGCTCAACGCAGCCTGTTTCGATGGGTCATGTAGGCTAATACCCGAAAACGTTAACGAACAATAAAAAACAGCTTAGATTTTGTGGAAACGCATCTTTTTTGTACTTTTGGGAAAAATAAGGCAGGAATGACTGAGCGAAAGATCATACATATCGACATGGATGCCTTCTTTGCTGCGGTAGAGCAAAGAGACAATCCGGAACTTCGGGGCAAACCGGTAGCGGTTGGCTTCGACGGACCTCGTGGTGTGGTTTCTACAGCCAGCTATGAGGCAAGGAAGTATGGCGTTCATTCGGCGCAATCCATCGCTCAAGCCAAGCAGCGCTGCCCTAACCTCATCATCGTGCCCTGCAGGCATGATTATTATGCTAAAATATCCCATCAGATACATCAGATATTCCAGGAATATACCGACCTCATAGAACCCATCTCCATAGATGAAGCCTTTCTTGATGTAACGCAGAATAAGAAAGGGATAGAACTGGCGGTGGATATTGCCAAAGAAATCAAAACCCGTATCAAGGAGGCAACCGGACTCACCGCCTCGGCTGGCATCAGCTACTGCAAGTTTCTCGCCAAAGTGGCTTCTGATTACCGCAAGCCCGACGGCATCTGCACCATTCATCCCGACAAGGCGCTCGATTTCATCGCCCAGCTTCCTGTAGAAGATTTCTGGGGCGTGGGCAAGAAAACACTGCAAAAGATGCATTTCATGGGTATCTTCAACGGAGCAGACCTGAGGAAAGTATCCGAAGAACATCTGGTAGAAGTGTTCGGAAAAGCCGGACACATCTTCTATGATTTCGCAAGGGGGATAGATGAACGCCCTGTCATCACCTACCGGGAACGGAAATCGGTAGGCTGCGAACAGACTTTCTTGGAAGATATCTATCTAAAAACGGCTGTGATTATCGAACTGTACCATACTGTACTCGAACTGCTGGAGCGCATCGCCAAAAGCGGTTTCGAAGGAAGAACCCTGACGCTGAAGGTGAAGTTTGCCGATTTCACCCAGATAACACGAAGCATCTCACAAGAAAAGGTTCTGAAAAAGAAGGATGATATTCTACCTCTTGCCAAACGGCTGCTGAAACAGGTAGATTACTCCTCGGCTCATCCCATCCGCCTGCTTGGTCTGTCCGTAAGCAACGCCTCATCAGAAGAAGCCAGAAAGCAAGATAAGGAGAACAGCAGTTTCAAGCCCGAATACAAAGAACTGGAACTGGAATTCGAAGATTGGGAATAAGCCCCCTTTAAAAAGCTATAGTATGCCCGCTTAAAAAGTAACAAACCAGATAATACCGCGAAAAGCAGCTGTCAGACATCCCGTCTATACAGCTGCTTTCTCTCATTATTAGTTATTTCCCAAAACAAAACTTTTTACCTTAAAGAAAACTACTTACCTTAATGAATACTCAATCCTATAACCTTAAAACATAAAACCTAAAAACCTAAACCTATGAAAATGCAACTACTTCTGCATGAAACAATTTATAAACTTCTAAATTCTGGTGCAAAGATAGTAAGTTTCAGCGAAACCCAGGTGTAATTATCGTTCAAATAGTGACAAAAATGATACAATGTACCTTTTATGCTAGGAAATGAACGATTTTTATCCATATATTCACAGATTTTACACTTCAGGTATAGCGTATTTCTCTCTATTTCATCACATTACCTACATCACCAGGTAACATTCCATACTCTTCCTTGAAACATTTTGTGAAGTAAGACGGCGCAGAGAAGCCCACTTCATAGGCTACTTCAGAGACACTCATGCTACGGGTTTCGAGCAAACGCCTAGCCTTGGCAAGGCGAGCCTTACGGAGTAAGTCAACAACAGAAGAGCCTGTCATCGCCTTCACCTTGCGATAGAGCTGCACACGGCTTAAACCAATCTGCTGTCCCATATCCTCAACTCCAAACTCGCTATCAGAAAGATTCTGTTGGATAATGGCTTGAAGCTGCCTGAGGAACTGCTTGTCACGATCTTCCAGATGAGCCTCAGAAATCTCCTTCTCAGCCTCTTTAGTACCTTGATAAAGATTCTTCAGGAGCTGACGCTGTCGCAAGAGATTCTCGATACGGGCGAGAAGCACCTTGCTGTGGAATGGTTTGGTAATATAGGAATCAGCTCCATGCTCATAACCCTCTGCGCGATGCTCCTCCAGGTTCTTCGCCGTAAGCATAATAACAGGGATATGAGAGGTAGCCGTATTCGTCTTCAGCTGTTCTGTCAACTCCAATCCGTCCATAACAGGCATCATCACATCGCAAATCACCAGGTCAGGCACCTCTTTCAAGGCGACAGCCAGACCCTCTTTACCATCAGCAGCCTCAAGAACAATATACTCATCCTGCAAAAGTGTACGCTCATACTGACGGATATCGGTATTATCATCAATAACCAGAACAGTAGGACGATTGGTATTCTCACTTACCAGCTGCTGAACTTTTCCACGACTTCTGTCTCCATCGTCAATATATTGCAAAACAGATTCATCTACAACATTCTTACCAGTTGACGCAGAAGCATTTACAGAGTTATCCACAATATCCACATCATTGTGGATAACTTGTGAATCACCCTCCTGCTCACGAGGAATGACAACGATAAAATCAGAGCCCTTTCCCAGTTCACTTTCTACCCTAGCCTCACCATGATGCAACTCTACAAATGATTTCACCAGAGCCAGACCGATACCCGTACCGCTGGCAGCACCCTTGGCCTGGAAGAAGCGTTCAAAGATCTTATCAGCCTCATCCTGCGAGATACCCTTGCCCGTATCTTTCACATCAAGACGGAGATTGGCCCCTTCATCTTTCAACGATACAAAGATTTCGCCACCAGCAGGCGTATATTTCAAGGCATTGCTCAACAGATTGAACACGATACGGGAAATCTTCTCCTGATCGGCAATCATTTCATGGCTGCCTTTCAAGTCATCAACATCCAGATGCAGTCTGATCTGCTTACGCTCGGCAGTAAGCTGGAAGTCGCCCACCCACATCGTCAAGGTCTTCACAATGTCGAAGCGATAGAGTTTCAGTTCCATCTTGCCATTCTGAATCTTACGGAAATCAAGAATGTTACTTACCAACTGTTGGAGAGCAAGGGCGTTACGCTGCACCATCTTCAAGAGTTCGCGGCTCTTGCCCTTGATGCCGGAATCTTCAAGCAGCATCTCTACCGGGTCGGCTATCAGGGTTAAAGGCGTGCGAAGTTCATGACTGATATTGGTAAAGAATACCAGACGGGAATGAGTGAGTTCCAAGACCTCCTCATTCAATCGTTTCAATTCTTCATTCTTTTCACCCAATTCTACATTCAGTCGCTTCAGTTCGCCATTTGTCTTAGCCAATGTTTCGTTCAGCCTCACCTTTATCAGATAACCTCTGAAAATTAAAGCCGCAGCTGCGAGGCAAACAAGCAGGAACAGACACAGACCTATGAGCATGACTTTCTGTGAATTATAATCAGACAGATACTGGTCTACCTGCTTATGCAAAGTCTTCAGATTGTGCGTCTGACGCTCGGCATCTCTAGCCTCCATCAATGTAAGGGCAGCATTTGCCTGGGTTATGATAGAAGTGCTCAGATAATTGTCGCGTTCATAAGGCTGATGCTTCAATATCTTCATGGCAAGCGCTATGACCTCGTCACCCTTGGTAGGATAAAGATAAGAGGCTTCGAAAATACCATCGCGCACAAGTTCCAAACCACCACCTTCGGTAGCCATGCCGTCTACTCCGGTATACTTATAGTTACGCTTTACCCTCATCTGGCGGGCAGCCACATAAGCTCCCCAGGCAAGACAGTCATTATGGGCAAAGACATAATCAAAGTCCTGTGTCTGTTTCAATATGCGTTTCATCGCCTGGATTCCACCCTCTTCTTTCCAGTTTCCTTCCTCCGAGGCTACAACCTGTAACCCAGGATAAGGCTTGATAGCATCCATAAAACCACGATGACGCTCCAAAGCAGGCGAAGAGCCCTCCAAACCGCTGATTTCAACGATGCGGCCCTTTCCCTGAAGCTGCTGGGCGATAAAAGTTCCCATCGATTTACCAATCGTATAGTTATCGCAGCCGATAAATGCCGTATACTTATCAGAATTGGTCTTCCTGTCATAGAGAATCACAGGAATACCTTTATCGTAAGCACGCTCTACCGACTTGGATATAGCACTCAGCTGATTAGGAGATACGATAAGCAGATCTACGCCCTCATCGATAAACTGGTTAACTTGCTTATTCTGCAACACATTATCATCGTTGGAAGAAGCCAGTTTCACGATAAGCGAATCGTTGAGATACTCGCCCATCTTCAGTTCATCATTCAGTTTATCGCGCCAGATATCTTCCGAACACTGGGATACGCCAATGACAAACTTCCTAGGCTTCTGAGCACAACCGGTCAGCAACACAATAATCGCTACATATATAATAAGGTGTAATTTTCGTTTCATACAGCTTATACAATTTCTATGCTTATAAAGAAGAGGTATTCAACAAATGTTTAAAAATAAAACTTTACCGCTGCAAATATACAACTTTTTTTTGTATTTTAGCCCCATTGGTCAATTTTTTGCAAATATTTTGTTCTGAGAACACCAAGAAAAACATAGGAAAATCTTTCATATTTATCTTTTCCACACCAGTTACCAACAGGAAAAACATCTGATAACCAACGGAATAACATAGTTATCAACACATATGTGGATAACTTTTCTATGAGAAGTGAATAGGTGTGGAAAAGTTTAGAGCATAAAAAAGACATCAACTAAAAAGTTGATGTCTCTCATCTTGTAGCGGGAGGGGGCCACGATCCCTCGACCTCCGGATTATGAATCCGACGCTCTAACCAGCTGAGCTATCCCGCCATCCAAGCAATTGATTTCTCATTTGCGGGTGCAAAGGTAATACATTTATTTGAATTGAACAAATTTTTCGGCAGAAATTTTCAAAAAAAGTTTCATTTTCTCATTTTTCTCACATTCCAGCCCCACTTTCACCTAATTATATATATAAAAAAAACGAAAAATAAAGGTTTTCTTATTTTTTTATATTACCTTTGCATGCTGAATAACAGACCTGCTATTATTTTAAATAAAGAAAAGGTCTGAAACAACAGAATATTGAAATGCTTAGAATTAAGAAATTAGACATATTTATTGCCAAGCAGTTTGGTCTCCTTTTCATGGGAACTTTCTTCATCTGCCAGTTTGTGCTGATGATGCAGTTCTTATGGAGATATATTGATGAACTCATCGGTAAGGGACTCACGATGGACGTGATGGCTCAATTTTTCTGGTACATGGGTCTGATGCTCGTACCACAGGCCCTGCCTTTGGCTATTCTCCTGTCTTCACTCATGACGTTCGGTAATCTCGGCGAGAGTTCGGAACTTACAGCCATCAAAGCTGCCGGCATTTCACTGATGCAAGCTTTCCGCTCACTCATCGTCATCACCGTCATCATCATGTTTGGCTCATTCTATTTCCAGAACAATGTGGGACCTAAGTCGAACATGAAACTGGCACAACTTCTGATTTCCATGAAACAGAAAAGCCCGGAACTGGAAATTCCGGAAGGAATCTTCTATGATGGTATTCCTAACTGCAACCTTTATGTGCAGAAGAAGGATTTGAAAACCGGAAAGCTTTACGGCATCATGATTTACCGCATGACCGACAGCTATGAAGATGCCGCCATCATATTGGCAGATTCTGGCATGCTCCAGAGTACAGCAGAAAAGAAGCATCTGGTTCTGAGCCTCTACAGTGGAGAATGGTTTGAGAACATGCAAAGCAGTGCACTTGCCAATACTGCTGCCGTACCATACAGACGAGAGACTTTCGTTTCCAAAAAAATCATTCTCGACTTTGATGGAGACTTCAGTATGACCGATGCTGCTTCGCTTTCAGGAAATGCAAAGGGTAAAAGTCTGGAAAAAATCAACCACGACATCGATTCGCTCAACCAATTATATGATTCTATCGGAAGAATCTACCTGAACGAAGCTAACGTGAGATTCTATGGAGGTGTACAGCGCATCAACAAGAAGGACTCTCTCAAAGAAATCAAGAAGGGCGAAAAACTCATTTTCGACACCTTATATAATAAGTTGCCACAGGACAAGAAACTCATGGCGGTAAACCAGGCACAGTCTACCGTACAACAGGAGCTTTCTGACCTTGATTTCAAATCGATGTCAACGAGCGATGCAGACTACATGATAAGACAGCACAAGATTGAGGCTATCAACAAGTTCACTCTAGCCCTTTCGTGTCTCATATTCTTCTTTATCGGAGCGCCATTAGGAGCCATCATCCGAAAAGGAGGACTGGGTTTCCCTGTCGTCATCTCCGTACTTGTATTCATCGTCTTCTTCATCCTCGACAATACAGGATACAGAATGTCTAGAAGTGGCATGTGGGCCATTTGGTTCGGTAAAGGTCTTGCACCGGCAGTATTGACGCCTTTGGCTATCTTCGTAACCTACAAGGCAACCAATGACTCTTCCGTATTCAATATGGATGTTTACAAAGAGTTCTTCATGAAACTGCTCGGTTTACGACAGAAACGTCATTACTTCGGCAAGGAAGTCATCATCACCGACCCGGATTATCAGACGGATGCAGAGAAACTGGAAAGAATCAACCAAGACATCACCTTATATAATAAGGAACACAAACTGGTTCATCTTCCAAACGTCATCAATGTATTCTTCAAATACGAGCCTGATCATGAGATAGAAAGAATCAATGCAGAATTGGAAGAGGTAATAGAAGATTTGACCAACACCGCCAACAAGTATATCCTGCACGACATGAACCAATATCCGGTTCTTTCTGTCAAGGCACATACACGCCCATTCGAGCGGAAATGGCTCAACATCATTGCAGCCATCATTTTCCCTGTGGGCACACTGCTATATTTGAGAATGTGGCGATTCCGACTGCGCTTGTTCCGTGACCTCAAGGTCATCAGTCAGACCAATACGGACATCATCCAACGGATTAAAGAACAGAAAAAGTAAAATGTAACTATATAATAAGGTATCAAACATGTCAGAAATCAAATTAAATAGCATCGAAGATGCAGTAAAAGACTTCAAGGAAGGAAAGTTCGTCATTGTTGTTGATGACGAAGACCGCGAAAACGAAGGCGACCTCATCATTGCCGCAGAGAAGATAGACGCAGAAAAAGTAAACTTCATGCTGAAACACGCAAGAGGTGTACTCTGTGCCCCTATCACCCTGAGCCGCTGCGATGAGCTCGACTTGCCTCATCAGGTTTCAGAGAACACCTCAGTATTGGGTACACCATTCACCATAACAGTAGATAAACTGGAAGGCTGCTCTACCGGTGTTTCAGCACACGACCGTGCCGAAACCATCAAAGCACTTGCCGACCCGAAGTCTACCCCACAGACTTTCGGCAGACCGGGACACATCAACCCGCTCTACGCACAAGATAACGGAGTATTAAGAAGAAGCGGACACACAGAAGCAGCCATCGATCTTTGTAAAATGGCAGGCCTCTATCCAGCAGGCGCACTTATGGAAATCATGAATGAAGACGGCACCATGGCACGCCTGCCTGAACTGATGAAGATGGCAAAAGAATGGAACCTCAAGGTTATTTCTATTAAAGACATGATAGAATACCGACTCAAGAAAGAATCACTCATCGAAGTGGGCGAAGAGGTTGACATGCCTACAGAATACGGCCACTTCCGCCTCATTCCGTTCCGCCAGTCTAGCAATGGTCTGGAACACATGGCACTCATCAAGGGAGAATGGAAAGAAGACGAGCCTATCCTGGTCCGTGTTCACTCTTCTTGCGCTACTGGCGACATTCTGGGCAGCAAGCGTTGTGACTGCGGTCAGCAGCTCCACAAGGCCATGCAGATGATAGACGAGGCAGGAAAGGGAGTTGTTGTCTACATGCAGCAGGAAGGACGCGGCATCGGTCTGATGAACAAGATTGCAGCCTACAAGCTTCAGGAAGAAGGCTACGATACCGTTGACGCCAATACTCATCTCGGTTTCAAGCCAGACGAGCGCGACTATGGTTGCGGTGCACAGATGCTCCGTCATCTCGGTGTACACAAAATGCGTCTGCTCACCAACAATCCGGTAAAGCGCGTAGGTCTCGAAGCATACGGTTTGGAAATCGTAGAAAATGTACCTATCGAAGTTGTACCAAACAAGTACAATGAGCGTTATCTCAAGACCAAGAGAGACCGCATGGGGCACACTTTGCACCTCGGATAATAAAATTATGTTATTATTTCAATACAAAACATGAAATAATGCTCAATTTTCTTCCGAAAAAGAAATAATTTGCTTACTTTTGCACACGATAAACAAATATAAGAATAAAATTATGGCACAATTATCTGATCGTTTAAACAGATTGGCACCTTCAGCAACGCTGGCGATGTCACAGAAGAGTAGTGAAATGAAAGCTCAAGGTATTGATGTAATCAACATGAGCGTAGGTGAACCAGACTTCAACACTCCTGACAATATTAAACAGGCAGCAAAGAAGGCTATTGACGAGAACTATTCCCGTTATTCACCAGTACCAGGTTATCCTGACTTGCGAAAAGCAATTGTAGCCAAATTAAAGAACGAGAATGGTTTGGAGTACACTATCAATGAAGTAATCGTTGGTACTGGTGGCAAGCAGTGCGTCTGCAACGCTGTATTGGCACTCGTAAATCCAGGCGACGAGGTTATCATTCCTGCACCATATTGGGTAAGCTACCCACAGATGGTGAAATTGGCAGGAGGTACTCCGGTCATTGTGAATGCCGGTTTCGACCAGGACTTTAAGATGACAGCAGAGCAGTTGGAGAATGCTATTACAGAGAAGACCAAGATGCTCATTCTCTGTTCTCCAAGCAACCCTACCGGTAGCGTATACTCTAAGGAAGAACTGGCTGCACTGGCAGAAGTACTCAAGAAGCATCCTGAAGTATTTGTGTTGGCAGATGAAATCTACGAACACATCAATTATATCGGCAAGCACCACAGCATAGCTCAGGAACCGGGCATGAAGGAGCAGGTTATCATTGCTAATGGTGTATCTAAGGCTTACGCCATGACAGGATGGAGAATCGGTTTCCTGGCGGGTCCGGAATGGATTATCAAGGGCTGCAACAAGCTCCAGGGACAGTATACCAGCGGTACATGTTCTGTCAGCCAGAAGGCAGCAGAAGCAGCCTACACACTCGACCAGAGTGCTGTAGAGGAAATGCGCGTTGCTTTCGAGCGCCGACGCAACCTGATTGTAAAGTTGGCTAAAGAGGTTCCAGGTCTTGAGGTAAACATGCCACAGGGTGCCTTCTATCTCTTCCCTAAGTGCAACAGCTACTTTGGCAAGAGCAATGGTGAGAAGACCATCAACAATTCAACTGACTTTGCCATGTACCTTCTCGAGGAAGCACATGTAGCCACCGTAGGTGGTGACGCATTCGGTGATCCAGACTGTTTCCGCATGAGCTATGCAACAAGCGACGAGAACATCGTTGAAGCTATCAAGCGCATCAAGGAAGCTTTGGGTAAGTTGAAATAAAAATGGCTTAAAGACCATTTTCAAGGGTCAAAATGCAAGAAAAAAGCGAGATATTGGTATAAAATAAGCCAATATCTCGTTAAAACTTCTTAATTAGGCTGATAGTAAATTTTAATTTATTATCTTTGCCAATGCAAAATAGATAACCCAACTGTGTTTATTGACAAACGACACATTCAAGGTCTACGAAGCGAGAAAGAAAAAAGAAAATATTAATAATTTATTAACTAATAATTTAAAAAAAAGTAAAATTATGGCAACTACAAAACAAGCAGCCCCAGCTAAGAAGTCTGAGGGCTTTCAGGGAGTAAGAGGCGCATTCTGGATCATCGTGGTATGTGCTATCATCGCATTCACATTGTTCTTCACATGGTTCGGTAATGACATGCACTTCCAGGATCCAGGTGTACAGGATCACCCAGCAGACATTTGGGGTACTATCTACAAAGGTGGTGTAATCGTACCAGTTATCCACACATTGTTGCTCACAGTGTTGGCTATGACAATCGAGCGTTGGTTGGCTCTTAAGACCGCTACAGGTACAGGTGCTCTTCCTAAGTTCGTTGCAAACATCAAGGCAGCTTTGAACGCAAATGATTTCGCTAAGGCTGAGCAGCTCTGCAACAAGCAGCGCGGTACAGTAGCTAACGTTGTTATGGCTTCTTTGAACGCTTACAAGTCTATGGAGTCTGGTGCTAACGCATCTTTGAAGAAGGCTCAGAAGGTAGCTAAGATCCAGCAGGCTCACGAGGAGGCAACTCAGTTGGAGATGCCAACTTTGACAATGAACTTGCCTATCATCGCTACAATCGTAACACTTGGTACTTTGACAGGTCTTCTCGGTACAGTAACCGGTATGATCAAGTCATTCCAGGCCATGGGTGAAGGTGGTGGCGCTGACTCAGCAGCACTTTCTGTAGGTATTTCTGAGGCGTTGATCAACACCGCATTCGGTATCTTGACATCATGGTGTGCCGTTGTATCTTACAACACATTCACCAACAAGGTAGATAAGTTGACATACGCACTCGACGAGGTAGGTTACTCAATTGCTCAGACATACGAAGCTAACCACGCAGAAGAGGCTTAATTTTTGCTAACCCTTTAAAATTTTATCGCTATGGGTAAAGTAAAAATTAAGAAGAGTGACATCTGGATCGACATGACGCCTATGTCAGACGTTATGACCCTGCTGCTTACCTTCTTCATGCTCACCTCTACTTTCGTAAAGAATGAGCCAGTTAAGGTAAATACACCAGGTTCTGTGTCTGAGATTAAAGTGCCAGAGAACGGTGTCTTGACCATCTTGGTTAGTCCTGAAAAGGACAAGGCTGGTAATCCTACCGGCGAGGGCCAAGTATTTATGAGTATTGATAATACTGATCAGTTGGGAGCTACACTGAGCACAATGACAGGTACATTCGGCGTGTCATTGAGCCCAAAACAGATTGAGACATTCAAGAGCGAAGGTATGTTCGGCGTACCTATGAGCGACTTGAGTACTTATCTGACAATGAACGCTTCTAAGCGTCCACAGTATCTCCAGACTAAAGGTATTCCTCTCGACAGTATTAAGGGCGGTATGAGCGAGTTCCAGCAGTGGGTTGACGCAGCTCGTAACGTAAACGAAGACATCAAGATTGCCCTGAAGGCAGATGCTTCTACACCTTACAAGACCGTTAAGAGAGTGATGAACGAACTCCAGGATATGGACGAGAGTCATTACTATATGATTACACAGTTAAAACAACAGGGGGACGAATAAATGGCAAAGAAAGAAAGCAAACAAAAGAAAATGAATGTCCGCGTAGACTTTACGCCTATGGTGGATATGCTCATGCTGCTTATCACGTTCTTCATGCTGTGTACATCTTTGAGCAAACCTCAGACTATGGAGCTGACTATGCCAAGTAATGATGAGAATACTCAAGAAGATCAGAAGAACGAAGCTAAGGCTTCTGAAACTGTGACACTCTACATAACAGCAGACAACAAGATTTATTATGGTGCTGGTATTCCTAAGTACGATGATCCAACATGGATCAAGGAGACTACATGGGGAAGCCAGGGCATCCGTAAGGTCTTGAGAGAGCATGCTACAGAAAACGGCACACGCCCTGTAGAAAGAATCGCACTTGCTGTCAAGGAGTTGAACATGGACCGTCAGAAGAATCCTAAGCAGTATCCTGATAGCATCTATCAGAAGAAGTTGAGCGATTTGAAGGCTGGTAACTTGAAGGACGGAAAGATTCCTACTCTTACTATCGTCATCAAGCCTACAGATAATGCTTCATATAAGAATATGGTTGATGCACTCGATGAAATGCAGATTTTGAACATTGGTACGTATGTCATCGATAAGATTAGCGGAGACGATGAGAAGCTTCTCAAGTCTAGAAACGTTAAGATGTAAGATGTGTACTAACAATTAAAACAAGAAAGAAATGGCAAAAATTGATCTTTACGATCCTAAATGGGTCGAAATGGTTTTCGCCGGAAAGAACAAGGAGTATGGTGCATACAAGCTCCGTAAGGGTACTTCTGGCCGAAACATCAAGGCTCTGCTTATCTTGGTCATTGCTGCAGCTCTCGTGGGTGGTTTTTTAGCTTGGAAGGTTATCGAACAGAAACAGGCTGAAGAGCAGCAAGCATATATGGAAGCTATGGAGTTGGCTAAACTCCAGCAGCAGGCTAAGAAGGAAGAAAAGAAGAAGGAGCCAGTGAAGCCTAAGGTTGAAATGAAAAAGGAGATTCCTGTGGCCCGCGAAACTCAGAAGTTTACCGCACCTGTCATTAAGAAGGATGAACTCGTAAAAGAGGAAAACCAGGTTAAGCAGATGGATAAACTGGATGACAAAGTTGCAGTCGGTACTGAAAACAAGGAAGGTGTGAAGGACCGTACAGTTGAAGCTGTAAGAAATGATATTGCAGTGGCAGCTCCACCTCCACCACCAGCACCAAAACCTGAGGTTGCTACTAAGGTCTTCGACGTCGTAGAGGAGATGCCTTCATTCCCTGGTGGAAATGGAGCTTTGATGTCTTACCTTGCAAGCAACATCAAGTATCCTGTCGTTGCACAGGAGAATGGTGTACAGGGGCGTGTTATCGTATCATTCGTGGTAGAACGTGATGGTTCTATCTCTGATGTTAGGGTAGCTCGTTCCGTAGACCCTTCACTTGACCGTGAAGCACAGCGTGTCGTTAAGAGCATGCCTAGGTGGAAACCTGGTAAGCAAAACGGTTCTGCTGTACGTGTTAAGTATACTGTACCAGTTGTATTTAGATTGCAGTAATAGAATGAAAAGAACATCTTATATTTTTTTAGGTATAGGATTAACAGTACTATCAATGGCTTTCTTCTCGTCATGTGGCGAGAAGAAAGCCAAAGATGGTAGAACTGATACTCCTACTTCAGGCACAATTGAATTTGTGGCTGACGAGAGTTTGAGTCCTATCATTGAAGAAGAAAGAAGTCAGTTTGAGTATGAGTTCCCAAAAGCTAAACTCAAGCCGAAGTATACAGATGAAGTCACCGGACTTCAGATGATTAAAGATTTCAAAACAGCGCTCTTGTTCACTACACGTAATTTGAAAGATAGTGAAATAGCCTACTTGAAGTCTAAGAGCAATGTAATTCCTTCTGTTTTCCCTATCGGTTACGATGGATTGGCATTTATTGTAAACAAGCAAAACAATGATACTTGTATTACGGTAAAAGATATCAAACGTATCCTTACAGGTAAGGCAACAAAATGGAGTGATATTGTGAAAGGTTCTAAGAGAGGCGACATCGAAGTTATTTTCGATAATACCCGCTCAGCAACAACCAATTATGTAGTAGACTCTGTACTGCACGGAGCTAAAATGGGTGCAAAAATCATGGCCGCAAAAACTAGTAAAGAGGTTATCGACTATGTGGATCAGAACCCAGGCTCAATCGGTGTAATTGGATCTAACTGGCTCAACGACCGCCGTGATTCAACCAACACTACATTTAAGAAGAATATTCATGTCATGCGAGTATCTATCAAAGATGTGGCAACACCATATAACAGCTGGCAACCATATCAGGCATACTTGCTGGATGGAAGATATCCGTTCGTCAGAACATTATATGCTATTGTAGTTGACCCTCACAAGGCATTGCCTTGGAGCTTCGCAAACTACATTTCAGGCCCAAGAGGTCAGCTCATACTGTTCAAAACCGGATTACTTCCATACAGAGGTGACATCACTATAAAGACCGTTAATGTAAAACGCTAAGAAAGAGACGCATATAAAAAAGTAGAATTATGAAAGCAATTAAATATTTAGTAGCAGGTTTGCTCGTCATGGGTTTGGCAGCACCTGCAATGGCACAGGATGTCAACTATAAGGACATGCTGAAACCTATAGAGACTACATTGAAGGCTGGTAACGCTGATCCTAAGGCTTTTGCCAAGGAAATCAAGGAATACCAGAAGGAATTCAAAAAGGATCCTAAGGCATTGGTTGCTTTGGGTAACCTTCTTGCAATGAACAAGAACTATGATCAGGCTAACGCTGTTGCTGATGCTGTCATCGCTAAGTTCAAGAACTATGGTGACGCCTACATTCTGAAAGGCGACATCTATGCAATGCAGGACAATGGTGGTGAGGCTGCTACATGGTATGGTCAGTGTATGACAATGGATCCTAAGAATCCTCAGGGATATATCAGCTATTCTAACGTTTACCGTAAAATTGACCCACAGGCTAGTGCGGAAGCTTTGAACAAGCTGAGAGAAATCAACCCTAACTACCCTATCGAGGCAGAAGCTGGTCACAACTTCTTCAGCGCTGGCAACTACGAGAAGGCTTATGAGTATTTCTCAAAGGCTAAGCCAAACACACTTGAAGAGTATACTCAGTACGAATATGCTTTCACTGCTTATATCGTTGGAAAGAAGGAAGAATGTTTGAGCCTTTGCGAAAGTGGTATCCAGAAGTTCCCTAAGGATGCAGCTATGCAGGTTTTGGCTATGCGCGCTGCTGTTGACGTAAAGAACTTTGAATCTGCTCTCAAGCATGCAAACATCGTAATGAACACCGATTCTATCAAGAAGAATGCTAGTATCATTTCTTATTACGGTTTGGCTTTGGCTGGCAACAAACAGTATAATGAGGCTATTGCTCAGTACCAGAAGGCATTGGAGATGAAGGCAGACGATCCTAAGCCATTGCAGTATATCTCTGAGGCTTACAAGGAGTTGGGCGATGAAGACAAAGCTTTGGAGTACAACCAGCAGTACATGGATAAGAATCCAAATGCTGCTCCTACAGACTTCATGAAGCTTGCTGAAATCTATGTTAACAAGGCGAAGAAAGATCCAGCTAAGAAGATTGAGAACATCGACAAGGCCATCGGCGTATACGCTAAGTTATCAGAGAAGTATCCTACATTGAAGACATTTGCAAAGCTTCAGGAGGGAAACACAGCTTTCCAGAATGAGTTGGATGACAAGGCTATTGCTGCTTATACAGAAGTAATCAATGAGCTGGAAGCAAAGCAGTGTGATGAAGATGAGCTCAGCTACCTGAAGACATCTTACCAGTATATGGGCTTCATCTATACCTACGACAAGCAGGATTTCAATACAGCTAAGCCATACTGGGATAAGCTTCTGAAGCTTGATCCACAGAATAAGTTAGCTAACGATGCTTACGAGAAGGCAGGTCTCAAGCCAGGCGAATAAGCATAACATTATTAACTACAACATATTGGGGATTGCATCAGATATTGATACAATCCCCTTTTAGTTTATATGATTTATACTATAAGCAAATAAAAGGATATAACGATAAAACAAAATCTTTAAACAATAGAAAAAGAAAAGAGCGATTCCAAAGGAACCGCTCTCAATGTTTTATGTAACTAAAAGTATCTATCCTTATAGATTAAGGAAGACTGATTGCCTCGTTAGGGCAAACATCAGCACAAGTACCACACTCTGTGCAGAGGTCTGGGTTGATTGAATACTTCTCGCCCTCAGAGATTGCACCTGATGGACACTCATCAATACATGTACCGCAAGCGATACAATCGTCACCAATTACGTATGCCATAATTATTAATGTTTAAATGTTTATAATGTTTTTGTATAATATGCTTTAAATTTATCTTACTTCATAACATCCGGTATATTACCTAATAATTATGGTGCAAAGATAATAATAATTTCTGAAATACCTACAATTAGGTATAAGAATTTTCAAGAATTAGATTAATTTATACATAATCGAAATAAAACGGAAAGCAATATGAAGAGGAATATTCCGTTATAAATATATGAAACAGAAACTATTGACATTCATCATAAGCCTTGCCATCACAATCCAGGCTGGCGCACAGGAAAGAACGGTAGAAAACCGTCCTTATACCGATTTGCGCCCATTCCACTTCGGTGTATTAGTAGGCACCCACTTCCAGGATATAGAATTCCAGAATGCAGGACCGGTGACTTATCTTGATGCTGACGGCATTGAGCAACAAAGCTGTGTTACAGTAGACCAGGACAGATGGGATACTGGATTTACAGTAGGTGTACTAGGAGAATTCCGCCTGAACACCCACTTCCAGCTACGCATAGCACCAGCCATGTATTTCGGTACCCGACATCTCTCCTTCTACAACATGCTGGAAAAAGATGGAGCCGGTAATCCGATCCAACAGAAACAGGAGATGAAGACGGCTTACATTTCCAGTGCCCTCGATCTGATATTTGCAGCACAGAGATTCAACAATCACCGCCCATACATCATGGCAGGAATCAACCCGATGATGAATCTGAACAGCAAGAACGAAGATTATATCAAACTGAAGAAAACAGATCTGTTTCTGGAGTTGGGATTGGGGTGTGATTTCTATCTGCCTTATTTCAAACTTCGCCCTGAATTGAAATTCATGTATGGAATAACAAATACATACGATAAGAATCACATCAAAAATATAAAAGACAAGAGTACACTTCCATATACACTATCAGCTAAGTCAGCACATAGCAAGATGATAGCTCTCACATTCTATTTCGAATAATCGAACAATACTAAGAAAAAGAGGCAGACTCCCCACAGCGAGAGTCTGCCTCTTCTAATTTATTAAGAATAGATATCTTTACTCAACAACTTCCCATGTAAAAACACAGCCGTTCTTCATACCGGCGTCAGCTCCCTGGAAATCTGCAGAATAAGGGCTTCCATCTATTGGATTTTTACCTACATAACGCTGAGTCTTCAGAGAAAGCAGCATGCAGCGGTTATAAAGCATATCCTGCCATACAAACTCCTCTGCCTTGGAAGAGTCGGAAGTCAGACGAACATCACCAGATAAACCAGCACCAGCAATATAAACATATCGTCCGTCAGCCGTCTTCAAAGTAATCTTTCCCTTACCTCTATCCTCCACAACAAACTTCACCTGATTTCTCATGTCCTTTCGGTTACTAGAACTATGCATCAACCCATGTCCGGTAGCATCCATTAAACTTCCATCAGCGAGATTAGAGAATCTTATGGTCTTGCCTATAGGCAGATTGGCAGTTCTGTCTGCCAACGGCTCCTCCACCTTGAAATCATCAAAATCAGCCACACCGCCATTCAATTCCTTCTTGTTGAAAGCATAAAGTGCCACACGTACACCCTGGAAAGTCTTCAACTGATAAGGTGAAAGCATCTGCTCACCGATATTCTCCCAGTTCTTACCATCCAGAGAATAGGAATATTGCAACTGGCTCTTATCGTAATCACCCCAAAGTCGTAACCATACTACCTTACTTTTAGCCAACGGCTTCCAAACTTCCTTGTTGGTATTCTGATCATAACATCTCAAGTTCAACCCCTTATCCGTCTTGACAACGCCCAATGAAGCGTATGGCGTATTGATGGCACCCAAACCAGCCTCATCACCTACCTTCAAGCGGGATGCATCCAACTTTACAGATGTATAAGAAACAGGTCCGATGGCACGCTGCGTCAATGTATTCTTTGCCCAAAGCAGTTGCTTGGCAGGCATGGAATGCAAACGGAGCCAACCTTTTCGCTCCTTATTCAGCGACCACATCTTGTCATTCGGATTATGATTCCATTGCCAAACCGGTTTAAAAGTTTTACCCGAGAAATCATCACATCTGTCGTATGGAGCCTGTGGTGTCTTTACCATATCATTCGGTTTGAACCAGGTACGAGGAGAGCGCCCCAGGTTCTTCTCCAATCCGAAGTAAGGCCAGCCGTCAACCCAAGTGATAGGGGACAGGCACACCGTTCTTCCCACGGCATTGAAGTCCTGCATCGAAACGCCCCACCATTTTCCGTCAGGAGCCTGCACGATGCCACCCTGATGAATGGTAGCACATCCCAGGTTCAGACCATTAGGCTTGTTGTTTTGAAAACTGAAACCATCTTCCGGCAAAGGCCGACCGATTCCCATGTTACCTACGCTCCATCCAGCAGCATAACCATACGATTCACGCTCGCTAATTACGCAGGTTTCATAAGGTCCCCAGATACTCTTACTTCGGGCACACTGCATACGGCCCATCGGTGAATAATCTGCAGAGAGGATATAGTACATACCATTGATTTTATAAACATGATGTCCCTCACCCATCGCATTGCCTTCCGGAATCACCACCTTGCTGCTGCCCTCTACCGGGCCACTCAAATCAGGCTTTAACTCCGTAACGGTCACGTTGCCATACTTGTGCACGGCATAAATCTTGCCATCCTCATCAAAGAGCACAGAGAGGTCGTAGATATCGCCATTAACTTTATGATGCGTCCAAGGACCCTTGGCACTGTCCGAGATATACACCTGCAATCCATGTCCGTTGATATTAGAGAAGATATAGAACTTTCCGTTGTGATAGCGGATGGCAGGTGCCCAGATACCCTGTCCGTAAGCTTCCTTGCCATTGCGGAGATTGAAATCATCAGAATCATCAAAGCGGTCGAAGCAATAGGAAGAGAACTCCCAATTTACGAGATCCTTGGAATGGAGAACCACCAGTCCCGGCACACTGTGCATCGTGGTACCCGCCAGATAGTAATCCTCCCCTACTCTGATAATATCAGGGTCAGAAAACTCATCATAAAACAAAGGGTTTGTAAAGGTACCATTACCATTATCTGCCGACCAAGACTTCCCTTTCAAAGTCTGTGTCAGAACATTCTTGGCTGCAGATTTTTTCTGCGCCGCAGCTCCCAAAGAACCGCTCAAAAAAGCGATGCAACAGGTTGCAAATAATAATTTCTTCATTCTCATTTATAGGTCTAAAAGATTATTATAAAAAATATTGCCACAAAAGTACGAATAATTATCCAACCAGAGGTGGACAAAATGATACTTTTATGGCAACAAATGTAATTTTAGGACATTATTTAATCAGATAAGTCCTTCCTGGTTCTGTTTCCAAGTCATATTCATATACGTCAGGAATAGGAACCTTCACTCCTTCTGCTATCCGATGCTGTTCCACTACAGGTTTCACTTCTGCAGATGCAAAAAGGATATTGGGACATGTTCCTTCTGCTTTCTTCAGCTTTTTCGCCTTCAGCGGTACGTATGAACGGAGACGCAGGATGCCTCCGATGGTGGAACGAATCTTCGCCTTCATCAGTCTGCCATTCTTCCAGTCCATATCCACCACAAAGCCGCCACGGGCGCGAAGTCCCTTTACGCTTCCTTCTTTCCAGGCATCAGGCAAGGCTGGCAAGAGATGCACGGCTCCATCATGACTCTGCAGGAGCATTTCGGCGATACCGGCTGTTACTCCGAAGTTGCCGTCAATCTGGAATGGCGGATGGGCATCGAAGAGATTCGGATAGGTTCTGCCATCAGGATATTCCTTTGCCTGCGCATCAGATGGCAACAGACGAAGCATATTGCTGATGATTCTGAAAGCATGATTGCCATCAAGCATGCGTGCCCAGAAGTTCGTCTTCCAACCCAGACTCCAGCCCGTAGCCTGGTCGCCACGATGCTTCAGAGTGGTGGCAGCAGCATGGAACAGTTCCGGATGAGAGAAAGGAGAAATCTGATTGGATGGATACAATCCATAGAGATGCGAGATATGGCGATGTTCATTCTTCGGATCATCCGCATCCACAAGCCACTCCTGCAACTGTCCGTACTTTCCTATCTGCATCGGCGGAATCTGCGAAACCAGCTGCTGCATCTCCTTGCGCTCAGCCTCATCAACACCCAATATTTCAGAAGCCTTCACGGCACTGGTCAAGGCATCGAAGGCTATCTGGTTATCCATCGTGCAACCAGCCGTTACGGCAGTTTTCTTTCCTTTAGGTCCCTGTTCCGGACTCACCGACGGCACGGTTACTTTCCATTCTGTGCCTGGCAACTTCTGCATATAGTCGAGATAGAACTCAGCAGCACCCTTTATCACCGGATACCACTGCTTGAGGAAAGCCTTGTCGCCCGTATAGAGATAATGCTGCCAGAGATGGGTAGTGAGCCAGGCTCCGCCATTCGGAAACATGCCCCACTGCGCACCATCCACCGGACCTGCTATGCGCCAGATATCGGTGTTATGGTGTGCCATCCAACCACGACAACCATACATTTCCCTAGCCGTCTGTGCTCCCGTTACGCTCAAATCCTTAATCAGCGAATACAGAGGTTCCGTGGTGTTACCGAGATTCGTTACCTCGGCAGGCCAGTAGTTCATCTCCGTATTGATGTTGATGGTATATTTACTGTCCCAAGGTGCATTTTTGCTGTCGTTCCAAACGCCCTGCAGGTTTGCCGCCTGTCCACCAGGCTGGGAAGAGGAGATGAGCAGATAGCGACCATAGTTATACATCAGCGCCACCATCGCCATATCCTTGCTGCCCGCAAATTTCTCCAGGCGCTGGTTGGTAGGCAACGAAGCATTGATATCGGTTGGCAAAATCAGAGAAGAAGTAGCGAACTGCTTCTGGTAAGCCTCCACATGGCGTTTCTCCAACTGTGCATAGCTCATCAGTTTCACCTTATTTATATAGTCAGCATTGCGCTGGGCTGCATTGCCCGACACATCGTGATAGTTCACAAAATTAGTGGCAGCACTCACGATGATGGTTGCCTCGGTGCCATCCGTCCTTACATCTGCCACACATTCGGCAGTGAGAGCCGCCTTGATGCCTTCCTGGTCTTGTCCCTTCACCTTCAGCATAACCCCTGAAGGCGTTTTCTGAGTCTGATGTTCAAAAGGCGAATCCAGGGTAACATCGATATTCAGGGCACCCTTTCTACTCGCCTTGATGTGGCAAACGATGACGCCATCAGCCAACGAAGCAAAGGTAGTACGGGTATATCTTACGCCATCCATCACGAAAGAAGTCGTGGCAATCGCCCTCTTCAAATCCAAGTCGCGCACAAACTGCTCAGCCTTCCCCAGATTATTCATGGTGATATGCAGATTTGCCATCGGCAGGAAGCGCATGCCATGAGGACCTGGGATGAAGGTCTGGTTGATGAGAGCCGCCGCCTCCTCTTCCCTGCCATTGAAGATGAGTTCCCTCACCTTTGGCAGATTCTCCAGGGATTTCTTGCTATTGTTGTTATGAGGACCTCCACTCCAGAAAGTCTCCTCATTCAACTGGATATTCTCATCCGTGGTTCCGCCATACACCATACCTCCCAGATGTGAGTTTCCGATAGGCAGAGCCTCCAGCCACTGCTGGGCAGGGGCGTTATACCAAAGTCGAGTACTATTATCTGTGCAACTCGCCTTAGCCATCATCTCTATCGGGAACAATAGTCCCATGACCCAAGCCCCCAAAATCATCTTATTTCTGTTCATAAAATCAGCATTGATTAGTTATTAAATACGGCACAAAGATACGGAAATTTTTTGTTTTTCCATCACTTTGTGCCGCCAAAATAAAAAATACCTCAACTTTTATCTCTATTTTCTTTTAAAATACTCAAAAGAATCTACATCTATATATCCTCCGGTAGCTTTTGTTGCATAGTTATAGATGGCAATACGGGTTCCCATAAAGAGACGTCGATAATCATACTGCATCTTAAAATCCTTGATGGCAGGAATCCAGGTCTTTCCATCTATACTATATAATAAGGTGGCGAGATCCTGATGAAGACGGAAATCGCAGCTCATCTTCAGATAGATGATGCTTGATTTCGTTGCCTTATCCTGCTTCAGATTCAAAGGCTGGCGATACACCTCTTCACGCTTCACACCGGTCACCGCCTTCTCCTTGTCCGTCAGGGCTACACTCTCCTTGGTACCTACCACAAAGAGTTTCTTGCCTTCCTTTACTACAGAAAGCAAAGCTGCATCACCCTGGAAGGCAGACAGACCAGCCACATCGCCATCCTTCATCTTGCTCACATCCATCTTGATGATTCCCTCGCAGGTTGGTCCTTCGGTACGGGTACTGATGGTATTAGGAGCCAGGAAGATGTTAGGAACAATACGGGATGTCTTCAGGCGGAGCCAGCCCTTGCGCTCTGTGAGCGACCAGGCATTATCCACAGGATTGTGGTTCCACTGCCACTGCAATTCCAGTTTATCCTTCGAGAAATCGTCGCTATACACGAGTCCCTTGCCGTCATAACCCAGTACAGGCTTCTGCATCTGGGCAGGAATATTGCCCTTCTCATCGGTCAGCATAGGCCATCCATCCTTCCAGGTACATGGTTCCAAAGTGAGAACTCTTCCTACACCACCACGATCTTGGAATACAATACCATACCAGTTGCCATCCTTATCATCTACAATCGTACCTTGTCCCACACCGTTGAATCCAGCAAACTCTGTCTCCAAAATCACCTTCTTTTCGTAAGGACCCGTTATCTTATCAGCACGATAACAAACCTCACGACGAGGATGTCCCTTGGTCCATGAAATCATCAGGAGATAATACTTGCCATTATGCTTAATCATACGGGAACCTTCGAGCAAGCCTGTTTCATCAGCATCACGTTCAAAGAGTTTGCGGTGACTGCCTGGCACCACATCGGTTAAGTCTGCATTCAGCTGCACCATCTCTCCCGTGCCATAAACCACGTATGCCTTGTCGTCATCATCAAAGAATAGAGCGGCATCATGGAAATGCTGCAAACGGCTGTGGATAGTCCATTTGCCCTCGATATCATCGGCGGTACAGATATAAGTCTCTCCACCGGGATTATCATTCGGAGCAAAGAGCGCATAGAACTTGCCACGATGATACTGCAGCGAAGTAGCCCACTGACCACGACCATACACCGTACCCTCCTTCATGTCATACTTAGGCGAATCGGTAAGTTTAGGGAAGATATAGTTCACGGTTTCCCAGTTCACCAGATCCTTCGATTTCATGATAGGCGCACCCGGCATCAGATGCATGGTGGTGCTTACCATATAGAAGCTGTCACCCACACGGATTACATCCACATCAGGCACATCAGCCCAAACCACAGGATTGGCGAAATTCTTTTCAAACTTCCACCAGTCGAAATTGAAGAGTTTGCTTCCCTTCAATCCCTTGAACACGAAGTATATATCATGCTTTCCTGTCACTTTCTTCATCATTTGTGCCGAGAAAGTCTTCCACTTTTCCCAGCCACCAGTCTTGCTGACATCTATCTTTGCCACCAGTTCACCATCCTTTTTATCGAGATGAACCTCCAAAGAACCGCCGAGCGATGAGCACGCAGCAGAGATGGCAAATGCATCCGGACTCTCATTTCCGAAATCCACCTCGCGTACCTTGATATAATCATCATTGTGGATTTCAGAGATATAAACACCCGTCTCGTCGGTCTGCTCCGACTTCACTCCCTTAGAGAAAGCGATGGTTTCAGCCTCCTGACGCTTGTAAGGATTGAGGGTTGCGATAGGAGCCACTCCTTCCTGGGTATGATGGATGATTGGGAAGGTGCCGTCGGCATTATATTTGAATTCTTCCACAGCTACGCTGCGTCCGAATCCGCCACCCAGTTTACCCGTATGATAGAAGAAATAAGACTTGCCCTTGAAGTCGGTAACACCGCAATGATTGGTAAAGGAACCCGTATTCTCCTGTGGCATGATTTCGCCCATATACTTCCATGGTCCGAAAGGCTTCTTGCTCATGGAATAAGCGATATGCTCAGGCACTCCACCTGCTGCATAAATCATATAATAGTTCTTGCCACGCTTCATGAACCAAGGTCCCTCTGTGTAGCAATCCTTATATTTTCGGGTTGAATCGCGCTTCTCCACGTCAGGCGAACCGAATCCCTCCTCAGTCATCACGATTCTGCCCACTTCACGCTTTTCATCAACAGCAGCCTTAGCATCTATACCACCCTTGAAGCTGATCATATCTTCATTCAGTTTGGCATAGTAAAGATGTGGATTACCCCAATAGAGATAAGCCTGACCATCCTCGTCCATCCAGACGGTAGGGTCGATATTGTCCCAACTTCCATTATCAAAAAGCGGCTTTCCCAGCGCATCCTTGAACGGACCGGTAGGAGAATCAGCCACAGCTACGCCGATAGCCATTCCGCCCGTCAGTTTAGAGTGCGCACAGATATACCAGTAATACTTACCATTACGTTCGATGGTCTGTGCTGCCCAGGCACGGTCGTCTGCCCAGGAAAAAGAACTGAGGTCGAGCGGAGAACCATGGTCTGTCCAGTTCACCATATCCTTGGTGGAATACACACGCCATTCGTTCATCCAGAAGAAGTCAGCCTTATCTTCATCATGACCGGTATATACATAGAGACGGTCTCCAACAACCAGAGGTGCTGGGTCGGAAGTTAACTGTGTTTGTATGATAGGATTCTGCGCATTCATCGTTGCGCTCATACTCATACACAAAGCCGAAGCAATCAAAAACTTATTGTTCATTGTTTATCTAAAATTATTAGTTTCTATTTTTGAGTGCAAAGGTAATAAAAAAGCAGAAGATTCACTTTGCTGTATGTTACAAATACTTTGGCAAGACAATCATGGTGTAAGAAAAAAACGGTGCATTTCAAAAGAAACACACCGTTTTTACATCTTTACATATAAGTTTTGCCCGAAATAAACGAGGGTGCTTCTTGCCGAAGCACCCTCGTTAACAGGATTTTGTATGAATTCTTATTCTTTACTTTTGAATCATCTTCTTACCATTTCTTATCACTACGCCCTTGTAGTTCTTGTCTACACGCTTTCCAGCAACATCATAGGTTGCCGCAGCTGAAGAAGAATGGGCGTTCTGAATCTCATTGATGCCAGTTGTGCCACCGAAATCGATGTCAATAGAACGAGAAGCTGCAGTAGAAAGAGCCGTAGTTGGAACAGAGATGTATGCTCTGAAGGCATCAATGCTAGCCTTATCGCTTGCATGTACAAACTTGCCATCTTTTGCACTGAATCCATAAACCTCCATACCATCTTTCTTGACTGACGTCTCTGCTTGAAGCGTACCTACGAAAGAATAGCTTCCAGATACAGATGTCTTAACCACAGTAGGAGCTTTAGCGATGTCCTTGGTAGCTGCAATCTTCTCCAAGAGCTTGCCACTAGCGGATGGAATCAAGAGGTATGGCGTGTAAGCCTCGATTGCAGTAGCTGGGGTAAAGGTTGCCGTAGAACCATTAACTGCAGACAAGGTATAAGCCTTACCTACGTTTACCAGTTCCTCTGCCGTCAAAGCAAAAGGCAAGCAGACGGTGCTTGGCTGGCCCTGTGTGAAATTACGGTCGTAAGAGACTTTAGAGCCTGTGGATGCTGCGATAGCGAAAGGAGACTCTGTGTTGTCAGCCTGAAACTCACCGATAAAGTCGATGGAGGTGATTTGCTGCCCAAGATTGTTCCCTTGTGGACCTTTCAGTGATGTACACTTAGAGACGTTGAAAGAAGCCAATGTCTGATCGCCAGTCATTGTTATAGTGGCATGACTGTTGTCCGCACTCAACACACGGAATGTCTTTTCCTTGGTAGCATCAAAATTGTTAACCTTTACGAGGAGAGCACTATAACCATTCAGATTGAAATAGCCCTCATCCTCTCTGTTCATATAGCCATATCCCCATAAAACAGAGACTCCTGTCTCACCGAAATGATTCTCCACTCCTTGGGTTCTAGGCTCAGTACCCTTGTACCACTGGAATGGGGTGTTAATACTAGAGTTTGCATCCACCGTGGTGGTAACGGTCAGAGTCTCAATGTCATCTGTCTCAAGGGTGACGTCAGCTGGCATAATAGTAAAGGAGCCAGTGCCATCTGCTGCACCAGCTATACAGATTCTATCTATGTCATCGATGGTCCAACCTTCCTTCAACTCCAATTTCGTAAGATCCAAGTCAACCGCAGTATCTGTATCTTTCATATTCATGGGTACATTTTCATTGCCCTTATAAAAGAGCAAACGATAGCCATGTGTTGCCTCACTGAGCTGGATCTTCAGATGCTTGTATTTAGAAACTTGACCTTGCAAGTTTCTAAATAAGTCCATCATGTTGTTCCATGTCGTTGACCACTCAAATTTGCCAGTCACTTTATCATAGGTTGCAGAAGAAGTTCCTAAGTCGAAATTACTCTTCAATATAGAGACCTTAGCGGATGCCCCCCCCACAGAAAAGCATAAGGGCAGCACATACAGAAAGTATAAATTTTTTCATAATCAATTTTATTACTAATTAATAATTCCAATAAACAAATTACTTATTATCTACTTACCAGACATAAGTTTATCCAAGCGGACCATCATAAAATTCATCATCCTTTGGAAGTTCAAGCTCCTTAGGATCGGAGGCTGCCAACAATGCACCCTGAAGTTGCATTTCATACACCTCCACTACTGGTTTCAAATACTTTTTCTTCATAATCTTTAAGTTTTTAAAAAAATTATATGTTAAATTATACATCTATATTACTAGACATCAGATTCATTCTTATACATTTGTTTCTGTTTCGGCTGCAAATTTACTGCAAAAAGAGAAACAAGGCTTTGGTATATGTTCCCAAAACCTTGTTTCATGTTCCAATACTCTTTCAAAGTCCTCAGAAAAGCATATTTAAGACATTATACCTACAAGTTTTGCCCGAAATAGCTATATCTGTTGTTGTCGGGATTGATAACCACCTGCTCCAAGACAATCTCAGGGTCTATCATCACGATACGAAGCGTATGCTTACCAGCCTTGACTGCAGATGAAGATGTAGCTGCCAACCAACGCTGGTTGTCAAACACCTCGTCTCTTCTAAGCTGTCGCTTTCCCTTCCACCAACCATTCAAAACCAGCTTAGGCTGCTGAGGCAATGGTTTCAACACCTTTGACACGGCGAGATTCTGAGGAGTGTACTCGGCAAAGGTATCCACAAATCCTGCGCGAGCATCCACAATCTGCAATGGCTGGTCATCTATCTGAACGCCGATGCGAAGGCCACGAGCTGGATAGACATCCTGGGTTGGCAGAATGCCGAGAGCGATGGAAAGCTGCTGCATATCGGAAGAAAGCTCGAAATCGTATTCCAGCGACGCACCCTTGCCATCCGGCTCACTTGCTGCCATCACATGGTCGATGCCCATGCATCCCTTACCTCTACCCAAGTCTGGCAAGAAAATCCACTTGGCATTCTTACCTTCCTTGATTCGGCTGTACTGATAGGCTGGAATGCCAATCTCCGTGGTGGAAACAGGTACATTCAACGGATGCTCTACCTTCATACCCAAGGTCATCGGATTGCGATTCTTGTCAGGGATAGACCATAGGGTATAGCCGATGTGATTGTCCATCATCATGCCTTTCCACTTGCCACCTGCCAACACATTATTATAATAGTCGCTCAACTGCTGGTCTTTCTTCATCAATACCTCCACACCGAGGCTGTCACCCATGGTGGCATGGTTGTATATCTCTACCACACCAGCACTTGCCACCACTGGATAATAAACCAACTGGTAGAAAGCATCCTGCTTCTCCTTAGGCATCTGCTGGCGCAACAGCTCTGCCCTTTCCACCAGCGACTGCCAACGTTGTGACATCACCAGCATCTCATGCTCATTAAACAAGCCTGGCACCTGAGCCTCAGGCTTCCTAAGGAGATTATACTTGCTGTATTTGGCTATCAAGTCGGCAATCTCCTTGGCATATTCCTCGCCGAAGATGCTTGCTGAGAAACGTTCCAGCCATGGCTGTTCATCACCAGGTTTTACGGCATCTGGATTCCATGCATAATCCATGATGAAGTCGATAGGCACCTCCTTCGGCTTCAAGTCGCCCACGTTGATAATCCAGATACGGTCGATGCCACTGGCGTATGCCTCATGCAGCTGCTCACGGAGTTTCGGGATGGTTGTGGTGTTCACCCAGCGGTCGTTCCAAGGACCACCATTCATGTCGATGTGATAATACAAGCCCAGTCCACCCTTGCGCTTGCGTTCTGCGGCAGTACCCTTGCGGCGGATATAGCCCCAGTTGTTGTCGCAGAAGAGCAGGGTTACGTCATCTGGCACGGTGAATCCCGCATCATAGTATCGCTGCACCTCGGTAAAGATAGCCCAGAGCTGCGGCACAGAGCTTGCCGGCTTGCCATAGCAATCCTTGATGATGCGACGCTGTGCCTCTATCACCTTGCCTAATGTCTTGATGTTATCCTCGTCCTTGCCGTTGCCCATCGCCACATCGCCATCACCTCGCATACCGATGGTGATGATGTTCTCATACTTGCTGTTGCGCTTCAAGCCATCAGAGAAGAACTTCTCGATGCGCTCAGGGTTCTGTGCATAATCCCATGGACCCACCTCAGCCTTGCGGCGCACATATTCCTTATGTGCTCGCATCATCGGCTCATGATGGGAGGTACCCATCACGATGCCCATGTCATCTGCCAACTGTGGCGATTTGGGGTCATCCTCATTAAAGGCTGTAGCCCACATGGCAGGCCAGAAATAGTTGGCTTTCAAGCGGAGCAAGAGTTCGAAGATATGACGATAAGCCTTGGAGTTGATGCCACCAAACTTATTGGTGCACCATCCTCCAAACGATGGCCACTCGTCGTTAATGAAGATGCCACGGTATTTTACCTTAGGTTCTCCATCCGTATAAGTGCCTGGAGTGATGTAGAGATTATCGTGATGAGCGATGGGCGCATCAGCCATCCTATACCAGGGTGACACACCTATCTGACGCGACAATTCGTAGATACCATAGATGGTACCACGCTTGTCGGATCCCAAGATAACCAACTGCCCCTTATCCGTAAAAATGAGATATTTTTCCCATTTTCCTTTCAGTTGCTTGCACTGCCTGGCATATCGTTTCGCCAACTCACTCTTGCCCACAGTTGCCACGATGACAGGAGCCTTGTCGCTTCCCGTTACGGCACGAAGGTCATTGCGAAGATTGTCCACTGCCATTTTTACGCCCGCCCAATCGTTCTGACTATACCGAATGGTGTCATTCGAGCCTGTCAATAGCAACGCATTCTGAGATGGTGAAGAGAACTTCACAAACTGTTCTGCAGCCTCAGCAGATAGCTGAGCTGAAAGCAGCACACAAACCATTAATATATATTTCTTCATTACTATACCTTAATTATATTGCCTATTCAATAATTCTTCACAAGTCTGACACCATAAATCTGTCCAACCTGCTTGCCCTTGTGAGCCACAAACTTCACTCTAACCTCCTTCTTTCCTTTTACGAATTCAGCAGGTATCTCATAATCAACGGTTTTAAACTGCGTAGTGCGCCAGCGATGACTGTTGTTCACGCTGCAAAGCAACTTGTCGTTGACATAAATATCAAACTCACTTGTACGCCACTCATCCTGTCCCCAGAACTTGAGCTGAAGGCTAAGATTAGTCTCTCCCTTGGTCTGCATCAGATAGCTGAAATAATGACCATCCTTTGCATCACGGAAGAAGATACCCTCTGTATTACCCTTGTTCGAATCATCGGTCTCCATACGATGGTCGGTCTCCGGCTGTTGTTCTCCAGGGCTCACCTTATCCACAGTTCTAGCCTCCAAAGCCTGACGGGCTTTTTCTTCATCAGCCAACTTCTGCATATAAGCCTTGTAATCATTCTCGCCGAGTGCCAACCAATACATCATATAGCGGGAATCATGAATCTCGAAGAAAGGCTGCAGTTCACCATCAATGGTATTCTCCATTCGGGTGGCAAGTTTAAAGTGCAATGGCTTGCCAGGAATTGGCTTCAGGTCTTTGGCAATGTCGTCGAGATGTTTCGGCAACAGAATAGGAGCCTTGTCAAGAGCCAGTTTCTTGCCACCGGCATACTGTCCGAAACGGCTGTCATCGGCAATGAGCGAACGCATATCCTCTGTTCCCGTCTTCATGCCGAGCAGGATAGGACCATACATGATTGCCACATACTGAGGCACATTGATCATCTGTTTGATGTAAGCGTGCATAGGCATAGAGATTTCGACCTGGTCACCCTTCTTCCATTTGCGCTTGATGCAGACAAATCCATTCTCCTCATAGCTATTGGCATCAAAACCTACACCCTTCACGGTGAAGTTATCACACCACGATGGTTTACGAATCTTCAAGGTGAAGATACCTTTTCCCTTAGTTACTTCTATCTTAGATGTCTCAGCGTATGGGAAAGCGGTCTGCTGACGAATCACCATCTTCCGTTCCTTCCAATTCAATTCGGAAGCCACGAAGAGATTCACGTACAGTGCATCATCCTCCGCTTTCACACCCTTATCGTGCGTCCAGACAAACTGTCCATACTTTCCATGGTCTTCCATGCCTGTTCCCACACAACACCACATCGCCTCATTAGGGGCAGAATAGTTGCGATAATGGCGAGGACGGGCGGAAGTGAAATAAACATAGCCGCCATGTTGCGGATGCTGGGCAGAGAGGATATGGTTGAACATCGCAGTCTCGTAAAAGTCGCCATACATGCCATCGTGCTTCACTCGGTTCAAATCCTCAGTAAGCTTCAGCATATTATAAGTATTGCACGACTCAGGACCATCGATGTCGTTGATATAGTCTATGCAATTTTCCTTGGTTGGGAAATGCTCACGACGACTGTTTCCACCCAAAGCCAGCGAGCGCTGACGTGTCACAATTTCCCAGAAATACTCGCTGGCATTATGATATTGCACATCATGAGCCAACTCAGCGATGCGCTGATAGCCGACAACCTTCGGAATCTGCGTATTGGCATGCATATTGTCAAGGCAGTCCTTGCCGTTTTTCAAAGGCACAAGCAACTGTCTGTGGGAGAAGCGGCGGGCACAATCCAGATATTTCTGCTCTCCGGTAATAGCGTATGCATCGGCAAGCACCTCGTTCATACCTCCATGCTCGTTACCCAGCATTTTCTCCATCTGTTCATCGCTCAAATCACGTGTTATATCAACTGCCCAATCGCAGAACTTCAGAAACAGATTCTTTGCCTGTTCATTTCCACAATAGAGCCATGCATCACGAAGTCCTGCATACATCTTATGAATGTTATAGAAAGGTGCCCATGTTCCGAAGTAAGGTCCGAAATCTCCTTTACTGAAAGCCGTCCACATCTTGGCACTATTCGGAACACCACCGATATAGTTATGGCACCAGGCGTCATGGCGCTGATTGTTGGCATCAAGCACCAGCTGGAGTTCGGATATCATATATTCCATGCGCTTTCGGCATTCCTCATTGCCTGTGGCCGCGTTGATGGCAAGAGCCGACAGATAATGTCCGCCCACATGTCCGTCCAGTCCATCCCAGTTGGGATAAGAAGGTTTGCGAGGTTGCAAGCCAGCCTCCTTGCGATAAGGGGCCAGCATGCGGTCGCAATCATATTTCAGGAGCACCTGCACGTTCAAGTCGCGAGCATGCTTCAATGGTCCGTCCAGAAGGGTGATGTCGCCCAGTGGGAACTCATCCTTATAAAGTTTATCCTGCGCCACAACACCCAAGGCTGGCGCAATGCTCAGCAGAGCAATCATTAGTTGTTTCTTCATTTTATGATTTAAATTAATTATCAGTATTTCAAATTGTTATTTGCGACTGCAAAGGTAAGTAAAAAAACAGAATTCTACTTTATCACATGTACCAAATACTTTATATCATGTAACACTTACAAGAAAAAAAACACACGGACAAATTCAATTTGTCCGTGTTATTTTTTTAGCATGAAATCATAAAGAAAAGCAAGGATTTCCATCCGGTAAGCGATGAGTTCCCAAATAGAAAACGATGACTTCAGACCCAAGAAACGGTGAGTTTTAGAGGAAAAAGCTATGAGTTAGGATTTTTAATTCAAGTTTCGCAAGTTCAGAAGTTAAAGGAGTTAAAGGAGTTATCGCTCCCTACGGTCGCTGAGGAGTTAAGACAACAGTCTTTTTGGCGTAGTTTTTAAGCTGCAAGACATACGTCTTAACTCCTTAACTTCCTTAACTCCTTTAACTTCCCGATATGCGAAAGTTCAGTTTACTATTTACGTTGGCAAAGATAAGCAAAAATCCCGAAACCGCCAAGCGATTTCGGGATTTATTATGTATTCAAGAAATAAATCGGTGAACGGGGAGAACCATCTTTTACCAACAAGCCTTTGTCAATGAAGTGATCTATCCACTTTTGTGCCATGTGGCGAGACAGTCCAAACTTCATTCGCATGAGACTGATGGTGAGATAGCGGTTCTCCTGGAAAAATTCCTGTAATACTGTCCAAAGTTTCTTTTCAGTAAAGACGTTGGAACGGCCAGTATACTCGGAACGTATAAAATGAACATTCCTGTCTATTTCCTGTAACAGACCAGCCTCCGGACGGAAATTGATACCACGCAATCTTACTTCCTTTCCCGTAATCTTCTTGTCAGGATTATCCTCCGGCACTTCCAGGTTTACAGCAAGCGAAAAATATCCCAGTTTAGGAACATAAACCCTGCGCCCCATCGAGAACTCACTAACAACAATGTCATGAAGTTCCGTGAACACTGCTGCTACATCACCCTTGGTGAGAGTACATCTTTGCTGGATGGTGGCTTCCAGTTCGCTAGCCGTCATCGCCTCATGCTGTTTCAATCGAACGTATTTACGTTCTTCACCACTACCCTCAGCATTGGTAATGGTATAAACATCATACTTTAAGTCCATAATTGCCTTGTTTTATAGTTCATTGCAAATATATGAAATAATCATAGAAGGTGTATCTAACGACCTGAAGAATTAGATTTATTTAATAGTTGGCGGCTGCCAGCAAGGTTGCTGGCATATGGCAGCAACATTGTCGGCATATGGCAGCAACGTTGCTGGCAGCTGCCGGCAACCACACGGAACAGTATTTAAGAGGTAAACAATACAGGTTTCCAAGACCATTAAAATAACTTATTCAAGTTTAGTAAGTTCAGGAGTTAAAGAAGTTAAAGGAGTTATCGCTCCCTACGGTCGCTGAGGAGTTAAGACAATAGTCTTTTTGGCATAGTTTTTAAGCTGAAAGACATACGTCTTAACTTCTTAACTTCCTTAACTCCTTTAACTTCCTGATATACGAAAGTTCAGTTTATTATTGTTGTCTGAAATTCCATTTAGAATTATCACTGTTGAAATCGAAGGTAAATTCCGATTTTGGGCATCCGCAGAGGAATGCCCAAAAAGGAATACACATAAACAAAACAATCTAACTATTTTATTGAAAAAGTTGTTCATAGACTATTCATTATTATTGAGGTTCGATAATCTGATAACGGCCACTCAGATGCATGAAGGCGAAGAGACGCAACAGTCCGTCGTAGTAGCCATCGAAGAAACCTTCCTTGTCTGGCTCATGCTATCATTCTTCCTCATCATTCACATTTTCCTCTTCGCCAAACTTCATTTCATAATCAGTAGGCGACATGCCGAAATGTTTCTTGAAGACGGTAGAAGAGAGCCCTCACCTCACGTAAGGACTCTCTAGCATTCCTAGATGAGTAGGTTTATACCCGCCAAGATTGATGAGTATTTTCTCAAATACAATACCAGGCTGCATAGGACGAACCCTCAAGGTATGTTCAGCCTTCTCCGTGTTTCCTACAGCCATCCTCACCTTCTTCTCGATTCCTAAGACATAGCCAAATTTTTGAGCAACTTTTTGTGTTAATAAATACAA
>DAWDQD010000010.1:0-87375 GCA_052349145.1 Segatella copri | reverse complement strand
GACATTCAGAACCACAATCTGACGCTCTAACCAACTGAACTACGTCCACCATATTGGTTATGTTTTGCTTTTTCAAAAATAGTTGGGTGGAAGGTGGGACTCGAACCCACGACATTCAGAACCACAATCTGACGCTCTAACCAACTGAACTACGTCCACCATATTGGTTATGTTTTGCTTTTTCAAAAATAGTTGGGTGGAAGGTGGGACTCGAACCCACGACATTCAGAACCACAATCTGACGCTCTAACCAACTGAACTACGTCCACCATATTCTTGTTAAGCGGGTGCAAAGGTACGAAAAAAAAATGGTTCTACCAAATTTTTTCGTACCTTTTTTCTTATTTTTTATTTTGCAGGGCTTGTTGGAACAACTGGAGCTGCCTTCTGGGCATCTGCACCAGCTGCAGGAATAGCCTTCTGCGCACCTGCTGCTGCATCCTTGCTAGCACCTGGCATAGCAGGAAGAGCGGTCTGCTCCTGAGTGGCTCCCTCCAAAACACTGCTTTCGCCAGCTGCCTGAGGGGCTACATAAGCACATGCTACGCTGATGACAACCAAGGCTGCAGCGAGGCTCCATGTTAATTTCTCAACAATGTCAGTGGTCTTGCGAACACCCATGATTGAGTTGGTTGAAGAGAAGTTACTTGCAAGTCCACCTCCCTTTGATTCCTGGATGAGCACGATGAAAATCATCAGGATAGCTACCAGGACGATTAATACTACTAATAATGTGTAAGCCATTTTTTAAAACTAGTTTTATTTATTTATTATTCTTCTTTATTTCTTCTTGCTGTTCAGTATCAGTTTCTCAAGGAATCTGAGCTGGTCAACATAATATCCATTCTTGTCAGGATGCTGCTGATGCAGGCGGCTGATGATTTCGTAAGCCCTCTGATACTTGCCCTGCTTGATGTAGATGCGGGCGAGAGTTTCGGTGAATACACCGCTGTTTTCCTCTTCGCCATCCTTGCCGGAATCGGTCTGAAGTTCGGGAGTAAATTCTGGTTTGTAATCTTCGTCCTGCTGGATTTTAGGCAGTTTGAAACCGCCATCCTCCATAAAGTCGTCGATGAGACTCATGGTGCGCGAAGTATCTTCTGGCTCCTGCTGGTCTTCGGTCTCCATGAGATAAGCCACATAGTCTACAGCCGCGTCAGCAGGTGTAGGCTTACGTTTCTCCTTCTTCTCTTCTTCGTCTTCTTCCATAGGAATGGATCCCAGGAAGTGATCGATGAGGTCGCTAGTACGGTCTCCGTGTTTTTCTGCTCCTATTCCTCTTACGCCTTGCTGCTTGTAGGATTCAGCCTCTTCAGGGGCGTTTTTTATCTGATAGTGGGCTGCCTCTACCATCTCGAAGATAATCTTACGGTCGGTGATGTAGATGGCTGCACGGCGCAGTTCTTCGTCGAAACTCGGGTCGTGGAGCAGGTACAGATTCTTCAACATCAGCAGGCGTGCCGTCTGATAATACGGATATAAGGCCAAGAGGGCGCGCAAGTCGTAGAGCGTCTCTCGGTTCATTTCCTCCGGGTGTTGTATCAATCTGTTTAATTCCACGATATTTTTACTTTATTTTATTTTGAACTTTAAACATTGAACATTGAGTTTTGAACTTTATGATTAGTAAAGCCGTTAAATTCTTCACTCTTCGTTCTTCACTTACTTTACCAGTTAGCTACCGTAGCGTTGAATATCTGGTCTACCAGGTCTTTGATAATCTGGGTTACCAGTTCTTCCTGCACCGAGGCAAGGCTCTGAGTGGTGTCGTAGGTCTTGGCAGATGTAAACTGCTTTTCGAAGTCCTCGGTATGGTTCTTGGTGTTGGTGAAACGTACGTTTACGGTGATACTGAGCTCGGTCTGTGCTGAGTATCCCTCAGAACTAACCGACTTGTTGCGCTGAGAATATTGGGTGATTTCGCCCTCTATCTTCAGGTCTCCGTTGCGTGACACCTGTATGAGCTGGGTGTTGCTGGCAAACTTATCCTTGAGTTCATTGTTGAACATTGGACCCATCGGACCCCACACATACGAACTTCTGATAGGGAAGTCGGCTATCTGTATGGTCTTGGTTTTGGTGTAGTCGATGCTGGCACCGTTGAACTTGTAGCTCACGGAGCATGCTGCCATGACCGCCACCATCAGTGTGACTCCTATTATATATAGGTACGCGCGTATATGCTTCATAACTTATATTTGTTAATCTTTCTGTACAGAGTTCTGTCGGAGATTCCCAGTTCTTCTGCCGCTTTCTTGCGGTTTCCGTTGTTTCTCTCCAGTGCCTTTTCTATCATCTGCTTGCTAAGATCGCTGAGGTTCAGATTCTCGTTTTCTTCCTTGATCTCCTCAATCTCAGCATCCTCGGCTTCGGGTTTGTAAGTGCCCCTCATGCCTCCTGTAGCTATTTCCTGACGGATGTGTTGTAGCTCGTCGAGATCGGTAATCGGAGGTACGGAAGATACCGGAGAAACCGATGAAACCGGAGATACGGATGATACTGGAGCTACCTGGGTATTCGGCTGAACCGGAGAAACATATCCGCCTGTACCGCCCAACTGGCGTGCTTCATCGAGTTGCTTGCGCAGGCTGTTCATCTCTCGTCTCAGGTCGCTCACGTTGCCCCTCAGTTCGTAGAGAATTTTGTATAGCAGTTCGCGCTCGCTGGCGTAGTTATGGTCGTCCTTGCCATCCTTCTGTATGGTGGCGAGCTGTGTAGACTCCTCATCTCTCGGAATAAACTGGGTGAGAGTCTGTGCATCGATTTCTCTTTCTCGGCTTAGCACTGACATCTGTTCGGTAATGTTCTTGAGCTGTCTCACATTTCCCGGCCACTTGTATTTCAGCATGATCTGCTTGGCCTCATCTGAGAGTGAAATCTTAGGCAGACGGTATTTTTCGGCCATCTGCATGGCGAAGAGGCGGAAGAGCAGGAGGATGTCGTCTCCACGCTCTCTCAATGCAGGCATCTGTATCGGGATGGTGTTGAGGCGGTAGTAGAGGTCCTCGCGAAAGCGGCCTTCGCTCACAGCCTTGCGCATGTTTACGTTGGTGGCTGCCACGATGCGGACATCCGTTTTCCTTATCTCAGTTCCACCCACGCGGATGTATTCTCCCGTTTCGAGCACGCGCAGCAGTCTTGCCTGCGTCTGAATCGGGAGTTCGCCCACCTCGTCGAGGAAGATGGTACCCTTGTTGGCAATACCGAAGTATCCTTCGCTTTCGCCTATGGCTCCAGTGAAGGAACCCTTCTCATGTCCGAAGAGTTCGCTGTCAATGGTTCCCTCCGGAATGCTTCCACAGTTGATGGCGAAATATTTCTCTCTGCGGCGTGGCGAATTGTCGTGAATCACCCTTGGAATGATTTCCTTACCCACACCGCTCTCGCCGATGATGAGCACGGAGAGATCGGTCGGCGCTACCTGTAGGGCTACGTCGAGCGCATGGTTCAATCCGTCGCTGTTACCGACGATATTGTAGCGTTGTTTTATCTTTTGTAATTCGGAAGTATCCATTTAGCTGCCAAAATTACTCATTTTTTCTGAATTATCTGCATTTTTTTTAAATTTTAACGTTCGGGAGGTCTGATTACAGGGCAGATTAGCCTTTTTTGCGTCATCTTCCCTCCCGAATCTTTCTTTATTCCGCTTTTTCTCGGGAATAGGGAATCTTTCTCTTATCCCTTTTTCTTAGGGATGGAGAATCTTACCTTCTCACTCTCGTCACGCTTCTCGTGGTAGAGTTTAGGCAGTGGATTCTCGTAGGCCTCATCATAGTCTTCGCGGTTGCAGAAGGCATCCAGCGCCAAGTAGATGGCGTGGCGGAAGGAGATTGCATCGGCTTCGTTGCAGCCCGTGATGCTGTAGCTAGGAGTGGTGTTGGCGGCGGTGTGCACGAGTGGCAGACCGGCAGTAAAGAGTACGCCATCCTCGGTGTAGAGAGAATGGAACGGGGTAGTAGCCTGATCATGATACATGGCCATGATGCCGTCGAACTCTACGAAATGGCCGTTGCCGAAGAACTCGTCAGTAGGGTAAGGACCAAAAGCTTGTATTTTCTGCTCGGCAAGCTGGTCAATGGCTGGGATGATGATGCTGGCTTCCTCTGGTCCGCAGCTCTCCTCACCGTTGTTGCTAGGATTCAGGGCGAGCACGGCGATGCGCGGGTTGGTAATCATGAAGTCTCGCTTCAGTGATGTGTGCATCTGCTTCACCTTCTCGATGATGAGTTCCTGGGTGATAGCTGCCGGCACGTCCTTGAGCGGAGTCTTTCCGGTTACGGATGCGATGCGAAGGTCGCCGCCGCAGAGGATGGAAAGGCCCTTGGCACCTTCGCCCAGGCAAGTTTCAATGTATTCCTTGTGGCCCTTGAACTGGAAGCCCTCAAATTGTGCGTTCTGGTTGTTTACCGGTGCGGTAACGAGCACGTCGAAGAGCTCGTCGCGGTAGTCGGTCATGGCTCGGTCAAGTGCCTTGATGGCTGCCGTACCCGATTCCTGAGTAGGCATGCCCATGTCAACCTTTACCTCCTCGTCTACGGCTGGCAGGAGGTTGATTCTTCCGTCTTCAGCATCTTCTGCTTTCTGGATGATGGAGAACTGGGCAGGCAGATTCATCGCCTTGCGGTAATAAGCTGCCACTTTAGGCGAACCGTAGATGATAGGGGTACAATACTCCAACATCTCTGGCTCACTGAATGCCTTAAAAATGAGTTCGTATCCGATACCGTTGGTATCTCCGTGAGTGATGGCCACTCTAATCTTTTTGCTGTCCATTTATCGTTTTATTTTATAGTAGAAATCGCAGCTTCTAGCTGCTTGATTAATATTTTCTTTTTCATTTCGGGCGCATAGACGAAGCCGATGATGATGATTTCATCCCCCGTTTTTCTCAGGCGGATGCGCCTCATCACGTAGGGGCCTCCCATGGCGTCGCCCTTCATCTCCCAGAGTCCTTTTTCTGAAAGGACCGGGATTATCATGTACATGCTGTCGGTTTCGCCGGGCATGTTTGTGCGGAGCATGCTGTCAATCTGCTGCTTCTCTTGAGCAGGAAAAGCATCAGAATTGGCTTTCCCTCTTCGTTCTTCCCTCTTCACTTTCATGAGGATGAGGTTCTTCATGCCCGAACTGGCGTTGTTTGAAATCCAGATGAAGTTCCCGGCCTTCTTGCTTGCCTGCATTTCGGCAGGGATGATCATGCTGATGCCGAAGTTCGTCATTATCAGCTGCTGCATCTCGCGGTTCTGCTTGCTCGGGTTGGTGGAGATGATGGAGGCGAGGTGCTCCAGTTCAGTCTCATCTACGAGCTGGCGCAGTTTCTCGGGGTTGAGTTTCTCTCTGAGTTGCTGCAGCGAGCGGGCAGAGATACGGATGACGGTCTGCGGTGAAGCATTCTCGTTGCGGCTCAGCCTGACTGAGAATTCCGCTGCCGGGATGTTCACTACGATGCGAGTTCTTACGAGCAGGTAGCTGCCGTGGATCTTGCCCTTCTTAACCTGGATGAGCCGGCAGAGCGGTTCGGGTTGGGGCAGGGCAGGCACCTCTTCCGTCAGTATCTTCGTAACGATGCTGTCGGTATCTCCCTCGAGCACCACCTCGTAAGGCTGTCCTGTGCTCTTGGGCAGTTTTCTGTTTCTTCCTCCTCCCGGGCTGCAACTTGCCAGAAAAAGGAATAAAAGACAGCCGGCAAGTAGGATCTTTAAAGATTCTCTAACCATTTTTCCCCCACCTTTCCTTACTTATTCATCTTCTCTTCATCCTCGTGCTCACGGATTTCTCCGATTTTCTTCGAGGTGCTGAGCAGACCGCAGGCAGCGTAGATGTCCTGGCCGCGGCTGGCACGGATGGTGGTGAAGACACCATGCTGGGTGAGGTAATCACGGAACAGCTCCATCTTCTCATCATCCACACCTTGCAGAGGAATGTCTGGAATTTGGTGGAAACGAATCAGGTTGAAGCGGCAGTCAAGTCCCTTCACCAGTTTGATGATGGCCTTGGCATGCTGCATACTGTCGTTTACGCCCTTAAAGACGATGTATTCGAAACTCAGACGGCGTTGATGAGAGAAATCATAGTTCCTCAGCAGTTCTACTACCTGCTCAATGCCCATGCCCCTTTCGGCAGGCATCAGTTCAGCGCGCTCAGAAGGGATAGGGTCGTGCATGCTGATGGCCACATGGCAGTCGCTCTCTTCCAGGAACCGCTTCAGTTTGTTCTTCACGCCCACCGAACTTACCGTTATGCGCTTCGGGCTCCATGCCCAGCCGTAGTCGGCGGTGAGAATCTCTGTGGCGCGCAGCACATTGTCGAGATTATCCATCGGCTCGCCCTGACCCATGAACACGATGTTGGTAAGCTTGTCCACCTCCGGCAGCGAGTAAATCTGGTTCAGAATGTCGCCTGCAGGCAAGCTGCCCTCAAACCCCTGCTTGCCGGTCTGGCAGAACAGGCAGTTCATCTTGCATCCCACCTGCGAAGAAACGCACAGCGTGGCGCGGTCTTTGTCGGGGATGTAAACCGTCTCGACAAATTTGCCGCTTCGGGTAGGGAAGAGGTATTTGATGGTACCATCCACCGAATGTTGCGCATCGGAATATCCGAAGCATCCTATTTCGTATTCGGCAGCGAGTTTGGCACGGTTCGCCTTCGAGATGTTGGTCATCTCATCAATGCTCTTCACATGCTGCTCATAGAGCCACTTCGCCATCTGCCCACCGGTGAAGGCGGGCATGCCTAAGTCCTTTGCCACCTGCTTCAATTCGGCAAGTGTAAGGCCCAAAAGATATTTTTTTTCATTATTCATACTGCAAAGATAGTGTTTTTTGCCGAAAAATTAGTATCTTTGCCACATATTTTAATATAATAAGATAAAATAAAGATAAAAAACACAGATTTAGCCCCCCGAAAAGGGCTGAAGTGAACAAAAATAACGTAAGAAAATGAGAGAAAAAATAGACCTTTTCTTGCCTTGCGAATACATCGACGATGCGCAGAATGCCTTGTCGGTGCTTCATGAGTACAAGACAGTACAGCATATCCACTTCCTGGTGAGTGCTGATTTTGCCGCTCATCATCAGGTGCCCGAAGGATGTACGTTTGTCATCACCGGCCGCCTGGAAAGCAGTAACACCATTGTCAGCATCGCTGAAAATACAGATGCCGACTACGTGATGATCTGTACCCGCCACACCACCATAGGATGGGGAAACAACACGCTGGAGCGATTCCTCAGAGTGGCAGATGATACGGATGCCGTCATGGTTTACGCCGACCACTACAAGATGGTGGAAGGCAAAATGGAGAAACATCCGGTAATTGACTACCAGTCAGGTTCTTTGCGAGATGACTTCGACTTTGGAAGCCTTTGGTGCATCAAGGCACAGGCGCTGGCCGACTACATCGCCCAACCCGACCGCGAAGAGTATCAGTTTGCCGCCCTCTACGACCTCCGTCTCTATCTGAGCCGCGTGGGTGAAATCTTTCATCTCAACGAATTCCTCTATTCAGAAGCCGAACTCGACACCCGTAAGAGCGGCGAGAAGCAGTTTGACTATGTAAACCCGCGCAACCGCGAGGTGCAGATAGAGATGGAAAAGGCATGCACCCAGCATCTGGGCAAGGCGGGCGCCTTGATAGACACCACCTTCTACCGCCAGCCCGACTTCGGTGAGCAGGATTTTGAATACGAGGCATCTGTCATCATCCCCGTCTTCAACCGCGAAAAGACGGTGGCTGATGCCGTGAAGAGTGCGCTGGGACAGAAGGCCAACTTCAAGTTTAACGTCATCGTGGTAAACAACCATTCTACCGACCGCACCGGCGAAATACTGGATGAACTTAAAGCCGACAACCTGATACAGATTGTGCCGGAGAGAACCGACCTGGGAATAGGTGGATGCTGGAACGAAGCCATCAACAGCAGTTTCTGCGGAAAGTTTGCTGTACAGCTTGACAGCGATGACCTCTATTCTTCACCAAAGACACTTCAGAAGATAGTAGATGCCTTCTACAAGCAGAAGGCAGCCATGATTATCGGCTCGTACCGCATGTGCGACTTCGACCTCAACACCCTGCCACCGGGACTGATAGACCACAAGGAGTGGACCGATGAAAACGGATGCAACAATGCGCTGCGTATCAACGGATTGGGTGCTCCGCGCGCCTTCTTCACACCGCTGGTCAGACAGATCCAGTTTCCTAACACCTCGTATGGTGAGGATTATGCGCTCGGCTTGGCATTTTCTCGCCGTTACCGCATCGGCAGAATCTACGACGAACTCTACCTCTGCCGCCGCTGGGGAGGTAACAGCGATGCAGCCCTCAGCGTAGAGAAGGTGAACGCCAACAACCTGTATAAGGACCGCCTGCGCACCATGGAACTGAAGGCACGCCAGCACCTGCTGCAGGGCAAGGCCGACATTATGGAAGACAGCAGCATCTCGCGTTTCTTCAACCGTCAGCTGGAGGTTTGGACCGATGCGCGCCACCGCTTCCGCGACCTCAAGCATGTAGAAACCCGCCAGTTCTCCGACCAGCTGAAACTGCAGTGGAACCCAGCCCGCATCGTAAGTACGGGCGCCAAGATAGATAAGAAAACCCTGGGCGAGCGCCCTTGTTTCCTTTGCGACAAAAACCGTCCTAAGGAACAGATGTCGAAGCAGATAGACGAAAAATTCCATCTTCTGGTGAATCCGTTCCCGATTCTGCCAGTCCACTTCACCATTCCGGCACGCAAGCATCAGCCTCAGCTCATCTACAAGAACTACGGCGAGATGCACCGCTTCATCAGTCTGCACAGCGACCTGATGGTGTTCTACAACGGTCCGAAGTGTGGTGCATCGGCTCCAGACCATCTTCATTTCCAGGCAGGAACCAACGGCATCCTTCCTCTTCAGGCCAACTGGCAGCGTCTCTCCCGCAACCTGACCGACATCATCTCTCTCAATGATGAGGAGAAAATCTCAGTGGTTCGCGACTTCATCGTTCCCGCCTTCGTCATCATCTCGAAGAGTGCTGAGAGCGATGAGGCCCTCTTCCGCCGTCTCTACAAGGCAATGCCTCAGCGTGGCGACGAAACCGAACCGATGATGAACATCATCTCCTGGCGCAAGGGCGAGGAATTCATCAGCGTGGTCATTCCGAGAGAAAAGCACCGTCCGGAAGCCTATTTTGCCGAAGGCGACGCCCAGTTTGTGGTTTCGCCGGGAGCACTGGATATGAGCGGACTCATCATCACCCCTCGTGAGGAAGATTTCCGAAAGCTGACCGAGGAGAAAGCCCTCTCGTTGCTGCAGGAATGTGGCGTTTCGGAAGAAAAGATGAACGCCATCATCGCCAAACTGAAGGCATCTAAGGATGCCGAGGATGCAGCCGAAGCCTCTTCCACCTTATATAATAAAGGTAAGCAGCCCGACGTAACGGTGGGCATCGTGAGTGCGCAGAAGATTCATTTCTCGCTCAACAAACCTTATCTTGCCAAGGGCGAAAAGGTGCTGGGCGAACAGGTGGTAGAATTCTCAGAGGGCGGTGTGCTCTGGAACGGCAACCAGTACAGCCAGCTCACCTTCCATCCGCAGAGTGCCGACGCCTCGTTTTCGCTGAGCGGCGTAACCATCGGTGTCAACTTTCACTGGGAGCGCAAGGAAACCCAAACCTTCCTGGGCACGCTCCGCTTTGTGGTAGAATCGGATAAGATTGTGGCAATCAATGAGTTGCCTGTAGAAAAATATCTGGAGAGCGTCATCAGCAGTGAGATGAGTGCCACTTCGAGTCTCGAACTTCTGAAGGCGCACGCCGTCATCTCCCGTTCATGGCTCCTGGCACAGATGAAGAAGCGCCGAGAGGTGGCTGAGAGCGGCAACAACTTCTTCTCCTTCACCAAGAAGGAAGATACGCTCATCCGCTGGTACGACCGCGACGACCACACCCTCTTTGATGTATGTGCCGACGACCACTGCCAGCGCTACCAGGGTATCACCAAGGAAACATCGCCCCATGTAGCTGAAGCCATCCGCCAAACCAAGGGACAGATTCTGATGGACGGCGAAGAAATCTGCGATGCAAGATTCTCGAAATGCTGCGGCGGAATAACCGAGGAATTCCAGTATTGCTGGGAGGACACGCCGAAGACTTATCTCACGGCGGTTCGCGACATCGCCCTGGGCGTGGAACATACACTGCCTAATCTGACCAATGAGGAGGAGGCAGAGAAATGGATCCGCTTCAATCCGCCAGCTTTTTGCAACACGCAGGACAAGAAAATCCTGTCAGAAGTGCTCAACGACTATGATCAGGAAACCGTCAATTTCTACCGCTGGAAGGAAACGCTCAGCCAGGAGAAGTTGCAGCAGCTCATCGCCGACAAACTGAAGATGGACCTGGGTGCCATCCTAGACATGAAGGCCGTGGAGCGCGGAAAGAGTGGAAGAATCAGCAAGCTCCAGATCATCGGAACAGAGAAGACCTTTACCATCGGTAAGGAACTCGAAATCCGCCGTACGCTGAGCGACAGTCATCTGCTGAGTTCAGCCTTCGTGGTGGATAAGTATGATAAGGATGAACAGGGAGTGCCTCAGCGTTTCGAACTCATCGGAGCCGGTTGGGGGCATGGAGTAGGTCTCTGCCAGATTGGTGCTGCCGTGATGGGCGAGCAGGGTTATCATTATGATGCCATCCTGCTGCACTACTATCAGGGTGCTGAAATCAAGAAACTTTATAAATAGTGATGTAAAATGGTAACAAAGAAAAACAGTCGGAGTCCATGGGCATGGATTCCGACCCTCTATTTTGCAGAAGGACTCCCCAACGTCATCGTAACCGCCCTCTCTGTGGTGATGTACATGCAGTTGGGGCTGACCGATGCTGAGGTGGGTCTCTATACCGGATGGCTCGCCCTGCCCTGGGTCATCAAGCCCTTGTGGAGTCCGTTCATAGATTTGCTGAAGACTAAGCGCTGGTGGGTGCTCACCATGCAGGCACTCATTGGAGCTGCCCTTGCTGGCATCGCCTTCTCGCTGCCTACCGCCTTCTGGTTCCAGGCAACGATGTGCTTCTTCTTCCTCATCGCCTTCTGTAGTGCTACCCACGACATTTCTGCAGATGGTTTCTACATGATTGAGCTGGATGAACATACGCAGACTAAGTTTGTAGGCTTGCGAAATACCTTCTACCGCCTCGCCATCATCTTTGTGAATGGTTTTCTGGTGATGCTGGCAGGTGTGCTTCAGGTTCTCTTCCGCAACCAGATTCGCTTCTCATGGGCGCTTATCTTTTACGGACTGGCAGGTATCTTCATCGGTTTGTGGCTCTACCACAGCCGCTTCATGCCTCGCCCGAAGGATGATGTGCAGACCGACAGAACGGTGGGTGAAGTGGCTCATGAACTGAAGAACATGTTCCGCACCTTCTTCGTGAAGTTCGGATTGGGTGAAACCGTCTGTGTGATGCTCTTTCTCTTATTCTACCGATTCCCTGAAGCGCTTCTGAACACCATGACCAAGACCTTCATCCTCCGTCCTAATTCGCAGGGTGGACTGGGACTGTCACCTCAGGAATATGGTTTTGCCAATGGTACTGTGGGATTGATAGGTTTGCTGCTGGGTGGAATTCTTGGTGGAATTCTGGTGAGCAGGGATGGAATGAAGAAATGGCTCTGGCCTCTGGTTTGCGCCATCACCTTGCCTGATGTGGTTTACATCTATCTGAGTTATTCGCTCAACAGTAACCTCATCGTGGTTTCCAGCTGTCTTTTTGTCGAGCAGTTGGGTTATGGTCTGGGCTTCACGGTTCTTACCCTCTACATGCTGTTCTACAGTCAGGGAAAGTTCAAAACCTCCCATTATTCCATCTGTACGGGCATCTCCTATCTCGGATTGATGCTGCCGGGCATGGTTTCTGGATATCTGAAGGATATGGTAGGTTACCGCATGTTCTTCATCATCGTGATGGCATGTTGCGCCATCACCTTCCTGGTTACTGCTTTCCTGAAGATTGATCCTAATTTCGGAAAGAAAGAGAAGGAGATCAAGGAAGAAATAGAAGAGGAAGAAATGGAAGTGATAGAATAATATTTCTATATATAAATAGATGAAAATTTGGGAAAAGGTCGTTGGGTATCGTCCCAACGACCTTTTTCTGTTAAAGTATTTGAAATCTTTATCTTCTGCCCTTGTGATATCATTTTAATACCGTATATTTGCGATATCAAAATAATATCAACATTAATAACGTAATAAATAAAGTAAAATTATGGAGAATAAGGAATTTACGTATCAGGGAAAGACCTTGAATGGCATCCTGATGTTAGTATTAAACATCATCGGCTTTTTGGCTGGAGTTGGCTTGTTTATATTTGCCTGCGTTTCGCAAGAGGACTGGCTGACAAATGTATGTGGTGTTTGTGGCGTACTGCTTCTCATCCTGAGCATCATCTGCGTCTGCGGTTTCATCCTGGTTGAGCCGGGTCAGGCTCGCGTGTTGCTTTTCTTCGGTAAATATCGTGGCACTTTTACAGAGCCGGGTTACTATTGGCTGAATCCGTTTATCAGTCAGAAGAAGCTTTCGCTTCGTGTGCGCAACCTCGATGCCGAACCTATCAAGGTGAATGACAAGACGGGTAATCCGATTATGATTGGTATGGTGCTGGTATGGAAACTGAAGGATACCTACAAGGCTATCTTCGAGATTGATACTCAGACCATGGCTGAGGGTTCTACGGGTCAGGCAGGCATCGGTGCTTCTGCTGCACAGATCATGAACATGCTGGACCGCTTTGTCCAGATTCAGGCAGATGCTGCTCTCCGACAAGTAGCCGGACAGTATGCTTACGATGATGACGAGGGGGAAAAGTCGAATCAGATTACGCTTCGAGATGGAAGTGATGAAATCAATAAGGAGTTGGAGGCTCGCATCGATGAGCGATTGGCAATGGCAGGTATCGAGGTAGTAGAGGCTCGTATCAACTATCTGGCTTATGCGCCGGAGATAGCAGCCGTGATGCTTCGTCGCCAGCAGGCTTCAGCCATCATTTCTGCTAGAGAGAAGATCGTAGAGGGTGCCGTGTCGATGGTGAAGATGGCATTGCAGAAGTTGAGCGATGAAGATGTGGTAGAGCTTGATGACGACAAGAAGGCTGCCATGGTCAGCAATCTGCTCGTAGTGCTCTGTGGCGATGATACTGCCCAGCCTGTAGTAAATACGGGAACATTGAATCATTAATAGAACTTTTGTAAGTGGATGAAGCATGCCATGAAAGTTCATGCATTTAAAAAGTATGGCTAAAAAGGAAACAAATACGAAGAGTTTTATATTGCGCATTGATTCGGAAACGATGAGTGCCATTGAAGCGTGGGCGGAGGATGAGTTCCGCTCAACCAACGGCCAGCTGCAATGGATCATCGCCGAAGCACTGCGCAAGGCTGGCAGACTGCCTAAGAAAAAGAAGGCTGCATCAAAGAAATCAAAGGAAGAAGATGAATCAAATCTAATAGAAGAGAAGAAGAAAGATGAAGAATAAAATATTTAATTTTGTGCTTGATTTATTCAAGAATGGTGATGAAGAAGAGCCAGCTGGCATCTTTGCGCAAGTCAAGATTTACCGTTCTACAAGTGCCAGGGTCTTTGAATTTATTGTAGGAATCCTGGTTCTTGCCATATGGCTGCTCACCATCAGAAACATCATTCATTCCACATCTGATGATTGGTTTCTGTATATTGTCATAGCTGCGGTAGGTACACTTTTTTCAGTTCAAAACTTGTGTCATAGCTATCATCCCACAGCCATTGATTTGCCTTTCGTCAAGATAGTTAATGCCCGACAGGTATATTATCTTTCTCTCAGCAGTCGCTTTGCTTCTGTAGGATTATCTCTCTTATTTCTATGGATTAGTTGTGTTGATTTGATAGATAACGAGGATCTGTTTTTTGGAGGAATGGTAGCTTGCTGTGTTCTTTTATGTCTGAATGGTGTATTCTTTTTTTATAAGATATACCAGTTGAGAAATCTGGTAGAAGTAGAGGATCCTGAGCCAGTTATCAAAAACGAGAAACTCTTGACCATCGGTGTGTGGGTATTGACGGCGTTTTTAGGTTTTGCGATGCATCTTCTGCCTATTTGGGATTGTATGCCAAAGATATTAAGTGGAATTTTAAGAGGAATCCTCGTCATAGCAATGGTTGTCGGCATCGTCTGGGTATGCAAGAGATACTTTGGCCTTTTCCGTGAAATTGATAAAGACGCCTCCGATTCATCCAGGAAATAGAGGCGTCTTCGATTCGTCGCAACGGTTATTTATTCCCCGATAATCGTTGCGATGAGGTGTCGGCTTCCGCCTCCCTCTCTGAATTCACAGAGGTAGATCCCCTGCCATGTTCCGAGGTTTAATCTGCCGTTGGTAATGGGAATGGTGAGTGATACACCCACCATGCTCGATTTGGCATGAGCCGACATATCCGTAGGTCCTTCATCCTGGTGCAGGTATCTTGGGTCGCCATCCGGAACCAGTCTTTCGAAGATACCCTTCAAGTCATGTCTCACATCCGGGTCGAAGTTCTCGTTCAGCGACAATCCGCAACTGGTATGTCTTACGAAGAGATTCAGAATCCCTGTCTTAGGCAGCGCTGGCAGGTTCCTCATCACCTCGTTGGTTACGAGGTGAAAGCCGCGAGGAAGCGGACGCAATGAAAATTCTACTTGCTGTATCATATCATTCTTTGTTTTTATATTTCAATTGTTTGTATCTTTCTGATTGTCAATTTACAAAGATAATTATAATTTTATTATTATAATACTATTATAATGCAAATATAGGAAAGTTTAACCATTAAAGGATTTCTCTTCCTTACTATCTGCTACCCCGAAAAATCTTCTTCTTTAGAAGAAGGGAAAAAACAGGAAAAATAATCCCGAAAAAATTTGGTGGTTTCAGAATAATGATGTACTTTTGCACCCGAAATCAAGCATTAAGAGTTGCCCAGTTGCGGCACACCAACCGAGTTTCGCATAGAGATAACCACGGTGGTAAAAGAATGTGTAAGTGTTTAACAACTTAAAATAATTATCTTTATGAATCCAAATTCAGATTTAAAGAACAATGAGAGTGTAATGGCAGCTAATGCCGAGTCATCAACTGTTGGTGCAGGTTATGCCGAGTCAAGAATTTCAGAGTATGCTGCCCGTTTTGCCGCTTACAGCGATGAGCGTTTGAAGCAGACCGTAGATCATGAGCGCAAGGTTCGTGGTTGGGGCAGCGAGCGCAGCTACTTCCTCGCCGCCTTGCGAGGTGAGTGCGAGAAACGAGGCATTGATTACTGTACGTGGGTATAGATGCTCAAGTACGCGGGCAGAAAATGATGCCACGGATTTCTAGAATACGCAAGGCAATGCAGATAGCTGCTGCATGATGGTCTTAGCCATGCGGGAGTGCCCGGCATCATTAGGATGAAGACGGTCGCTATCCGGTTTGTTAAACATCTGCGCACCAGCATAGTAAAGAGGGAAGAGACCGGAAAGGGAGTTGAGGTCGATGACCGGAACCGCCCAGACATTGCCTGTTTCCTTGATAGCTTTCACGTATTCATCGAAGAAGATGCCACGCGCATTCTCGTACATCTCATCTGGCTGGATGTTCTTGTCACCACTGGCAAAGAGAGCACGATGCACAGGAGTCATCACCACGATTTGCTTGGTAGGATACATCTGCTTCAACTTCGACATGGCGATGTTGATGCGACCTTTTAATGTATTCTTGTCCATGCAGAAGTGGCGGTGGCGGCGCTGTACCATTTCGCTTGGCTTGTGGCGGGCAACTCTCACGCTTTCGAAAGTCTCCGTGTACCATTCGCCTACAGGCACACCGTTGTTGTAATCGTTGGTACCCATAAAGATGAGGATGGCATCGAAATCATCACCATGTTCCTTCTGCAGTTGGTCTGCCTGACGGGGAATATCGTTCCACTGTCTGCCGCTCACACCATAAACGTAAGGGGTGATGCCGAGCCAATCCTGCAGGAATCCCCAGTATTTTACTTTTGATGCCTTGATGTTAGGGTCTGTGATGGAATCGCCGAAGTAAGCCACCTTCTTTCCCTTCCAAGGATGCTGAAGGTTCTTGAAAGCCTTTTCTTTTTCGGCAATTTCTTTCTTGCTCATCTCCTTCTGGGCGAAGGCGGGTAGGGTTGGCATCGCCAGAGTGAGGGCGAGTGCCAGGGTAATCATTGTTTGTTTCTTCATTGCTAGTTTGTTTTTAATTCTTTTTCTGAGTGCAAAGGTACGGCAAAAATCTCAAACGGCGCAACATTTATTGTTCAAATATCAGTCTTTTTCTGTTTTTTTTTTGTAATTTTGCAGCCGCTAATAGAAATGAGTATTTATAATAGGTATATTATTAAGGATGACAGTCAGTTTGAGTAATTTAAGTGATTTGGCGCGCAAGCGAGTGGCGGTTGCGGCTTATTATTTTGTGCCGGGAGTAGTGTTTGCCAGTTGGGCAAGCCGTATTCCGGATGTAAAACAGATGTTGCATCTGAGCAACGGCCAGTTGGGAACGGTGCTTTTCGCCATTCCTATCGGCCAACTTCTGATGATGGCTTTCTCGGGTATCCTGGTGAGTAGATTTGGCAGCAAGAAGATGCTGGTTCTCTCTGAGGTGCTCTATGCCCTGGTTCTTTTCTGCATCGGTAGCAGTACTACGGTTTTTCATCTGATTTTGAGTCTTATTGCTTTCGGAATGATGGCGAATCTGATGAACATTGCCACCAATACGCAGGCATGTCTGGTAGAGAAGATGTATGGGCGCAACATCATGTCATCGTTTCATGGTCTGTGGAGTCTTGGTGGATTCTCCGGTGGTATCATCGGTGCCATCTTTGCCAATACTTTACTCCCGATAGATGTCCACTTTGGAACTATCCTGGCTCTGAGTATTCTCATCATTGTTGTCGGTTTCCGCTTTCTGATTAATGATGCCATGGCGAAAGCAGAAGAGGAGGATGTGCCGAAGTTTTCTTTCAAGACCATCGACCCGATTCTGTTCCTTTTGGGACTGATGGGATTTGCAGGCATGTTCTGTGAAGGTACCGTTTACGATTGGAGTAGCGTATATTTTTCATCAGTAGTAAAACCCGATGAGGCTTTTATCCGTGCGGGCTATGTGGCTGGTATGGGTGCGATGACGTTGGGTAGATTCATGGCTGATGGGTTTGTTACGAAATACGGCCCAGCCAGAGTATTGAAGGTTTGTGGTGGTTTGATATTGGGCGGTTTGTGGCTGGCTGCTGCCTTGCCTTATCTCATTCCTGCCACCTTGGGTTTCCTGCTGGTAGGTTTCGGCATCTCTTCGTCGGTTCCTATCTGTTACAGTATCGCCGGAAAACTGGGAACCATCAAGGCGAGCATCGCCATTACCATCGTTTCGAGCATCAGTTTCTTCGGTTTCCTGGTAGGACCTCCGGTTATCGGATGGCTTGCTGAGGCTACCGGTCTCCGCATTGCCATCAGCATTGCCGCCTGCCTGGGTCTGATGATAGCGTTTGTTGCCGCAAAGGTAGGAAAGAGATTATCCTGAATAAGGAAACGGTTGATGTCTTCTAATGATATGATTGATGTCGTTCAGGTATATGACTAAAGTCTTCCGAATAGTTACTTGAAGTCTTTCAGATATATAGAATAAGTCTTCTGGATATATTATATAGTAAGCCGCACAACAGCTGATGTGCGCTTGCACAACAGGTGTTGTGCGAGCGTCGCTCAGCTGTTGTGCGGCTGTCGTTCAGGTGTTGTGCGCTCTCTTTGTTTGTTTTCTTAAAGCAGACACCTTGATTAGATAAACAAACTTCCTATCTGGAAGACCAGGGCTGATACTACCCATGCCAATAGCGTGGTGTATCCGGCGGCGAAGCCTGCCCATTTCCAACTGCCCGTCTCGCCCTTGATGGCTGCGATTGTGGCGATGCAAGGGAAGTAGAGCAATACAAAGAGGAGGAAACAGTAGGCGGTGAGCGTTGCCTTCGCTGCTGCCTCGGCATCGCTGTAACCGTAGGTCTTCTTCAGGTCGGAAGTCATCTGCTTCTTCAAGACTTCGTATTTTCCGTCTTCATCGTTGTAATCCTGATCATCAGAGAAACTGTCGTTGTTGCTGTAGAGCACGCCCATTGTTGAGGCTACAATCTCCTTGGCACCCACACCGGAAACCAAGCCCACATCCAGTTTCCAGTCGAAACCCTGTGGGGTGAAGATAGGCTCGATGGTCTTACCGATTCTGCCGATATAGCTCTGTTCCTGCTGAGCCTGGGTATCAAGTTCTTCATTATGAGGGAAATAACCCAAAGCCCATACGATGATACTTGCCACGAGGATGATACCACCCATCTTCTTCAAGTACTGCTTACCCTTCTCCCAGGTATGTCGGCCTATCGCCTTCCAGGTAGGGAAGCGGTAAGGAGGCAGCTCCATTACGAATGGGGTATCTTCGCCCTTCACCACGAAACTGGCAAAGATGCGGCTCAATATCACGGCTAGGAAGATGCCGATGAGATAGAGCGATACCATGATGAGTGAACGGTATTGGATGGCAAAGAATGTTCCGATGACCATGATGTAGATTGGCAGACGAGCAGAACAGCTCATCAATGGCAGAATCAGCATCGTAACCAGACGCGAACGGTGACTCTCGATGGTTCTTGTTGCCATCACTGCAGGTACGTTACATCCGAATCCCATAATCAGCGGGATGAATGACTTGCCATGCAGCCCCATCTTGTGCATCAGCTTATCCATGATGAAGGCTGCACGAGCCATATATCCCGAATCCTCCATATAAGAAATGAAGAAATACAGAATCAGAATCTGTGGCAGGAAGACAATCACGGCACCTACACCACCAATCACACCATCTACCAGCATATCCTTCACTGGTCCATCCGGCATTGTATTGCTGATGAACTCGCCCAGCCATGCCACGCCGTCCTCAATCCATCCCTTAGGAATCTCGCCCAGTACGAAGGTGGCTGAGAACATGATGAACAGCAGGAGAACGAAGATTGGGAAGCCTACATATTTATTGGTCAGGATGCTGTCGATGAGGTGGGTTACCTGATAGGTATCCTTCGCCTTGCCCGGTTCATAGCCTGCTTCCTGCAATGCGCCATGGATAAAACCATATTTGGCATCCATGATGGCGGTTTCGCTATCCTCCAGGGTCTCTTCCTTCACGCGCTTGGCTGCCTCATCACGGGCTGCAAAGATTTCCTTGGCCGATTTCAGATGGCTTACGTATTCCTCGGCGTGCTTATCATTCTCCAACAACTTGATAGAGAGGTATCGGGTAGAGTAGCGCTGGCGGATGGAATCATCTGCCTTCAGATATTTCTGGATATGTTCGATGCCGTGCTCTATCTCATGTCCGTGGTTGATGTGGATATGGCGATAGTGAGCGCTGGAATCTTCCTTGCCTTCGTAGAGTTCGATGATGGTCTCGAAGAGCTTGTCCACGCCTCGGCCATTGGTGAAGACGGTAGGAATCATCGAGATACCGAAGAGTTCGCCCAGTTTGTCGTAGTCGATGTTATCGCCACGCTTCTCGGTTTCATCAAACATATTGAGGGCGCAGACCATGCGGATGTGCATATCTATCAACTGTGTGGTGAGATAGAGATTGCGCTCCAGGTTGCTGGTGTCGATGACGTTGATGACGATATCCGGCGTATGCTCGATGAGCTGCTTGCGCACATAGAGTTCTTCCGGAGAATAGGCTGAAAGCGAATAGGTGCCTGGTAGATCTACCAGATTGAAGTGGTAGCCGTTGAAATCGGCTTCGCCCACCTTGGCATCCACGGTTACACCACTATAATTTCCAACACGTTCGTGAGCACCCGATGCGAAGTTGAAGAGGGAAGTCTTACCGCAGTTTGGGTTACCTACCAGTGCCACATTGATGACGCGGTGGAGTCGTTCTGCTTCCTGCTCAGCCAAAGCCTCGTTGCTGGCATTGTCTTTTCTTTCAGCCACGAGCATCTTGTCGCCGAGCGCCTGCTCGTCGCTATCGTTGGAATCTATTACTTTTGAGTCAATTACCTGCTGGCGGTCTTCTTCTTCCGCCTTGCTGAGCTTTGCATTGTTCTTGGCTTCATCAATGGAAACCACCTCGATATGGTCGGCTTCGCTGTGGCGGAGAGACACCTCGTAACCCATAATCTTGTATTTCACTGGGTCCTGGAGTGGGGCGTTAAGGAGCACATCTACCTTCTTGCCCTTGATGAATCCCATCTCGATGACTCTCTTGCGGAAGCCACCGTGTCCTGATACCTTGACGATAACAGCGCTTTCACCTGTTTTAAGTTCTGATAATTTCATATATCTTTCCTTGTTTTAATCTTGTTCTTTTCTTTGGGGCATGAGCTCATGGTCAGCTCTTTTTTCTTTTCGACTGCAAAAATACTAATAATTTTTTGCAACTTGGTAGCAATAATGTAGTTTTAAAACAAAAATACCTAGAAATGATGAGAGTATCATCAAATCTAGGTATTCTTATCATTATTTCTGATGATGAATGTTCTTATACCTTATTATATATATAAGAGCATCATCATTTTCTGTGATTACAGGTTTCTGCCGTGGCAGTTCTTAAACTTCTTGCCACTTCCGCATGGACATGGGTCGTTAGGACGTGGCATGTGCTCTGCACGGTAAGGAGTGCGGTTTACCTGTGCGCCCTCTCGGGTATCCTGGTTTGCAGCTGCCTCCTGTGCCTCACGCTCTGCATCCAAATCTACCTTGCTCTCTACATAGTTCTGCTGAGTGTGCTGCTCAGGAGCTGCCTCCTGAACTGGCTGCTCTTGCTCCATTACTGGAATCTGACCACGCATCAGGATACTTGCAATACGGTCGTACATGTCATTAATCATGGCATCCCAAACCTTGGCACTCTCCAACTTAAAGATGAGGAGAGGATCCTTCTGCTCGTAGCTTGCATTCTGTACAGAGTGCTTCAGTTCGTCGAGCTTGCGGAGGTTCTCCTTCCAGTCGTCATCGATAATCTGGAGAACAACGCTCTTCTCAAACTCCTTCACTACGTTCTTAGCCTCGCTCTCGTATGCCTCCTTGAGGTTGCAAGGAATATTGTACATGCGCTTGCCGTCTGTGATAGGCACCATGATGCGCTCGTATATAGCACCCTGGTTTTCGTATACCTGCTTGATGATAGGCATAGCTGTAGCCTGGATGCGGTCTGTCTTACGCTTGAATGTAGCCATAGCCTCCTGGAAAGCACGCTCTGCCAAATCCTCACGTCTGCCGTTCTCATACTCATCCTCGTTGAATGGAATCTCCATAGCGAGAACTTTCAGGAACTCTTCCTTGGCACCGAAGAAGTCGTTGTTGTTAACGATGTTCAATACGCGGTCCCAGATGATGTTGGCAATATCCATACCGATACGCTCACCCATGAGGGCGTGGCGACGCTTCTCGTAGATAACGGTACGCTGACGGTTCATCACGTCATCATACTCCAAGAGGTGTTTACGGATACCGAAGTTGTTTTCCTCAACCTTGCGCTGAGCACGCTCGATACTCTTGCTGATCATTGGGCTCTCGATACGCTCGCCATCCTCGAAACCGAGACGGTCCATTACCTTGGCGATACGCTCAGAAGCGAAGAGACGCATCAGCTTATCCTCCAATGATACATAGAATACAGAAGAACCTGGGTCACCCTGACGACCGGCACGACCACGGAGCTGACGGTCTACACGACGGCTCTCATGACGCTCTGTACCGATGATGGCAAGACCACCTGCAGCCTTTACCTCTGGAGTCAGCTTGATATCGGTACCACGACCTGCCATGTTGGTAGCGATGGTTACGGCACCCTTACCGTTTACTGAGCGACCTGCCTCGGCTACAATCTGAGCCTCCTGCTGGTGCAGCTTAGCGTTCAATACATTATGAGGAATGTTGCGCATCTTCAACATCTTGCTCAACAACTCAGAAATCTCGACAGATGTTGTACCTACCAAGACTGGGCGGCCAGCATTACGTGTTTCCTCGATTTCGTCGATAACTGCACGATATTTCTCGCGGGCAGTCTTGTATACACGGTCATCCAAGTCCTTACGCTGGATAGGGCGGTTGGTTGGAATCTCAACAACATCGAGTTTGTAGATATCCCAGAACTCACCTGACTCTGTACTTGCTGTACCGGTCATACCTGCGAGTTTGTGGTACATACGGAAGTAGTTCTGAAGTGTGATGGTAGCAAAGGTCTGTGTAGCGGCCTCTACCTTTACGTGCTCCTTAGCTTCAATAGCCTGGTGCAAACCATCGCTCCAGCGACGGCCTTCCATGATACGTCCTGTCTGCTCATCCACAATCTTCACCTGTCCGTCCATGACAACATATTCGTCATCCTTATTGAACATGGTGTAACCCTTCAGGAGCTGCTGCAAGGTGTGAACACGTTCGCTCTGTACACCATAGTGAGCCAGCATCTCGTCTTTCTTGTCAAGACGCTCCTGGTCGGTAAGGTCTGTACGTGCCTCGAGTTCACTCATTTCTGTTGTGATATCAGGCAATACGAAGAGTTCCTTGTCGTTTACCTGCTTAGCCAACCAGTCGGTTCCCTTATCGGTAAGGTCGGCAGAATTCATTTTCTCGTCTACTACGAAGTACAATGGCTCTGTAGCCTTAGGCATCTCACGGTTGTTGTTTGCCATGTAGTACTCCTCGGTCTTCAGCAGACCAGCCTTGATACCTTCCTCAGAAAGATACTTGATCAATGGCTTGTTCTTAGGCAATGCCTTGTAAGAACGGAAGAGTGCGAGGAAGCCTTCATCAAGGAGTTCCTGATTCTTAGCTTTTGTACCTTCGTTAATCTTCTGCTTAGCCTCAGCGAGCAATTCTGTAGCCTGCTTGCGCTGTACCTCATAAAGTTTCTCAACCAATGGCTGATACTGCTCAAACATCTGGTCGTCGCCCTTTGGAATAGGACCAGAGATGATCAATGGGGTACGGGCATCATCAATCAACACTGAGTCGACCTCATCGACGATGGCGTAGTTGTGCTGGCGCTGTACCAGATCGGCTGGGTTGGTAGCCATGTTATCACGAAGATAATCGAAACCGAACTCGTTGTTGGTACCGAAGGTGATATCTGCCAGGTATGCCTTGCGACGCTCGTCGGAATTAGGACGGTGCTTGTCGATACAATCTACAGAGAGACCGTGGAACATATAGAGAGGTCCCATCCACTCAGAGTCACGCTTAGCCAAATAGTCGTTCACGGTAACGACGTGAACACCATTACCAGTCAAGGCATTCAAGAAAATAGGTGTTGTACCTACAAGGGTCTTACCCTCACCGGTAGCCATCTCGGCAATCTTACCCTGATGGAGAACAACACCACCGAAGAGCTGTACATCGTAGTGAATCATTTCCCACTTCATATCATTACCGCCGGCTGTCCAGTGGTTGTGATAGATAGCCTTGTCGCCATCGATGGTAACGAAGTCGTTAGCTGGATTAGAAGCCAACTCGCGGTCGAAGTCGGTAGCAGTAACTATTGTTTCCTCGTTCTCAGCGAAACGGCGAGCAGTATCCTTAACGATAGCGAAAACCTGAGGCAAAACCTCGTTGAGGGCTTCCTCATACTTGTCGAGTGCTTCCTGCTCTAACTTGTCGATCTGGTTGAAGATACCTTCACGCTCATCGATAGGAGTGTCTTCAATTTTAGCCTTGAGTTCAGCAATCTTAGCCTTCTCTTCCTTAGCGTACTCTTGTACGTACTTCTGAAGTTCTTTTGTTTTTGCACGAAGTTCGTCATTGCTTAAGGCCTGCATCTTAGGATACTCTGCCTTGATCTTTTCTACGATTGGCTGGATCAACTTCATATCGCGAGTTGACTTGTTGCCAAACAATGACTGGAGAATTTTGTTAAAGTTCATTGTATATTTATTTTTTATTATTATTCGATGATGTTTGGGAGTAAAATCTCCTGTTGTTTATAACTAGCTTGCAAATTTACTAAAAATATCTGTAAATCTGCAAGGAATTGCCAATTATTACCTGTTTTTATGGCAAATCTTCTGAGTTTTGCTTACTGAAAGCATAAAATCAGCAGTCTGGACCTCGAATAACAATACTCCCATACGGAACTTTGTATCTATGCTCCGTAGGGGAATCATAATAAATATGTGAATGAATGTCTGTCAGAATGTCAGAAGAATTGGCGGCAAGTATTGCCGACAGGATAGGATGATGCGTTGCGATGCTCTCATCTTCTGATGCCGCTTTGATGGCTTTGAGCACGCAGAGAATGTCCTCCTCCAATGCCTTCGCCTCCGGTTGCTGGATGAATTCATCGTAGGATATATCCGTAAGCGCAAACTTCAGCGCCTGCTGATAAGTCTGCGCCTCCATGCCGGTTGCCGCCAGGACAACCAAAAGGGCTGTGATATATCTGTTTACCATCATTGTTGTTTATCTTCTTCTGTTCGGAAACGATGTTGTACCAATCGTTTCCTTACGTATATTTTAATGTCTATTTATTCTTTCTGAATTTCTTTACGATATGCTTCTGCAGACCGTAATTGTTTGGACTTAAATCCATCATGGTCGACTTGACGCAGTATCTCGCTAGCAAAGAAAGTGCCAAAATACTCATACCCTCAGCATAGTTCTGCCATATCTGCATGAACAGGGCTATGAGCAGAAGCCATCCCAGGAGTTCGAAATACCAATACTGACGACCTGCTTTCATCCTCTTGACAGTCTTCCAGGCAAAGATGAGGTTGAGCGGATTCAGTATCAGAATCTGGAAATTTATCTGTACGGTAGGATGCTGCGAGAAGATCATGGCAAAGAGAATCAGTCCCGGTAATCCTGTCAGAACAAGCAGGATGGCATCAAACCACCAGTAGTTTTTCTTTTTTACACATTCTCTTACCGTTGTTCCTATGATGATGAGTGCCAGGGCTATGGCTATCATTTGTGGTGTAACAGGAGTATCGTCTGTTATTTGTGCCTGGGCAGGGATAATATCGGATGTTTCATCTACCAGAGTGATATAGCCGCTGGCACTTGTTGCATTGGTCTTGCCGTCTGCAGTCTGAGATGCATCAATAAAGTCGGTTCTTCCTTCTGTGGCAAAGTCTTTGCTCAGATTGTCTGGCAAGAATTCCCATTCTCTTTGTGTGATAGGGCGGTCTGCCTGACAACCCAAAAGAAGGTCATTGCCGAATCTTGCCCAGCGGTGCTGTCCGTTGAGCTTGTGAATCTCTTCCCTGTAGGTAGAAGTGGTAGGGATATCTTTAAAGTTGGTACTCTGGTTCCCAATGTTGGAGAGAATCATCTCGCGTGCCCGGGTCGTACAATTATCATAGAAGAAATTGTAGCGGTATACGCGGTTCTCCGGCTGTGCATTCTTGTCGATGCTTCTCAGAATTCCCAGTTTCTCTGTACGGGAGAGACGGAGGCGCTGCTGTCTTACCCATCTGCCTTCATGTGCATATTCGGCAATGAAGTCGCTCATTGGGTAGATGCCGATCTGATAGTCGGTGAGTCCGAAAACAAAACGGAGTACAAAGCAACTTTTGTTAAAACTGAACATACCCCAGTTGACGGCAACATCCGTTCCCATAGCTTTGTTCTGGATGCGGAGAGCGGTATGTCCATAATACGACCACACCTCCTGACCTGGTCCGCAAGTCAGGAGAGAAATGTCAACAGAATCGAGCCACGCAGTAGCTTCTTCATTGACACGACTGTTCTGCACAGAAATATCAGAGTCCTTGTCTCTTGAAAAATTCTGTGCAGCCACTTCAGTAGTTAAATTGATTAAAATTCCTGCTAAAATGGCACTAAAAATATGCTTAAAACGTTTCACGATGCAAAAATACCTTATTATTTTCAATTATCCTTCTTTTTTCTAGATTTTTTTTAATACTTTTGCACTCTGAATATAATTTTGAATGATTATTAAAGAATGAGAAAGCTTTTTTTAGCAACCCTATTGTTGGGTTCAGCCCTTATGGTTAATGCCCAAAGTGGTACTAATTCGCCATACAGCCAGTATGGTCTTGGCATCTTGTCGGACCAGACTTCTGGTTTTAATCGCGGTATGAATGGAGTCGGTCTTGGCTTTCATGAGCATAATCAGGTAAACTATCTCAACCCTGCATCTTATGCTTCGATTGATTCGATGACTTTCATCCTTGATGCCGGTATCTCTGGTCAGGTGACAAATTTTGAAGAGAATGGTGTGAAGAAGAATGCCAATAACTCAAATTTTGAGTATGTTGTTGCAGGCTTCCGCTTGCTGCCACATGTAGGTATGAGTTTCGGTATCATTCCTTTTACCAATGTTGGCTATAATTATTCTGCATCAGAATGGGTGAATGCTGACAAGGAAGCTTACTATACTAATACTTATTCCGGCGATGGTGGTTTGCATCAGGCATACGTCGGCGCTGGTTGGGAACCGGTCAAGGGCTTGGCCGTAGGTGCCAACTTCTCATATCTCTGGGGTAGTATAGACAGAAGTGTAGCAAACAGCTACAGCAATTCTTATTACAAGACCCTCACCCGTTACTATTCTATGCAGGTGAACAGCTATAAGGTTGATTTCGGTGTACAGTATACCCATCAGTTCTCAAAGAAAGATTGGGCTACCGTGGGTGTCACCTTCTCGCCAGGACATGGCCTGGGGGCTTCTGCTGATATGAATATCATTTCTAATGATACTCAGAATGGTGTTACCGATACCACTGCTTACTCTATTGACAAGGCTTATAAGTTGCCTACCATGATTGGTGCGGGTGTGATGTGGAATCATAATAACCAGTGGAAGGTAGGCTTTGATTACAGTCTGCAGAAGTGGGGTAGCTTGGGTTATCCTAGTTTTGATGGTACCAATTACACTTTGCAGGATGGCATCTACAAAGATAGAAGCAAGTTTAATCTTGGTGCCCAGTATTGCTATGGAGAGCGTAGCCGTGCTTTCTTCAAGCGTGTTCAGTATCGTGTAGGTGCCAGCTATGCCACACCTTATTTTAAGATGAATGGTGTTGATGGTCCGAAGGAAATCTCCGTGAGTGCTGGTTTCGGTATTCCTATCATGAACGCTTACAACAACCGCTCTATGCTGAATATCAGCGGTCAGTGGGTGAAGAGTTCGGCTAAGGATCTGATTAAGGAAAATTCTTTCCGTATCAATATCGGATTCACATTCAACGAGGATTGGTTTAAGAAGTGGAAGATGGATTAATCTTCCGCTTATATATAATAATGTATAGAATCTCTATATAATAATGTATAGAATAAAAGGCTCTTATGTTGTCGGTATCCTGATGTTCCTGATTTTGGCTGGTTGCCAGAACCAGGTAGAACATACTGCGCCCGCCATCCGTCCGCAAGACTCGGTGGCGATGATGACGTCGTATGGTGTAAATACATTGGTAAGCGACTCGGGAGTTATGAAATATCGCATCGTAACAGAACGGTGGGAGGTGAATACCAGCAAGAATCCATCTTTGTGGATCTTTGATAAGGGACTTTTGCTGGAGCAGTTTGATGAGAAATTCCATATTAATAGTTATATCCAGTGTGATACAGCTTATTATTATGATCAGCAGAAAATATGGAAACTTTATGGTAGGGTGAGTATCCTGACCAAAGATGGGTTGCGCTTCAATAGTGAGCAACTTACCTGGGACCAGAATAAGCACGAATTGTCAAGTAACGTATTCAGCAAACTTGTTACTCCTGAAAGAACGCTACAGGGTTCTCATTTCTGGAGTGATGAAAAGATGACGCGCTATTATGTGAGCAATTCGAAGGGTAGCTTTGAAAAGGGAGACCTGACAGGAGGTGGTGGTGGTGCCGATACGTTGAGCAGCCAGCCTGATTCTGTCAAGAATAACTTCCGTCAGCCGGCTACACCTGTCAGAGCCACTACGATTCCTATCATGCACTAATTAAAAAGAAAAAGATATAATGAATGAACAGGTGGATATGAGTTTAGTCGTAGGCATTCTCATTACGATGGTCTTCTCAGCATTCTTCAGTGGAATGGAGATTGCCTTCGTCTCTTCCAACCGTATGTTGGCGGAGATGGATAAGGAGAAAAACGGCCTTACGCAACGACTGTTATCTTTGTTTTATAATCATCCGAATGGCTTTGTCAGTACCATGCTCGTGGGCAACAATATAGCCCTTGTAGTTTATGGTATCCTGATAGCCCGTCTTTTCGACAATACGATTTTCGCTGGTTTTGATGCAGCCTTTACGGTGCCTGCAGATACCATTCTGTCTACGCTGATAGTACTCTTTACAGGTGAGTTTCTGCCAAAGACGCTTTTCAAGTCTAACCCGAACCGCTTGCTTTCTATCTTCAGTCCGGTAGCTTATCTGTGCTATGTGGTATTGTGGCCTATCAGCAAGTTCAGTACTTTCTTGAGTAAGTGCCTGCTGCGTCTGATAGGTATGAAGATGGATACCGAGGGGGCGGATGAAGGCTTTTCTAAGGTAGACCTTGATTATCTTGTGCAGTCAAGTATCGATAACGCTACCAATGAAGATGAAATTAATGATGAGGTGAAGATATTCCAGAATGCCCTTGATTTCTCTGATACTAAAGTACGCGACTGTATGGTGCCCCGTACTGAGATTCAGGCTGTTGAAATGGATACTTCTCTCGAAGAACTGCAGCAGAAATTCATAGAGAGTGGTAATTCGAAAATCATTGTATATGAAGAGGATATAGACCATATTGCGGGATATATTCACAGTTCCGAACTGTTCCATCATCCTTCACGTTGGCAGGATCATATCCGTACACTTCCTTTTGTGCCGGAAACGATGCAGGCGCAGAAACTGATGCAGACTTTTTTGCAGCAGAAGAAGTCTTTAGGTATCGTTGTAGATGAGTTTGGTGGTACTAGCGGTTTGGTGAGTCTGGAAGATATCGTGGAGGAAATCTTCGGTGATATAGAAGATGAGCACGATTCAGCCAAATATGTAGCTAAGAAAACCGATGATGGTGACTATCTTCTTTCTGCACGACTGGAGATTGACAAGGTGAACGATATGTTTGGTCTTGAACTGCCGGAAAGTGATGAATATATGACTGTAGGCGGTTTGATATTGCATGAATATCAGAGTTTTCCTAAACTCAACGAGGTGATTAAGTTTGATAACTTTGAGTTCAAGATTATCAAGTCAACATCCCGTAAAATAGAGCTTGTTAAACTCCACATCATCAAATAGCTGAGAGGGAAAAGGGAATTTTTTGCTTTTTTTGAGGTAATAGTCAAAAAAGATAGCAAAAAATTCCCTTTTCTCGTATTATTTTTGTATTTTTGCAGACAATTGGCTACTAGCATCAAAAGTGGTTCAATCTAAACTTAGGAAAAAATAAAAATAATAATAATAATTAAAACGTAATGGCAGCATTAGGAACAATTAGAAAAAGAGGCGTGATACTGGTTTGTATCATCAGTTTCGGCCTTTTCGCCTTTATTGCCGAGGAAGCTTTCCGCTCTTGCGATTCAGCAAAGAATAATGAGCGCCAGCAGATTGGTGAGGTTTTGGGCGAAAAAATCAGCGTGCAGGATTTCCAGAAGCTCGTTGATGAGTATTCAGAAGTTATTAAAATGCAACAGGGTCAGGAAAATCTTCCTGAAGAGCAGATGAATCAGGTGAAGGATATGGTATGGAATACATATATCCAGAACCAGATTATCGCTAAGGAAGCTAGCAAGTTGGGTCTCACTGTGACCGACGAAGAGCTTCAGGACATCTTGAAGACAGGTACTAACCCTATGCTTCAGCAAACTCCTTTCGTTAATCAGCAGACTGGTCGTTTCGACGCATCTTCTCTCCAGAAGTTCTTGGCAGACTACAAGGCACAGAAGGCTAACCCATCTGCTAACGCACAGATGATGGATCAGTATACCAAGATTTACAACTACTGGTCATTCATCGAGAAGACTCTCCGCCAGCAGACTTTGGCTCAGAAGTATCAGGCTCTTCTCGCCGGTTGCTTCCTGTCAAATCCTGTAGAGGCTAAGATGGCTTTCAAGGAGGAGAATGAAGAGAGCCAGATTCAGTTGGCTGCTTTCCCATACTCTGATATCCAGGATGATAAGGTGAAGATTTCTGAAAGCGATCTGAAGGCTAAGTATGATGAGATCAAGGCACGCTTCAAGCAGCCTGTAGAGAGCCGTGACATCAAGTTCGTTGATATCGAGGTTCAGGCTTCTAATGCAGACCGTGCTGCTCTTAACAAGGAATTTGCAGGTTATCACTCACAGTTGTCTGCTGCTGCAGATCCTACAGAGGTTGTACGTAAGTCAGCTTCTACTGTAGCATATCTTGGTATTCCTGTTTCAAAGGATGCTTTCCCACGTGATATCGCTGCTCAGCTTGATTCTATGGCTGTAGGTTCTACTTCTGCTGTTAAGGCTAATGCCGGTGACAATACATTGAACATCGTTAAGTTGGTAGCTAAGCAGGAATTGCCTGATTCAGTACAGTATCGTGTTATCCAGGTTGCTGCTAACTCAGTAGCTGAGGCTAAGACTAAGGCAGATTCTATTCAGGGCGCTATTGCCGGTGGTGCTGATTTCGAGGCTATCGCTAAGAAGTATGGTCAGACTGGTGACAAGGCTTGGATGACTACCAAGCAATATGAGTATGCCCAGTCTATGGATAAGGACAATAAGACATTCATCAATACATTGAACACAGCAGCTGTCAATTCTTTGAACCAGCTTCAGCTGGGTCAGGGATATGTAGTTCTTCAGGTTCTTGACCGCAAGGCAATGGTCAGCAAGTATACTGCTGCCGTTATCAAGAAGCCTATCGACTTCTCGCAGGGTACTTATCGTACAGCTTACAACAAGTTCTCTAGTTTCGTAAGTGCTAATCCTAAGTCAGAGGATCTCTTGAAGAATGCAGCTAAGGAAGGTTACAAGGTTCAGGACTTGAAGGATATTACAACTTCTGTTCATTATGTAGCAAACATCCATTCTACACGCGAGGCTTTGAAGTGGATCTTCGATAGCAAGGAAGGTGAGATTTCACCTCTCTATGAGTGTGGTGACAACAACCACCTGTTGGTTGTGGTTCTTGATAAGATTCATCATATCGGTTATCGTGATTTGAATGATGCAGTTGTCAAGGAGACTGTTAAGGCAGAGGTGCTCAAGGATAAGAAGGCTGAGATGATAGAGGCTAAGTTGAATGGTGTTAAGAACATCGCAGCTGCTAAGGCTAAGGGTGGTAAGGTTTCTTCTGTAAACCAGATTACTTTCGCTGCTCCTGTATTCATCGCAGCTACTGGCGCTAGCGAGCCTGCTCTCTCTGGTGCTGTTGCAGGTACTAAGAAGGGTGCTTTCTCTGCTCATGCTGTGAAGGGTAACGCTGGTGTTTATCTCTTCCAGGTTGTAAACAAGACTAACCGTCCTGTTAAGTTCGATGACAAGACATACGAGCAGAAGTGCCGCCAGAAGGCTATGCAGTATGCAGGTAACTTCATGAATGAGCTTTATCTGAACGCTCATGTAGTTGATAACCGCTACTTGTTCTTCTAATTCAGACTAGTAAATTCATTCCAATAAATAAAAAAGGTGTATTGCCAATGAGCAATACACCTTTTTATTTATTGGGATATCTTTTATTGTATCTATTATGATATCTTTTGGAGAAATATCTTCTTTATCTGTTATCTGCGGCTCCACCAATGCTTCTTCTTAGGGGCTTCCTGCTGCTCGCCGAACTTCTGCTTCAGTACTCTGCGATAACTGGTATGGTTGGTGATAATCTGATAAATCTCACCCCAGTCAGGCAAACCGCCGATACCTCGGTCGTCGATGAACCAGTCGGCTTTGAGCTTGCGTGAGAAGTGATTATTGTTCTCCAGACTCTCTTCAGGATAATCCTTGTTTACAGCCCAGAATTCAACACCTCTTTCTCTACACCATTCTACTGCCTCATCCAGAAGCTTGCCTTCGCGTACGCTCCATAGAATAAGCTTGTGGTGGTCTCTAATCAACATCTTTAATGTTTCTGTGGCGAAAGGTAGCTCTGTACCAATCTTCGGGTACTCGTGGGTTACGATTGTACCATCAAAATCTACTGCAATTGTTGCCATATAGTCTTAATGTTTTTAATATCTAAAAGAGTCTTCCTATCTGGATAGAAAGACTCTTTTCTTTGTTGTATGTATGTTTTTGATTACTTCTTGATACTGTTGTCGTTGGCATTGCCATAGTGGCTGTTGCTATAGTTACCATAGCTGCCATACTGGCCGTAAGTTCCATATTTGCCATATTTGCCATATGATCCATAAGAACCATAGTTGCCATATTTACCATATTTGCCGTACTTACCAACGCCATAATAGAAGCTGTGCTTCTTCTTAGAGAGGTCGATGCCATTGAGTACTAAGCACATGTTAGGCAATTTATTCTCGGCTTTCAAACCATTGATCATGCCGAAACTAGCCTTTGGAGTATAATCTGCGCGGCAGACGTATACACAGAGATTAGCCAGACGTCCAAGCTGCAAGCTGTCGTTTACAAGACCTACAGGAGCTGTATCGAGGATAACATAGTCGTAATGTTCCTTCAACTGACTGATAATGTCGTCAAGGCTTGCTCTGGTTACTAACTCTCCTGGGTTAGGAGGAACAGGGCCAGCCATAAGGAGGTCGAGTTTACTGTTGACACCCGAAGAGAGAATCTGTTTCTGAATGTCATCCCATGTATTATGGTCGTGTACAATCAGATTGGTGATACCATTATGGTGGTTGTCAATCTCGAAGAGCTCTGCCAGACGTGGCTTGCGGATATCCAGACCTACCATGATAACCTTCTTGCCCAGCAAGGCGAGCGAGATACCGATATTGGATGCCACGAATGTTTTACCTTCACCTGATGTAGAAGAGGTAAACATCATCACCTTCTCACCTTCTTTCAGCATAAACTGAATATTGGTACGCAGGCCACGGAAAATCTCCTCCATCAGGTTGTTTACATTCTGGTGAACTACAATGTCAGCCTTTCCTTCCTTCTTGGCAGCGTCGCTTGCCACAGGAATATCGGCAATGACAGGTATCTGAGTGAGTTTTATCACGTCTTCATGTCCCTCAATCTTGTACTTGAAGAATTCTCTCAGGAAGAGGATGCCGGTAGGGATTGCAATACCCAGAACCAGTGCTATCAACATAATGATAGGACTCTTAGGACTAACCTTTCCTTCCAATGAAGGAGCATCGATAACCTTACCCTTGTCTGCCGTTGCTGCTAGCGATATGGAGTTTTCCTCACGTTTCTGAAGAAGCATCAGGTAAAGACCAGATTTTACTTCCTGCTGGCGACCAATCTGTGTAAGAACTCGCTCTTGCTCTGGCGAGTTACCTATCTGACTAGCATACATGGCAGCTTGTTTGGCAATGCTGTTACGCTGGATTTCCATACCCAGCTTAGCCTGGCGCATGGCACGCTTGATAGATTTTGTAAGGTCATCCAACTGGGCTGACAATGGTGTAACTGTTGGAGAATTCTCACTGGCAGAATGCAACATCTGATTGCGGTTCAGAGCTATCTTGTTGTATTCGTTAATCAACTCTGTTGAACTTTCATCAGTCAGACCTACGTTTGATGGGATAGGCTGATATCTGTTGCCAGGTTCGTTCATGTATTTGCCAAGCTCATTCAGAAGTTCAACCTGTGTGTTAGCCTCCTGGAGTTTCTGTGCGTATGTGTCTGAGTTAGCGATGGCAGCTGTTGCGTTGAGCTTCATCTCTACAACATTGTTACGCTTCTTGTAGCTTTCGAGCTGGCCTTCTGTATTGCCCAGTTCGATGTTGATCTTCTCCAGACGCTGGTTGATGAACTGTTCTGTGCGGAAAGAAATTTCATTCTTGTCCTCGTTTGCCTGGCGGTTATATACCTTTATCAATGTATTCAGGTAGTCGATACTGCGCTGAGGATCTTCGTCTTTCAATACAAGTTCGGCAATAGTTGTCGTCTTGGAAGTCTGGCTGACTGCCAATGCTTTAGCATAGCCTGAAGCCGCCATATCTGGAGAAACAATGATAGCCTTCAGACTTTCTCCGTCCTTTAACTTGAAATTGCCATTCTTTGTGAAACTGAGCGTTCCGACGCGGGTGTTGATGCTTGCTGGTAAACTTGCTAAAGTTTTTTCGATTTTTACAGGCTCCTTCTGAGATGAGAATGCATCAACAGGAATATAGTATGAACCTGTAACCAAATACTGGTTGCCGTCTTTCTCAATTTTGAGTTTGATAGGAGCATTCAGTTTCTTGAGATGAGCCAGGTCTAAATCTACGTTGACTTCCTGCTCTTTGTAAACCAGCTGATCCTTGAATGTGCCTTTGTGATAATAGTTCACATAACACTTCATGTCTATTACAGCTTGAGTGGCCAAGTCTTGTGCAGAAAGGATTTCAATCTCATTGTCTATACCGTTTGAGTTTGAAATAAAACCGAGGTTTGCAGCATTTTGAATCATGCTGTTACCCATACCGCTGCTCTTGTTCTGGTCGTCATCCTTAATCAACAACTTTGCTGTAGCCTGATATTGAGGTCTTGTATAGCGCAAGTAGAGATACCCCATTCCCAAACATACAATGAGTGAGAGAACGAACCATTTCCAGTTAAGGATAAGTGTAGAGTAAATCAATTGGAAGTCGATAGCTGACTTCTCTTCTTGCTCTTGTCCACTTCCCAATTCTAAGTTCTTTGTTTCTTCCATTATTTTATATTCTATTGTGTTTACACCTTTTTAAATTGTATAAGATAAATGATAGAATCTGTGCTATCTGCTTGCCGCTAGTTCTTTCAGATACTGTCCATAACCGTTTTTGAGCATCGGTTGGGCAAGTTTCAGCAACTGTTCTTTGTCAATCCATCCTTGTTTGAATGCGATTTCTTCCAGACATGCCACTTTCAGCCCCTGTCTCTTTTCGATGACTTCTATAAAGGTACTGGCTTCCGAAAGGCTATCGTGGGTACCGGTGTCAAGCCAGGCGAAACCGCGCTGTAAAGTTCTTACCTTCAGAGTCTTTTCTGTCAGATAGTGCTGGTTTACTGTTGTTATTTCCAGCTCACCTCTTGCGCTAGGCTTGATGCTTTTAGCCACATGCACCACGCTGTTTGGATAGAAATAGAGTCCTACAACCGCATAGTTGCTCTTAGGCATTTCCGGTTTTTCTTCTATGCTCAGGCAGTTGCCGTTTTCATCAAACTCTGCCACACCATATCTTTCCGGATCGTTGACATAATAGCCAAATACGCTTGCCAGTCCTTCTTCTGCAGCTTTTACGCTTTCCTTGAGTAGACCCGTAAAACCGGCTCCATAGAAAATGTTGTCACCCAAAACCAGACAGGCTGTATCATTACCGATAAACTTCTCGCCAATGATGAAGGCTTGAGCCAGACCATCGGGTGATGGCTGTTCTGCATATTCGAAGTGTACACCCAATTCGCTTCCGTCGCCTAACAGACGTTTGAAACCAGGCAAGTCGAATGGGGTAGATATAATCAAAATCTCCTTGATTCCTGCCAACATTAGCACGGAAACAGGGTAGTATATCATTGGCTTATCAAAAATTGGTATCAATTGCTTACTGATACCTTTGGTAATAGGGTAAAGTCTTGTACCCGAACCTCCCGCTAATACGATTCCTTTCATATCTTCTCTATTTCTAATATAATAAAGTTGAATAGTCTTATCTTAAAAACGCGGCAAAGTTACAAAAAAAAGTTGAATGAGTGAAATCATAAGCCATAAAAATGCATTTTTTGATAAAAAAAGCACCTTTTTATATAAAAAACGTCGCTTTGATTTGGGTATTTACTGATTTTATTGTATTTTTGCAGAACAATTTAAATAGATATAGAAAATAAAATAATAAAGGAATGGGAATTTTTGCTAAACTATTCGGTCGTAAAGACGACGATAAAAAGGTAGGTGGAATGGAAGATTACATGACCTTGGTCCGTGTATACTTTCAGGCAGCACTTGCTTCTCAGTTAGGTATCACCAATTTGGCCATGTTGCCAGACTTGCGTGTCTTCAAGACAAGTCTGCATGTTCCGACGGTCAACAATCGCCTGGGTATTGGCGAAAAGGTTCAGGTGAAGAAAATGATGAAGAATATCTATGATACGGATGATGCCTTCTTTAAGGAAATAGATTCCAGTATCCGTAAGAACTGTCACAAACTGCAGGATGTCAATGTATATCTCATCCAGTTCCAGAACTTCACACAGGATCTGATGATGCTGATGGGCAACTTGATGAAGTTTAAGCTCCGTTTGCCTAGCTTCATGAAGAATTCACTTTACAAGCTGACTGCTAAAACTGTAGAAGATATCTTCACTAAGAATGATTTCTCTGATGCCAGTGTGCTGAAAACCGTGCTTCAGTTGCGTCAGTTCAACAAGCGCTTGGCATTCAGCCAGCAATGGGTAACCGACTTTACCTTCCAGGTATTGATGCTTGCCAAAAAAGAGCCACGTCCATCAGATGAAGACGTAGAAAAGGCAAAGCAAAAGATGGGAAAGTAACAAATGTTGCGCCCAAAAAGAAAAAAAATAGCAGAATATTTGTTTTATTCAAATAATTCTCTTAAATTTGTAGCCAAAAATAATAGTCATGAGTGCAAATGAGAAAACAATTAATACGTTTGCCACAAGAGTAAGGCAGATGATTCTCAAGTTTGACGAGGTCAAGCAGGAGAATGCTGAACTCTATGCGATGGTGGATGAGCGCGATGCCAAAATCAAGGCATTGGAGGAAAAGTTGGCTCAAGCGCAGAGTGATTACGACAGCTTGAAGATGGCAAAGATGATGACGATTTCTGACAATGATATGGAAGCTACTCATAAGCGCATCGCCAAGCTCATAAGAGATGTCAATAAGTGTATCACACTATTGGGTGAAAAGTAAAAATCGGAACGATGGCAGAACAAGATAAATTACTCATACGGTTACACGTCTATGATACAGATCTTTCGGTAAGAATACCTAGGGAAGACGAGGAGTATTATCGTAAATCAGCTAAGCTGATAGATGATATTGTAAACTCATATACCAAGATTTTCAAAGGCAGAAAGAGCGATAAGGAAATCCTGTATATGGCGCTCATTGATGTGGCATTGAGATATGAAAAGGAATCGGATCGGAATGATACGAAACCTTATGATGATATTCTTGAGAAGCTTACCTCCGAGATTGAAGACGCTTTGAAATAAGAATATTAATAAACATATATATAATATAATGATAGTAACTATTATAGCAGCCTTGGTGGCGCTTGTTATCGGCGGTGCTGCTGGGTATTTCATTTTCCGTTATGTCATTAAGGGAAAATATAATGAAATGATAGAAGCTGCCAACAAAGAGGCAGAAGTAGTAAAAGAGAAGAAGCTTTTGGAAGTGAAGGAGAAATTCCTCAACAAGAAGGCGGAACTCGAAAAAGAAGTGCAGCAGCGTAATTCTCGCATCCAGCAGAATGAGAATAAGTTGAAGCAGCGCGAGATTTCTCTCAATCAGCGTCAGGAAGACCTCGGTCGACGCAAGATGGAGATTGATCAGTATCAGCAGCGTGTTGACAACGAGAAGAAACTCTTGTCTGTAAAGCAGCAGGAACTCGATAAGATGCAGAAACAGGAGCAGGCTAAACTGGAAGAGCTTTCTGGTCTGAGCGCTGAGGAGGCTAAGCAGAGATTGATTGAGAGTCTGAAAGATCAGGCTAAACTCGATGCTGCAAGCTATGTGAACGAAATTATGGATGATGCCAAACTCAATGCTAACCAGCAGGCTAAGAAGATTGTGATTCAGACAATCCAGCGTGTTGCTACAGAAACAGCCATTGAGAACTCTGTTAGCGTTTTCCATATCGATAATGATGAGGTAAAGGGACGTATTATCGGTCGTGAAGGCCGCAATATCCGTGCTCTGGAAGCAGCAACTGGTGTAGAAATCGTTGTGGATGATACTCCTGAGGCAATCGTTATCTCAGCCTTCGACCCTGTTCGTCGTGAGGTTTGCCGTCTGGCTCTCCATCAGTTGGTTGCTGACGGCCGTATCCACCCAGCCCGTATTGAGGAGGTGGTAGCCAAGGTGAAGAAGCAGTTGGATAATGAAATTATCGAAACTGGTAAGCGTACAGCTATCGACCTCGGTATTCATGGTCTGCACCCAGAGTTGATTCGTATCATCGGTAAGATGAAGTACCGTTCTTCTTATGGTCAGAACCTCTTGCAGCATGCCCGTGAAACCGCTAACCTCTGTGCGGTTATGGCTTCTGAATTGGGATTGAATCCTAAGAAGGCTAAGCGTGCCGGCCTTTTGCACGATATTGGTAAGGTGCCTGATGAGGAGAGTGAATTGCCACACGCATTGTATGGTGCCAAGATTGCAGAGAAGTATAAGGAGAAACCAGATATCTGCAATGCCATCGGTGCTCACCATGATGAGATGGAGATGAACACATTATTGGCTCCTATCGTACAGGTTTGTGATGCTATCTCTGGTGCTCGTCCTGGTGCCCGTCGTGAGATTGTAGAGGCTTATATCAAGCGTTTGAACGATCTTGAAGCTATCGCCATGAGTTATCCTGGCGTAACCAAGACTTACGCTATCCAGGCAGGTCGTGAACTCCGTGTCATCGTGGGTGCGGATAAGATGAACGATGAAGAGAGCATCAAGCTTTCTGATGAAATTGCAACCAAGATTCAGAATGAGATGACTTATCCTGGTCAGGTTAAGATTACTGTGATTCGTGAGACTCGTAGTGTAGCTTACGCTAAGTAAGATAGAATTATATTTGAAGTTTAAATTGTCGTTTCTCTTCTGCAAGGTAGAGAGATGTATCTTGATAAAGCCGTACTCTGTTTATAGGGTGCGGCTTTTCTTTTCCCTTTTCAGAATATGATGAAAGCAGAACAGAAAGTATTAAAGCGATTCAATAAAGGATGTGTTGACTATCATCTTTTGGAGGATGGGGACCGTATTCTTATTGCCTTGAGTGGAGGCAAGGATTCATTGGAACTTGTCCGTTTGCTGGCTCAGCGTGCCCGTATCTATAAGCCGCATATCGAAGTGGAGGCGGCTCATATCATCATGGATAACATTCCTTACGAGACCGACCGTTCTTATCTGCAGGATTTCTGTGCAGAGAATGGCATCAAGCTCCATATCCTTCATAGTTCGTTCGATGAATCTACCGATCCCCGTAAGACCCGTTGCTTTCTCTGTGCCTGGAATCGACGTAAGACGCTCTTTGAGTTTGCTGTAAGCCACGGGTTCAATAAGATAGCTCTGGGACATCACATGGATGATATCCTCGTTACCCTGCTGATGAACATCACCTTCGAGGGTTCGCATTCCACCATGCAGCCCAGTCTTCCTCTGAAACATTATCCGCTTACCATTATCCGTCCGCTCTGTCTCGTACATGAGGCGGATATCCGGCAGGTAGCAGAAGAGTTGCATTTCACTAAGCAGAAGGCGTTGTGCCCTTACGAAGAGACTACCCGCCGTGTGGATATGCAAGCCGTCTTCCTTCATTTGGAGCAGCTGAACCCTGAAGCCCGCTACAGTCTTTGGCGCTCCGTCTTTATGGAATAAAATATAGTAGAAAAAGCAATAAAAAACGAAAGTACTTTCATGAGCACATGAAAGTACTTTCGTTGGACAATGAAATAGGCTTCATTTGCCATCGAAGCCTATTGTATTTGTTCCTGGGGTAGATCTAGTAAATGGCAGTTACTAATTTTGGGGAGCTGCCCAGAAACGTGAAGCATCTGTTGTCAGTACTGAATGGTCGGGAAGTTCAAAACCTTTGAATCCAGAAGGAACAAGCACGATATGGCGATTATTGTTTCGATAAGCAGGATTATTATCTTCGCGACCATAGTCTGTTGTCTCCCAAGTATCAAACCAGTATAAGTTTTTTGCCCAATATGCCCTGTAATAAACAAAATCATTATCTGAATTCAAGAGAGGACGGTAAACGATTTCTCTGCCGTCAATATATCGCTCACGCATTTCTGCAAGAGAAAGTGGAGTGCCTTTTTCATCTTCTGCCCAAGCATTTATATCCGAGTCTAGCATAGCCCATTTCTGTAATTCTGGCGTCCACACCAGGTTAACAACATGGCAGTCGGAATCCTCGGAATCTGCGGGATGACAAGTTACAAAGCGGTTTACAATACCCTCAGACAGCAATAGTTCGTGTAAGAGGATGGAGTGTAATCGACAGTTGAATGCAGGCTCTATCGATCAAGTGTATTTCCAGAGATCTATAGCATTACATCTCTTAGGATTAATCTTTTGATTGGCATGAGGAATGTTTTCCGCTACAAAACGTGCCAGTGAAATGGCCTTGTCCCATGTTGGCATTGTGGAAGATAAAACTGTATCGAGTTTGAAATATTCACGGATTTTTTGTGATTGGACAGAATCTTTCTGATATGCAAAATGATAGGACGTAGTATCTGGTACATATTTGCCAGTGTCTTTTAATTTTTCTACCATTTCATTCTTCAGCGAATTGCAAAGATAAGCTTCCACTTGTTTATTGAAAACAAAGCGAGCCAACAGTAATGTTGCTACAGCTATGAGCAGGATTCCAAGGATGCTCCAGCCAACCAACTTGATTTTTTTCTTCATTTTTTAATTCTATTAGTTATTTCATTTTTTCTATCTGTTCCTGGGTTAGTCCGGAATACTTCTTGATTAGATTGATGTCAACACCATCGGCAAGCATGTTCTTGGCAATTTCCAAGGCTTTCTCATTCTTACCTTCTTGCTTCGCCGTATCAATAGAGTTTTTGATATGAGGAAGCAAATCAGTAAATCCTTGTTCATTGCCGTTCCAAATATTCGTTTGAAACCGAAGTCGGTCAGCAAGCTGATGTATGTTTCTTCTACCTGTTTCATACGTCATTCTTTTTAAATCTTATGCAAAGATTTTGCCACCGAGTGCAATGAAAGCTTGCTTTCAAATTGCCGAGTGCCGCAAATCTTATGCAAAGATACGCTGAATATTTGTTACCTCCAAACTTTTAAATCGTTTTTTATTAGAAGCATGAATATATTTATCCTTAAGGCTAAAAAAATTAGCCTTAAGGGAAAATAAATTTTGCCTTAAGACTAAATATATTCTGGCTTCTGACGGGCTATGCATAAGAGTGCATGCCCGTGAGGAAATAGTTTATGCTCTGGGGATATGTTATCCCCAGCAACCAGGATGTAGTCTGCAATGTGATGGGAATGGGGGATTTCAAACCGATGCAGCGGATGTGGTGCTGAAGATGGGCTCTGGAGGCGCAGGTGGAGAACTTCGTCTTCATCGGTTCTTTCTCTCTCCTTTCCTCTCATTCTTGCTTCTTATTTCATTTCATCCGAGTTGAGTATGGTGATGGTCTTGCCCTCAATCCTGATGGCACCCTTCTCCTCGAATTCGGAGAGGCAGCGGAGGAGCGAGAACTTCTGGATACCGAAGATATCCGCCATTTCCTGGCGGCTGACATCCAGTCGGATGGTTCTGCTCTGCTGTTCGGTAGCCATCTTGATGAGGTATTGCGCCACCTTCTCCTTGACGGAGAAAAGGGAGAGCATGCGCATTTTCTGCGAAAGGAAGATATCTATCCTTGACAAGTGCTGGATGAAGTTCCAGCGTATGCGCTCGTCGGTATCTATCAGCAGTTTCAGTTCCGAAGGCCTCATGCGCAGGAGGGTAGTCTTCTTGCTTGTCTCCACGCTTACGGGCATCTCGTTATTATGTGCGAAGATATAGGCAGGGGCTATCAGCATCGATTCTCCCAGCCGCTCTATTTGGGCCTGCTTGCCCGACAATCCCGACATGCGGGCTATCATCTCCCCCTCGACGATGATGTCGGCATATCTGCAGGGCATTCCTGCCAGCACATAGGTTTCCCTGGCAGCAAGCTCCACCATCCGGTAGCTTACCATCGATAGCGCCTCTCTGATTTCCTCAGGAGTAAATCCCTCAAATACCGTGCATTTCTGCAAGGTAATGAATATTGATTCTTTCATACATTTAAGTTTTATATTCAATAACGCATTTTCCTCCGATTTATTGTTTGCTCAAAAAATAAGGCACTTTGCAACACTATCGAGAGTGTTATTGCAAAGTGCCTTTTAAACAGGAAAACTTATCTTTTGATTTTTTCCCCGAGTTTTACAGATTCTCCCTTAACTCAGTAGCTGCTGTTCTTATCCTATATATTTTTTGATGTCCTCTTCTACCGTTCCGTTTCCGGCAATGCCAAAGGTATCTACCAGAACCTTCAGTACGGCTGGTGAACAGAAGGCTGGGAGCGTAGGACCTAGATGGATGTTCTTTACGCCCAGATGCAGCAGGGCAAGAAGTACGATGACAGCCTTCTGCTCGTACCAGGCAATATTGAAGAAGATAGGAAGTTCGTTGATGTCGCTGGCTCCAAAGATCTCCTTCAGCTTCAATGCCACAACCGCCCAGGAATAGGAGTCGTTGCACTGACCGGCATCCAGCACACGAGGAATGCCGTTGATGTCGCCCAGATTGAGCTTGTTGTACTTGAACTTGGCACAGCCGCTGGTGAGTATCACTACATCCTGAGGCAGCGCCTTGGCAAACTCCTCGTAGTAGTTGCGGCTCTTCATTCTGCCATCGCAGCCACTCATCACCACAAACTTGCGGATGGCTCCGCTCTTTACAGCTTCTACTATCTTGTCTGCCAGGGCAAAGACCTGAGCATGCGCAAAACCGCCGATGATCTCGCCTGTCTCTATCTCCTTAGGTGGCTGGCAGGTCTTGGCAAGTGCAATCACCTCGGAGAAGTCCTTGTGGCCGTCGGCGCCCGCCTGGATATGCTTCCAGCCAGGGAAACCAGTAGAGTTGGTGGTGAAGACGCGGTTCCTGTAGCCTGCCGATGGCGATGGCGGAACGATGCAGTTGGTGGTGAAGACTACAGGACCGTTGAAGCTCTCGAATTCCTCCTTCTGTTTCCACCACGCATTGCCGTAGTTGCCCACCAGATGCTTGTACTTCTTGAGCTGCGGATAGTAGTGGGCAGGAAGCATCTCGCCATGGGTATAGACATCGATGCCCGTGCCTTCGGTCTGGATGAGGAGATCTTCGATATCCTTCAGGTCGTGGCCTGAGATGAGGATGCCCGGATTGTTGCCTGTGCCGATGTTCACCCGGGTGAGTTCTGGATTGCCGTATGCCTGGGTGTTGGCCTTGTCGAGGAGTGCCATCACATCCACGCCGTACTTTCCTGTTTCGAGCACTACGCCCAGCAGCGTGTTCATATCAGCATCAGGGTTACTGATGGTGGCGAGTGCACGGCACATGAAGCTGATGATCTCGCTGTTCTCTTCTCCCAGATGGGCTGCGTGCTCGTAGTATGCTGCCATACCCTTCAGACCAAGCATGGTGAGTTCCTTGAGCGAGCGGATATCTTGATTCTCGTGGCGGAGCACGGATTCACGGGCACCCTCAGCCTCATAGTCTGTCTTCTCGCCACCCCAGGTTACCTCCTGATAGGCAGGGAGGTGGATATTCATACTTGCCGCCTTTTCCAGCAGCTGTTTCTTCAGGACGATACCCTTATCTACCTTTTGCAGGATATCCTGGTCGTTGAAATTGGCGTTGGTGATGGTGGTGAAGAGGGCATCCGTAAGGAAATGGGTTACCTCTGGTGCCGGCTCTTTGCCTATGTTATGCTGTATGGTTCCTATGCCACGAACCACGCTGAGCAGCAGATCCTGCCACTTGGAAGTTGTAGCCTCCTTACCGCAAACACCCTTGATGGTACAGCCTGTACCCTTAGCTGTTTCCTGACACTGGAAACAGAACATCTTGTTTTCTGCCATATTGCTATAAATTAAAGAGTTATTTTAATGTTTTCTTCCAGGCGGCAATCTGCCATTCCTGGTTTCCGGCTGCAAAATTACGGCTTTAAAAATAATCCTACGGTAACAATTGTGACCGTAGGATATTAAAAAAACATAAAAAGAGTGTGGGGGAACGGATTTTTTCTATCTGTTCCTGGGTTCGTCCGGAATACTTCTTGATTAGATTGATGTCAACACCATCATATATTTATCCTTAAGGGAAAAAAAAATTATCCTTAAGGGAAAATAAATTTTGCCTTAAGACTAAATATATTCTGTCTTCTGATGGGTTATGCATACGAGTGCATGCCCGTGAGGAAATAGTTCACACCGAAGTAGGTCATGGCGATACTCAGGAAGGCTAGGGTGATGTAGATGTGATATACCAGCGGCTTGCGGAAGACCGGCAGACTCTGCGTATGCACTACTACGGCATAAATCATAAAGGTGATGAGCGCCCATGTTTCCTTGCTGTCCCAACTCCAGTAAGTTCCCCAACTCACGTTTGCCCAGATGGCTCCGATGAAGATGCCGAACCCCATTGTGGTGAGGGCAGGGTAGAGGAAGAGACGGCTTAAATCCCGCAGTTCGTCGCCATGAGAGCGCATGCAGATGCCCATGATGCCGCAGATGAAAGTCAAGGACAATAGGGCATAGCTCATCATGATGATGCTGACATGGATGCTGAGCAGTGGACTGTTCAATACCGGCATCATCTGTCCGATAGCAGGATCCATCTGGTTGATATGGCTTACCAGAAGGAAGAATCCTGAAATCAGGAAGCCGAATACCATCACGATGCGGATGCGCAACTGCATCAGAATACTGATAAGCATCACGAACCAGGCTACAGTTAGCATACTTTCATATCCGTTAGACATAGGTATGTTGCCGCTGATAATCCATCTCAATGCCAATCCGAAGGTTAATGCAAGGAAGGATACGCCAAGCAAGATAGGCAAAGCGATGTTCAATGCCTTGATTTCTCTCTTCTTCGTCATGCGATAGATGGTGTAGAAGAGGGCTATGAAGCCCAGTGTGAGGTTTGCCATGAAGAGAATGGTGGCAAAAGGAAAGGCATTATTGATGCGTTCTGCCTTATACTGTGTAGCTGTTGGCAGCGAATTACCGCTACTAACCTCCTGATATTTCTTCATCTTGACGAAGAACTCGTTTACACGGCTCGTATTGCCTGCCTTTACATCGCCATTCAGCAGGGAGAATACATTCCTGATATAGAGCGCATGCTGGTGCTCCACGGCCTGTGGCAACTTATCTACAGGTGAAAACCACGTGGTAGTGCCAGCCTTGATGAATGAATGATCCTTGGTAGCCTTCACATTCTTGGTGAAGGTGTAAGGAAGAACTTTCAATGAGATACCTTCTCGCAACTCCATGATGATTTGTATCTTGCCATCGATATCAGCGGCTTGCTGATGGAACTTGTCCTGCTGACCATTGTAGTATTCCTGAACATACTGTCCGATGGTATAGCCACCCATTTCACGATTGAAGAAAGTATTGAGCGAAGCATAGTCAGGCAGATTCATCGCTGTTTTCATTTCTCCGCTCTTGATCTTGATGAAAGGCTCGTTTGCCCAAGTATTTCCATAGAATACCCAACCAGAGAGTACCTGTTCTGCAGTCAATCCCAGATAGCTCCTGGCTCCATATATCTTCTTGCAGAAATCGAGGGCAAAGGTCTGTACCGGACAGATGCGGTCGTTGTAGAGAATATGAAGCTCGCCAAACTTCTCTGCAGTTTCCTTTGGCAATACTGCATTTTGGAGATTGCTTGTTGCAGATTCTGCATGCAGTGTCTGTATATTGCCCATGCTGAGGATGAGTGCTGTTATCAACGCTCCCTTCTTGAGCAAAGGACTCTTCAGTAATCTGCGATAACCGCCCTTAGGGTCGAAGAGCATCCATACGAGGGAGATGAAGAGCAGCGCATAGCCAGTATAGGTGACTGGTATGCCGTATGGATCGGCATTGATAGCGAGCACGCTTCCCTTGCCGTCTTCATCGTAAGATGACTGATAAAGACGGTAAGACCGGTGGGAATAGATGTTGTTCATCGAAACTTCGCCTTCGCTCTTATCATCTCCGTCTATTACGGTGAATATTGAAGAATAGTCAGCCACGGCGTTGGTTCCATCGTGCATCTTTGCTTCAAACTTCTGCAGGCAGAGCGAGAAAGGCAGTTTCTCTTCCTTCATACCCTGCTCTTCATCCTGAGCCATATAAGTATCTGTAGGCTGACCGATGCGCAGATGAATCATGCCCCGTTTAGCCGATATATGTGTGAGCAATGCCCCGGCAAGGATGATGATGAAGGAGAGATGGAGTGACAATGTAGAAGCGCACTTCACTTTTCTTTTGATGATGTAGAAAGCACCGAGGGCAGCAAGTACTGCCCAGATAAGAATGAACCACCATGCCCCATAGTAGTGGGCATGGGCATAATCCGTGCCCTGGCTTTTTTCCACGATGGTGGCGGCAGCCATGCATACGAGCACAAGGATGTAAAGAATGAATATAATCTTTTTAACCATACTTAGTTGGAATCTTGATAGAATTTCCGCTGCAAAATTACGATATTATTCGGAGACAAGCAAGATTTTATACGTATATTTAGAGGTTCTGATAAAAAAGCTGCCAAATGCTTTTGATAGCCTGGCAGCTTTTCTTATTTTTGTTTCTTCTTGTAATATCTTATCATTAGATAGAACGCAGGAACTTAACCACTGCATCACGATCGCTCTTCGATGCTTTGTAGAAGTTCATGGCTGAACTATAGGCATGACTCTTCTTGCTGTAGCAGTGCCACATGATGGCTTCCACCTCGTTGCGGGCACGACAGTCGTGTAGGCGATCTTCTGCACCTGTGTTCAGATAGCTCAAGCCACGACCCCAAAGAGGAGTGGTGCGGCACCATGATCCATGGATGTCGTTCATCATATAGAGCTTGTGCTGAACGAAGTCAGAATATGGATAAATGGTCTGGTTCTGATAACGAGGCAACTTCTTGCCGGCGATGTACTTGGATGTTACGTAGTTATCGTCACCGGTCTTCCATGATGGCTTGTGACAGTTGGCGCAGCCCCATTCCATGAAGAGTTTTTTACCCTGCTGTACCTGTGGATCATTCAAGTTGCGGGCACGAGGTACTGCAAGTCCACGATGCCATACCATGAAGGCATAGAAATCGTCCATGCTCTGCTCAGGCTTGAAATTGTGCCATTGGTTGTCAAACTGGTTGGTATTTGGATCCAACAGGTTTGCTACTGCTTCCTTGATTCCCTCGTCAGTACCATCTGCATAATAAGGAGAGGTAGGGTCCTTCTTGATGGCTGCAATCACATCCTTATTCTCTGACATTGCCTTTGCCCAAGGAGTGGTGGTGTAGAGACAAGGACGATCCTGACGGGTTACATTGGTGATGTTCCAGATAGCGTTGGCACCAGGTCCATCCTGCAAACTACCACGGGTCAGGGCATAGGTGAAGCGCTTGATGAGCTTCTTGTTGCCATCGGTGGTATTTGGATCGAAAGTGGTACCATCTGCATGCACGCCGCCCTTAGCATACTTGCTGTCTCTGCCGAAGGTGGTATAATAGGCATCGGCAGTCATCTCCATGGTTTTGGCATCAAACATGCTTGGATTGATGTATTCGCTCACTTCCTTGCCTGCTTTCTTGAAATAAGAAGCCTCAGACTTGTACTGTGCAACGATGTCCTCACTAGGGATGGCATCAATCAGACCTGTACCGCCAATGCCGATGGTAGATTCCAGGCGAACGGCATAGTTGCTAGGAACAGGATCGGTATTGAATGCCGACTGTGGAATGGTAATCTCCGGATAAATCAAATCAAACTTCTCACCGTCAGGGAACTGCATGGTAGGAATCTCATCGGTCTCCATCTTGGCAACGTGCAGCCAACTCATGTTGATCTTGCTCTCGTCGATAGGAGGGAGGAATGGAGACTGTGCTTGTGTCTGAGGCATACCTGTAACCTCAGCTACATAGCCACCATCATTGCTGTTGGCACCATCTACAGGATGATAAACTACGAGCAGATAACCATTACCGTTACCATAGCGGGTTTCATACTGTGCCTTGCGCTTGCCATGACCATACTCTGGGTGGCAGTCAAAGCAAGATGAGCGTACAGAAGCAGGACCCAAGCCCTTGAAGGCACCGGTGTTCCATGAATACTGGCGCTCGAACATCTGCTCGCCGATAAAGAACTGCTTGAAGAGTTCTGGATCGTTATCTACGGCAGGGGTCTGGTCAGAGTAACTGCTGGAACCAGTGTTCTCTGTTGTACCCAGCTTACCACCTGGATACCACTCATCTGCAGTAAAGTTACCCACTTCCTTACCTACGTATGCGGCATCTGTTTCCTGAATTTCAACTTTGTTGTCATCGTCAGAACAGCTAGCCATTGTCGTAGCCAAAGCCAGGGCGAACGACAGGTAGGCGTAATTCTTAAAATTCTTATTCATAATGTATTTTCTTTGTGATATATTATATTTAACCCAAATGACGTAGCTTCGCTTCTATTGAAGAAAGCAAAGCTACGTAATCCTTTATTCCTGTTGTTTCTGCTGTAATGGATAAATTACTTGGAAACCTTCAAGGCGCGGAACCAGGCACCCGCATTGTTCAACTCGTCGTCCAGGGTGTTGATCTTGTCGATGCAAGTCTTTACCTGAGCATTGGCTGGATCATCCACGAAGGCGATACCGCTCTTCTTGGCAGACTCCAATGCTGCGATAGCCTCATCGAGAGCTGTGTTCAATGCGCTGTAGCCACTGTAGTTATACTTCTTCATGATAGTCATCAATGAATTAGCAACAGGAGTTGTAGCATTTACATCACGTGTACCATAGAGAGAGTTCTTGATAGAGTAGATGTTGTCCTGATAGTCGATGAATGAACGCTTGCTGTATGGTGACTCAATGTAGTCGCGAGATTCAGCTTCGCCATCCTCTGTTGTACCGCCATGACCGGTAGCTACACGGTAAGCCTGACCCAGCTTCTGGGTGTAAACCTCCTGGCAGATGCTTGAGCAGCCGCCTACGAATACATTCTCCAAGGTCTCCTGCCATGTAGGGAACCAAGCCTTGTCGCCTGTGGCATTGAGGAAGAACTGACCGTAACCGATACCTGCAGAAGAAAGGGCACCAGCACTCTCCTCCAGACCAGCAAGACCATCAACCACCCACTTGCAATTGGTTGTCAACCAAGAACCGAGGGTTGCATCACCATTCCAACCATACTGGAGGAGTGAAGTCATGTTGTAGATGTCGCCAGCTACAGCGGCAGCAAATGCCAACTCATCGATACCCTTCACAGATGTCATGCCTGCTTCTGTCTCGTTGGCATTCAGCATGGCTGCAGTACGTTCAGCACCATTGCGGAAGAGTACGAACTCCAATCCGTGGAAACCTATTACAGAGTCGAAGTTCTTGTTCTCGGTATAGATAAACTGAGCTGGGTTTGAACCCTGGATTCCGGCGATGATGTTCTGGTTGTTGAGCGCCTCTACCAGCTGGTCGTGGTCGAGTGGCCATGAGTCGATGTGTGGGTCAATCTCGTTGTTGGTTGCTGCACCATAGAGGAATGCCTCACTGCGCTCCCATTCACGACGAGCGTTCTTGAAAGCCTCGCAGGCAGCAGTGATATCTGCATCGCTCAAGTTGCCAGCCTTGGCGTTGGCGTATGCCTTGTCGCATGCATCCTTCAGAACCTTAGCGTAGTCTCTCAAATCCTTGTAGGTAGGATTGATAATGTCGTTTACATAAGTGTTGGCAACAGCCGATAATTCTGTTGCTGGTACTACGTTACCCTCTGTTACTGGGTCATCATCATCGCTACAAGAAGCGAAACCCAAAGATAAAGTCATTGTTGCTACGAACAAAAATGCCTTCTGGAAAATCTTTTTCATTTTTCTTTGTTTTTTATGTTTGAATATGCTAATTATAATCTATGAAACGGCGCTTCCTCCTGATTTAGAGGAAGAAGCCCTGATAAGCGATGCCGATGTTCACGGCTGGCTCATTGTTGTACTTAGAGTGGAAGATGCGCTGGTTGTATTCAGCTTTCACACAGATTTGTGGGAGAGGGAAGTAGTTGATACCTGCTGCCACAATTTTGCGGTTGGTCCACTTGGCGGTGGTATTGTGAACGGATGAATCGTAATACTCGAAATGACCGAACACATACAGCTTCTGGTTGTTTTCACGCAACTTGGAAATCTGAGAGAAGACATCATAGCCTGCTTCCACCATGGTAGCGATGGCATGACTGCCGAAGTATTTGCCGCTGCCTGATTCATTAGGCTTGACGTTAGCCGTACCAGGATATACAATGCTGGTAATGGCTGTAGCATCGCTTACATAGCCATAATCCACGTTGCCTCTAATCTTCCAGTTGTACTTGTTGTAGGTGAAGTCGAAGGCACCTACATATACGTTTCCCTTGATGTTTTTGTGTTGGGTATCCTGTGGGGTGGTGTTGCCCATCGCCTTGCCGTAGTAACCGCTCAGTCCGATGCGCAGACCAGGAATACTGTAGTTATCTACACGGGCAGCAACGGCATATTTGTTGGCTACCTCAAACTCGTATGGACTCTTGGCACCGCCTTGAATCCAGTTGCTGCGACTGAAACGGTAGGCGTTCAAACCTGCCAGAAACTGTGCCTCGTAGCGGAACTTACCACTCTTTCCCCAGAAACTGATACCAGTCTGGTGCCATGTACAAGGAAGAATGGTGTTTTCTCCTTCCGGACGATAAACAGTAAAGAAATTCAATGGTTCGTGATAGGCATTGGTAAGACCTACAGGTACAACGATGTGTCCAGCCTTGATGTTAGCCCATCGACCGAATGATTTCTGAATCCAGAACTGTTCGAGTTCAACCTCGCCTCCTTTCTCTACCTCCTGCTCATACTCGATGGCCTCCTCTGCTTCGTATTCGATAGACTGTCCGGTACCTCCGTGTTCAAACTCAATCTCAGTACCCATGGTCCATCCCTTTCCGAAGTCGTAACCCAAGTAGATTACTGCATGAGGAATGTCGAAGCGTCCGTGGTCGGGTGCATTTTTATAAGCGGTGGCGTTAGAGTAGCGTTTTCCAGCGTCGCTATAGAAGTTGCGGCTCATGGCAACCTCGCCATAACCACCCACGCTGAGGCGCTTGCCATTTACATGCTGCATCACACTATCGGCAGCCACAGTTTGTGCACTTGCCGTTGCCAAGCCGGCAACGAGGGCAGCGGACATCAATCCAATTCTTAAACTGTTCATCTTAAATATTTTGAAATTATTGTTATCGTATAATTTTATATAAAAGAAAAGAGCGCGGATGTCAGCTTGCGGTCTCGACACTTTAGAGGCCTAGTATCTCCTTAAAGCCAATCTGACTTGATAAGGAATTACGCAGCTCTGCCACTCGGGAATGGCAATCATCACCGCGCTCTTTCTCGATTTCGGGTGCAAAGGTACGGAGTTTTAAAATATCTTGCAATACCTAAAAATCGGTAAACTGCGGCATCCCCATTTTTAGGTATTGCGAGTTTCAAAACTTTTTTGTATATTTGCACCCGAAATAGAAACATTATGAATGTTCTTGATACAAGGATGTTTTCATTTAAGGATAAAAGAAGATGAAAAATCAGAAGATGTATGAAGCTGATGACAAGATGATCAGCATCATTAGAGACAATTATAACATTTTACAGAGCCTCGGCAGCTTCGGTATCAACCTGGGCTTTGGTGATAAAACTGTGTGCGAAGTTTGCGAAGAACAGCAGGTGGATACCTATACTTTCCTGTCCGTGGTTAACTTGACGATTAATGGTTACAAGGAGTATGACGATGCTGACCGCCTGTCGCTGCCGACCCTATTGCATTATCTCAAGGCTTCGCATGCCTATTACATAGATTTCCAGTTGCCGTTTATCCGTAAGGAACTGGTTGAAGCGCTGGATGAAAAGGATAATCTGGCGCGCCTTATCCTCAAGCTTTATGATGACTATGCCCATAGCATCACCAATCACATGAAGTATGAGGAAAGAATGGTATTCCCTTATGTTCAGGCACTTATAGATGGTAATGCCAATGCAAACTTTGATATAGAAACCTTCTCGAAGCACCATGCTCAGGTAGATTTGAAGTTAAAGGAACTCAAGAGTATCATTATCAAGTATTTGCCTTCTGATGGCTTGCATAATAATCAGCTCAGCGCCACTCTTTATGATATATATAATAATGAGGAATGGCTGAAACATCATTCTGAGGTTGAGGAAGAAATCTTTATTCCTGCAGTAAGAAATGCAGAGCGTAAACTGAAGCAGAACGATGTGAGTGCCAAGATTTCGAGTATGATTAATCAGACTCCGATGAGCGATGAACAGTTGAGCGACCGTGAGAAAGATGTGATTGTTGCTTTGGTTCAGGGAATGACCAACAAGGAGATTGCTGACCACCTGTTTATCTCTATCAATACGGTCATTACGCATCGCAGAAACATAGCCCGAAAGCTTCAGATTCACTCTCCAGCAGGTCTTACAATTTATGCCATCGTGAACAATTTGGTTGATATTTCTTCTGTAAAGCTGTAGTTTATCTGTGGAATATCAGTTAAAATAATGTTATTTTTAAAAAAATGATAGCGCCTTCCTCTCACATGAGGGGAAGGCGCTATCATTATATTTAGGTATGTGATGATTCTGCATCACTATTTATGGTGAAGGCTAGATCATATTGATGTCAATAAAACCATGCATCACAGCATAAATGGTGAGTGAAGACACACTTTTTAATCCCAGTTTTTCCTGTATTTTCTTGCGATGGGTAATCACGGTAGTCAGTCCGATACAGAGTTGGTCGGCTATCTCTTTGTTGATTTTCCCTTGTGCTACCAGAGATAATACCTCTATTTCTCTATCCGACAGAACTTTTTCCTGAGTGACAGGGGGCATGGCAGGGATATGTTCGCCATGAGGATGACCGGAATGCTGCAGGTTGAGAAGCTCTTTTATCAGGTATCCTTCTGGTACATTGACGCAGAGACAATGAAATTCTGCAAGTTGCGAATTGGGATCGTTGCTGGGTGTTAGAACGATCACGTGGCGGTTCCTGTTGCCCTGTGTGAAGAAGTAACGGTGTTCCAGTACAATGTGCATAGATACAAAGCTATGAACAAAGTGGTCTGGATTGTTTGCCTCGTACTGACGGAACGAACCGAAGGCCGAGATTTTCATCATGGGCATCACCGACTCAAGCAGTTGTCTGAGTCCCATTGCGGCGAGTGTATTGCTCTCTACTATTGCCATTTCCGGCATCTGTTTGCCAGCCATGGCTTTCATCATTTCTTCATTCATCTCTGTTTGTTTTACTTCTGCTAGTGAAAGTTGGGTTATACTTATATCTTGTTTTTACAAGAATGGAGTGAGTACCTTTGCGGCAAACCATCCTTTGAATCTTTGCCAGCCCGTACGCCACTCTCTCCAGTTCTTCTCATTGAGTAAGAAACTGTCTTTCTTTTCCCCATCAAAGAGCTGTACCAGTTGTTGGGTAGTGCAAGAATCCACAATCACTGCATTCTCTTCATAGTCCCAGCGCAGGCTTCGGGCATTGAGATTGGCACTGCCCACGGTACAGAACTTGCCGTCTACCATGATAATCTTGGTATGGTGGAAGCCCCGTGTGTACATCCAAACATTGCATCCTGCCTTCATCAGTTTGTGGGCATTATAGAAACCGCAGTCAGGAGTCAGCGGAATATCGCTCTTGGTAGAGAGCATGATTTCTACTTTCACTCCTCTTTTCACAGCATTCTTCAATGCCTTTTTGAGTTTATGACTCAAGGTGAAGTAGGGGCTGATAATCTTGATGCTGTCCTGTGCATCATTGATGGCATTCACATAGAAATATCGGATGATATCCTTTGTTATATGAGGCTCACGATTGATGATGCCGACCATCTTTCTGTAGGCTGTTGCTGTCGTATCTGGCTTGAGATTCTCTACCAGATAATCCTTCTTCTTATATCTCCAGAACTCAGTGCTGTGCACATTCTGTCCGCTCACCTTATTCCACATTTTGAGGAATATCTTCTGCAGGGTATTCACCTCGCTTCCGTCGATGCGGCAGTGCATATCGTGCCATTCACCTACTGCCTCAGTACCTTTTATATAATAGTCGGCAACGTTCATACCGCCTGTGTAGGCAATCTGTCCGTCAATGATTACGATTTTACGGTGATCACGGTTGAAGATTGCATGTACCCATGGAAACTTCAGGGGCTTATATTCATAAATCTCTATGCCGTTGGCACGGATTTTCTTGAGATGTCTCTTTCGCAGAGGCTTATTGTTGGAAGAGTTTCCGAAACCATCATATAAGGCTCTCACCTTTACACCCTCCTTGACTTTCTGAGCTAGTAGGTCGAAGAGGAGGGAGGCGATGCTGTCGTTGCGAAAGTTGAAGTATTCCAGGTGTACACTATGTTTAGCCTGTCGGATTGCCTGGAACATATCATCAAACTTTTCCTGACCGTTCATCAGTAGGGTTACTGAATTATCGTGAGAAAAGCTGACACCTTTCCCACGAAGCTGATTAACGATCAATGAATCGCTAGTCTGTGCGCTGCACAGCGAACAAGACAGCCATAATGTCGCTATTAATAAAAAATATCTCATCTTATCTATAACCGTGTTATCTATAAATCCGTGTAATCTGTGTAATCCGTGCCTAAAAATTTATACCATGCAGGCATAGTGGTCTACGATACCTTTCAGATGATTATCCTTGTCTACAACCAGTACCGTATGCACCTTATATTTGTGCATGATGCGCTGAATCTCCGAAATCTTCGTCTTCGGAGTCACCATTTTCGGAGTGGTGGTCATGATGTCGCTTACAGTCTTGTTAAAGAATTCTGCCTGCCATTTCTCCATGGCGCGTCGGATATCACCATCGGTAATAAGTCCGATAACGTGGTTGTCTTCATCCAATGAGATACCCAATCCCAGTTTGCCCTTGCTTACGTGGATGATAGCCTCGCCCAGGTGCATTTCCTTAGGAATGATAGGCATATCATCGCTGCGCATCACATCTTCTGCTGTGGTCAGCAGTCGTTTGCCTAATTCTCCACCAGGATGGAACTGTGCAAAGTCACGAGGCTTGAAGTGGCGTACCTGCATCAGGGCGATAGCCAGTGCATCACCCATAGCCAATGCTGCAGTAGTACTGCTGGTAGGGGCTAGGTTCAGCGGACAAGCCTCCTTCTTTACCTTTACGGTGATATGATGGTTGGAGTATTTTGCCAGCAGGGAATCTGGATTTCCGGTGATGGAAATGATAGGAATATTCATGTGGAGTACCATCGGGATGAAACGAAGCAGTTCATCGGTCTGACCGCTGTTACTCAGTGCCAGAACCACATCCTTGTCGGTCATCACACCTAAGTCGCCGTGATAGATATCCAGTGGATTGATGTAGAAGGCTGGTGTGCCTGTAGAGGCAAGTGTAGCGGCAATCTTGGCACCTACGTGTCCACTCTTGCCCACACCTGTAACGATAATCTTGCCTTGACATTGATACATCATGTCTACAGCTTTCTCAAAGTTGTCATCCAGATAAGGTATCTGGTCGAGGATGGCCTGCGCCTCGTTTCTAAGAGCCTGTTCGCCATAACCGCGAACAATCTTATCATCTATATTGTTATTTTTATCGGTCATTTCTAAATCATTTGAATTGGCTTTCCCTTCGGACGCCGAACGTTTTTTCTTCGTTTTTCACTTACAGGAGTTCTTCTATAAGTGATTCCAACTTGTTTAATTCCAGCATATTGGCAGCATCGCTCTTGCCCTGGTCTGGGGCTGGATGTACCTCAAAGAAGTAGCCGGTAGCTCCGAAAGCTTTAGCCGCCTTTGCCATTGCTGGAACGAACTTACGGTCGCCTACGGTTTTGCCGTCACCTGCACTCGGGCGCTGAACGCTATGGGTACAGTCCATGATGACATTTGGCACAATCTCCTTCATGTCAGGGATGTTTCTGAAATCTACCACGAGATTGTTATAGCCGAAACAGTTGCCGCGTTCTGTGAGCCAAACTTCTTTGGCACCGCTCTCTAAAGCCTTTTCTACAGGAAATTTCATATCTCTTCCGCTCAGGAACTGTGCCTTCTTGATGTTGACGGTTTTGCCTGTCTTAGCTGCAGAAACCAGAAGGTCGGTCTGTCGGCAGAGGAAGGCTGGAATCTGGAGAATATCACATACTTCGCCTGCTGCTGAAGCCTGATAACTCTCATGAATATCTGTTGTAACCTGAAGGTTGTACTTCTTCCTGATATCTCCCAGCATCTGGAGTCCTTTCTCCAGTCCTGGACCACGGAAAGAGTGGATGCTGGTACGGTTGGCTTTGTCGAATGAAGCCTTGAATATGATTTGGGTTCCTAACTTTTCGTTGATGCGGACGAGTTCCTGAGCTACTGTTTCCAATAGTTCCATTGACTCAATGACGCAAGGACCTGCTATGAATGTTGCCATATTTTTTTATAGTTTATAGTTTATAGTTTATAGTTAATAGGGAGTAAACCTGCTATTAACTGTAAACTACAAACTGTTAATTATTAACTTGTTTAATTGTAATTTCACGCTGTGGGAACGGAATCTCGATGTTGTGATCGTTGAGCGTATCGTAGATGCACTCCATGATGGTGGCATCGTCGATGGCTTGGGTAAGCACGTTGACCCATACAACAATCTTGAGGGTGATGCAGCTGTCATCGAAACTCTTCAGTAACACCTTCACCCCTTTGTCCTGATAGATACAGTCCAATTTCATGAGGGCATCAATCAGAATCTGTTTCACTTCCTTCACATTGCTGCCATAAGCAATACCTACCTCCAGAATATCCAGTTCATAACCATGATTCTTGGTCATGTTCTTGTAGTTCTTCGAGAAGAGCTGCGAGTTCTGGAAAGCTATGACCGAACCGTCGGTAGCCTCCAGCATCGTAGAGGTATAACTGATACTGCTTACCTTACCACGGGTGCCGTCACAGATGATATAGTCACCCACCTTCACACGGCCCATCATCAGAGAGACGCCGTAGTAGATGTTCTCGAGAATATCCTTTGATGCAAAACCCAGACCAGTTGATAAACCGGCAAAGATAGCTAGCAGCCATGATTTTCCTACCTGGAACACATTCAGGGCTATCAGCAGCCAGATACCCCAGATAATCACCTGCATCACGTTCTTGAACATCACAATCTTTGAAGCAGCCGACGCCGGGTCTGCTTTCTCGAAGTGATGACGCATGAAATCTACAGAAGTAATGTTGATGTAGTTGAACAGGAAGTACAGACAAGCTACCTCTGAAATACTGAAAAGCGATGCAGTGAAGTTACTGGTCTTGATGTAATCCTTGTTGAATATCTCCCATGTCGTATCACTCATGTTGAATACATCTGCAGCCCAATAGATAGAGATGATGAACGAGAGTACGCCTGAAATAGGGAGCAATACCTTATAGATAAAGCGATACAGCCATTTGTCGGTAATCGCCTTGTCAGCCAACTTCTTACGCTTGGCATATACGCTGAGCCATCCTTCGCAACAGGTGATGGTAAGCACGCAGGTAAGCTGCATGGTCCACCAGATGATAAGCTGGACGGCAAGCAGTGTGAAACCTGTCCAGGCAAAAATGGTACTTACTCCGAATACGGCAAGCGATATGAATGCGTATGTCTTGTCGGTGCGTAATACCTGGTTGTGCTTTCTGCCAATCACATTCCACTGCCAGAGAGCGCAGAGCAGAAGGACTGGTGGAAAGATAAGGTTTACCAGGTCGTTTGGTATCAGGATGATACGGAACACGATAACGATGAAACCTACCAGCATCAATGGCGAATAGATACGGAAGGTATTCTTGATCTTATCGTTGTCTACACGTAGCAGGATGGATACCAGAATAACGCCAACCAGCCAGGAATATTCTACCAGCAGCTGGCTTGCCATAATCACGAAGTTCTGGGTAACCGCCATTCTTACGATTCCCAAAATGACTGCGAAGGTTACTACCGTCATCGCCATGATAAGGCATGGACGCTTAGCCATAAAGCTTTCCTTTCTGTTCTCGAACATACCATGCTTCATGAGTTGGGTAATCACGATGCGGATGGTAAAGAGGTTGAGGAAGATGGAGATGAGACCCCAGAAGATGATGATACCGAAGAGGATGAAGATGATACGTACATCCCATTGCGACATCATGCCCGGTACGGGCTTGTATTTCTCGGTTACAGATGTCTTCGCCTCCTTATAGTTCATGCTGATATTGCGAAGTATACGCAGATAGTTGTCGCCTCCATTATTGAAGATGCTGTTCTGGATATCTTCGTATCTGCGGTTGGCATAGTCGTTGAGTGCCTGTAACTTACGGTCGGTTCGGTCGTAAGCCTGTACATAGGCTTGCAGCTGTTTCTGTTTCTCTACCAGCTGGCGGCGGATATTGACTGCCAGAGTCAGGTCAACGTTTCTGTTCACCTGTGCTTCTTCGCTGAGAAACATGGTGTTCATGCCGTAGAGATAGTTGATGAGCGAATCGAAACGAGCCACCTCAACATTGTTCTTCTTGATCATCTGGCGGAAAGGAACAGCCTTCGACTTAAACTTCTTAAACTGCTCTGTAGCCTCATGACAGGCATACGTCATGTCGAAAATATACCCATTGCGCTGCGAATAGAGCATGATGGAGTTCTGGTCAGCCTGTTTCACAATACTGATGAGTTCCTGAATCACAGCCAACTGTTGAGCCTTGGCAGCTTGGTTCTGTTTCTCCAAGTCTATGTGATAGTTGGTCAATTCTGTACGCAGCATATAGAGCGTTGTGTCCAGGTTGGCTTCCTTGAGCACTGCGTTGCTTGGCAGTACGAATGCCACCATCAGCAGAATTATGATGTATAGTCTCTTCTTCATATTTAGTAAATTTGACTGCAAAGTTATTAATAATTCGTGAAAAAGCAAAGAGAAAATCGCCTTTTTTGATATATTAGCACCTTTACGTTCGATTTTTAGGGTTATCTTTTGCATTTTTCATATAAATTGATTACATTTGCAACGTCAAAGGATACGTTAATTAATCAGATAAGAATATGAAGATACTCATAGCAGATAGTGGCAGTACCAAGACCGATTGGGCTCTGGTTGATGAACAGGGTAACGTGATGGTTACCTGTAAGACGCAGGGCATCAGTCCGATTCATCAGAGTGATGCCGAGATATTGGATGTATTGTGTAAGGAACTTGTTCTGTCAGAGCAGCCTCAGCAGGTTTTCTTTTATGGCAGTGGAGTAACCGAGGCGATGAAGTCTCGCATGAAATCACTCTTGCAGCAGTCTTTTCCCGAAGCCAAGGTTGAGGCAGAAGGTGATATGCTGGGAGCAGCCCGTGCCCTCTTTGGCAAGAAACCGGGTATCGCCTGTATTTTGGGAACCGGTGCCAACAGTTGTCTTTACGATGGAGAGAAGATTGTGATGAACACGCCTCCGTTGGGATATATCCTGGGCGATGAGGGTAGTGGGGCAGTAATCGGCAAACTTTTTCTCAATGGTATCTTCAAGGGCACATTGCCTGTATCGCTAAAGAATAAATATCTTGCCTGGTCAGGCTTGGATTATCCTACTATTATTAATAAGGTGTACAGACAGCCGCTTGCCAATCGCTTTCTGGCTTCCATCTGTCCTTTTATCTCAGAACAGATAGCAGAAGGTGAGAAACACGAGAACGGGACTGACGAACTGAATGAAGCGATGGCTCTCTATCGTATGATACTGGAGAGTTTTAATCAGTTCTACGCAAAGAATCTCACACCTTATATTAAATATGTCAAGGCGAGCACCGAGGATATAAGCCAGTTGGAGCCAGGCATGAAGGCATGGCATTCATCCTTGGAAGAAGAAATCCCGATGCTTGGTTTTGTTGGAAGCATAGCTCATTACTTTGAATCACCTTTGAGAAATGTGATGGAGGATGAGTTTCATCTCAAGATTTCCCAGATATTGAAAGCTCCGATGCCGGGGTTGATAAAATATCATATTAATTAAACTATTTTTGCACCAAAATGTATTTTATGCTACATTTTGGTGCTTTTTCGTTAAAAAATGTAGGTTGCGCAACATTTTATACGTAATTGATTAACCAAAACATACCCCGTTGTGTCTGTTTTTTATCTATCTTTGCCACCGGAAAAGTAAATGTAAATAACGATAAATCGAGGCTATCCTCATAACCGAGGCTTATACCTTATTTATATAAAGGCAATATTCGACCTATGTTACATAGGCCCTATATTACACCTAGAAGCAACAATTATTAATTTAAACCTAAAGTAATTATGAGAAAAACATCTCAGAAATTCTCGCAGAGCCACATGCTCTGCAAAGTTGCTCTGGTTGCCATCATGTTGGCGTTCCAGGCAATGTTAGGAATCGGAGCGGGTGTCCTCAATGCTCAGACGGTTAAGGGTACTGTCATCTCTGGCAGTGACAATGAACCATTGATTGGTGCAAGTGTCATGGTGCAGGGTACAAAGACGGGTGCCGTTACTGACCTGGATGGTAACTTTACCATTGAAGCAAAGAATGGACAAACACTCGAAGTTTCGTATCTGGGCTTTATCACCCAAAAGATTAAAGTTACAGGTTCGACAATCAACGTAACCTTAAATGAAGACAAGCAGTCACTTGATGAAGTTGTCGTAGTAGGTTACGGTGTTCAGAAGAAAAAGCTGGTGACGGGTGCTAACATCAACGTGAAGGGTGATGACATCGCCAAGTTGAACACTTCCAATCCGCTTCAGGCGCTCCAGGGACAGACTCCTGGTATGAGCATCATCTCAACATCCGGTCAGCCGGGTTCCGGTTTGAAGGTAAACATCCGTGGTATGGGCACCGTGAGTGGTTCTGATCCGCTTTACATCATAGATGGTGTACGTGGTGACATCGCTTCTCTGAATCCTGCAGATATCGAGAGCATTGATGTGCTGAAGGATGCGGCATCGGCTGCCATCTATGGTTCGCAGTCGGCCAATGGTGTGGTTCTGATTACTACCAAGGGTGGTAAGGAAGGCCGTGCCGTGGTTAGCTTCGACGGCTATGTGGGTTGGCAGAACAAGCCACGCAGCATTGATATGCTCAATGCCAAGGAGTATATGACTATTCTGGATGAGGCTGCCATCAACTCGGGTAAGAACGCCTACGACTGGAGCAAGTACAAGAGTATCTATGATGCCAATGGCGATTTGATTGACACCGACTGGGTAGATCAGATGTTTGTGAAGAATGCCAAGACTTCTTCTTATAATATAGGTGTAAATGGCGGTAGCAAGACTGCCAATTATGCCATGACGTTGGGTTATATGAACCAGGAAGGTATTGTTGGCGGCAAGGACGTCAGCAATTATGAACGTTACAACTTCCGTGTCAATTCTGACTGGAAGGTGAAGGACTGGTTGAAGGTGGGTGAGCAGATCAGTTTCATCTATACCCAGAATACGGGTATCAGTGTGGGCAATGCTTACAACAACTCTCTGCGCAGTGCCTTTAATACCTCTCCATTGTCGCCAGTCTATAGCGACAACAACAAGTATGATTCTCCTTTTAATGATACCAGCAACAGCGACTGGTATAATGCCGATGGCAACCCATACGGCTTGATGATGACGAACAATAACAATCAGACGAATGCAGCCCGTTTCACCGGTAATGTGTATGCGGAGATTGAGCCTATCAAGAACTTGAAGTATCGCACTGTAGTAGGTTACGAATATTATGCAAGCGATTACCGTTCGTTTACTCCTCTCTATCAGTTCTCTATCTATAGCTACAACACAGCCAACCGTACCAGTGTGAACCAGAATATGGGACATAACTGGCAGTTGACCTGGACCAACACCCTGTCTTACGACTTCAAGGTAAAGGAGCATAGCTTCACAGCCTTGGCAGGTATGGAATCCTGGCGCTTTGATGGCGTAGGTGTAAGTGCATCCAATGCCACCCTGAAGAGTGGCTTTGCCGATTGGAACCATGCTTATGTAAGCAATGGTACCGCAGCCACTGCTACCGATGGTCTGGGTGCCAGCGGTGCTCCTTCTCTGTCACAGCGCATGGTGAGCTACTTTGGTCGTGTAAGCTGGAACTGGAAGGAAACCTATATGGCAACAGCTACCCTGCGTGCCGATGCTTCTTCTAAGTTTGCCCGTGGCAACCGCTGGGGCTACTTCCCTTCTGTTTCTGCCGGTTGGATTGTAACCAATGAAAAATGGGTGAAGCCTCTGCTCAAGGTGCTTGATTATGCCAAGGTGCGTGCAAGCTGGGGACAGGTTGGTAACCAGAATATTGGCGACCTGATGTTTATTTCTCCTATCTCAACATCGGGCGCTTACTATAACTTCGGTACGGCTTTGGGTGCTGACGGACAGTCAAATTACTATGGTGCTTACGAAAGCCGTCTGTCTAACGAGAATGTGAAGTGGGAAACTTCAGAGCAGTTGGACTTCGGTTTGGATCTGCGCCTCTTGGGCAAGCTGAATGTCAACATCGACTGGTATAAGAAGACCACCAAAGACTGGTTGCTGGTTAAGCCTATCCCAGGCACAGCCGGTACGGGAGCCCCTTATTTCAATGGAGGTGACGTAGAGAATACCGGTATAGAAATCGGTTTGGGCTGGAACGACAACATTGGTAAAGATTTCAACTACTATGTGAATGTCAACGGTGCCTATAATAAGAATAAGGTGGGAAGCATCCCTACATTCGATGGTATCATTCATGGTACCGATGGTAATGGTCAGCTCTATGATAACTCTACCGAGTTCTACCGTTGCAGCAATGGCGAACCAATCGGTTACTTCTGGGGTTACAAGACCGCTGGTATCTTCCAGAACCAGAAAGAAATCGACGAGTGGGTAGCGGCAGGCAATGGCGTACTTCAGGGGTCTACTGTAAAACCAGGCGATGTGAAGTATTACGATGTCAACCACGATGGTACCATCAATGATGCCGACAAGGTAAACCTGGGCAATGGTATGCCAGACTTTACCTATGGTTTCTCACTCGGTTTCGACTACAAGGGATTCGACTTCTCTGTAACCGCCAATGGTTCTGTAGGCAACGACATCGTTCAGAGCTACCGCAATGTAGGTGCCAAGACAGCCAACTACACTTCAGCCATCCTGCAGCGCTGGACAGGTGAGGGAACATCCAACAAATATCCACGTGTAACTGAGACCAATGTGAACTATCAGTTCTCCGACCTCTTTATTCAGGATGGTGACTTCCTGAGAATCAGCAACATCACCTTAGGTTATGATTTTGCCAAGCTTCTTCATCAGAAGTTCGTATCTCAGGCCCGTTTGTACTTCCAGGTTCAGAATGCGTTTACCTTTACCAAGTATGACGGCATGGACCCAGAAATCGGTTATGGTGTCAACAGTTGGGCATCAGGCGTAGATTTGGGTTACTATCCACGTCCACGTACCTTCATGGTAGGTTTGAATCTTAAGTTCTAATTTAAAGGAGATATCATTATGAAGACAAATAAAATAAAGATAGCCGCTTTGGGTATTTTGGCTATGGGAGGTCTGGCATCTTGCAGCGAAAGTTGGCTGGATGTGGATTCCAAGACAGAATCAAATTCCGGCAATTACTATAAGAGTCAGGAGGATGGACTTCGCTCGCTCTATGCCTGCTACGACGGTTGGCAGCGCACCGTTTCAGATGGTCCTTCGTTCACCGTCTATCAGTTGACCGAGACGATGAGTGATGAGTGCTTTGGCGGTACGGGTAACACCGATGGCCGCAACACGCAGATTCTCGATCGTTTCGACATGAATCAGGCACCGTCTTATACCGATATGCACGAAACCTTGTGGAAGAGCTATTATGCAGCCATCTTCCGCTGCAATGAGTTTATCGATAAGGGTGAAGGCATTACCTGGGATGATGAGAATGCAAAGAACACCTATCTGGGTGAGGCTCATGCCCTTCGCGCCTTGTGCTATTTCGATATGCTTCGCCTTTGGGAGAATATTCCGTTGCTGGAACATGCCACCAGCGAAGTGGTTCCTCAGGCTGCTCCTGACTCTGTATATAGTCTGGTATTCAGAGATTTGAAGTATGCCATCGAGCATATTCCTGCCAATGCCTATCCTAAGAAGGATGCGGCTACCAACGATGGACATATCACCAAGTATGGTGCCGAGGCAATTCTGGCTCGCGCATACCTCTTCTATAGTGGCTATTATGGCAAGGAGCCTGATCAGCTGGGCTTGACCAAGGCGGATGCCCTGGCAGCCTGCGAGGATATCATCTCCAGTGGCGAGTTCAGTCTGGTACCTCGATTCAGAGATTTGTGGCCAGCTTCTGCTGATGACAAGAGCGGTGACCACGTAGGACTTTGGGCACATGAGAACTCTTCCTGGGCTGGTCCTGGAAACCCAGAGACCATACTCTCGATGAAGTTCAACTACACAGCCGACTATAATGGCAACAATGATGGCAACCGTTTCCAGGTAATGATAGGAATGCGTACCGGTAGTCTGGTTTACGAAGGCTATGGCCAGGGCTGGGGTGGATGCACCGTTACACCATCCATTGCTTCAGCCTATGCTACGGGTGATACCCGCCGTTCAGCCTCTATCATCGATGCTTCACAGTTGAAGGATTACGAGAACACCTATCTTGCCGACCAGCGTGAATACACCGGATATTTCGTTAAGAAATATACCCCTTTGTCTAAGCACGAAACTGCTGGTGATGGCAAGTTGCAGCATTACACGGAAACAGTGGGTGCAGGCGATTTCCAAATCAGTCAGTTCCAGGATTGGGTCCTCGTCCGTTACGCCGATGTCCTGTTGATGGCAGCAGAGTTGGGCAGTCCTAATGCCCAGTCTTACTTCGACCAGGTTCGCAAGCGTGCTTATACCGAGGATGATGGCACCACCCTGAGTGGCAACTATTCTCAGCAGACAGCTACCAAGGAGAACATCCTGAAAGAGCGCAAGCTTGAGTTTGCCTTCGAGGGAATCCGCTATTGGGATCAGCTCCGTCAGGGCGTGGAGCAGGCAGCCAGGGAGATTGCCGGTTCCTGGGAAGTGAAGGATGGCGGCGAGAAAACCACCGTATCCATCAGTGCCGAGAATATCATCAAGAAACGTGGTTTGATTCAGATTCCTATCACCGAGATCGGACTTTCTCATGGTCTCCTGAAGCAGAATCCTGGTTGGTAATTCTAACTTTTTAAAGTATTGGTTTTATGAAGATTATAAATAAAATATATTCGCTTTTGGCAGCTGTCATGATTCTCGTCATGGCGAGCTGCTCTCCAGACGAGTTTGGTCTGGGCGATAAGAACTTGTCTTCTGAGGATTTGGCTGAGAACATCGCCTTCACGATTACTCACGACGAAAGCAATCCTAATATTGTCAAGTTCAAGAGTCTGTTGCCATCGAGCTATTCGGTGGTCTTTGATACGCCTCAGGGACGTTTCCAGCAGGATGAGGTGAGCCTGAAGATTCCTTTCAATGGTACCTATCAGGCACGTATCGGTGTTGAAACCCGCGGCGGTTTCCTCTGGGGACCCTACGCCGAGTTCAAGGTAGATGATTTCTGTGCCGAATTCGTTACCGATCCTCTGTGGACCTATCTGAGTGGCGGCGTAGGCAAATCGAAGCGATGGAAGTTGGATATCGATGCCAATGTCATCACCAAGCATTCAGACCTCTGGGCAGGTCCGCTCGGATTCTGGGGTATGGATGATGACTGGAGTACCTGCATGATGGGACAGACCGCTGCAGCCGGCGACCATTGGAACTGGACTCCTGGTATCGCAGACAACTCCTGGGTGATGTCGGCTATGGACTATGGTTATATGGAGTTCGACCTGATTGGCGGTGCCCATGTCACCGTATATAATGCTGAGACAGGTGAGACCCTTAAGGGTACTTACATGCTGGATACAGACAATCATACCATCACCTTCTCGGATGCGGAACTGCTCCACAATTCGGGACATGACCAGGTTGCTACCAACTGGCGTAGCGGACTGAAGCTGATGGGACTTGCCGACGACCGTTTGCAGATAGCAACAGTTCGAGACAATTCTGATGAGGGCAAGTGCTTGCTTTGCTACAACTTCGTTTCAGAGGAATACTGGGACAATTGGACTCCTTCCGCGCCAGAGAACACCCAGGTGAAGCCAACGCTGATGACTGACTGGCGCGACTGGGTAGAGCAGAAGACCAATAAGGAAATCACCTACAAGTTGGCTAACCCTGATAATGAAGAGGGACGGCAGTTTGACTATTGCAACCTCGACGGTAGTGCCAAGGGCATTCAGCTTACAGCAGCCAGTGGTATCGAGGATGCAACCCTCGTGATGAACAGCGAGTCAAAGAGTTATATCTATACCGCTCCTGATGGTAGTCAGGTTTCCGGTAAATATACCTTGAACGATGAAGGCGTATTCACTTTCGACAAGGGCTTCGGAAATACCCAGCTTTCTGCAACGGGCAATTACAACATGCATGCCAATGCCGACAACACCCTGCGCATCCTGAAAGTCAGCAAGGATGATTATACCGGACATCTGAAGGATTTGTGGCTCGGTAGCCATTGTCTTGATGATCAGGGCAATCTCTATCAGTATCAGGCATACCACTGGGTAGCCCAGAGCGCAAGTTCTGCATCAGGTCCTAAGTACAAGGCAAACCTCTTCTTCAACAATTCAGGTTGGGGCTGGACCCACGATGGCGGTACCTCCAACTATATGAGCTCCAATGTGTTCATCACAGGCGATGGCGACTATTCCTTGAAGTTTGAAGGTGCAGAGAGCAATCCATATCTTCTCTACATCGACGTCAACAAGATTCTGAAGGACAATCCAAACTGCGATATCACCATCAAGAGTATCAAGGTAGATGGCAAGAGTGTTGATTTTGATGATACACTCATCCCAAGAGGATATACAGATGACGACCCAAGCACCAACTCCTTCCGTCGTTATGTATTGAACCCATGGGGACCTGCCGCATGCTTCAAGTTTGATTCCGGCAAAAACGAGTTTACCGACTTCAAGTGTTCTTCAAGCATCGAAGTGGTTATCACCGTGAAGATGGATACAGGTGCTCCTGTAGTGACACCTTCAGAGGGTAAATAAGATTAGAAACTTTAATGTGGATTAGATTATGAAAATGAAATATTTAGCAGGTGTGATGCTGCTGATGGCCGGTCTTTGCTCGCTCTCTTCCTGTAGCGATGATGACTACTCTGCAGCCACAGGAAATGTAATTAGCACCATTGAGACGGGTGATGCTTCTGTTACTGCTATTTCGGCAGTAGTCAGCGGCAAGGTCTTGGACTTGAGTAAGCAGGATGCAGGTGCCTATGCGGTGGGTGTTGTTTACGGTACCAACCCCGATCCTACCACAGCCGGCTCCAAGCAGCCTGGCGTGATTGATGCCGAAGGTAATGTAACCGCCACTCTCTCGGGATTGACCAAGGGCAATACCTATTATTATGCCACTTACGTACAGTTACAGGGCATAGTAACCAAGTTTGGTGAGGTGAAGAGCTTCGTGGCTACCGATGCCCAGATTGCTACAGCCGGAGCCACGGATGTTACGGCTACCAAGGCTACCCTGAGTGCTACAGCCAATGGCTTGGAAGGCATCCTGATAGAGGGAGAGACCCAGATGAACTACGGTTTCAAGATTTCAACCTCTGAGGCGGATGTAGAGAACGGTATCGATTATCCAATCTCTGCCAGTGCCAAGACCATCAGTCAACGTGTGGAAGGTTTGCTTCCTGGAACTACTTACTATTATACATCATATTTTGAGTTGGGTGATGGTTTTGTCTATGGTGAGACCAAGAGCTTTACCACTCCTGCTCAGAAAATGGAATATGTTGACTTGGGTTTGAGCATCCTTTGGGCTAAATGCAACCTGGGTGCAGAATCAGAGGAAGAGACAGGTACCCTTCTGGGCTATGGTGATTTGACTGGTGTGAATCAGAGTACTTATCTCATCGATTACAATACAGTGGAAGATATCGCCGGTACGGATAAGGATATCTTGAAGAAGGTGAACGTGGATGCGGGTGCCTTGATGCGCAGTTCTACTCCTACAGCTGATCAGATGAGTGAGTTGATTGCCAATACCACTCAGACAGAAGTTGAGGTGAAGGGCGTGAAGGGTATCAGATTTACTGCAGCCAATGGCAACAGCATCTTTATGCCTTACACCGGTTACCGCAATGGAACTGCCAAGGTAGGTGAGGGCAACCAGGGCTTGTATTGGAGCGGCAATAACTATAGCATCGCTACGGATTATAGCCAGACGCTCAATCTGAGCAATGGTACTGCTTCATCTGGTGTTTCGGCCCGCAACCTGGGCTTGGCGATTCGTCCTGTTCGTATGTCACCTGAGTTGAAGGTTGATAATTCCAAATTGGTTGTCGGTGACCTTGAGAATAATGGTAGAATCCGTATCGAGATTTTCAACCAGTATGGTTCTACGGGCAGCAATCCTGGCATCAACCAGGCTCAGATTAAGTTTACCAAGAACATGGTGGTTACTTTCCGTCTTTCTGGTTTGACAGATAACATGAAGGAAGGTGCGGGCAGTCATGTGGCTGGTTTGGAATATGGTGATGCTTCTTGGGATCCAAGTCGCTGGTCAGCCTTTGATAATTCCAAGTATGATGCCAACGTTACTGGCGATGGTCTCTATACGGTTTGGATGGAGACAGGTGGTGCCGAGGCAGAAGGTGCAGCGGTATTCTGTGTGGATATCAACAATCTGGCAGCTGATGCCATCGATGCATCCAAGATTACTGCAGAGATTGTGAGCATCAAGTTTGATGTGGATCCTGAATTCTCTATGGATTTCTCCAAGACAGAGTTCGTCAACAAGGATGGCAAGGGCACAGACGGTCGCATTGAAATCTACAATGAGTATGGTAATACCAAGGCAAATGGAGTGGATGCTTCAGCCTTGTCATTCACTGGTAATCTGATTGTCAACTTCACCATCACAGGTATCGACGGCAACCTGAAGGATTCTGCTTCCAAGAACTACAAGACAGAACTTTCTTATGCCACACCTAGCTGGTATCCTAGCTACTGGGGCGGTTCTGAATTCGGTCGCACTTATGTGAAGGGCGATGGCACCTACGAGGTTTCCGCTTCTTTGGCAGATAAGTGCTCGGGTGCATTGGTTTGGTCCATCGAACTCTACGATTTGTGGAAAGACCTGGTTGATCCTACTCAGGTTAAGGTTAAGATTAATCATGTCTTGACTCCAAGTAAGTAATCATACGTATTATTTTGATATTCTATGAATATGAAGAAAATAACAATTTTATCGTTTCTGATCATGGCTTTTGCCATGATCAGTTTCTCAGCTTGTTCTGATGAGAATACCATCGGAGGCGGTGAAGGACTCTCTAAGGATTTCGTTGTTTCCCGTTCTGATATGGCGTTTACGAAGAATGGTGGTGAGACTGATTTATATGTCAAGGCGGCTCAGGTACCAACGGTTTCTACCGAAGCGGCTTGGTTGGCTGTAACTCCAGTGGCTGGCTCTTCTAGTATTACCCATCATTTCCTCATCAAGGCAGAGGCAAATACTGCCAATGATGACCGTTCGGCAACTATCACCGTAGCGGCTGGTTCTGATACCAAGACTATCACCGTGAGCCAGAACTCTACCGAGGGACTGCTCATCACATCTGGTAAAACCATGAATGTGGGGGCTGCCGGTGGTCAGGTTACTGTAACCCTGAAGGCAAATGCAAGTTATTCTCAGGTAATCAGCAATGACTGGGTGAGTGAGATTACTTCTCGTGCCAATATGGTGGAATACACCCGCAACTATTCGGTGGCTGCCAACATCAGCAATGCCCGTTCGGCAACCATCAGCTATACCATGGTGGTAAACGACAGTACTTCCATCACAGAAGCTGTTACCATTAACCAGGAGCAGGGTACTACTACTGGTGATATGAGCAAGACTGCTATGGATATTGCTGCCTTGATGTATCCGGGTTGGAATCTGGGTAATACGATGGAGGCAGGAAATGCTGCCAATAACTGGAAGAATGCCGGTATCGGTTCTGAAACTTTTTGGCAGTCGACAAAGACTACTCAGCAGCTCATCGACCTGGTGAAGGCTTCCGGTTTCAAGAGCGTCCGTATTCCTTGTTCTTGGGTGATGGGGCACATCACAGATGCTGAGGCTTGCACCATCGATGCCGATTGGCTGACCCGTATTCACGAGGTGGTAGATTACTGCATCAAGAACAATCTCTATGTCATCATCAACCAGCATTGGGATGGTGGATGGATTGAGCATGATGGCTTCACAGCTGCTACTGATGTGGATGCTACCAAGGCAAAACTCACCAAGATCTGGACTCAGATAGCCAATAGTTTCAAGAATTATGACGAGCGTCTTATCTTTGCCGGTATGAATGAGCCTGGTGTGGGTGGCGGTGATGCCAATGCATTGCTGGGCACTGCGGATTTGGCCAATAGAATTGCTGAGTATGAGCAGACTTTCATCGAGGCTGTCCGTGCTACAGGTGGCAACAATGCCAAGCGAGTTCTGATAGTTCAGGGTCCTAATACCGATATCGATAAATTCGTAGCCAACAACTACATGTCTAAGATTAAGGATTCTGCTACCGACCGACTGATGGTAGAGGTTCACTTCTATGATCCATATAATTTTACCGATCTGAGTGAAGACAAGGATTGGGGTAAGTATTGCCTCTATTGGGGCAAGAACAATACCAATGGTTCTGAGGCTGGTCGCACAGCTGATGCTAAATACAACGAGGATTATGTTGAGGCTCAGATGAAGAAGATGAAGACCAACTTCTTCGACAAGGGTTATCCAGTGTTGATTGGTGAGTTTGGTGCCAACCAGCGTTTGGCCATCGGTAAGGATGCTGTTCATGATGCATCAGTTAAGGACTATTACAAGGCTGTTGTAACTAGTGCTATCAATAATGGTTGTGTGCCAATGGCATGGGATACCAATGGCGGTCTTCCTAGCATGACCATCTTCAACCGTGCTGGTGCAAGTGTTAGCAATACTAATATGCTTGAGAGTATTAAGGCTGCTGTTGCTGCAGCAAAGTGGCCTGCTAAATAAAAAACGAGATATTAAGTCTTTAGGTTTGATATAAAGTAGGTGTGGGCGCATATCGGGGGAATTTTTCTCTGATGTGCGTCCTTTTTTTGTGCAAATATCGAACATCCTAACATAATATACCTATCCTTTTATCAAAAGTATACATTCAAGCTACAGTTTTTTCGATATCTTTGCAACATGATAACTTCAAAACCCGATAATACGTTAGATTGATATATGAAAAAGATAGTTATGATTATATTGGCTGCCGCTCATTTCGCTTGGGCTGGCGCACAGGTTAAACCAGTGGATGGTCGTATCTCGAAAATGAAACTCACGGCTACCGAACTGGCTCACTATATGGCTCCAGGAGTCAACCTGGGTAATACGATGGAGGCGTGCGACTGGAATGATGTCTTTACCAATCAGGCTGGACTGAAGTCGGAAACTTCATGGCAGAATGATAAGACTACTGAGAGCTATATCCAGAGTTTGAAACAGCAGGGGTTCAACAGTCTTCGCATCCCTACTTCCTGGGTGGCTGGACATCTTACGGATAAGGAGAATATGACCATAGATCCTGTCTGGATGAAACGAATCAAGGAAATCGTAAACTATGGTCTCAATGCCGGTCTCTGTGTCATCATCAACGAACACTGGGATGGCGGATGGATGGAGCATGATGCCTTTACCAGTGGGGCGAATGTGACAGAATATAAGGAGATGTTCCGCAAGCTGTGGACGAATATAGCAAAGGAATTCAAGACGTATGACCAGCGGGTTCTCTTTGCTGCCCTCAACGAACCGGGAGTGGGAGGCGCCAGTCCGCAGGTTCAAGGCGACATGCTGGCTCCTGATAGTAAGGAGTTTGCCGACCGTCTCCTGGCATACGAACAGGTGTTTATCGATGCCGTCCGTGCTACCGGTGGTAATAATGCCAGCCGTGTGCTCATCGTACAGACTCCAAAGACCGAGATTGATTTGGCTGCCAAGGATTCTTACGACATTACCCGTCTGAAGGATAAGGTGAAGAACCGTCTGATGGCAGAGGTTCATTTCTACGATCCTTATATATTTACCCTGATGGACAAAGATGCCGATTGGGGCAAGGTGGCTCTTTATTGGAAAGGACATGCGCCTGCCGATGACCAGGGTCGAACCGTAAACACCATCTGGTATAATAATAAGAACGTGGATGCCTACCAGCATATCACCAATCAGGTGATGAAGATGAAACAGAAGTTTGTAGATCTGGGCTATCCGGTAGTCATCGGTGAATATGGTGCCAACCGTAAGGATGCCTCTCTCTTCGGTGGTAATCAGGAGAAGCACAATGAGAGTATGATGGCTTGGTATGGTGCTGTGACTGCCGAAATGATGAAGGCTGGTCTTATCCCGTACGTCTGGGATATCAATGTGCAGCCTCTTCCACACATGACCATCTTCGACAGAAAGAAGCAGGTGGTTTCTGACTCCTATATATTTAAAGGTGTGATGCAGGGAGCAGCCGAAGGGATGGAAGATTACCTGAAAATCTATCCGAAACCTTAGAAAAATAGAGAAAAAGCAATAATAAATAAGCATAGTTTAAATTAATATGTAGAAAGGGCAAAAAAGTATCATGCTTTTTTGCCCTTATTTAGTATCTTTGCAACCGAAAATGAATCTTTAAACTGTAAACTTAATAAATAAATGAAGAAGATATTTGTTTTATTGATGATGGCATTGGCTACATGCAATATCTCTGCGAAGTCAAACTTTGTGCAGGTGAAGGACGGACATTTCGTTCGCGACGGTAAACCTTATTATTATGTAGGTACCAATTTCTGGTATGGTGCCATCCTCGGTTCAGAAGGTCAGGGCGGCAACCGTGAGCGTCTCTGCAAGGAACTCGATAAGATGAAGGAGATGGGCATTGACAACCTCCGCATCCTGGTGGGCTCTGATGGAAAGCGAGGAGTGAAGACCAAGGTTGAGCCGACGCTGCAGGAAGCTCCGGGCGTTTATAACGATACGATTCTTGCCGGTCTCGACTATCTGCTGATGGAGATGGGAAAACGCAAGATGCTGGCCGTGCTCTATTTGAACAATTCCTGGGAATGGAGTGGCGGTTATGGCTATTACCTGGAGCAGGCTGGTTTGGGCCAGGCTCCCCGTCCTAACGATGATGGATATCCTGCCTTCATGAACTTCGTCGCCCAATATGCATCCTGCGAAAAGGCGCATCAGCTTTTCTATGATTATGTGAAATTCATACTTACGAGAACCAACAGATATACAAAGAAGAAGTATAAGGATGACCCGGCTATCATGTCATGGCAGATAGGTAATGAGCCTCGTGCTTTCAGCAAAGAGCAGTTGCCTGCTTTCGAAAAGTGGCTGGGTGAAGCGAGCAAGCTGATCCGTTCGCTCGATAAGAATCATCTGATTTCTATCGGTAGCGAAGGTAAATGGGGATGTGAAGGTGAACTGAACTGTTGGGAACGGATCTGTGCCGACAAGAATGTGGATTATTGCAACATTCATCTTTGGCCATACAACTGGAGTTGGGCGAGAAAAGACCATTTGCAGGAAGATTTGGGAATCTCCTGCCAGAACACAAAGGAGTATATTGATGAACATCTTGAGGTATGCGGACGTATCAGGAAGCCATTGGTGATGGAGGAGTTCGGCTATCCTCGTGATGGTTTCTCTTTCTCAACTTCTTCTACAACAGAAGCACGTGATGAATATTATAAGTATGTGTTCAGTCTTGTTGGCGACAATGCTGCATCTGGCGGTTACTTTGCCGGTTGCAACTTCTGGGGATGGGGCGGCTTTGCCAATCCTAAGCATGAGCAGTGGCAGGTAGGTGATGACTACACCGGTGATCCTGCTCAGGAGGCGCAAGGTCTGAACTCCGTTTTCTCTACCGATAAATCTACATTGGATGTAGTAAAGACGCAGGTAGACAGAATGAAGAAGATTGGTAAGTTATAAGTTTAGTGAAATTGTTAGTTGTTTTAGGAGGGTGTGCCATCAGTTCATGGTGCATCCTCTTTTTTTTTGTTTATTGTATTTTTTTCGATTTTGTTGCCATATCTGCCACTCGTGTTGTAACACTCTGATTATGAGTGAATAATGGGCGGCAATAAGCGATATTTTTATTGTCACCTATTGCCACCTGTTGTCACTCCTATTGGTAAGCGATTCCGCTTACCGATGCTCCCGAAATTACGTCCCGACGTAGCATTTGCTGCGTCCCGACGTAATAACAGACGCGTCGCGACGCAGCAACAGATACGTCGCGATGTAATATCAGATACATCCTGCCCAGAATCAAGTGAGCCTTATTCGAACTCCAGATAAACTTCACTTGAAATGAGAAACCAGAGGGGATGATTTTTTTTTCTTTTCCTTCTTTTTGAAAGAAAGACCCTGAATTTCTTGGAAGTTTCAATCGAAAAGAGAGGGTATGTAATGCCCTCTCTTTTTGATTTTATCCGTTTCGAACATTGATTAATGTTCCAGATATAGTCCGTTTAGCTTTTCCAGGAAAACACAAACTTCATCATTTATCATTTCCATGAAACCATGAGTCTTCTTGTTCGATACACCAGGATATGGAGTATAGTAATGCTCCTCAATCGGTTCTCCCTGGTTTCTGCCAAACATCAGGTAAGCTATGTGATGCTGCTTGAGTACTGTAAGCAATGTCTCTGAAAAAATACTGGAATCACCAATAGATTCTACTCCTGTTGTCAGTCCGAAGGCATTGTTGTGGTCTTGGGCAAAAGGCAGAGCCTGCTTCACAATCTCCTTGATGCTCTTCTGGTAGAGTGGGAGATCGATGGCATTTTTGCTTTGCAGATATGTCACGTTGATCACATCAATCTTGTTGTCCGGATAGCGATCCATCAGATTCTTGCCCGGCTGGTAGGTTTCAGAATAACTATAAACTACATTCGTTACATCCTCGTCATCCAAGAGATCCTGTATCTTCTTGTAAAGACTGATATAGTCGTCTTTGCTGAGTTTACAGTACCATGTCTTACCGTCTACAGGAAGAAGATTGAGTACTACAGGTGCTTTGATACCATAACCATCTTGCAGTGTATCAAGATATTTGGCAACCTGTTTGGTATATTCCTCCAGCATATCATCATTGCCGTTATAATCAGGCATTGTCCAGTTCATGATGAGTAAGCCTCCCTTACGGAAGTGTTTCAGCACATCTTCCCTGATAGCCTTGAACGGAACGCCGTCTATGTTTTGTGATTTTCCATTTTCAATGCCAGCCAACTCATATCCATTTGCAGCCGGTCTGTAACCGCAGAGAGTTTTCAAGTCGCATCGGTCGCTGTCACATTGCCAGCGGTTCCAGCCTATTCCGCTTAAGGTACCATACATCTGGCCTATCAGCGTACCTTTGTTGGCATATGCCTTGATGTTGGTTTTCAGATTCTCTGTGCGGGTTGTGAGACCGCTCATGGCAATCTCGTCATACGATTTCTTTTTCTTCTCACCGCATGAAGAGAAAGCCAGGAGGGCCGCGAACATCAATATAATATATTTGATTCTCATAATTTGTTATTCATTATAAGCCTTTTTCATAGCTTCCACTACGGTAGGGAGTGTCCACTGAGGAACCGTTCTGTCTTTTTCGCTGAAGATGCTCATCCAATAGAAGGTCGCTACGCCGTAAGCCTTTGCCTGTTTCACGATGTCGGCAGCCTGGTCGGCAGCAGCCTGAATCTCGCTGGCAGAACTGTTCTTGTTGACGCTCTTGCTTCCGTGAGTTCCGTATTCACCGATGATGCAAGGTATGCCCTTGCTGATGAACTTATTTTTCAGGCGGGTGAACATATTCTTGATATCATTGCTGCAGGAAGCATCCCACTTGCCTTTCTGGGCAAACCAATCCCATGGATCATAGGTGTGAACTTCTACGGCGATATGTCCATCCACCTTGTCGGTAGGGATGACGAGGTTGTTCAATACGTCGTCACCATTAGCTGCAGCATAGGTATTGATGATGAGGTTGCGGGTCTCGTTGTTGCCACCGGTAGCACGTACTGCATTCACGAAACTCTGGGCATATCCGTTCAAACCCTTATAGCTGTTTGCGCTCTTTGGTGCATTCCATGTGTTGTCGGCATCAAGCATCTCGTTGTAACCTTCGAACACCAGATGATGGTCGTAGTTCTTGAAACGGGTGGCAATCTGGGTCCAGAGATATTCAAACTTCTCCTTGTTCTCTTTATAGTTGGCTTCATCAGCCTTAATCCAGTGCTTCACATCCTTATCGTCTGCACCTGTATCATGGTGAACATTCAGGATGCAGTACATACCGTTATCAATCACGTAATCAACGATTTCCTGTATTCTGTTCATCCAGGCTTCATCCACGGTTCCGTCTTCCTTCATGTGCTGGAACCAGGTAACGGGGATGCGGACGGAATTAAAACCGTTCTTCTTCAGGAAATCTACCATCGGTTTGGTCGTTGGCTCCTGTCCCCAAGCTTTCTCAAAATCAGTAACCGAGTTGCTGTTCATGTTCATCCACATGGCAACTACATCTGTGCAGTTGCCGAAGTTGGTACCGATGCCCATGTTCTTCACAGCATCTACTGCGCTTTCCTCTACGTAGTTGGCATTCAGGTTCACCTGGTCACGGGTAATCACGTTCTTGCTGCTCAATGCTGCCTTCCACCAGTCGTTGGATGGCATGCTGCTTCCATACCAAGGCATGAAGAAGCTCCATTTTGCACCGGCATTCCATGCCTCATCGATGCCGGCGGTAGCTGTGTTGCTCTTGTCATCAGTTCCGCATTCTGCCAGGGCTACGAGCTTGCCAGGATAGCGTGCCTGAATCTCCTTGAACTCCTGTGCCTGCTTGGCAGCATCATAGCCATAGAGGTCGCGGCCGATGATATCTACATACTTGTCGCCGGGATACCATTCGGCATCATTGTCATAGGTATTGACATCGCCATTGTAATTCTGTGTGGTCCAAGCCCAAATCAGGTTGTGGATTCCCTTGCTCTGGAAGTAGTCGAACATGGTCTGCCAAAGCTTCTTGTAGGTTTCAGCACCATCATATCCCCACCAGAACCAGGACTTGCCCCAGCTGGCTCCTGATTTCAGACAGGCATTGCCGGCAGCCTCATGGAAAGGACGCCAAATGGCAACAACGCCTGCATCCTGCAACTTCTGCAGAACTTCCACCACCTTGTCCATCTCCTGATAGAACCATTTGTTCTCCCAAGAGCCTGCCGTCAATACGTTGGCAGCCTTGAAGGTGGTTTCGGATGGGGTGCAGGTCACACCGCTACCATCTGTTCCCGGAACTGTGCTTTCTGTCTTAGGCACGTTGAAGTGCCACATCAGCGATACCAGTCCGCCCTGGTCTGCCCAGTTGGTGACAGGAGTGATGTCGTTATAGTTGATCCATCCGTTGGAACCCTGCTTAGGAACATAGATATGGATGAAGTCATAGCAGTTCATGGCAGGATATTTGCCTGTTGCCTTATAGATTTTGTCTGCTTCCTGGGTGTTCCAGTTGACGTTGGCGATGACCGAAGAGATGGTCTTGCTGCCATAATTCAGCTGCAGATATTTGTAGAGACGCTTGGTTTTTTCTGTAGCAGCAGGGTCAGCGAGATTCACATCGCCTACTTCGCTTTCGTGATAGATAGAGAAGACAACATTGTTAATCTTGTTGATGTCGTAGGTTTCGAAAGCACCGAATTCTTCAAAGCCTTTCACATAAATTTCCAGTTGGTTGTTGGCATTGTGCTTCATGCTGCTGATGGTATTGCTTTTGCCAGTCAGATTCCATTCAGCTTGCTTTCCTTCCGAATTGTTGATGGTAATCTTGTCACCATCAGTTTGTGCCAAGGCAGTGAATGAAATCATTACTGCCAGGAGTGAGAGTAATATCTTTTTCATTGTCTTGCTACTTTGATGGATTTGTTATTGATTTTAATGATGTATACGCCGTGGGTCAGCTCATCCAGCGGGATGATGGTCTTGTCTCCGGCGAGGATAGGGGAGAGGCTTACAGCCTTTCCGTCGAGAGCGAAGGCGCTCACCTTGTTGTGGGGTCCATCCACGATGAGGCGGTCACCTTCGAAGGCAAACTTACTGTTGGCTTCAATTTGCTGGATGCCCGTAGTGATACCGTAGGTGAAGGTCGAAACCTTCCACAGTTCGTAACTTGCGGTAGTGGCAGTGGAAGTCACGGTCATCTTGTCATTTCCGAAGGTTATTTCCGGTTGAGTGCTCAGTGCAAACTCTATCTTGCTACCATCGTTGAATGATACAAACAGCGACTTGCCGTCGGCAGCTTTGGCTGAGATGCAGCTCAGAGCTATCAGTAAGGATAATGCTATTTTCTTCATATCGGGTTGATGTTTTGGTTTTAATTAAAAATGTGGCGCAGTTGATATAACTACGCCACAAATTTACGAATTATATTTCACATAAATGCGTTTTTTATGTTAAATATTCTAGCTTATGGAAGGATTGTAATCTTGGTAACGCCTGTCAAGTCGCCCTGAATAGCAAAGCCACATGAGTTAGCAACTTCTACAGCTGTTTCATCAAAAACATATTCAAGTTTACGTTCTGAAGGATTCCAGTCTGCAATAGTTGTTATATTTGGCCAACCATTTTCATTCTTATTGATCTGTACTTGTCCCTTGACGGTAGGGTCTTTGTACACAATCAACTTAGAACCAACTTTTACCTTTACTTTTTCAAATACTTCTTTGGTCAAATAGAATTTTCCACTGCCACTTGACCATGAGAAATCAAATGGATATGTTATTTTCCCATTATCCATATTCGTTACAAGTTCTGCGATATCCTTTTCTGCAGGAACCACCTTGAACTCTGGACCTTCAATCTTGTTGCCGTCTGGGTCTTCCATCACGATCTTGTAGGTACCAACTTCTGCATTGGCAGGAACCTGGCATACAATCTCAGTATTGGTACGAGAGGTATAGCGGTTTACCTTGTAAGAACCGATATAGAGGTTCTGGATGTTCTGGAAGTTCTTGCCAGTGATGGTGATGGTTGAACCTGCTGTAGCTTCTCCAGGAGTGATAGAAGCGATAGCTGGATCGGTAGCTGCCTTGATGCTCAATGCATCCTTCACCTCTATGGTTGTACCATTCTTCAGGTTGAGCTTGAAGCCTGTACCGGCGCATGCTGCAGGAACTGTTACTGCTATGGCATTGGCATTCTGAGCTGCAAATTTCTCAACGGTCTGCTCTACATCGCCAGGGAAGGTGATGCTTGCTACGAGGTCGAGATCTGTACCCTTGATGATGGTCTTATCGCCAGCTGTGATAGCTGCTGGTGTGCAAGAAGCTACGGTTGGCTTCACTAAAGTATAGGCTACTGTTACAGTCTTGCCGTTGGCGAGACTCAATGTGATATCGCCTTCCTGTGCATCCTCAGTAACAGTGGCAGTTACCTTGGTTGTCTCTACCTTGTTGAGCTGAGATGCTGCTGCATTAGGGAATGCAATGCCTGTAATCAGATCCATATCCTTACCGGTGATGGTGAGTTCGGCACCATTCTTCACTGGGTTAGGTGTTGCAACGAGTTGGGTAGGAACTACGGTAATGATGTTGCCTACAGGAACCTCGATACCGCTCTTGGTTACTACATAGAAGGTACCGTCTGTAGCCTTGGCTGGAACAGCAACAGTAATCTCTGCTACGCTCTGTGACTTGAAGTCGGCAGCATTTACAGTAGCGCCCTCAAACTTCACGCTGACAATCTGGTCGAATGAAGTACCCTTGATGCTGAGAATTTCGCCTGCCTTGATGTTGCGGTCCTTGATAGGAGTCGCCTCAGGAGTATTGATGGTCAACTCTTCCTTGGTCTCCAGAGAGGTACCATCCTTGATGGTATCTGTCAATGTGATGACACCTGTACGAGCCTCAGCCGGAATCTTCACCTGGATGGTATAGCGGTCGTGACCTACGAACTCTGCCTCCTTGATGGTATCGCTACCTGCGAAGATAACGCCGTGCATCAGGTTGAGGTAATCACCCTTGATGGTTACTACATCGCCTACATTACCTACCATAGTACCTTCGCTACCTACGAAGAACTTGGTGATTTCGATGTCCTCACGATAGGTGATAGGAGATACGGATGTAATCTCGCCGCCCTTCTTGGTCTTCAGTACAATCTGACCCGGCTCGCATTTCTCGGCAGGAACCTGGATGGAAATCTTGCTGTTGTAACCGCTTTGGAGAGTCTCGTATGCGGTGATAGGATCTGCACCTGGAAGGTTGACAGACTCAATCTGGTCCAGATTGGTACCATAGAGATATAAGGTACCGCCACGGAGCACTGGGCATGGACCGAATGACTGGAGAGAAATCTCGTTACCATACTGGTCGGTAGAGAGGTCATCTCCGTCGCTGCACGCTGTCAGCGATAGCCCTACGAGGGCTACCACCAACATAGCGAATATTTTGCTTATCTTTTTCATATCAATTCAGATTATAAGTTTATTTGTTTGGAACCACACGGATGTTGTCAATCTTGATGATTGGGTTACAGTCTACACCGGTAGGCAATACGCTGGCATCATTGTATGCACCCTTGACAACAAAGATGTTGAAGGCACTGAAGTCGTTCACACCTGTATAGCTCAATCCCTTGTTGCCATCGTAGTCATAGACGAAGTCTGCCAATGGAATGGTTACGGTTACCCACTTACCTTCGGTGTTATATGTCTTGTCGTCTGTATTCTGCCATGGCATGTAGAGGGCACGTGCCAACTTACCCTGCTCGTGGAAGAAGGTGTTGTTGGCTCCTGCCAATACGTTGCCATAGATATCCTGTACACCTGCACCACCATTGGAAACCTGGCTTACGCTACCAAAGTAAATCTGCATAGGTGCAGCCGACCAACCGTTGTCCTTAGGGATGCACATCTCAAACTTCAGGCTCATGTTCTTCCAATCGCTGAAGTCTGCAAGATCCTGCATACGTGGACGGCTGGAGTAGGTCTCTGGGTCCTGCCAGCTTCCTGGCCAGTACTCGAACGAGAAGTTACCGTCGTTCCAGCCTCCGTCTGCGCCCATGGCTGTCTCACCGAGTACCATGTAGTTGCCAGAAAGTGATGTGCCATCAGATGTAATGGTACGATTGTGCCAACCATTGTTGCCCAACACTTCTCCACCTTCCTTCCAAGGAGTATCGAAGTCGAAGAGCATACCGCGGTTGTCCATATAGCGGAAGCCAGCCTTGGTAGTACCGTTGATGGTTGTGATGGTAATAGGCTCGTGCTTAGGCATATCCTCTGGCATGTTGAAGCGGATGCTGTTCTGGGTGATCTTCAGGTCCTCGTAAGGAATGGTGTAGTTATCACCCACCTTGATAGTCAGATGACTGTTGTCGTAATCCAGGAAGTAGTCTCCCTTGATAGTTACTTCCTCGCCTGGAGCTGCCCACTCATTGCTCATGCTGTGGATGGTTGGAGCTGGCACGATGGTCTTGAAATCGTATGCCACGGTGTCCTGCTTGCTGGTGATGAAGTAGATCTTATCACTTACCTCGTTAGGGATAGCCTTTGGCACGGTTACGATGATGGTGTTGTCCGTCATGTAACTGGTGTTCAGGACTGCAGACTGGTCGTTGAAGTTGATTTGGGTCACACTTCTCAGGTTTCTACCCACAATACAGATGGTATTGTTGAGAGATGCGGCAGTAAGGAGAGAGTCCTTGCTGGCAGCATCCACTGGTCGAACATAATCGATAGTAGGAGTTCCACCTGTCACTTCATACTTGTCTGGCTCGTCCTCGCAAGAAGTGAATCCTGCGCCGGCTGCAACAAGTGCCATGGCGAATAAAGCCCCATTTATATTCTTGATATTCATAATGAAATTCTCTTTATTGATTAATAACTATATGTATTACGTACATCCACATGGATTGGAGAAGCGTTGCTACCCAAATTAGGGTTCAAGGCTACATCCTCTGTTGGGAATGGCAATGTAAAGCTGCTGGCTGTTACATTAGGTGCTGGGGTATTCTCATCATACTCCATTTCTGAGTTGTCCCATGTGCCACTGTTATAGTATGCCTTGTAAACATCATCGCAGTTCCACATCTGGTTTCGGTGCTGTGCCTTCAACTCCTTGATGCAGTTGTCTACATCGTAGTATGCGCGGCGTACGTAATCGTACCAGCGGTCACCCTCACCTGCAAACTCCAGGCGGCGCTCCTTCCAGATGTCATCAAATGTAAGAGAAGTCTTTGTTACGACCCCTTTCCACTCGTATGCACGGCCACGAACCTTGTTGAAGCAATCCAGGGCAAGTGCATCGGTATTGTTACCCATCTGTACCTGTGCCTCTGCATAAATCAGATAAATGTCTGACAAACGGAGGAGTGGAGTAGGGAGAGCATTAGACATACGGGTTGGAGTGATGCCCAATTCTTCCTTGTGGTCATAGTTGTCACCATAGAGGTGCTTCACGTTGCTACCACCGCAAGGACCCTGGCACTGACCAGTTGCAGCTGCATTGTAATCCTTGTTATACCAGAAATCCAGGTAAGAGAATCCCTTCTTCAGACCGTCCTTCTGTGCATTGGCAGGAAGATCGTGGTCTCTCCAGAAGTAAGAATATACATCGCCTGGCATCATGATGGTTGCCTTACGACGGTGGTCAGGATCTACACGGTTTGCTGGATCATCCTTAGGAGATACACCGAAGGCTTCCATCAAATCGATAGATGGACCGCCCCAACCGCCCCAGCAGTCACCATTCTCATCGAAACCTTCTGGAGCCAAGTCGCTCTGGAGGGTGTTCTGAGAAGTCCACTGAGTACCTACTGTCCAGCGCCATGCAATCAGAATTTCGTCGCAGAACTGGTTAGAGCCACGGAAGATGTCCTCGTAGTGCTCCATCAGTTCTCTGCCTGAGTTCTCGATGACATCCTTGGCATATTCGGCTGCCTTCTTCAAATCGTACTGATTCAAGGAGCCCGAAACACCAGCCTTGGTCAGATAAACCTTACTGAGCAGACCTTCTGCACAGTAGTAGTCGATGCGACCCGAAGTGCTCTTTTCCTTAGGAAGAAGCTCCATCGCCTTTTCCAGGGTCATGATGATATATTCATAAACATCAGCTTTCTCTACCTTGCTAACACTATTGTAGTCACCTTTACCAAGACTTTCTGAGTTGCTGTGGATGATAGGCACATCACCGAAGGTACGTACCAGATAAAAGTATGCCATCGCCTTCCAGGCAAGACACTCGCCCATGCACTGGTTTTTTACCTTTTCTGAGGTGTTGATGGCGTTCTTCAATGATTCGTAAACGGTACTGCAGTGACCAATCTCTGCCCAGAGTGAGTAAGACATGTTTACCAGGTCCTCATCGGTACCATTGGTACTGAAGTTCATGTAAGGGCTTGAGCCCCAATACATATTACCCGACATAACCTCACCAACCTTGATGAAACCACGCTGGAAATCATACCAAGGTGAGTTATAGAGATAGTTTACGCCCGAGATGCAGGAAGCATCACCGTTGTAATAGTTCTCTGTGTTGTAATTGTCCTCTACAGGTTTGTCAAGGAAGTCTCCGCAAGAGGTCATTCCCATACCGAGGAGCATTACAAATGCTGTATATTTAATATTCTTAAATTTCATAACTGTTCGTTTTGGATATTAGAATGATAAGTTCAAACCAAATGTAACGGTGGTTGGAGAAGGGTAGCGACCGAAATCCAGACCATATACATTCGCACTCTGAGTAGAGAGACCTACCTCTGGGTCGTAACCGCTGTAACCGGTGATGGTGAAGAGGTTAGATGCTGTGAGAGTCAGTCGGAGATTGGTCAGACCAATCTTCTGGATGAGCTTCTGGTCGAATGTGTATCCCAGAGCCATGCTCTTCAAACGGAGGTATGAACCATCCTCGATATAACGGTCGCTGAATGCGTCGTTATCGTTAGGGTCGTTGATGGATGCACGTGGGTACATCGAGTTTGGATTGTCAACGGTCAGATTAGAGATGTTGTCATACCAGTTACCAGTCTGGTTTCCATCCTTGGCTACGAGGTGAACTCGCTTGTTGACATCTTTCAACTGGTTGCTCCATGGAGAGTTCATGTGAGTCATCTTCATGTTCAGATAGTTGGCTACCTTGGCGCCTACAGAACCATTGATGAAGATATTCAGGTCGAAGTTCTTGTAGCGGAAGGTATTGTTCCATCCGAAGGTCCACTTTGGCAGTGGAGAACCGATGTTGGTCTTATCATTCTCGTCGATGATACCATCGCCGTTGATATCCTTGTACTTCAAGTCACCTACATAGGTGGTGTTGCTGCGGCTGAACTTAGATGGGTCGTCAATCCATGCATAGTGCTTGGTGCCATCTGCATCTGTTGTTACAGAGATTGGGTTGTTCTTCTGCAGGGTCTGTACTGGAGAACTGATGATATCGTTGTAATCCTTATATACTCCCTCTACTACGTAACCGTAGAAGTTGTAGAGTGATTCGCCTGGTGCAGAACGGGAAACAACGTCGCCCCACTGTCCCTTACCGAGCAATGCGGTACTGCCGGAAAGACTCTTCAACTTGTTCTTGTTGATAGAGATGGTGACGTCTGAACTCCAGTCGAAGTCCTTGGTGACGATAGGGTGGGTATTGAGGGCAATCTCAAGACCGGTGTTCTCGATGTCGCCATAGTTTCCGTATGGTGCAGCGAGGGCTGAAGATGCATTACCGCTGGTACCCATGATGGAAGGCAGGTTGAGCTGTATCAGCATGTCCTTACTCATCTTCTTGTACCAGTCTACGGTCAGGTTCACACGACTGTTGAAGAAACCGAGGTCAAGACCTACGTTCCACTGCTCCTGAGTCTCCCACTTGATATCGAGGTTCTTCAGGTTGGCAGGGCGGAAGCTGGTACCCAGGGCTGTATCCATGGTGCTCATCGCAGAACCCCACTTGTAACCACCGATATTGGAGTTACCTGTCTGCCCCCAACCGAGACGCAACTTACCATTGCTCAACCACTTGATGCTCTTCATGAACTGCTCGTTGGTGAAACGCCAACCCAAAGCCAATGAATGGAAACCTGCCCAACGGTTGTTTGGACCGAAGTTAGAGCTACCATCATAACGATAGGTATAGGTAGCGAGATAACGATCATCGTAGTTGTAGGTTTCACGGGTGAAGAAGGAAGCCATAGATGAACTTCCCCAACCTGAACCAATCTGTGGGTCGCCCTGGCCCAATGCTGGGTTGTGAACTACATCGTTAGGAAGATTGGTGTTGAATGCTGATACATAGTCATATTTTGATTCCCAGCACTCCTGTCCGAGCATAGCTGTGATACTATGTTTGCCGATAGTTGTAGAATATTGCAGATAGTTGTTCAATGACCAGAAGGTATTGCTGTTCTTCTGCAGACGGCTTTGGTTGCTCTGACGCTTCCAGGTTCCGAGGTCAATCATCGGATTATAGGTCTCACCTTTGGATGCACCGATATCGAAACCTAACTGGCTGTGCCAGGTCATGCCCTTCATCAGGGTGATATCTGCAAAGACACTACCGTTTAAGCTCTGGCGGTCGAGCAGAATATCGTCTTCCATAGCCATGGCGATAGGGTTAGGATTGGTGAATCCTTCCTTAGATACGCTTGAGTAGCCGCCATCAATATTGTAAATCTGGATATCTGGAGGTGTAGTCAATGAGTAGTTGATCAAACCTTCTGCACCGTCTGCCAGCTTCAAGCTTTCTGCTGTCTTTGAATAAGTTGCGTTCAAGCCGAGCTTGAACCACTTCTTCAACTGTGCAGAGAGGTTCACACGCATAGAGTAGCGCTGGAATTCAGATCCGATGATGGTACCATCCTGGTCTGTCCAGTTGCCTGAAATATAGTAGTTTACCTTATCTGTACCACCCTCTGCGGCAATCTGGTGAGACTGCTGCCATGCTGTCTGGAAAATAGCATCCTGCCAGTTGGTACCGATACCGAGGATTGATGGATCGCTATATACTGGGTCTGGCTTGGAGATTTCGCCCTGGTTAGCCAGATCGTTGTAATATTCTGCAAACTCGCGCAAGTTCATGATATCCAGGCGCTTGCTCTGTCGGCTTGCAGCTACGCTACCGGTATAGGTAAACTTAGCTTCGCCTGCCTTACCCTTCTTAGTAGTAATCAAAACGACACCATTGGCACCCTGTGCACCATAAATGGCGGTAGCAGAAGCATCCTTCAATACTTCCATGCTGACGATATCGCTAGGGTTGATCAAAGACAATGGAGATACTGCAGAGTGAGAACCATTACCGAGCTTGTCACCCAAACCGAGTGATGAACCACTGTTGCTCTGGGAGTTGAAGATGACACCATCTACAACGTACAATGGCTCTGAGTTGGCGTTGATGGTAGCGATACCACGAACGCTAACGGCTACGGCAGAACCTGGCTGACCGGAAGTCTGGACAGCGTTCACACCGGAAATCTTACCCTGGAATGCCTGGTCTACGTTGGTGATAGGAGTCTGCTTCAATGTCTTTTCATCCATGGAAGCAGAAGCACCAGCGAGGTCGCTCTTCTTCATGGTACCATAACCTACAACTACTACTTCTTGAAGACTGTTGTTGTCTTCGGTCAAAGTAATGTTGTACTTGTTCTGACCGCCCACCTTAAATGATTTGGTGATGTATCCTACATAAGTTACCTCTACAGTCTGTCCGGCACCTACATTCAGTGTGTAGTTACCATCAAAGTCTGTCACTGCGGCATTTTTTGTGCCTTTCACTTTTACTGTTGCACCGATGATAGGACCCATTGCATCGGATACGTTACCAGTAATCTTCTTGGTCTGTTGCACAGCCTGATTCGTTGTAATCTGGGCTGCGAAAGTTTGCTGAGGGGAGATGCCGAGAAGACTCAGGGCAGCTACACTAGCAAGCAACTTTTCTCTACTTTTTAAGTTCATACAATTTTTGTTAGTTGGTTAAAACAGTTTGGCTCTTTCACTTATACGATCGATACGGGAAAGAATCCAAATCGGATTATTGCTCTCTGATTATTCCTTCGTCATCTTTTTCTGATGAGAAGGAAAGGCTAGAGGCTAGCTCTAGGTTGCATTTACTTTTTCCATTGTTGTGATTATATTTATTTCAATAGTTCGTTAATAATTAGGGTGTCCAGTTCTATGTTCCAATATTAACTCACTTGTTTGAGAGTTTTGGT
>DAWDQD010000009.1:0-96886 GCA_052349145.1 Segatella copri | reverse complement strand
TTTATCGTGATTCCGTTGGGGTTCGAACCCAAGACCCACAGCTTAGAAGGCTGTTGCTCTAATCCAACTGAGCTACGGAACCAACACTTTTCAAATCGCAAACCAGCTAACCAATAACGCAATCAGCCACTTTTCTTATTTGCGGCTGCAAAGGTACATATATTTTTTGAATACACCAAACTTTTTCTCACTTTTTTCTTTTTTTATGCTTAAATATCGCAAAAAATAACTACCTTTGCATCCGTTATGAGCAAGAAACAGCATTCTGCCCCCGAAAGAGAAGAGATTTTTATAACGCATATTCAAACATAAAACATACGCAAATGAAAAAGTTAATCTTTTCTGTAGCCCTGCTCTCAGCAGCACTCTCTGCCAGCGCAGAAGAACATCCGCTCTGGATGCGCTACCCAGCCATCTCGCCTGATGGCACAACCATCGCCTTCGCTTATAAAGGCGACCTCTACAGTGTTTCTGTCAACGGCGGTGAAGCACGACAGCTCACAACCCATGCAGCCTTCGATTCGCATCCTGTATGGAGCCCTGACAGCAAGAAAATCGCCTTCCAGTCTAACCGCGAAGGAAGTCTCGACATCTTCGTAATCGATGCAAAAGGCGGTGCTCCTACCCGACTCACCACCAACAGCGGCAGCGAAACACCTATTGCCTTTGCAGACAACGACCATGTGCTCTACTCAGCCAGTCTGCAGCCTACAGCCCAGAGCATCATCTTCGGCGACAACACATTCCCACAAGTATATAAGGTAAGCACCAAGGGCGGAAGACCGGAACTCTTCTCTACCCTCACCATGGAGAATATCAGCATCGCCAAGAACGGCGACATTCTCTACCACGACAAAAAGGGATACGAAGACCCTTGGCGCAAACACCAGAAATCACCTATCGCACGCGACATCTGGCTGAAGAGTAACGGAAAGTTTGCCAAGCAGACTACCTTTGCCGGCGAAGACCGCTCGCCAGTATGGACATCAGACGAGAAATCATTCTTCTATCTGAGCGAGCAGGACGGCACATTCAATATCTACCGCCGCAGCCTCAACAGTTCAAGCGACAAGCAGATTACCCACCACAAAGGCAATCCGGTAAGATTCCTCACTGCATCCAGCGCCGACCTGCTCTGCTACGGATATGATGGCGAAATCTACACCGTGAAAGAAGGTGGAGAACCTCAGAAGGTGAACATCTCCATTACAACAGATAACGATGCTCCAAGCCTCGTACGTCAGATTAAAAGCTGGGGAGCTACAGAGATTTCCGTTTCACCAGACGCCAAGGAAGTGGCTTTCGTGATGCATGGCGACGTATACGTAACTTCTGTAGAATATACCACTACCAAGCGCATTACCGACACACCGCAGCAGGAGCGCGACCTGAGCTTCTCACCAGACGGCAGAGCCCTGGTCTATGCAGCCGAGCGCAACGGCGTATGGCAGATTTACCAGTCTAAGATCAAGAACAAGAAAGAGAAGAACTTCACTTACGCTACCGACATCGAGGAAGAGCAGCTGGTGAAAACAGGCATTACATCGCAGTATCCTCAATACTCTCCTGACGGCAAGGAAGTGGCTTTCTTCGAAGACCGCGCTGCACTCCGCATCGTCAATCTGAAATCGAAGGAAATACGCACCGTGCTCGATGGCAAATACGTCTACTCTTACAGCGATGGAGACATCGCTTTCGAATGGTCACCAGACAGCAAATGGCTCCTTTCAACCTATATCGGCAACGGCGGCTGGAACAACCAGGATATTGCACTGGTAAAGGCTGACGGCAAGGAGGTTCACAACCTGACCAATTCCGGCTACAGCGACAGCAACGGCAAATGGGTGCTCGACGGCAAGGCAATGCTCTTCCAGAGCGACAGAGCCGGCTACCGCAGTCATGGAAGCTGGGGAGCAGAAGACGATGCCTACATCATGTTCTTCGACCTGGACGCCTACAACCGCTTCAACATGAGCAAGGAAGAGATAGAACTGGCTGACGCCAACAAGGACGAAAAGGAGAAGAAGGAAGACGAAAAGAAGGAAGAAGCTAAAAAGAAGGCTGATGAAAAGCAGAAGAAGACCGGAAAGATAGAGGTGGAAAAAGTGAAGCCACTGGAACTGGACATCGAAAACTGCCGCGACAGAATCGTACGCCTCACCGCAAACTCTTCGCACATGGGCGATGCTGTACTCTCAAAAGACGGCGACAAGCTCTACTACCAGGCAGCCTTCGAGGATGATTACGACCTCTGGCAGCACGACCTGAAGGACGGCTCTACCAAGCTCGTGATGAAGGGCGTAGGCCAGGGCAACCTGCAGACCGACAAGGATGTGAAGAATCTCTTCATCTGCAACGGAAGCAGCATCAAGAAGGTGGATCTGAGCGGATTCAGCACCAAGGACATCAGCTTTGAGGCTAACTTCAACTATAAGCCAGCCGAGGAGCGCCAGTATCTCTTCGACCACATATGGCGACAGGTGAAAGACAAGTTCTACGACCCTAAGATTCATGGTGTTGACTGGGAAGGTTACCGCAAGACCTATGAGAAGTTCCTGCCTTACATCAACAACAATTTCGACTTCCAGGAGATGTTGAGCGAAATGCTTGGCGAGCTGAACGCTTCGCATACAGGAGCCCGCTACTACGCTTCGAACAGCGCGCTTACCACCGCCAACCTGGGAGTATTCTTCGATCCTCAGTATCAGGGCGACGGCCTGAAGATTCAGGAGATTATCAAGCGTGGTCCTTTCGATGTGAAGAATACGGGCGTTACAGCCGGCAGCATCATCGAGAGCATCGACGGCGAGGAGATTAAAGCCGGAATGGACTACTTCCCATTGCTCGACGGAAAGGTTGGCAAGAATGTACGCCTCGGCATCAGAAACGCCAAGGGTAAGAAGATGGAGGTTACAGTGAAGGCTATCTCTCAGGGCAAACTCAACAACCTGCTCTACAAGCGATGGGTAGACCGCAACCGCGCTTTCGTTGACAGTATTTCGGGCGGACGCATCGCTTATGTTCACGTTAAGGCGATGGATTCGGAGAGTTTCCGCACCGTTTACAGCGAACTGCTGAGCGACAAGAACCGAAACAGAGACGCTGTAATCGTAGACGAGCGCCATAATGGTGGCGGCTGGTTGCACGATGATCTCTGCACCCTGCTCAACGGCAAGCAGTATCAGGAGTTTGTACCTCACGGTAAGGTAGTTGGCCGCGATCCATTCAACAAATGGGTGAAGCCATCTTGCGTCATGATCTGCGAGAACGATTACAGCAACGGTCACGGTTTCCCATGGGCTTACAAGGAACTCGGAATCGGCAAGCTGATTGGTGCTCCTGTAGCAGGAACCATGACAGCCGTATGGTGGGAAACGCTGATGGACAACACGCTGGTATTCGGTATTCCTCAGGTAGGCTGCCGCGACATGCGTGGCGTGTTCGGCGAGAACACCCAGCTGAACCCAGACATCGAGGTTTACAACAGTCCGGAAGATTTCATCAATGGCCATGATACCCAGCTCGAAAGAGCCGTAAAGGAAATGATGAAGAAATAAACAGAACGCCCTGCAGGGGTCCAGAAGCCAAACCACTTCTGTCCCTTTGCAGGGCGATTTGTTTTTGTATCTGACAACATTATTTATTAAACCTTATTAACCCACAATATCGGCGAAAACTCTTCTGTCATGACATAAAACCCTCTAAATCTTTACTTTTTTTCTTGAAAAGGGCGAAAAAGCAAGTGAAAAAGCCATAAAATAAAAAAAAATGAGTATCTTTGCAGAAGATAAAAAACAAGATTATGGGATTATTCGGATTATTCAGCAACAAAAAGAAGGAAACTCTCGATAAGGGACTTGAAAAAACCAAGGAGAGTGTGTTTGGCAAACTGGCGCGCGCCGTTGCCGGAAAGTCTACCGTCGATGATGATGTGCTCGACGATCTCGAAGAGGTACTCATCACTTCAGACGTAGGTGTAGAAACCACGGTCAAGATTATCCACCGCATCGAAGAACGTGTGGCTCGCGATAAATATGTTTCAACCAGCGAGCTCAACCGCATTCTGCGCGAGGAAATCGCCATTCTCCTCTCTGAGAATCACAGCGATGACCTGGCAGACTGGGAACTTCCTGCCGACCATAAGCCTTACGTTATCCTCGTAGTAGGCGTAAACGGCGTGGGCAAGACAACCACCATCGGCAAGCTGGCTTACCAGTTTAAGAAGGCTGGCAAGAAGGTTGTTCTGGGAGCTGCCGACACCTTCCGTGCCGCTGCCGTAGAGCAGATTTGCATCTGGGGCGAGCGCGTGGGTGTGCCTGTAGTGAAACAGCAGATGGGAAGCGACCCGGCAAGCGTGGCGTTCGACACCCTGCAGAGCGCCAAGGCAAACGGCGCCGACGTGGTGCTCATCGATACGGCAGGCCGACTGCACAACAAGGTGAACCTGATGAATGAGCTCAAGAAAATAAAGGAAGTGATGAAGAAGGTAATGCCTGAAGCACCAGACGAGGTAATGCTCGTGCTCGACGGAAGTACCGGACAGAATGCATTCGAACAGGCTAAGCAGTTCTCTGCCGTAACCAACATCTCTTCGCTTGCCATCACCAAGCTCGACGGAACCGCTAAGGGCGGCGTTGTCATCGGCATCAGCGACCAGCTCAAGGTGCCTGTAAAATACATCGGACTGGGCGAAGGAATGGAAGATCTGCAGCTCTTCAACAAGACAGAATTCGTAGACTCTCTCTTTAAAAATTAGAAAATGAAGAAAAATCAGATAGATATTATTACCCTGGGCTGCTCGAAGAATCTCGTAGACAGCGAGTTGCTGATGAAGCAGTTTGAGGCAAACGGCTACCATTGCGTTCACGATTCCAAGCGCCCTCAGGGCGAGATAGCCGTCATCAATACGTGCGGATTCATCGAGGATGCAAAGCAGGAAAGCATCGACACCATCCTGGAGTTTATCCAGGCTAAGGAAGAAGGCCGACTCAGAAAGCTCTACGTAATGGGCTGCCTCTCGCAGCGCTACCAGAAGGAACTGGAAGAAGAAATGCCCGAAGTGGATAAGTTCTACGGCAAATTCAACTACAAGCAGCTCCTGCAGGAACTCGGCAAGGCGGAAGTTTCATCCTGCAACGGCCAGCGTCATCTCACCACTCCGCGCCATTATGCCTACATCAAGATAGCTGAGGGCTGCAACCGCCACTGTGCCTACTGCGCCATTCCTATCATCACCGGCAAGCACGTTTCCCGTCCGAAGGAAGAGATTCTGCAGGAGGTGCGCGAACTGGTGGCAGAAGGCGTGAAGGAGTTTCAGATTATCGCTCAGGAACTCACCTACTACGGCGTAGATATTGACGGCAAGCATCATATTACCGAACTCATCAGCGAGATGGCTGATATTCCGGGCGTGAAATGGATTCGCCTGCATTACGCTTATCCAAACCAGTTCCCTATGGATCTTCTGGACGTGATGCGCGAGAAGCCAAACGTATGCAAATATCTCGACATTGCCCTCCAGCACATCAGCGACCACATGCTCACCAGCATGCATCGCCACGTAACGAAGCAGGAAACCATCAATCTGCTGAAGGCCATCCGCGAACGCGTGCCAGGCATTCACATCCGCACTACGCTGATGGTTGGTTTCCCAGGCGAGACAGATGAGGATTTCCACGAGCTCCTCGACTTCGTACGCGAACAGAGATTTGAGCGCATGGGCGCTTTTGCCTACTCTGAGGAAGAAGGAACCTACAGCGCCACCCACTACGAAGACAACGTGCCTGCCGAGGTAAAGCAGCGCCGGCTGGACGAACTGATGATTCTGCAGCAAGACATCAGCTCTGAGATTGAGGCTGATAAGGTGGGCAAAACCATGACCGTTATCATCGACCGCAAGGAAGGCGATTACTACATCGGACGAACAGAGTTCTGCTCTCCGGAAGTAGACCCTGAGGTTCTGATCCGTGCCGATGAGAAGCGTCTGCGCGTGGGTTGTTTCTATCAGGTAGAAATTACTGCAAGCGAGGAATTTGACCTCTATGGCAAGGTGGTGAAATAATCATTCTCTCCCCCATAGCCTGGAGTTTTAGAAATTTTGACTACATATTAAATAAATATGAACAATAAGGAATACATCGCTGAACTGGCTCAGCAAACCGGCTATTCGCAGGAAGACACCCAAAAGTTGGTGCGCAAGGCGATAGACGCTATGATTGCCGAGTTTGAGGATGGAGAAGCTGTCTCTATCCCCAATTTTGGCACCTTCGAAGTGAAGAAGCGCATGGAGCGAGTGGTGGTTAATCCTACTACCAAGAAGCGCCAGCTGGTGCCGCCTAAGTTGGTATTGGGTTTCCGACCGGTTGCTTCGGTCAAGGAAAAACTAAAGAATGGAGGGGATGAGCAATGAGCAAATTCAGTTTAAATACACTCGGAAAACTGCTTGCAGATAAGAGCGGGCTGAGCCAGGTGGAAGCAGAACTCTTCATCCGGAAGATGTTTGATGTGTGCAACCAGGGACTCGATGCCGACAAGCAGGTGAAGATAAAATGGCTGGGTACCTTTAAGGTACAGGCCACGAAAGACCGTGAAAGCATCAATGTGAACACGGGCGAGCGCTTCACCATTGAAGGCAGAGACAAACTCACCTTCACGCCTGACAACATCCTGAAAGAAATCGTGAACAAGCCATTCGCCCAATTTGAAACGGTAGTGGTAAATGACGGCGTAGATTTCGATGAAATAGATGAGAAGTTTGGAGAAGAACAGACAGAAGATGCTCCTGCACAAGTAATCGATTTTCTGGACGAAGAAAAAACTGCAACTCCAAATCCGGAGGTTGTCGTAATCGGATCTGAAAAGGAAAAGGAAAAAGAAGACGAACTGGCAAAGCAAATTGCTATTGAACAAGCTAAACTGGAAAAATTAAAACAAGCCCAACTGGAGCAGGAAAGAATACAGAAAGAAAAGCTTGAAAAAGAAAAGCAAGAGCAAGAAAGACTGGAACAGGAAAGACTGAAGCAGGAAAGACTGGAGCAGGAAAGACTGGAGCAGGAAAGACTGGAGCAGGAGAAGCTTGAATTAGCCCAGCAACAGCAAGCCCTGAAAGCAGTTGTTGAACCTGCAGTACCTGCATCAGATGAATCTGAAGAAGAAGAGGAGGAAGAAGAATCTTCCAATTCTCATCATATTGTTATTCCTCGCTATCTGGTCGTTGCAGTCTGTCTCATTGTAGTAGCTTTGATTGGCGGAATGGGATGGTTTGCCTTCAACTATGGTCAGATGACTGCCCAGCGCGATCATCTAGCCATGCAGCTAAACCAGTATCATCAGGCTCCAGCCAAGAAAGTCCCAACCAACCCAGCTGCCGCCCCACTCTCTCAGGAACAGAAACTCCGCCAGAAAGCGATGGAAGACAGCATCCGTATGGCTAAAACTGCAGAAGCAATAAAACTGGCAGAAAAATCGGATGAGGAAAGTGCTAACGCAGAAAAAGCTAAGCAGACTGAAGCAAAAGCTAAGGCTGAAGCGAAAGAAAAGGCTAAAGATAAAGACGAAGAAAAGGCTACTTCGAAAATAGCATCATCCCAGTATGATAAGGATGCTCGCGTACGCACTGGAGCTTACCGAATCATAGGAGTTGCCCAGACCGTTACGGTTGGCGCCGGTCAGACCCTCGAACAGATCAGCACCCGCTATTTAGGTTCCGGCATGGAATGCTACGTAGAAGCCCTGAATGGTACAAGCACCGTAAAGGCCGGACAGAAAATCAAGATTCCGAAACTGGAATTGAAGAAGAAAAAGAAATAAAAAATACAAAACAAAAAATCGCCCTGTAAGAGCAAATGTAATTTTGCACTTACAGGGCGACATTGTTTTATGTTAACATTACTTGCCCAACACTTCATCAAGCAAAGTGTAGAAAGCAGGATCCTCACCAACGATGGTCTTGATAATCTTACCGTTAGCATCAATCACAATCTTTGTAGGGAAACCCTGAACAGCGTAATCGCTGAGAACCTTGCTGTCCTTCGGATTGTAAACATGAATCCATGGCAACTGGTGCTTCTCAACAGCAGCCTTCCACTTAGCCTCTGTATCATTACAATCTACACCAAGAATTTCAAACTTACCCTTGTACTTCTCGTAATACTCCTTCATCTTAGGCATTCCCTTGATGCACCATCCGCACCATGAACCCCAGAAGTCGAGAACTACAATCTTGCCGCGAAGGCTGGAAAGCTTGAAATCATTTCCCTTAATATCCTTCAGCGTGAAGTCAGGAGCCTCAACACCGGCAGCCTGCACCTTCTTAGCCTTCTCCTCAGCCTCAGCACGATTCTTAGCCATATCAATCATTGGCTGGTAGAAAGCCTTCATTCTGCCGTTCTTCACATTTTCAGAGAGCAAGCCCAGCAGTTTCTCCATCTTGCTGACATCATCAAACTGCTCAAAGATAGTAGCACAAGCCTCATAATCAGGATGCTGTTTTACGAAATCGAAAATCTTATCGTCCTTTGCCTTTTGCAGGGCAGGAGCCTTCTGCTCATATTCAGCCATGATGGTCTGCTGGGTCTCACCATTCTTGATTCTCTGGTTCAGGGAAGCTTCGTAATCTCTCAACTCCTTATTAGCATTCTCCAGCAGAACATCTACTTCATGATACTGCTGATAGAACTTAGAACCTGAAATATCAAAGCGGGTCTTTGCATCGCCCTTAACTTCAGCCTTCTCGCCAGGAACACAAGGCAGGTTGAACATAAACTGACCTGCACCACGATAAGCTTCAGGTGAGAGGAAAACGTATCCGGCTGCCTTATCAAGGTTTGCAGAATAGGTAAACTTGCCATTCTTCACCAAAACCGTATCCATCTTAACATTTCTGCCCTTGTAAACAAGTACAGAATCGGAATTGAAATTCTTCAAATCCACCTTCAACTGGAAGTTGCTCTTCTGAGCCATCGCAACGGTTGATGCAAGCATCAGAGCCGCAGATAAAATCGCTGTTTTCATTTTTCTTTTATTATATTTATTCTGATTACACCTTATTATATATAGGGAGCGAAGAACGCCTGGTTCGTCGTCATCCTTATTCTTCATACTCAGTAGTATCCTCAATACCCGCCTCGGCCAAAGCCTCCTTGCGCTCTACGCAGGTTCCGCATTTGCCACAATGCTTCTTACCGCCCTTATAGCAGCTCCAGGTTTCAGCATAGTCAATGCCCAACTTCTTACCTATCTCCGCAATCTGCCCTTTGGTAATATTCGTATAAGGAGCCACCACGCGCACATCGACGAACGTTCCTGCTTCGGCAGCCTCATCTATCGCCTTGATAAACTCCGGACGGCAGTCTGGGTAAATCGTATGATCGCCACCATGGTTAGCGATGAAAACTTTCTTCAGATTATTACTCTCAGCAATGCCGATGGCAATGCTCAGCATGATTCCATTACGGAAAGGAACCACCGTACTCTTCATATTATCATCAGCATAATGACCCTCAGGAATTGCATCAGCACCTTCAAGAAGAGAACTCTTGAAATACTGATGCATGAAACCCAAATCTATCGTAATATGCTTGATTCCCAAACGCTCACAATGCATCTTGGCGAAAGGAATTTCACGCTCGTTATGATTACTTCCATAGTTAAAACTAATGCCGAGTGCAATCTCGTCTTTCTTGTCGTAGAGCAGCGTGATGCTATCCATGCCGCCGCTCACAATGATTACTGAATCCTTCATTTTATTTTGAAATTTGAACTGTATGATTACTTTTTACTTCACCCAAACAGGCAGTGGAATGCTTCTTCCACCTTCCTAACGGGATGAATTTCTATCTTATATTTCTTATGGTCGAAACCATGATTGTTGTACTTCGGAATGATGATGTGCTGGAATCCCAGTTTTTCAGCCTCAGCAATACGCTGCTCGATGCGGCTCACCGGACGGACTTCACCGCTCAGACCTACCTCGCCTGCCATGCACCAACCTTGCTCGATAGGCGTGTCAACATTGCTGCTCAATACGGCTGCCAATACACTCAAGTCCATGGCAGGATCGGTTACTCTCAATCCACCGGCAATATTCAGGAACACGTCCTTCTGCATCAGCTTGAACCCCACACGTTTCTCCAGAACCGCCAGGAGCATGTTCAAACGGCGCTGGTCAAAACCAGTTGCCGAACGCTGCGGAGTTCCATAGGCTGCTGTTGAAACCAAAGCCTGCGTCTCTACCAGGAACGGACGGACACCCTCGATGGCTGCGCTGATGGCAACACCCGAAAGCCCGTCATGATCTTCAGTAAGCAGCAACTCTGAAGGATTGCTCACCTGTCGGAGTCCGCCTTGCATCATCTCGTAGATTCCCAACTCAGAAGTACTTCCGAATCGGTTTTTGATGCTTCTCAAGATGCGGTACATGTAATGCTGGTCGCCCTCAAACTGAATCACCGTATCTACGATGTGCTCCAGAATCTTTGGTCCGGCAAGCGTTCCCTCCTTATTAATATGTCCTATCAGAATAACCGGAATGCCACTCGTCTTGGCAAATCGGAGCAGGGAGGCTGCACACTCACGAACTTGGGAAACAGAACCCGGCGAACTGTCTACTTCTTCCGTAGCAATAGTTTGGATAGAATCTATAACTATCAGCTGAGGAGCCACTTCCTGAATATGGCTGAAGATTTTCTCCAACTGCGTTTCGCAGAGAACCGTAATATGATCAAAGGCTCCTTCTGATGAAAGAGAAGCCGTTTTCAGAGTGTCCGCAGATGAACCCTCTCTGAGCATCGCCTGTCCTTTAGCCAACCGGTCGGCACGGAGTTTAATCTGATGGGCACTCTCCTCTCCGCTCACATACAGGATGCGGCGGTCAGTCATGTTCAGAATAGTCTGCAAGGTGAGCGTACTCTTACCGATTCCCGGTTCACCGCCCAGGAGCGTAATGCTGCCAGGGACCATTCCACCACCCAGCACACGGTTCAGCTCTTCGTCCCTCATATCGATGCGCGGTTCATCAATCGCAGAAATATCGCGAAGCTTCATCGGCGCAGCGTCATGCTCGCTGTGCTGCCCGCCAAACATCGTGGCAGCCCCACCATGACGCATGGTCATTCCGGCATTCTTCGCAGCCTGCGATCCGGAATCAGCAGCAATACGAATTTCCTTAAATGTATTCCATTGTCCGCAGCTAGGACATTTGCCCATCCATTTGGCACTTTCCTGTCCGCAATTGCTGCACACAAAAGCAATTTTATCTTTCGCCATTTTATCTCATTTATATGTAATAACGTTTTAACTGCGCACAAAGGTACTATTTATTATCGAAAAATCCAAAAAAAAAGTAATTTGTTAAGAATATATTTCATTTCTCTCCATTTTGTTTAACAAATCAGGCAGAAAGAAGCGCAAAACACGAATTTTGCAAACCCGATATAGCAAACAGACGATTTCATCTACTAAAAATCATAAAAACCGCTACTATATTTTGCTGATTCAAATATAATTTGTATCTTTGCCTTCGGTTTTTGAAACCAGCAGAAAGGTTTAGAACAATAAATTAGTACATAAACTAAATAAAATTTAGGTAAAATGAAAATTGAAGATTTTAACTTTGCCGGTCACAAGGCAATCGTGCGCGTTGACTTCAACGTGCCATTGGATGAAAATGGTAATGTAACAGACGACACTCGTATCCGCGGTGCCCTTCCTACATTGAAGAAGGTACTTGCAGACGGCGGTGCGCTCATCATGATGAGCCACATGGGTAAGCCAAAGGGCAAGGTTAAACCAGAGCTTTCTCTCTCTCAGATTGTTAAGAACGTATCAGACGCTCTCGGCGTAGACGTTAAGTTCGCTAAGGACTGCGGTAACGCTGATGCTGAGGCTGCTGCCTTGAAGCCAGGTGAGGCTCTCTTGCTCGAGAACCTCCGCTTCTATCCAGAAGAGGAAGGCAAGCCAGTTGGCGTTGAGAAGGGTACTCCTGAATTCGATGCTGCTAAGGCTGAGATGAAGGAGCGTCAGAAGAAGTTCGCTGCTAAGTTGGCTTCTTACGCTGACGTATATGTAATGGACGCATTCGGTACAGCTCACCGCAAGCACGCTTCTACAGCTGTCATCGCTGATTCTTTCGACAAGGATCACAAGATGCTCGGTTTCTTGATGGAGAAGGAAGTTAAGGCTGTTGACGCAGTTCTCGGCAACATCAAGCGCCCATTCACAGCTATCATGGGTGGTTCTAAGGTTTCTACTAAGATCGGTATCATCGAGAACCTGTTGACTAAGGTTGACAACTTGATTCTCTGCGGTGGTATGACTTATACATTCTCTAAGGCTCTCGGTGGCAAGATTGGTATGTCTATCTGCGAGGATGACAAGCTCGACGTTGCTCTCGACGTAATCAAGAAGGCTAAGGAGAACGGTGTAAACCTCGTACTCGGCACAGACTCTATCTGCGGTGACGACTTCAAGAACGACTGCAACACTCAGGTTTGCCCATCTAACAACATTCCTGACGGTTGGGAGGGTATGGACGCAGGTCCTGAGACTCGCAAGGCTTTCGCAGCTGCCATCAAGGGTGCCAAGACTATCCTCTGGAACGGTCCTGCAGGCGTATTCGAGTTCGACAACTTCGCTGGTGGTTCTAAGGCTATCGCTGAGGCAATCGCTGAGGCTACTAAGGAAGGTGCATTCTCACTCATCGGTGGTGGTGACTCTGTAGCTTGTATCAACAAGTTCGGTTTGGCTGATCAGGTATCTTACATATCTACAGGTGGTGGTGCACTCCTCGAGGCTATCGAGGGTAAGGTATTGCCAGGTGTAGCAGCTATCGAGAAGTAATCTCATGTCAAAAAGAAAACCATTTGCAAAAAGGGCTTGATTTTTTACAAGAAAAAATAGGTTGGAGGGCATCCTATGTGATGTCCTCCAATTTTCAGTTTTAATTGAATCCCTAATAATCTACAGATTCTCTCTATAAACAGAACTGTATCTTTCATTTAAAACAAGCAACAGGAAACATAAATTCTAAAATAATTTGGTAAACTACAGGAATATAATTTTCTGATTTTAAAACGAATACATGGATTGGATTGTTAATCTCTTCACCAATACCGAGTCGGTGGCTCACATCGCCCTACTCTACGCTATCGTGATAGCTATTGGTGTTTACCTCGGAAAGATAAAGATTGGCGGCATTTCATTAGGTGTCACCTTCGTTCTCTTCGCAGGTATTTTGGCTGGCCACGTTGGCTTCACCGGTCCAAAGGAAATTCTCACATTCGTGCAAGACTTCGGCTTGATCCTCTTCGTCTTCATGATTGGTCTCCAGGTAGGACCTGGCTTCTTCGAGAGTTTCAAGAAAGGTGGTGTTACACTCAACATGCTTTCGGCTAGCGCTATTCTGCTCAACATCCTCGTGATGTTTGGTTGCTATTATCTCTTCTTTGATACGAGCAACCCTAACAACCTGCCTATGATGGTAGGTACTCTCTATGGTGCGGTTACTAATACTCCGGGGCTTGGTGCTGCCAACGAGGCTTTGCTCAGCGTCTTCCCTAATGGTGCTCCAAGTATTGCCAACGGTTATGCTTGTGCTTATCCTCTTGGTGTAGTGGGCATTATTGGTGCTACTATCCTTATCAAGTACATCTGTAAGATTAATACTGCTGATGAGGAAGAACAGCTTAACGAAGAAGATGCTGCCAACCCACACGCTAAGGCCCATAACATGCACTTGCGCGTGGAGAATGCTTATATTACAGGCAGAACGCTGAGAGAAGTTTCTGAGTTTTTGAACCGTGACATTGTATGTTCACGACTGCTCCACAATGGCGAGGTGAGCATTCCTAACAGCAAGACTAAGTTTGAGGTTGGAGACGAATTGCTCGTTGTATGTGCAGAGGCTGATGCTGAAGCCATCAAGGCTTTTATCGGACCAGAGGTTGAAGCTGAATGGGACCGCGAGAAGGATGAAGTACAGCACTTTGTTTCTCGCCGTATCATCGTTACCCGTCCGGAAATGAACGGTAAGACCTTGGGTAAGATGCACTTCTCCAGCGTATACGGCGTTAACGTAACCCGTATTTCCCGTCAGGGAATGGACATTTTTGCAGGCAGAAACCACCACTTCCACGTAGGTGATAAGATTCTGGTTGTAGGTCCTGAAGAGAATGTAAACCGTGTGGCTGAAATCATGGGTAACTCTGTAAAGCGCCTCGATGCGCCTAACATAGCCACTATCTTCGTAGGCATTATGGTAGGTATTATCTTCGGTTCTCTCCCATTTGCCATTCCGGGAATGCCGGTGCCTTTGAAGTTGGGTATTGCCGGAGGTCCGCTTATCATCGCCATCCTCATCGGCCGTTTCGGCTATCGCATGAAGCTGGTAACTTATACGACGACTTCGGCTAATATGATGCTGCGAGAAATAGGACTTGTACTCTTCCTGGCGAGTGTGGGAATCAAGGCTGGAGCCGGATTCTGGGACACAGTAGTACAGGGTGACGGTTTGAAATATGTGGGATGCGGTTTCCTCATCACCGTTATTCCTATCTTCATCATCGGTACAATTGCCCGCCTGAAGTTTAAGTTCAACTACTTCACCATCATGGGTATGCTCGCCGGTACTTACACAGACCCTCCTGCATTGGCTTATGCAAATGCTTCTTGCTCTAAAGAGGCTCCAGCTGTAGGATACTCTACGGTTTATCCATTGAGCATGTTCCTCCGTATCTTTACAGCCCAGATAGTGGTGCTGTTCTTCTGCGGAGCGTAAGACTTACAAAAGTTAACAAAACAACTGGAAATAGTTATAAATTATAAAAGAGGTACACAAAGACAAAAATTTGTGCACCATTTTTGTTGTCTTTTCAGAAATTCTTCGTACCTTTGAGCACAAGAAACAAACCTAATGAATCTTCTAGGAACAGCTATCGTTCCTATATGATGCAGATTTTTTCGAAATATGAAACAATAACCCTATAAACGTTAGTAAGCGTATGAAGAAATTGGGATTTCTGATAACCATGCTAGTCATCACGTCCTTGCCCGCTTGGAGTCAAGGAGCCAAAAGTATCCGTATTACGGAGGTGATGACCGACAACCGTACCAATCTTGTAGATGAGTACGGGCAGCACAAACCATGGGTGGAATTGAGCAATTCCTCCTTTACCACGTATAATGTGCGTGGTATGTTCCTAACCACCGACCGAAGGGTTCTCGACAAGAAAATGTCGCCTGAAGCTCGCCGACAGCTGATGTGTCCATTGCCTAACAATGAACCACGAACCACACTGGGAGGCAAGAAGAGCATCGTTATCTTCGACAGCAGTTCCTGGTACCAGGATGGCAGGAACCGACAACATTGGAAGGCAAAGAATTCTTCCAACTCGGGACCTTTTCATCTCAATCTTATTCTACAGGAAAAGATGCCCAACTGGATAGCACTCTATGACGGAAATGCCGTTGACCTGATAGACTCCGTAAGCGTGCCAGTGTTGGCTGCCGATGAGAGTTTTGAACTGAGTAAGGACTTCAAGACATGGGAGAAAGCCATTGCCGGATCAGTAACTCCAGGCTATCTGCCTCAAAACACAGGTTTGAGTAAAGCCCAGCAATTGAAGAAAAGCGACCCATACGGAATAGGAATCGCCGTACTTTCAATGGGAATCGTATTTGCCTGCCTTGCTCTCCTCTTCATCGTGTTCTGGGTTTTCGGAGCCTACATGAAACACAAACAGCGCATCGCCCGTGCTACTGAGAAGCACGCCACCTTATTATATAAGACAGGAAAGAAGACCATCGAGGTTACTCAAGACCTCAGTCATAAGACCAACGTGATTCTGAAAGATGGTTTAGAAACCAAGGGTATTGATAAGGAGATTTACATGGCAGTCATCTCTCTTGCACTACAGGAATACCTGGAAGATGTTCATGATGTAGAATCCGGCATTATCACCATCAAGCCAAAACAGACTAGATGGAATGCTCCGAAATTCAACAACAACAATAACAACGTTAAAATATAGAAACTATGGCAAAGTACGAATATAAGGTTAAAGGCGTAGATTACGTCGTTGAAATACAGGATATTGAAGGCAATATCGCCAATGTAACCGTGAATGGAATTCCATTCGAAGTGGAAATGAAACAGCCGGTTAAGAGCAGTAAGCAGAAAGTGAAGTTAAGTGAAGAGCGAAGAGTGAAGAGTGAAGAATTCAACAGTTCTTCTTCTGCAACAAACGCAAGTTCCGCAACAACCACCAAACCAGCGGCAGCCGCTGCCTCTGGCAAACCAGTTGTTGCCCCTCTGCCTGGCACTATCAACGAAATCAAGGTGAAAGTCGGTGACAAGGTGAACACAGGCGATACTGTTGTCGTTCTCGAAGCCATGAAGATGCAGAACAACATCGATGCAGAAACTTCGGGAACCATTACCAGCATCAACGTGAACAAGGGAGACGCAGTAATGGAAGGAGACACGCTTGTTACAATCGCGTAATAAGCTGTTTAGACAAAAGCTAATGATTACTCTTCCAATCAAAAGACTAATCATAAAGTTCAATGTTCAACTTTCAAAGTTCAAAGTAAATTATGGATTTCATCATACAAAACTTCAATGAGTTTCTTACCTTTACGGGCTTTGCCAACGCCTCGGCAGGAAACCTCATCATGATTCTGGTGGGAGCACTTTTTATCTGGCTCGCCATCAAGAAAGATTTTGAGCCGCTGCTCCTGGTTCCTATCGGATTGGGAATCATTCTTGGCAACATTCCATTCCGTGCCGATGCAGGACTCGAAATAGGTTTATACGAAGACAACTCCGTTCTGAACATCTTCTACCAGGGAGTGAAACAGGGCTGGTACCCGCCACTCGTATTCCTGGGCATTGGAGCCATGACCGACTTCTCTGCGCTCATTTCCAACCCGAAGCTCATCCTGATTGGAGCCGCAGCCCAATTTGGAATCTTCGGCGCCTACATGATTGCACTGGCTCTGGGATTCGAACCTAACCAGGCAGCTGGCATTGCCATTATCGGAGGAGCAGACGGACCAACCGCCATCTTCCTGAGCAGCAAGCTGAGTCCGAACCTCATGGGAGCCATTGCGGTTTGCGCCTACTCTTACATGGCACTGGTGCCTGTAATCCAGCCACCTTTGATGCGACTGCTTACAACCAAGAAAGAGCGCGTCATCAAGATGAAACCGGCACGTCAGGTTTCACAGACAGAAAAGATTCTCTTCCCTATCATCGGTCTGCTTCTCACCACCTTCATCGTTCCGTCCGGTTTGCCATTATTAGGAATGCTGTTCTTCGGAAATCTTCTGAAAGAGAGTGGAAAGACAACCCGACTCGCCAAGACAGCAAGCAGCAGCTTGAATGATATTGTCGTTATCCTCCTCGGCCTGACCGTAGGCTGTTCTACCCAGGCTTCAGAGTTTCTGACATTAAACACCATCAAAATCTTTGCTCTCGGTGCTCTTGCTTTCATCATCGCATCGGCAAGCGGAATCTTATTCGTCAAGCTGATGAATCTCTTCTTGCCAAAAGGCAAGAAACTGAACCCACTTATCGGAAACGCCGGAGTGAGTGCCGTACCAATGAGTGCACGCATCTCCAACAACCTAGGCCTGGAATACGACCGCCACAACTTCCTTCTCATGCACGCCATGGGACCAAACGTTGCGGGAGTCATCGGTTCTGCCGTTGCAGCCGGAGCTTTGCTGGGATTCTTCAATTAAAAGTTGAGCCACCAAGCTATCCCTCCCCAGGATAAACACATAAAAAATAGAATCGCCCTGAAAGGACAAAAGCATCTTACATCCAATGCTTTCCCTTTCAGGGCGACTTTTTTATTTCTTTTTTAGCTCTTAACCCGCATTCTCATTTTTCCTTCAAAGGAAATGATAACCTCAACCTGATAACTCAAACTGCTGTCAGGCATTGCCAGAACAGCAAGATAATGAATGCCAGATTCATCTATCTTATTGAATACGATGTCGCTCAATATAGACTGGTCCAAGAAAGAAGCAGGAACCTGCTTATCGAAATCCTTCTTATGAAAATCACGAGAGAACAGACAGTTGGCACCATGATAAACATGCAAGTTCACAATATTATCATAATAAACATTGTCTACCTCAACACCATCATCATTATAAGAACTCTTGTAGACCTTATAACTTGTTGGGTTAACCTGTACGTAGAGATGATATTTCTCATCGCCCCTTACAACCACCGTATCACGTTTAATCAGCGTATTCTGATTCAGCGCCACGGAAGCATGGTTGTGGATGAACTGCTGCAAATAAGACTTATCTTCCGTCTTCACCAGCTTAACCACATCCCCATTCTGCACTTTAAACTGGAAAATATGCTCAGCCTGTTTTACAATCGGATATTTTGCAAGATTAGCACCCTTCATTACAAGCGTATCGCCAGCAATGTAGAAGTAGACAGGCTGACTGGTTGAATCAGGATAATAAATCGTATCGCCTTTTACGCGGAACGCCACATCATCCTCATCGTCATCGTTCAACCAAATGCCTTGCAACATCTTCTTAGCCGCAGTATCTTCCTTCACTTCCTGTTGCTTTTCGACCTTCTGCCCACAAGCAACAAGAGTCAAGATACAACTGAGCAGCCATAAATTAACTATCTTTTTCATGATGAGTTCTTTAAATAAATTAATCGGTAAAAGCTGATGCCAATTCTACTCGAAATAATCAGCCTCTTCGAAAGACTTTGCCTTGGTTCTGTCTTTTTCTGACGTAAGCACCTCAACTCCTTCAATAGGCCATTTTATTCCGATAGTAGGATCATCCCAATGAATACTGGCTTCGTAATCAGGAGCATAAACATTATCTACTTTATAAGTAAAGATGGCTTCGTCACTCAGTACCAGAAAACCATGGGCAAAACCGCGAGGAATGAAAAACTGTCGTTTGTTCTCTCCACTCAGTTCAACCATTACATATTTACCGAAAGTCTTACTGCCCTTTCTCAAGTCAACAGCTACATCCAGCACGCGGCCTTTGATGACACGCACCAACTTAGCCTGCGAGAATTCACCTTTCTGATAATGCAAACCTCTGAGCACACCACGAGCCGACATCGATTCATTGTCTTGCACAAACTCCACATGCCCTCCAACGTGAGCATCAAAGTCAGCCTGCTTCCATGCTTCAAAGAAATAGCCGCGAGCATCTTCAAATACCCGAGGTTCTATCAGCCAGACTCCTTCAATTTCTGTCTCTGTATATTTCATTGATTTATACCTTATTTATTTTAGGCACAAAGGTAATACTTTTTCCCGAAACGACAAAACAAATTAGACTTTTTATGATTTCATCGAAAATTTTCTCTATTTTCTGTTGGTCATTTCCGAAAAAATCACTACCTTTGCAAACGTGAATAGACTAGAAAGACATATAGAGATCCTACTTTTGAGCAACGATTGCGTGATTGTCCCAGGATTTGGTGGCTTCATGGCTCATCATGTAGATGCGCGTTACGATGACAGAGACAGCATGTTTTTGCCACCGCTGAGAACTATTGGCTTTAACCCACAGCTCCAGATGAACGATTCTCTCCTTGCACTTTCGTATGTTGAAGCATACGACATCAGCTATCCGGAAGCTTTAAACCGCATTGCTGATGAGGTGACAGAGATGCGTCAGACTCTGGAGAATTCAGGAAAATTTGAACTGAATGATATTGGCACCATCATATTGAACGAAGACGGAAATTATACCTTCGAACCATGCGAGGCGGGCATTCTTACCCCTGAGTTGTATGGTTTGGGCGGCTTAAACATGCTCCCACTCGCGCAGATTTCTGCAGAAGAGGTTCAGAAGACTGAAGATTCTGCTGCTTCAATCATTGAAATGCCAGCAAAGACAGTAGAAAACAATCGTACAGAAAGCGAAGTCAAGAATCAGGATAGTAACCAGAGTAACCAGAAGATGGAGAGTGGACTCTCTGTCAACAATTCTGTGTTCGTTAACGAAGAAGATGAAGAATCAAATGCCGAATTCATCAGCATCAAGAAGAGCTGGTTGCGCAATATTGCAGCAGCCTGCATCGCTCTCATTGCATTCTTCACCTACTCTTCTCCATTGGGAACCCCAACCGTTCAGAAGAGCCAAATCGACACAGGCATGCTGAACCGCATCATGCCTAAGGAGATTAATAAGGTTGCGCAACCTCAAGAACTGGTTCTTAGTACAGAATCACAGGCAGAAGAGAGCATTCCTGCCAAGTCTGTCAACATGACTCAGGACAACGAATTGCAAACAGCTTCTTCTTACTATAGCATCGTTTTGGCAAGTCGTGTTACCAAGCGCAATGCTGCGAGCTATGCTGAACTTCTCCAAAACAAGGGATTCAAGGAAGCTAGGGTGTTAATTACGGATAATAATGTAAAAGTTATATACGGAACATACTCTACCGAGGGCGAAGCTTATACTGCTCTCAACCGTTTACACAACTATGATGCTTTTACTGACGGCTGGATTACGAAAGTAAAAGAATAGTTGATAGCTAAGAGTTTATAGTTTTTAGCTAGAACAAAGAGCAAGGAGTATCGGAAACTTCTACAACACATTATTATAATAAAGACAGAAAAGTAAGAAAAAGAATATGAAAAGAGTACGTTGTCCTAAATGCGATAATTTTATCACCTTCGATGAGACCAAGTATCAGGCAGGTCAGAGTCTCGTTTTCGTTTGTCCTAATTGCAATAAGCAGTTTGGCATCCGAATGGGAGTTTCCAAGCTCCGCGAAACTCGCAAGGAGGAAAAACTTGACGAGAATGCCAACGAGAAGGGATACGGTTCTATCGTTGTCATCGAGAACGTATTCGCTTACAAACAGGTCATCCCGCTCCAGTTAGGCGACAACATCATCGGCCGCTACATGAAGAACAGCGGAATCAACTGCCCTATCGAAACCGTAGACCCAAGCGTTGACATGAACCATTGCGTAATCAACGTTAGCCGCGACAAGAAAGGCAAATTGAAATATGTACTCCGCGATGGACCAAGTTATACAGGAACTTTCGTTGACAATGAGATTCTGGGTGACAGAGAACGCCGCGTTATCGAAGACGGAACCCTGTTCACCATCGGAGCAACTTCTATCATTCTCCGCACAGCAGACAGTGAAGAAGAAAACTAAGAAGTTTCGATTATCAAAATAAACACTTCAAAAGGAGCAATTAGATGTTGGTTTACATTCAATTGATCCTTTTTCACTTAACGGAAACGTAAAAACACGCCATATTTCTAACTTTCTGAAAGAAATCTACTATATTTCGTAATCTTTTTGCTTTTATTTTCTTTAAATTAAAAGAAAATGTGTACCTTTGCATCGAAAAATAAGAAATAGAAACGAATTACGTTAGGTTATGGATGTAGCAATCGTAAAATATAATGCCGGAAATATCTATTCCGTAGTCAACGCCATGAAGCGTTTAGGCATCGAACCTGTACTTACAGATGATGCAGAAATGCTCCAGAAGGCTGACCGCGTTCTCTTCCCAGGACAAGGCCAGGCAAGAGAAGCAATGGAATATCTGAAGGCTCATCAGCTTGATCAAGTAATCAAGAACTTGAAGCAACCCGTCCTGGGCATTTGTGTAGGACAACAACTCTTGTGCCGCCATTCGGAAGAAGGTGACGTAGATTGCATCGGAATCTTTGATGTAGATGTAAAGCGATTCCTGCCTCAGAAACACGAAGACAAGGTGCCTGCTATGGGCTGGAATGAAATCTATGATTTGAAGACTGACCTTTATAAGGGGTTCGGAAACAGAATGGATTCTGACTCAGACAAGTCTACCGCTGATGCACTGCTTCATCCCTACTCCTATTTCGTACATAGTTATTATGTGCCACTCTGCGAGGAGACCATTGCCAAGGCAGAATACATTCTTCCTTATAGCGCATCGCTCCACAAAGATAATTTCTATACCTGCCAGTTCCATCCGGAAAAGAGCGGAAAGGTGGGAGAACGGATTTTAAAGAATTTTTTAGAGATAAAATAAAAGAGAAAATACAAATATGATAGAATTAATTCCAGCTATCGACTTGATAAATGGCCAGTGTGTTCGTCTTACCAAAGGCGATTACGACCAGAAGAAGGTTTACAATGACAATCCTGCCGAGATTGCAAAACAGTTTGAGCAGATGGGCTTCAAACGCCTTCATGTAGTAGACCTCGATGGAGCCAAGTCAAAGCACATCGTAAATGATGCGGTGTTGAAGGCCATTACCACAGAAACCTCTCTCGTGGTTGATTTCGGTGGCGGAATCAAGACCGAAGAAGATATTGAGAAAGCTTTTGCTGCGGGAGCAAGCATGGTTACAGTGGGCAGCATTGCCGTCACCAATCCTGAACTCTTCATGCAATGGTTGGACAAATATGGAGCCGACCGCCTGATTCTGGGAGCCGACGTAAGAAACGGAAAGATTTCTATCAACGGATGGAAAGAAGATTCTTCTGAAGATCTCCTTCCTTTCCTGAAAAAGTACATCGATAAAGGAGTACGCTATGTTCTCTGCACAGAAATCAGCAAAGACGGAACGCTGCAGGGACCTGCCATAGAACTCTACAAAGAAGTAATGGCTGCCTATCCTCAACTGCATCTTATCGCCTCAGGCGGAGTGAGTTGCAACGAAGACATCGAAGCATTGGAAACTGCAGGAATTCCTGCCGTAGTATTTGGAAAAGCTTTCTACGAAGGGAAAATCGATGTTAAGAAACTTGTTAAAAGCTTCAATCGATAAGAATTAAAATACAATGGTGAAAATTCAAAGTAAAAGCAAAGGATTAGCTAAACGAATCGTTCCTTGTCTTGATGTAAAGAACGGCGAGACGGTAAAGGGAACCAATTTCGTAAACCTTCGCAGCGCTGGTGACCCGGTAGAACTGGGAAAAGCTTATAGCGATGCTGGAGCCGATGAGCTCGTATTCCTCGATATTACAGCGAGTTTCGAAGAGCGCAAAACCTTTACGGATATGGTAACCCGCGTGGCTGCCGAAATCAATATCCCATTTACTGTGGGAGGTGGAATCAATGAACTCAAAGATGTTGACCGCCTGCTCAACGCAGGAGCCGACAAGGTTAGCATCAACAGTGCTGCCATCCGACATCCGGAGCTCATCGATGAAATTGCCAACCATTATGGCTCACAGGTTTGCGTATGCGCCATTGATGCACGTCTCGATTCTGACGGCTGGCACTGTTATGTAAAAGGCGGAAGAGAACGGGTGGAACTAGGACTGTTTGACTGGGCTAAGGAAGTAGCCGACCGGGGTGCCGGTGAAATTCTCTTTACCAGTATGGATCATGACGGTGTGAAACAGGGATTCGCAAACGAAGCCCTCGCCCGTCTTGCTGAAGAAGTAAGCATTCCTATCATCGCCTCAGGAGGTGCAGGAAAAATGGAGCATTTCCGTGATGCGTTCACCCAAGGCAAGGCAGATGCTGCCCTGGCAGCCAGCGTGTTCCACTTTGGCGAGATTGCCATTCCTGACCTCAAGAAATACCTGAGAGAAGAAGGAATCAACGTGAGAATATAGAACACGGGGAATATAATAATGTAAGAAAATAAAAACAAGATAAAATGGAAATAGATTTCGAAAAATTAGGCGGACTGGTTCCTGCCATCATCCAAGACGCAGTTACAAAGAACGTCTTGATGCTTGGCTTCATGAATCAGGAAGCATACGATAAGACAATAGCAACCAAAAAGGTAACATTCTGGAGCCGTTCACGCAACTGCCTCTGGACAAAAGGTGAAACATCAGGCAACTTCCTGAATCTCGTTAGCATTCAGAACGACTGCGATAACGACACCTTGCTGGTTAAGGTTCACCCAGATGGTCCAACCTGCCACAAAGGTACAGACACCTGCTGGGCAGAAGAAAATACACTCAACCCAATCCTCTTCCTCTCAGAGCTTCAGGACTTCATCAACAAGCGCCACGAAGAAATGCCAGAGGGAAGCTACACTACCAGCCTCTTCAAGAAAGGCGTTAACAAAATGGCACAAAAGGTTGGAGAAGAAGCTGTTGAAACCATTATCGAAGCCACAAACGGCAACAACGAGAAACTCATTTACGAGAGTTCAGACCTTCTCTATCACCTCATCGTTCTGCTCACAAGCAAGGGCTTGAGAATAGAAGATGTTGTGAAAGAACTTCAGATGCGTCACGATCCGGAATGGGATAAGAAACGCCGCGTTGCCAAGAGCAAGGGCGAAATGAAATAACAAACTAACATTAAGGAGAAAAAATAGAAGATGTTAATAGATTATCAGAACGTCAGCATATATCAGGCCGACAAGTGCGTGCTCCAAAACATCAATTTCCATATTGACGAAGGAGAATTCGCCTACCTTATTGGAAAAGTCGGCTCTGGTAAAAGTTCGCTATTAAAGACACTTTATTGCGAACTAGACCTTGTAGAAGGCGAAACCGAGAAGGCTGAAATTCTCGGCAGAGACCTCAAAACTATAAGGCGAAAGGAGATTCCGGCTCTGCGTAAGGAATTGGGAATCATCTTTCAGGATTTCCAGCTGCTACACGACCGCACCGTTCGCAAGAACTTTGAATTCGTACTCAAGGCAACAGGCTGGAAAAACAAAAAAGACAGAGAAAAGCGTATCGAAGAGGTGCTCAACGAAGTAGGCATGATTGATAAAGTCGACAAGATGCCTCATGAGCTCTCAGGTGGTGAGCAGCAGCGTGTAGCCATCGCCCGCGCCATTCTCAATAATCCTAAAATCATCATCGCCGATGAGCCTACAGGCAATCTCGACCCAGAGACTGCCAGTAACATCGTGAGTCTGCTGAAAGACATCACCAAACAAGGCACAGCTGTTGTGATGACAACCCATAACATCCCAATGCTCGACAAATTCCCAGGCATCGTTTACCACTGTAAGGAAGGTGTGCTCTACGACGTAACCAACGAGTACAACCACATCGACCTCACAGAGGATGGAGAAGATAATTAAGTGAAATAATTAAATAAAATTACGACTATGAAGGTAATGAAATTCGGAGGTACTTCTGTAGGCTCACCAGAGCGCATGAAGGGAGTAGCCTCTTTGGTTACAGAATCAGGTGAACCAACTTTCATCGTATTGTCTGCGATGAGCGGTACAACAAACTCTCTCGTTGAGATCTCTGACTATCTTTACAAGAAGAATCCAGAGGGCGCCAACGAGGTAATCAACAACTTGGAGAAGAAATACATGCAGCATGTAGAAGAACTCTACTCTACCGAGGAGATGAAAAATACGACTCGTGAGTTCTTGCAGGGCGAATTCAACTATCTCCGCTCATTCACCAAAGACCTCTTCACTTCTTTCGAGGAGAAGAGCATCGTGGCTCAGGGCGAGATAATGAGCACCAACATGGTTGTAAACTACTTGAAGGAACAGGGTGTAAAGGCCGTATTGCTCAGTGCATTAGACTTTATGCGCACTGACAAGAACGCAGAACCGGATCCTCAGTATATCAAGGAGAAGTTGGCTGCTATCATGGAGCAGAACCAGGGCTATCAGATTTACATCACTCAGGGATTCATCTGCCGCAACGCATACGGCGAGGTTGACAATCTGCAGCGTGGCGGTAGCGACTACACCGCATCTCTTATCGGTGCAGCTCTCCCAGCTGACGAAATTCAGATCTGGACCGATATCGACGGAATGCACAACAACGACCCTCGTGTCGTAGAGCACACTGAGGCAGTACGCCAGTTGAACTTCGAGGAGGCTGCAGAGTTGGCTTACTTCGGTGCCAAGATTCTCCACCCTACCTGTGTTCAGCCAGCTAAGTATGCAGGCATCCCTGTACGCTTGAAGAACACTATGGATCCTAAGGCCGACGGTACAATCATCGACAATGTCATCGTACGCGGCAAGATCAAGGCTGTTGCTGCCAAGGACAACATCACAGCCATCAAAATCAAGAGTAGCCGCATGTTGCTCGCTACAGGTTTCCTACGCAAGGTATTCGAAATCTTCGAGAGCTATCAGACTCCAATTGATATGATTGCTACTTCAGAGGTGGGTGTCAGCATGAGTATTGATAATGATTCTCATCTTAACGACATCGTAAACGAGCTGAAGAAATATGGTACAGTAACTGTAGATTCTGATATGTGCATCATCTGCGTTGTAGGTGATTTGGACTGGAGCAACGTTGGCTTCGAGACCATCGCTACCGATGCGATGAAGAACATTCCTGTACGCATGATTTCTTATGGTGGTTCTAACTACAACATCTCATTCCTCATCAGAGAGAAAGATAAGAAGCAGGCATTACAGAACTTGAGCAACGTATTGTTCGAGAAGAAGTAATGCAAATGAAAACGAAGAGTGAAAAGTGAAGAATTCGTATGTAATGCTTCCTATCCACTCTTCGTTGGATATTCTGATTTACTATAAATTGGATATTTTGATTTAACTATAATAAGGTATTAATTTAAGATTAAGTGAAATGAAAGGTACATTTCCGATAGATAAGTTTCAGGAGATACAGACTCCGTTCTATTATTACGACACCAATGTGTTGCGCCAGACATTGAAAACTATCAATGAAGAGGCTGGCAAGCACGAGGGATTTGAAGTGCACTATGCCGTAAAGGCAAATGCTAACCCTAAGGTGCTCAATATCATCTGTCAGGCTGGTTTAGGAGCCGACTGTGTGAGCGGAGGAGAAATTCAGGCAGCCATCAAAGCCGGATTTCCAGCCAGCAAGATTGTTTACGCTGGTGTAGGCAAAAGCGATTGGGAAATCAACCTCGGATTGGAGAAAGGCATCTTCTGCTTCAATGTAGAGAGTATTCCGGAGTTGGAAATCATCAATGAACTGGCTGAAAAACAGAATAAGATTGCGCAGGTTTGTTTCCGCATCAATCCGGATGTCGGCGCCCATACGCATGCAAACATCACAACAGGTCTGGCAGAAAACAAGTTCGGAATTGCCATGCGCGACATGGAAGCCGTAATCGAAGAGGCTGCCAAGATGAAGAACATCCAGTTCCTCGGACTGCACTTCCACATCGGAAGCCAGATCCTCGACATGGGGGATTTCGAGGCACTCTGCAACCGTATCAACGAACTTCAGAACCAACTTGAAGCACATCACATCGTTGTGAAGAACATCAATGTGGGAGGCGGATTGGGCATTGACTATAATCATCCAAACCGACAGCCAATCCCTAATTTCAAGGATTATTTCGATACATACGCAAAGAAACTGAAGTTGCGCGATGGTCAGAAGCTTCACTTCGAGTTGGGTCGCGCTGTAGTGGGTCAGATGGGTTCTCTCATCACCAAGACACTCTACATCAAGCAGGGCACAGCCAAGCAGTTTGCCATTGTGGATGCAGGAATGACCGACCTCATCCGTCCTGCTCTCTATCAGGCTTACCATAAGATTGAAAACATCTCAAGCGATGAACCTGTAGAAACTTACGACGTAGTAGGTCCTATCTGCGAATCAAGCGATGTCTTCGGCAAGGCTGTCGACATCAACAAAGCCCATCGCGGCGACCTCATCGCCCTCCGCTCAGCCGGAGCCTATGGTGAGATTATGGCGAGCCAGTATAACTGTCGCCAGTTGCCAAAGGGGTATATTACAGAAGACTTTTAATATAGTTGAAAGTTAAAAGTTAAGAGTTTATAGGATTCTCCTTTCTCTAGCTTTCTATATTACGAGAAAAAGAAAATCATGATCATTAGTACAACTACTATAATAGCAGGCGCAGTGGTGGTTTTATTGGCGGTTCTCGGATCGCTGATAAATCCATTTCTGCGCTCGTTGCGCTTTCAAAAAACAGAAACGGCAGAGAATCAACCTCCTGTCAGTATACTCATTACCGCACACGATAATCTTGCTGAATTGGAGAGGAATCTCCCTATGTTCCTGCGTCAGCAGTACACTGCCGACTATCAGGTAATCGTAGTCTGCCAGAGTACAGATGGCGAGACACAGGATTTTCTGAAGCGAACAGCAACCGAGAACCCTCATCTGTATTATACTTACATTCCTGAGAGTTCACGCTACATGAGCCGCAAGAAATTGCAGATTACACTGGGTGTGAAGGCTGCTAAACATGAATGGATTATTCTGACAGAACCTAATTGCCGCCCAAACAACGACAAGTGGCTGCAAACCATGGTCCGTCAATGTCAGGACCCAAACCATCTGGTATTGGGATATGTAGCCCTTGATGAGGAAACCAAGAGCGTACGCCGTTTCGACAGCATCCGCAAGGCTTACTATGTTTTGCGCCGTGCCCAGCAGACCTATGGTTATCGCAGCCACATGCCAAACGTAGCGTTCCGCAAGAGCGACTTCATGAAGGAACAGGGCTATCAGGGCAACCTGGAATATGTTCGCGGCGAATACGATTTTCTCGTCAACAAGTATGCCCATTGTGGCGATACAGCTACAGAACTGGATTGCGATGCATGGCTCATCCGCGAAGCACCATCGAACAAGGACTGGCACAATGCCCACCTCTATCTGCAGGCTTCACGCAAGAGTTTGGAAAGGGTCGGTTCCATGCGAACCCTCATGTTCTTTGACCATCTCATGCCACATCTCAGCCTGATAGCAACACTGGCCGTTGCAGCCTACTCTATCCTCATGAAGAATTGGATTCTTACAGGATGCGCAGGTTTCAGTTTCCTCCTGCTGTTCATCGTGAGAATGCTGATAGCCAACAAGGCCATCAGACACTTTGATGACGGAATAGCGATGTTCAAACTGCCATTCTTCGAATATGGAATCATCTGGAGAAATCTGGCTACCAAATTGCGCTATTGGCGGGCTGACAAAAACGATTTCACTTCTCATAAACTTTAAACAGGGTAAAAAGGAAGTAACAGTCTATCAGAATAATAACAGTTAAAAATAACCGACAGAACGATGAAAGTATATTTGTTCATTTCCAACCATAAGAAGTTGCTGAAGATGTATCTTCCATACATCGAAGCCTTGAATAAACAGCTCGACATCACCAACAGTCTGGTTGATGCCGACATTGTGTTGATTATAGGAGCATGGACATGGCAGGGAGCCCAGATAGCCAGGAAAGCAAAGCAGATGGACATTCCCTACATCGTTTGTCCACTAGGTGATATTTCTGAGAGAAACTGCAAGAACCCTTACTTGAAGCGTTCACTGCAACAGTCTATGTATCAGAAAGCCATGTACGCCAAAGCCAACCTCATAGTAGCTACTACCCCTATGGAGAAAAACTATCTGGAAAAGAAAGGTTGGAACAAGCGCATCGCCCTGATTCGCTATGCAGGCTACAGTCATCTTACCAACACTGAAGCCATGATGCAAAACTGGCAGGAGACGGATGAGGAGACGCTGGCAGTCTTCGAGCAGCAAAAGGCAGAAGCCATCGCTGCCCAAACCAAACAGGCAATCATCGCACAGATTATGCAGATAAAAAGCCGCATGCCGCATCAGAATATTCCGCAAAAATATCTTGACGATTTACACACTCTCCTCTATGCTGATGATTATGATGAGGATGCTATCAAGCAAGAACTGGCAGAGAAGAAACTCTCTTCCTATGCCGCCTCCGTTTTCCAGACCATGACAGATAAAACAGGACTCACAGAAGGCTTCATGCCGATTCCTGCCAAAAAGGGCAGAAAGAGTAAAGAGATTCTGAAATTTGTGAAATAAAAGAAATCTGAAGTTTGTGAAATAAGAAGAAATGAACTTAGATAGAATAGAACAGCAGGCTGGTCATCTGCCAGCTTACCAGATAGCCGACTCTGTCAATGAAGCATTGATGGAGTCGGCTAACCTTGTTATTACAGCTCCTCCTGGAGCCGGTAAATCTACCCTCCTCCCGCTCACCATTCTGCGGGGCATGAGTGATCAGGCATTGGAAGGCTTCATCCATAATCATCTTAAAAGTCAGGGTAAGATTCTGATGCTCGAACCGCGCCGCCTGGCTGCTCGCCAGATAGCCGAACGGATGGCACAGATTCTGGGAGAACCCGTGGGCAAAACCATCGGCTATCGGGTAAGATTCGAAAGCAAGGTTTCGGATGAAACACGCATCGAAGTCCTTACCGAGGGCATTCTCACCCGAATGCTGGTCAATGATGCTACACTCGAAGGCGTTTCGTGCCTCATCTTTGATGAGTTTCATGAGCGCAGCATCAATTCCGATCTGGCGTTAGCGCTGGCCCGGCAAACACAGGAAATCATCCGCCCCGACCTGAAGCTCATTATCATGTCAGCAACAATCGATGCTTCTATCATCTGCCAGGCACTTCAGGCTCCGCTTATCGAGAGTAAAGGCAGAATGTTTCCGATAGAAACCATTTATGCAGACCACGACATCGACAGATATCAGGTAGCGCAGGAAATGGCCGCCACAATCTGTCAGGCTTTCAGAAACCAGGAAGGTGACATTCTTGCCTTTCTGCCGGGACAGGGAGAAATCATGAAATGCGAAGAACTGCTTCGCTCTGTCCTGCCCTCAGCCACTCTTTACCCGCTATACGGTAACCTCTCGCCAGAAAAGCAGCGGCTCGCAATCGCTCCTTCTAAACCGGGCGAACGGAAAATCGTACTGGCCACTCCTATCGCCGAAACTTCTCTCACCATCGAAGGAGTAAGAATCGTTGTGGATTCCGGATTCCGCCGAAAACTGGTTTATGATGCCCGTACAGGCTTGAGCCATCTCGAAACCGTTCGTATCAGTCAGGACATGGCTACGCAACGAAGGGGGCGTGCGGGCAGAATCACATCAGGCGTATGTTACCGGCTTTGGACACAGACCTCGGAACATCTGATGCCAGAACAACGGCTGCCCGAAATACTGGATGCAGATCTCTCTTCGATGGTTCTCGACATTGCAGCTTTCGGGGAAAACAAACCGGAACTGCTACCTTGGCTCACCCTTCCTCCCAAGGGCAACCTCGTATTGGCACAGCAACTTCTTATGTCGCTCAACGCCCTCACTCCTGATCATGATACTCACGCTCTCAGTGGCAGCATCACCGCAGAAGGCAGCAGAATGGCTCAACTTCCTTGTCATCCGCGCATTGCCAAGATGATGATCAGCAGCGATTCTCCGGCGAGCCAAGCCCTGGCCTGCGACATTGCTGCTCTGCTGGAAGAGAAAGACCCGATGGGCGAAAATGAAGATTCAGACATGACGCTCCGCCTTTCTATCCTACGTTCCGCACGCTGCAAGAAGAATCTGGGGCGTTGGAACCGTATCGCTCAGATTGCCCAGGAATACAGGAAGATGCTGCGTATCAGGGAAGACAACGAGCCAATTGATGCTGAGGAAGTGGGCCATCTCATCGCCCTAGCCTACCCTGAGCGCATCGCCCATGCCACCGACCATGCGGGCAACTTCAAGATGTCAAATGGCAACACGATTTTCATCGACCCGTGCGACAGCATGGCAGCAAACGAATGGCTTGCCATCGCATCACTCAACCTATCTTCAACCTCATCATCCAATTCTGGGCAGGGACGGAAAGGAAGAGTATTTCTCTCAGCCCCCGTCAACTGGAAGAACCTGCCGGCACAAACCTGCGAGAATATTTCATGGGACAGCAAAGCGCTGGCAGTAAAGATGCAACAGGAAACACGGATAGGAGCGCTCATCATAGACAGCAAGCCGATACAGAATGCCAACCGAGAGACTGTTTCTAATATTATCTGTGAAGCTGCCAGAAAAGACGGACTCAGCATGTTCGATTGGAACGAATCGGTTCATCGTCTGCAACAGCGCGTGGCGCAAGTAGCTGAATGGCATCCGGAACTGGAGATTCCCGACCTGTCAACAGAGCATCTCCTGACAACAGCCCGAACCTGGCTCCCTTTCTATCTCGAAGAAGGTGGCAAGATGAAGACTTCTGTTACTGAGCTGAAGAAACTCAACCTGTGCGAAATCCTTTGGAACATCCTTCCTTACGACCTTCAGCAGGAAATAGACCGCCTTGCTCCCACCCACATCCGTGTGCCATCGGGCAGCAACATCCGCATCGATTATCGCTTGGGAGCCGAAGCCCCGGTTCTGAGTGTGCGGCTTCAGGAGTGTTTCGGAATGACATCAACTCCCACTGTCGATGCAGGCAGACAGCCCCTTCTGCTTGAGTTGTTATCTCCCGGTTTCAAGCCAGTTCAACTTACTCAGGATCTCGCAAGTTTTTGGCAAGGCACTTACTTCGAAGTCCGCAAAGAACTGAAGCGCCGATACCCTAAGCATCTCTGGCCGGAGAATCCGTTAGAGAGCCAGGCCGTGAGAGGTGTCAAACGATGATTAGAGGAAGCAAACAAACGCTAAGAAGATTCGTAAGAGACGATGAAAGAAGCTTCAAGTAGTATTGTAAAAGGGCAAAAGCTGTTTTCTTGACCTTAGAAAAGAAAAAGAAGAAAAAAAGGTCGCTCCCCTATCTGGGTAGCGACCTTTATCTTTATATTTGAATTTTGATGTAATCTTAATTCAACGATGCATCATCTGCAAGGAAATTAATCCTTGAAGAAATCCTTAACAGCCTCGTTTGGTACCATCTTCTCATCGAAAACGTATGCACCAGTCTTAGGGCTCTTAACCATCTTGATAACCTTTGTATATGCGCGACCATCCATGTTACCTTCGTGGAGGGTAGCGACCGCTTTCTTTGCCATAGTCTATTTAAATTGATAAAATTATTAAACTTGTAAGCTAAGCTTACTTAATCTCCTTGTGAAGAGTCATCTTCTTAAGGATTGGGTTGTACTTCATCAACTCAAGACGCTCAGGAGTGTTCTTACGATTCTTTGTAGTCACGTAACGGCTTGTACCTGGCATACCACTGTTCTTGTGTTCAGTGCACTCGAGGATAACCTGTACTCTATTACCTTTTGCTTTCTTTGCCATGATATTTATTCTCCTATAACTTTAATGTCCTTCCAATCTACGTAGCCCTTCTTTACTGCCTGATTCAAAGCAGCATCGAGACCTACCTTATTAATAAGACGAAGACCAGCAGCACTGATCTTGAGGCTGATCCAGCAACCCTCTTCTACATAGTAGAATTTCTTGCTGAAGAGGTTAACATCAAAGCTTCTCTTTGTACGGTGCTTTGAGTGAGACACATTGCAACCTAACTGTGCCTTCTTACCTGTAATTTGACAAATCTTAGACATTTCTATCTTTAATTTTGTAATTCGTTAATTGATACCTATTCCAAACAGAGTGCAAAATTACAAAATAATTTGGTAATAACAAAATAATCCCTAAAAGAACGCTGTCTTTTAAGGATTATTAATATTTGATAGCCTTAAATTAGCAATTTAAGCCTCTTTTTTAAGTTCTTCAGCATGTTCTTTCAAGAATTCGAGCATGCCTTTAAGCGCTGTATTTGTGGCAATTGCAAGGTTGATGTCGCGTCCGAAATCTTCGGTGAGTTTTACCACGCGAACATCGTTCTTATCGCCATAACCTACATAGATTGTGCCCACAGGAATGGCTGGAGTTCCACCCGTTGGACCAGCCACACCCGTTGCTGAAATGGCGAAGTCTACATTCAGGGTCTTGATTGTGCCGAGCACCATCTCCCTAGCCACTTCCTCGCAAACGGCAGTCTGCTCCTCCAGAACCTCATGGCTCACGCCCAAAAGATTCTCCTTTACCTCGTTGGTGTAGCTTATTACACCACCCTTGAAGTAATTGCTGGCACCTGGCACAGAAATCAGCGCCTCGGCGATACGACCACCTGTGCAGCTCTCTGCTGTGCCTACTGTCTTGTCACTATTGTAGAGCATCTCCTGGATGCCCTTGCTCAATATCTTTGTTTCAAATTCCATCTTGTTTTGTTAATTACTTAAATGTTACTTTACTATAGGCTGGCAAGTCGATGGTTGCAAACTCACCATCACGATACTTGAAGGTTCCCACGCAGCCTATCATCGCCGCATTATCGGTAGTATAGCTGAACTTAGGGATGTAGATAGTCCAGCCGAAGCGCTTGGCATGATCGTGGAAAGCGTTGCGCAAACCATTATTGGCACTCACACCTCCAGCTACAGCCACATGCTTGATGCCGGTCTGCTTGACAGCCATGCGGAGCTTTTTCATCAGAATATCAACGATGGTAAACTCTATGCTGGCAGCCAGATCGTACTTGTTCTTCTCAACAAAATCAGGATCAGCAGCCACCCATTTGCGCAGGCTGTAGAGGAAACTGGTCTTGAAACCGGAGAAACTGTAGTTCAATCCCGGAATATGAGGCTCAGAGAAACTGAATGCCTTCGGATTGCCCTGGCGTGCATACTTATCTACGACAGGACCACCAGGATAGCCCCACTCCAGCACCTTGGCGCACTTGTCAATAGCCTCGCCAGCCGCATCATCGATGGTCTGTCCCAGTACTTCCATATCGTTGTAGGCATTCACCTTTACAATCTGCGAATTTCCACCGCTCACGAGAAGACAGATGAACGGGAATGGAGGTGCACTCTGGTCATCATCGCTTTCCTTGATGAAATGAGCCATCACATGACCCTGCAGATGGTTTACATCTATCATCGGAATATTGAGCGAACGGGCGAATCCCTTGGCAAAACTTACACCCACGAGAAGCGAGCCCATCAGACCCGGACCACGGGTGAAGGCTACGGCAGAAAGATCTTCCTTCTTGATGCCGGCACGCGCGATGGCCTGGTCAACGACAGGAACCACATTCTGCTGGTGGGCACGGGAAGCCAACTCCGGAACAACACCGCCGTAAGCTTTGTGAACCTCCTGAGAGGCGGTTACATTGCTCAGCAGCACACCATTCTTGAGCACTGCAGCAGAGGTATCGTCGCAGCTGCTCTCTATACCTAATATATATATATCCTTCATTATATCAAAGTTTATAATTTATAATTTATAGTTTATAGCATAAAACACCTTATCCATGAGACTCAAGCAAGAATGCCCTATTAACTATAAACTATCAACTATTAACGAACACTAGTGTGTAAGAATGTCCACACCTGTCTCTGTCATCACAAGCGTGTGCTCCCACTGCGCAGATGGCTTCTCATCACCGGTGATTACTTCCCATCCGTACGGATCGTCCGCATCGAGGAATACCTGCCAGGTGCCCATGTTGATCATTGGCTCGATGGTGAACACCATGCCCGGAACGAGCAGCATGCCCGTGCCTCTATGACCATAGTGAAGAACCTCAGGCTCTTCATGGAACTGGCAACCTACGCCATGACCGCAAAGATCGCGAACCACACCATAACCATACTTCTTGCAATGCTTCTCGATAGCATGACCGATATCACCTACGAACGAGTATGGCTTGGCAACCTCCATACCGATTTCCAGGCATTCCTTGGCTACGCGAACCAGCTGCTCCTTTTCAGGAGTAGTCTTGCCGCCAACGATGAACATACGGCTGGCATCAGCGTAATAGCCATCTACGATGGTTGTCATATCCACATTGATGATATCGCCCTCTTCGAGCACATCCTCTTCCTTAGGAATACCATGGCAAACCACTTCGTTGATAGAGGTACAAACGCTCTTAGGATAGCCTTCGTAATTGAGACACGCAGGAATGGCATTATGATCCTTGCAATACTGCATGCAGAGATCATCAATCTCCTGGGTGTTGATTCCCGGACGGATCATCTCGGCTACCGCATCAAGACAACCGGTGTTTACGACACCACTCTTGCGGATGCCTTCTATCTGTTCTGGAGTTTTAATCAAGTCACGGGTAGGAACAAGTTTACCCTTGTTTTCCCAAAACATTACCTGCTTGTCGAGCTCTGTAAGAGGCTGACCTGGCAAGCAATGCCATCTTTTCTTCTTAATCATTGTATTATGTATTTAATTAGCGACTGCAAAAGTACATTTTTTATTGCAGAGCACAAAATAAAATGGCAATTATTTGCATTTTAGTGCAAATAATCACCACAAATAATTACTTCAAATGCTCGTAAATCTTATCGCTCCAGTCTTCGCCATTCTGTGGGCAATAAGTAAACAGTCCCAGTTCAGAGGCTGCACAGCAGTTACGGGGACCATCATCAATAAACAGGCACTCCTCTGGCATAATCTGCTCCTGAGAAAGGACATAACGGAAGAAATTCTCATCCGGCTTCATATACTTTACTTCATAAGAACGATACATCGCATCGAAATAATCGCCGATAGGATGACCGTCGGCAGAGAATGCCTCGCTGTCTACCCAGGCTGATACATAAGGGTTGGTATTGCTGAGCAAGATTACACGGTAGCCCTGCTTCTTAAGATTGCGGAGAGTAACCAGATTGCGTTCTGGAATTTCCTTCATGTAGCCCAGCCAGCAATGCTGCAGTTCCTCGAAGGTTACCTCGCGGCCAATCTTCTTGCACACTTCCCGTCGGTATTCCTCCTCGGAAATCTTGCCCTCTTCCAGCTGACCGTTTAAGCCAACCTGTTTATAAGGGTCCATCTTCTCCGCAAACTCCTTCATACCCAACTCAATGAAACGTTTGCCTGCCTCATTCTCGTCGAGGGTGATGATGACACCACCCATATCAAAAATCACAGTTTTAATCATATAATTATCCTAAAAACGTTGTATTCTTTATCTTGTCAGAACAGCTCCAGTTTGTTCTTTCTTGCCTCTGAGAGCGAGGCTATCTTAGCCTGCTCTTCGTGATAGTTCTGGCGAAGTTTCTCGTAGCGTTCCCTCAGTTCCGCCTCAAACTTAGGGCATTCAGCCTCGTTGAGGAAGCGGGCACATATTCCGGCATTGAGCGATGCGTCCTTCACCCAGATAACCGGTCCGTCATATTCAGGCGCAATCTTCAGAGCCACATGCAGTTCGCTCGTCGTTGCTCCACCTACCATGATAGGAATGCGCAAACCAGCTTTCTGCATTTCCCGGGCCACATGAACCATTTCATCAAGCGAAGGGGTGATAAGTCCGCTCAAACCGATTGCATCTACTTTTTCATCGATAGCTTTCTGTACAATCTGTTCGGCTGGAACCATCACACCTAAGTCGATGATTTCGTAATTGTTACATGACATAACCACGCAGACGATGTTCTTTCCGATATCATGAACATCGCCCTTCACAGTTGCCATCAGAATCTTGCCGGCAGTTGTTGCTCCACCCTGTTTTTCTGCCTCAATATGAGGCTGAAGGATAGAAACTGCCGATTTCATCGTGCGAGCCGTCTTGACAACCTGCGGCAAGAACATTTCGCCTTTTCCAAAAAGTTCGCCAACCAAGTTCATGCCGTCCATCAGAGGACCCTCAATTACGTTTACTGCATGAGGATATTTGTCAAGTGCTTCGTCAATATCCTGCTGCAGGAAATCGGTGATTCCCTTGCGCAGCGCATACTTCAGACGTTCTTCTACACTCTCCTTTCGCCATTCAGGAGCAGCCGGTTTCTTGGGAGCAACACCGCCTGCCTTAGCTGCAGCCTTGGCAGCATCAGCCTGGGCTTTTATCTCTGCCGCAAGCTCGATGAGTTCATCTGCAGCACCTTTTCTCCTATTCAGCACCACATCCTCGATGAGCTGAAGCTGTTCTTCAGGAATTTTATTGTAATCCATTCTGGCTTTGGCATTTACAATACCAAAGTCCATACCTACCTGCTGGGCATGATGCAGGAAAACACAATGGATAGCCTCACGGATATAAGTATTGCCACGGAATGAGAACGAGAGGTTACTGACACCTCCGCTGACATGTGCGCCAGGCAGATTCTGATGAATCCACTCCGTTGCACGGATGAACTCAACGGCATAATTATCATGCTCCTCCATACCGGTAGCTATGGCAAGTACGTTCGGGTCGAAGATGATATCGAGCGGATTCATACCCAACTTGTCTACCAGAAGATGATAAGCACGTTCTGCTATCTCGATGCGGCGCTCGAAAGTGGTAGCCTGTCCTACTTCATCAAAACACATCACAACAACGGCTGCACCATAGCGCAACACATCGCGGGCATGAGAAAGGAATACTTCCTCGCCCTCCTTCAAACTGATGGAATTGACAATACACTTGCCCTGGCAGCACTTCAAGCCAGCCACTATGACGTCCCATTTGGAAGAGTCGATCATTACCGGAACCTTCGCAATGTCCGGTTCGGCAGCAATCATATTCAGGAAGTTAACCATTTCGGCTTTCGCATCAAGCAAACCATCGTCCATATTCACGTCAACGACAGCCGCCCCATCAGCCACTTGCTTTCTGGCTATACCGATGGCTTCTTCATAATTCTTTTCGTTAATCAAACGCAGGAACTTCCTGCTACCAGCCACGTTACAGCGTTCGCCCACGTTGACAAACCGGCTGGCGTCAACCGGCAAATGTACGGAATCATCGACCTGCAGAAGGTCTAATCCCGAGAGCCACATATACTTAGGTTTCTCCACCACTTGATGCGGCTTCTTACCCTCAGCTATACGGGCGTAATGTGCGATGAATTCAGGACTTGTACCGCAGCATCCGCCTATGATGTTCACGATGCCTTCATCGATGAATTCGGCTATTTGCGGAGCCATCGATTCGGCTGTCTCGTCATATTCGCCCATTTCGTTAGGCAAACCGGCATTAGGATGCGCACTAATATAATAAGGTGCAACCTGAGCCATGTGCTCGATGAAAGGTTTCATCTGAGGAGCACCAAAGGCACAGTTCATGCCGACAGAGAAGATAGGATAAGGAGAAAGCGAAGCAAGGAAAGCATCTACAGTCTGACCACTGAGTGTTCTGCCCGCCAGATCACTTACCGTAAGACTGATCATGACAGGCAACTCTACTCCATGTTTCTTCATCATGGTGAGCGCCGCATCTATCATCGCCTTGCAGTTGAGTGTATCGAAGATGGTTTCGATGAGAATCACGTCAGCACCGCCTTCGATAAGACCATCCACCTGTTCGCATACATCGGTGAAAAGCTCATCGTAGGTAATCTCGCGGGCGGCAGGATTGCTGACGTCCGGACTCATGGAGCAAGTCTTGTTGGTTGGTCCCACATCTCCTGCAACGAAGCGTGGTTTATCAGGCGTAGAAAACTTATCGCATTCGATACGTGCCAGTCGGGCACCCTCGAATGCCATTTCGCGGGCGCAGTTCTCCAGGTGATAATCAGCCTGCGAAATGCGCTGGCACGAAAAAGTATTCGCGGTAATAATATCGGCGCCAGCCTCCAGGTAGCGTCGGTAAATATCAGATATCACATCAGGACGAGTAATGTTGAGCATGTCGTTGTTGCCTTTCATCATACCCGGCAAATCGCGGAACCGCTCTCCTCTGAAGTCTTCTTCTGTAAGATTATACTTCTGAATCTCAGTACCCATGGCACCATCGAGAATCAGAATTTTCTCCTTTACAATCTCTCTTAAATTCTTCATTGTCTAAAAGTGCTTGATTGCTCTATCCATCTCTCTTCTGTCTTCCTTTTCTTTCAGAGTCTGGCGCTTGTCATACTCCTTCTTTCCCTTACAGAGGGCAATATCCACCTTGGCTCTACCGTGATTATCGATAAAGATGAGGGTTGGAACAATGGTGAAACCAGGCTGCTTGCTGTCCTCTTCAAGACGGCGCAATTCGCGCTTGGTGAGAAGAAGCTTGCGGTCGCGGCGAGCCTCATGATTGCTGAAAGAACCATAAAAATAAGGAGAGATGTTCATTCCCTTGACCCAAAGTTCGCCCTGATAGAAATCGCAATAACAATCTACCAGCGAAGCCTTTCCGCCACGGATTGACTTAATCTCTGTTCCCGTAAGCACAATGCCTGCGGTATAAGTATCAACGAAGAAGTACTCGAATGAAGCCTTCTTGTTGCGTATCTGTATCGGACTCTTCTTACGGAGTTCCTGTTCTTGCTTGTTCATATATATATAATAATGTATTATAAGTTTATAGCTTAAAGTTTATAGTTTATAGGGCAAGCCGCTATTAACTATCAACTATTAACTTTTGACAATTTCGCAGAAATTGTCGATATGATCATCGATGTAGAAGGCAACCTTGCTGGTCCACTCTTCTTCGTTCTCAACGAACTCATCGTCAAAATCATCAAACTCAGGAAATTTTTCGTAGAGCGCCATAAACTCCTCATCGGTCAGATCGCGCTCAATCTCCTCATGTTTTGTCTTATACAGGAAATGACTCTTCTTGATGAGTTTGGCGAGTTCTGTCAATCCCCAGTTTTTAAACGCCTTGTCGGTAGGGTTCTTCCAGAGGAAAGCACCGTAACCGTTATGTATGAGCTGAACCATTCCGCCATCCATCATCTCCTCATGCAGGATATCCCAAGCCAGAAGAGTAATCTGGTCGCTGTTGAGCTGCGCCATGGTTTCGGCAGTCAGTTCACCACCAATCGCTTCGCGGATAGCGTCCACGAAAGCCTTTACAAATTCATCCATGCCCGCCTCGGCAGCATGCTGAAGCTTGGCATCGTTTATCTTTACTTCGATCATAATCTACAAAATTGCAATTTTCAGTTTGCAAAGATACATGAAATTGTGCATAAACCCAAGAAAAAATCTAAATATTAGGTTAAAGAGTTAAAAAGAATACCCATTTTTAGGTATTTTCCGGATTTTTTTTGTACTTTTGTGCTCGGAATTAAGGTGATGGCACCGATGTTTCAGCAAAACAATATGAATTAAGTACAGAACTTTATACTTATAATATTCATTAATATAAAATTTAGCGAATATGATCTATTCTAAAGAAGTAGACAACATGTGCGTTGTCGCTAAGGGTCCTAACCACGGACCAGCTCCAATTCCTGAAGAGGGAAAATGGATTCAGGCAAAAGAGATCAAAGACATCTCTGGTTATACTCACGGTGTGGGTTGGTGTGCTCCTCAGCAGGGTGCTTGCAAGCTCTCTTTGAACATCAAGGAAGGCGTTATTCAGGAGGCTCTTGTTGAAACTATCGGTTGTACTGGTATGACTCACTCAGCTGCTATGGCTTCTGAGATTCTCCCAGGCAAGACTATTCTTGAGGCTTTGAACACTGACCTCGTATGCGATGCTATCAATACAGCTATGCGCGAGCTCTTCCTCCAGATTGTTTATGGTCGTAGCCAGAGCGCTTTCTCTGAGGGCGGTCTCGTTATCGGTGCAGGTCTTGAGGACTTGGGTAAGGGTCTTCGTTCACAGACTGGTACTCTCTATGGTACTGTAGCTAAGGGTACACGTTACCTCGAGTTGACAGAGGGTTACATCACAAAGCAGTTCCTCGATAAGGACAGCCAGGTTTGTGGTTATGAGTATGTTCACCTCGGCAAGATGATGGAAGCTATCAAGAACGGTATGGACGCTAACGAGGCTGTCAAGAAGTTCACAGGTAGCTACGGTCGTACAACTGCTGAGCAGGGTGTTGTTAAAGCAATTGATCCACGTAAAGAATAATAAGGAGATACAGATATGATTAGAAAAGTAAGTTACGAAAGTCAGGAACGTCGCGAGAAGCAGGTTCTTGCTGCTCTTAATGCTAACGGTATTCAGAGCTTGGAAGAGGCTAATCAAATCTGCGAGGACGCAGGTGTTGACCCTTATCAGATGTGTGAAGATACTCAGCGTATCTGCTTCGAGAACGCTAAGTGGGCGTATGTAGCTGGTGCTGCTATCGCTATCAAGAAAGGTGCTAAGACTGCTGCTGACGCAGCTGAGGCTATCGGTATCGGTTTGCAGGCTTTCTGCATCCCTGGTTCTGTAGCTGACGACCGTAAGGTTGGTCTCGGTCATGGTAACTTGGCTGCTCGTTTGCTCCGTGAGGAGACTCAGTGCTTCGCTTTCTTGGCTGGTCACGAGTCTTTCGCTGCTGCTGAGGGTGCTATCAAGATTGCTGAGATGGCAAACAAGGTTCGCAAGAACCCATTGCGCGTTATCTTGAACGGTCTTGGTAAGGATGCTGCTCAGATTATCAGCCGCATCAACGGTTTCACATACGTACAGACAAAGTTCGACTACTATACAGGTGAGTTGAAGGTTGTTAACCGCATCGCTTACAGCGACGGTCCACGTGCTAAGGTTAACTGCTATGGCGCTGACGACGTTCGCGAGGGTGTTGCTATCAACTGGAGCGAGGATGTAGACGTATCTATCACAGGTAACTCTACAAACCCTACACGTTTCCAGCACCCAGTAGCTGGTACATACAAGAAGGAGCGTATTGCTGCTGGTAAGCCATACTTCTCAGTAGCTTCTGGTGGTGGTACAGGCCGTACTTTGCACCCAGATAACATGGCTGCTGGTCCTGCTTCTTACGGTATGACTGATACTATGGGTCGTATGCACTCAGACGCTCAGTTCGCAGGTTCTTCTTCAGTTCCTGCTCACGTAGAGATGATGGGCTTCCTCGGTATGGGTAACAACCCTATGGTAGGTGCTACTGTTGCTATCGCTGTAGCTATCGACCTCGCTATCAACAAGAAGTAATTTCTTAGAGATACAAAACATATAAAAGCCTTGAGAATCAGCTGATACTCAAGGCTTTTTCTTATTTATCCTACTGGAATAATCCAATATCCTACTGGAATAAAAAAATATCTCTCGGAGATATTTTTTTTATCTTTCGGAGATATTCTTCTATCTTTCGGAGAAAATAATTTATCCTACAGTATTTCTATTCTTATCTAACCAGTTTTCGAATTTTCCTAAAACTAAACGATGTGCTCATGAGTACAATGATTACGCCAATCAGCCAATAAAGCCAATCACGATAACTGATCATGAAAACCAGGAACAACATCAAGAGCAGAATCAGAAGCTGAAAGATACAGAATCTGAAACCAAGAGCAGATAAACGATAACCATAAACGGCTCTGCTGAAAACTAATACAGCTAAGGTCTCTATGGCATAAGCAACGGCAATACCCCCTCCTACTCCTCTCAATCCATCTAACTGATAACCAGCTATTTCACAGATTATCAGCAAGATAACACAAAAACTTTCCTGAATGAGAAAAAGTCTGGAATCTCCCCTTGACAGCGGGAGATATTCTATTGGAAGATAAACCGCCTTGAACAACATGGCAATAGCAGCAAGCTGAGTCATCTGAAGCATCCCCATAAACTGGGCATTGTATAATATCGGAATAATGAGAGGCAGACCTAAAATGATTGCTGCAACGATAGGTCCCAGCAACAGGACATTCATTTCAAGCTGGCAGTTCACACAGAGATTGCGCTCTTTAACTGACTCCTCGTTTTTTCTGGAACCCGAAATGCCGGAGAGACGGGGATAAAAATCCTGATCCATGACCGAGAACACCATTCCCGCATAAACAAAGACAATCGTTATACCGGCATTGAAAAGTCCGACAACTTCCAGATCGCCTTGTTGGTTCAAAAAGGCACGAATCAGAAATTCGCAGCCGCTATTCATCAAACCCGAAAGTACAAATGCCCCGCCAAGTCGCAAAAGTGGGAAACCTGCAACTAGCGTCATTTTTCGCATATTTACGCCCCACCGTACAACTCGTCGGGAATATCGAAAATTCAGAGCCCATTGCATAAATGCCAAAATGAACAGAACGGGCAGAATACCTCTCTCACCAAATATCCAATAAACCGGAACCGAAACCAAAAGCAGAAGAATAGCCAGAAGACTTGCCTGCATCGCCAACGCACGCAACTGCCCGGTAGCTTTCAGAATGGCTGTTTCACCTCCAGCCAGAATCGTGAAGAAAATGGTTGGTGCCAGGAGAATGAAATGTAGCGTATGATTGCCCCAGGAAAAAGTAAACCCATTGAGTAACGGACCCAGCAGCACACAGACGATGGCTCCGAAAAATGCAGCAAGCAGACTATAGGTGCGGACAAGAAGAACCGCCCCGGCGATATCAGCCTTTTCAGACTGCGATTCATCTGCAGCATGTTCCTTTTCAGAAATAAATTTAACACCACTTGTAGGAATGCCGAAATTACACGCAGTACTGAGAACAGAAATCGTTGAGCTGAAAAGAGACAGCAGTCCCATTCCAGAAGGTCCGAGGAAGAGCGCCGTAAATTTATTGCGCAAAACTCCTACAAGAATTCCCAATCCTTGCACACTGCCAAACAATCCTGTATATTTCAGAATATGCGAATAACTGTTTTCCTTTTTATCACCCATAATCAAAAGAAACAAAAAAAAGGTTGGATTTCCCGAAAGAGAAATTCAACCTTTATACTTTAAAATCTCAAAAGAAGATTCTGTCGAAGATTAAGCCTCAGCTGGAGCCTCCTCTGCAGGAGCTTCCTCAGCAGCCTTAGCCTCTGCCTCAGCAGCAGCTGCAGCAGCCTTCTTGTCAGCTACCTTCTTAGCGATTGCCTCGTTCATCTTCTTCTCAGCCTCGAGCTCCTTAGCAGCAGCTTCCTTCTTTGCCTTAGCATCGCCCTCGCGAACAGCAGAAATCTTAGCGTCCTTGCTATTCTTCCAAGCGTCGAAACGCTTCTGAGCCTCAGCATCGTCGAATGCGCCCTTCTTAACGCCACCCTTGAGGTGCTTCATCAAGTAAACGCCCTCGCCCTTGAGGATGTTGCGAACTGTGTCTGTTGGCTGTGCACCAGTCTCTACCCAGTAGAGTGCGCGCTCGAAATTCAAATCTACAGTAGCTGGATTGGTGTTAGGGTTGAAAGTACCAATCTTCTCAGTAAATTTACCATCACGTGGTGCTCTAACGTCAGCGATTACGATGCTATAGAAAGCATAGCTCTTACGACCGCCGCGCTGCAATCTGATTTTTGTTGCCATTTTTAAATCTTAATTTTAATTTATAATGAGGTTTGAATTTTATGCTGCCATCTCGTGACAGCGGGTGCAAAATTACTACTTTTATTTGAATTGAGCAAACTTTTATCGATATTCAAATGCTTTTTTAGCATTTTTTATCTGATTCGGTCTGCTGCTCTCAAGAGTTTGATGTCATCGTTCACACCTTTCATTGCCATCCATTCGAATATGATTGCTACCAAAGGAAGGCAAGCGGCAAACTGAAACTTCATCGTTCCTTCTGCTTCAGGAACAGGAATCAAGCCCATGAACATCACGATATAATCTACATACCATAAACCTGCAAAAAGCATGGCAAGTGAACAGAGTGATTTCTGAAGCTTCAGATTCTTGTACAAAAAGATGTTTACCAATGCTATGATGGCTGAAACGGCGAGCAGAAGGAACAGAGGAACGCAAGTAGTTGAAATCTGCATTCCTGCCTCCCCTACCACTCCGAGGTTATAAACCATAGTGTCTCCTCCCATCGTCTTAGCTGCGATGCTGGCGACAGGAAGGAAAAGACAGATAGCAATGGCGATGACAGCAAAGAGCAGAAATAATGTCTGTTTACGCTGTATCATATAGCTCTGGAATATTAAATTTCGCTCTCGTGAACCATTGGTGCAGATGTCTTGGTAGGATCACGCCAATAAATATTATTCTCAATAAACTCTTCTGTAGCGAGCAAAGTTGGCTTTGGCAACTTCTCGTAGTAGCGAGAGATTTCAATCTGTTCGCGGTTCTCAAAAACTTCCTCCAAAGAATCGTTATAAGAAGCAAACTCCTGAAGTTTCTTGCTCAACTCCTGCTTGATTTCGATAGAAATCTGATTAGCGCGCTTTGCAATGATAGCTACGCTCTCGTAGATATTATGGGTATCATCGCAGAGATCCATAATGTTGCGAGTTACTGTGTTTACTGGTGCCTTTGATTTTTTGAAATCCATAATTATAGTACTATTATTATATTGTTTTTACCTTATTATATATACTTTTTAATTGGCATTATTGCCAAGCTGGTCGAGAGCTGACTCCGGATGCTCTTTCTCGTACTGCTTGCACTTCTCGATATACTTCTCGGCAAGTGCACGGTCCTTTGAATCAGGATATTCGTTGATAAAGCCATAACACTCATCCTCAGCATCCTGATAGCGCTCCAGCTGCTTTTTCTCGACACTCATCTTTGCCAGTTCGTATTTACCTTTCATGATGAGCGATGCAAACTCCTCGCGTCGGTTGCTGTAAGGATAATCCTTAAGCGCATTCTGTGCAGTTACGATACAAGCCTCATAATTGTTGCCTCCGCTGGTACAGTTGCCGAAATAGGTACCCATATCAAAATAGAGCTTGGCACTCTTATACTCCTTCTCAACCAAGAGGTCCTGAAGAGCAAAAAGGCGGTTTGTAGCCTGCTGCTTGAGTCGGGCATCTGGATAAAGATCCAGGAACTCCTGGAAGGCTGCGATGGCTGTAATCGTAGTACTCTGGTCAAGACGAGGCTCTGGAGCATTCTGATACAGACTCTCTCCCACAAAGTACTTTGCATTTTCAGCAAACTTACCTTTAGGATAAGAAGAGTAATACTTCTTGAAATACTCTGCAGCAGTTTCATAATCCTTCATACCATACTCGGCCATAGCCAGCATGTACAAACATTCCTCACCCTCGGTAGAACCTTTCTTCATCGTTACCAGTTCCTGCAGAAGAGGAATGGCACGGGAATACTTGCCCTGGGCATAGCTCTGCTTGGCGTACTCATACTTATAAGTATAATCGCCTGATTTCAATACCTGGTTATATTCGTGGGCACAGCTCGACAAGAGCAATGCAACACACGATGCAATAAGAGTCAATTTTTTCATAATTCTCATTTTGAACTGCAAAGTTACTCATAATTTACTTATTATCAAAAGAAAAGATACATTTTTTCGTAAAAAATTAATCTTTATAACGATTAATGGCGTTTTTTTTGTAATTTTGCACCTTGAAACAGAACTTTTGAGAAGAAATCAGGAAGAAAATGGATTTTAAGATTACATCAAAATATAAGCCAACTGGCGACCAGCCGCAAGCCATCAGGCAACTCACAGAGGGGGTGCTTGAAGGAGACCCTGCACAGGTGTTGTTGGGTGTAACCGGCTCGGGTAAAACCTTTACGGTGGCAAACGTGATTGCCAACGTGGGGAAGCCTACGCTCATCTTGAGCCACAACAAGACTCTTGCCGCCCAACTGTATCAGGAGATGAAGGGTTTCTTCCCTGAGAACGCTGTAGAATATTATGTTTCATACTACGACTATTATCAGCCGGAAGCTTATCTGCCAACGACTGATACATATATAGAAAAAGACCTCGCCATCAATGATGAAATAGACAAGTTGCGACTCGGTGCTGTTTCTGCCCTTCTCTCGGGCAGAAAGGATGTCATCGTTGTCTCATCCGTATCGTGCATCTATGGTATGGGCGGACCTGTGGCGATGCAGGAGAACATCATCAAGATTCATCGCGGGCAGCGACTCGACAGAAATGAATTTCTGAGGAAACTCGTTGATGCACTTTACGTTAGAAATGACATAGAACTGCAACGTGGCAACTTTCGCGTGAAAGGCGAAACGGTTGACATCTTTATGGCTTACAGCGATCATGTTTTGCGCGTAACATGGTGGGACGATGAGATTGACAGTATCGAAGAAGTGGATTCACTCACTTATCACCGCCTTGCCTCGTTCGAAGATTACGAGATTTATCCAGCCAACCTTTTCGTAACAACAAAAGAACAGCAGGAAAGTGCCATTCGCAGAATTCAGGACGACCTGGTTAAACAGGTAGAATTCTTCAAGAGTATTGGAGATGGAATCAAGGCACAGCGCATCAAGGAACGTGTAGAATATGATATGGAAATGATTAAGGAATTAGGCCACTGTTCGGGCATCGAGAACTATTCCCGCTATTTTGATGGCAGACACGAAGGCGAACGCCCGTATTGCCTGCTCGATTTCTTCCCTAAAGATTTCCTGCTTGTGGTTGACGAGAGCCATGTGAGCATCCCACAGATTGGCGCCATGTATGGAGGCGACCGGGCACGAAAGAAGAACCTGGTAGAATATGGTTTCCGTTTGCCTGCTGCCTTCGACAACCGTCCGCTGAAATTCGAGGAATTTCACGATCTCATTCCGCAGGCCATCTATGTAAGCGCAACTCCGGCAGACTATGAATTGAGAGAAGCCGAAGGCGTGGTTGTAGAACAGTTGATTCGTCCTACAGGACTCCTAGACCCGGAAATCGAAGTCCGTCCAAGTGAGAATCAGATAGATGATCTTCTGGACGAAATATTAACAAGAACACACCGCAACGAGCGAGTTCTGATTACGACTCTTACAAAGCGCATGGCAGAAGAACTCACCGAGTTCCTGCTCAACCACAACGTAAAGGCTGCCTATATCCACAGTGATGTGGCAACCTTAGACCGAGTAAAGATCATGAACGATCTCCGTGCAGGAGTATACGATGTACTGGTGGGTGTCAACCTGTTACGAGAAGGACTCGACTTGCCGGAAGTTTCGCTCGTAGCTATTCTCGATGCAGACAAGGAAGGCTTCCTTCGCAGTCACCGTTCTCTGACCCAGACGGCAGGCCGAGCTGCCCGAAACGTGAACGGAAAGGTAATCATGTATGCAGACAACATCACAGACAGCATGCAGAAAACGATAGATGAAACTGCCCGCCGCCGAAGCATCCAGTTGAAATACAATGCAGACCATGGCATTACACCAAAACAGATTGTGAAGGCAATAACCTCAGCTCTGCCTACTTGCAAGGAAGAAGGAGCAAAGATTGTTCCGATGGGAGCCGAGGGTTCTAAACCTCGCGTCTACGTGGAACCGGAAAGTGCAGCCTTCGTTGCCGACCCTATTGTTCGCAGTATGAGCAAGGAAGAATTGGAGAAGAGTATTGCCAATACTACGGCATTGATGAAGCAAGCTGCCAAAGACCTCGACTTCATGCAAGCTGCCCAATATCGCGATGAAATCATCCGATTGCAGAAGGAATTGGAAGAAAAGGGATAAACTCAAAAGAAATAACCATCAAAAAGAGGGTGTATCATAAATTAATGATTCACCCTCTTTTTGATGGAATATTACTGATATGTTAATGGAAAACATAGGATATGTTATTGGAAAACATAGGATTTGTTGTTAAGATAGTTAGTATCTCCGGTCGCACAACAGGTGTTGTGCGCTTGCATAGCAGCTGATATGCGCATGCACAACAGGTGATGTGCATGCGGTGGTCAGCTGTTATGCGCCAACTATAATCCAGGCCTATAACACACCCTCTTTTTATTTACCCAGCAGTTATTCATCTGTCTGTCAGTTATCTGCTATTCAAACGACAGCTTTTTCAGACGGGAACGCAACTGCTCCGCCTCGCTCTTTCTGATAGAAAGTTTGATGCTGCAAGTATTATCGAAAGTCTGATCCAGGATACGCGGATTCATATCTTTGACTATCCTCATCACATCATTCATCATCGGATAAGTAAAATCATAGGTTACTATTTCCTCTATCTGTTGCGTAACCTCCTCACAATGAGCCAAAGCATCAATGGCAGCTTCACGATAAGCAACAATGAGTCCGCTGGTTCCCAATTTTACTCCTCCGAAATATCGGATGACGACAATTAAAATATCCGTCAATTCTGATTTCGTGATTTGGCCGAGGATTGGTTTTCCTGCCGTAGAAGAAGGTTCGCCATCATCATTGGCACGGAACTCTGTCCGTTCAGGACCTAGCATATATGCATAACAACAATGTCGGGCATCGTAATATTTCTTACGGTACCCGGCAACAATTTCCTTCACCTCGTCAACAGTTGTAACATGGTGAGCAAAGGCGAGAAACTTACTCCTTTTCTCGGTGTAATATCCCTCGCCTATCGTATCTGATATAGTCTTAAATTCGTCTATCATTAATCCAACTTGTGAATAATCAAACCGCTACGCAACTTAGGTTCAAACCATGTTGCCTTAGGTGGCATAATCTTACCACTGTCAGCGATGTCCATAATCTGCTGCATAGTAACCGGATGCAAAGCAAGTGCCATCTTCATCTCGCCACTATCCACACGACGTTTCAACTCACCGAGACCCCGAAGACCGCCCACAAAATCGATGCGCTTATCAGAACGTAAATCCTTGATACCCAGGATTTCATCAAGAATCAGACGAGATGAAATATCCACATCGAGCACGCCGATAGGATCTGCATCGTCGTAGGTTCCTGGCTTGGCAAACAAACCATACCATTTACCATCCAGATACAGGAGGAAAGAATGGAGAGCTGCTGGTTTCAGAATATCCAAGCCAAACTGACTGATAGCATCATCAATAGCCATCTTTTCATAGCAAGGAATGCCCTCTTCATCACCAGATACATTCACATTGATTGCATCAATATCTATCACCTCGAAGTTCTTTGTCAAAGCATCGAGAAACTGATCAGAAGTCAGACCATTCAAATCCTTCACAACTCGGTTATAATCGAGAATGGTAAGCTGACTTGCCTGGAAACAAACTGCCATAAAGTAGTTATATTCCTCCTTACCTGTATGATTAGGATTCTGCTTAGCTTTTTCTGCACCTACCAGAGCTGCTGCTGCAGAACGGTGATGACCGTCAGCAATATAAAGGCTAGGCATCTTGGCAAATTCCGCTGTAATTGTGGCAATATCCTGATCATCGCTTACAACCCAGAACTGATGACGGAAGCCATCAATTGGAGCAATGAAATCATACTCCGGCGTTGTTGCTGCATAACGCATCAGAAGTTCGTTAAGCACCTCATTATCAGGATAAGCGAAGAATACTGGTTCGATATTGGCATTGCATACACGCACATGCTTCATACGGTCTTCTTCCTTATCGCGGCGTGTCAGCTCATGTTTCTTGATGACACCCGTCATATAGTCGTTTACATACGCACCTACAACAAGACCATACTGAGTCTTGCCGTTCATCGTCTGTGCATAGATATAATACTGTTCCTTATCATCCTGTTTTAACCAGCCATTCTCCTGGAACTTTCTGAAGTTCTCTGCAGCGCTTTCATAAACGCGAGGATCGTACTCAGAAGTACCTGGTTCGAAATTGATTTCAGGTTTAATAATATGATAAAGGCTCTTCTCGTTATCGCCTGCCTCGGCACGTGCTTCCTCAGAATTGAGAACATCGTAAGGACGAGACTCAACTTGCTCAACGAGATTTTTAGGAGGTCTTACTCCCTTAAAAGGTTTTACTATTGCCATAATATTTCGTTTAAATTGACTAGTTTAATAAAAACATGAAAAGCCCATCAAGAGTGCTTCTGTGAAAAAGCACCCTTCATGAGCTATATGTATGGGGAGAATAATTACTTATTTACCTGGAATTTAGTGCATCCATCCTTAAAGAACGCATTGATCTGCTTAGCTGCAGCAATACCGGCATTGATATTTGCTTCTGCAGTCTGTGCACCCATTTTCTTAGGAGTTGAGAAGTAGCGACCCTCGAACTTGGCAAAGTCTGCATCAGCATCAGGCTTGATATCAGTGATGAACTTCAAGTCCTCACGCTCAGCGAGAAGTTTCAGGAGCTCAGGCTCATTGATAACCTCCTTACGCGCTGTATTGATGAGGATGCCACCCTTAGGCAACTGGTTTACAGTCTTGTAATCGATGCTCTTGATAGTCTCTGGAGTAGCAGGGATATGAAGAGAAACGATGTCACAAGTCTGGAACAACTCATCCTGTGACTTTACAGCATGCACACCGGCAGCCTCGATAACATCAGCTGGGCAGAATGCATCGTAAGCAGCTACTTCCATACCAAATCCCTTGGCGATGCGAGCCACATTTCGACCTACATTACCAAAAGCAAGAATACCCAGTTTCTTACCCTTCAACTCGCTGCCAGCCTTGCCGTTGTAGAAATTACGTACAGTAAAGACCAACAAGCCGAATACCAACTCAGCTACTGCGTTAGAGTTCTGACCAGGAGTATTCTCAGCCACTACATTATGAGCAGTAGCAGCAGCAAGGTCGATGTTATCATAACCCGCACCGGCACGAACGATAATCTTCAGGTTCTTTGCTGCATCGAGCACCTCAGCATCAGCCTTGTCAGAGCGGATAATCATCGCGTCCACATCCTTCACTGCATCGAGAAGCTGAGCCTTCTCTGTATATTTTTCGAGCAGCACCAATTCGTTGCCTGCTCCCTCTATTTCTTTCTTAATGCCTTCCACAGCAGCCGCTGCGAATGGCTTTTCTGTTGCAACTAATACTTTCATACAAATTCAAAAATTAATGTTGTGCTTCAAAATCCTGCATGGCCTTGACGAGTGCCTGAACACCCTCCATGGTCTGTGCATTGTAGCAACTGGCACGGAAACCACCCACTGAGCGGTGACCCTTGATACCTACCATGCCACGCTCTGTAGCGAAGTCGAGGAATGGCTTCTCCAACTCCTTGTACTCATCGTTCATCACGAAGCAGATGTTCATCAATGAACGGGAAGTCTCTTCCACTGTACCCTTGAAGAGTTTGTTGCGGTCGATTTCAGCATAAAGAACTTCAGCACGTTCGTGAGCACGCTTATCAGCTGCCTCAACACCACCATTAGCCTTCAACCAGCGGAGATTCTCCATCAAGGTATAGATAGGAACAACAGGAGGAGTATTGAACATACTGCCCTTCTCAACGTGAGTACGATAATCGAGCATTGTAGGAAGCTCGCGAGGAGCCTTGCCGAGCATATCATCCTTAACGATGATAACGGTAACACCTGCCATAGAAAGATTCTTCTGAGCACCTGCATAGATGGCAGTATACTTAGAAACATCTACTGGACGGCTCATGATATCTGAAGACATATCAGAAATCAATGGTACGTTTACATCTGGATCAACACGGAGTTCAGTACCATATATAGTATTGTTGCTTGTCAAATGCAAGTAATCACAATCGGCTGGTACAGTGTTAGGAACCTGTGGATAGAAAGTGAAATTGGCGTCGGACGATGATGCGATCTCCACGACCTCACCAAAATGCTTCGCCTCTTTCATTGCCTTCTTAGCCCAAGTGCCAGAATTAATGTAGGCAGCCTTCTTGATGAGGAAGTTTGCTGGAATCTGCATAAACTGCAATGACGCACCACCACCAAGGAAGATTACGGAATAACCCTCAGGAATGTCAAGAAGCTCCTTGAATAAGGAGACTGCCTCATCAACTACTGGCTGGAAATCCTTAGCACGGTGGCTGATTTCCATCAATGAAAGACCTGAACCATTAAAATCCAAAATCTGCTTTGCTGTGTTCTCAATCACTTCGCGTGGAAGCATTGATGGACCTGCGTTAAAATTGTACTTCTTCATCTTTGTATAATTATTTAAGTTTTATACGATATAATCCTGTTAGCAGGAAAAATTAGTGCACAATACACCCATATAGGATACATAGTAAACCTTTGGATTGTATTTACGACTGCGAAATTACACTTTTTATTTGAAACTACCAAACTTTTCTGCACATTTTTAGCGTTTTGCGCAGATTTCTTTCATTTTGTTAGTCATTTTAGTATAATAACTGCATATTTATGTCTATTTTTACATTTATTATACATTAGCAAGCAACAGAGAAAAGATAATAGCAGTTTGTCAACTACCTTACCTCTTCCACTATCGTTTTGACGCCTTTTATCTTTTCGCCCTTTACATTATTCAGTACGCTGCGCAACTTCGTTCGGGAAATGGCAGCATAAGCATAACGGTCATTAACATCAATCTTTCCGATTTCAGCCGACTGCAGCCCACCCTTCTTGCAAAGGAAGCCTAAGATGTCACCCTTACTGATTTTATCCTTTTTGCCTTTACCTATATATATAGTAGCCATCTTAGGTTTGGCTGGCGCAGGAAGCAGATCAGCAACAGGCATCTCATAATTCTCAATCTCTGCATCCACATATTCCGGAATATGCTCTTCAGGACCTAACAGGAAGAAAGCCTTTCCCTGGGCTTCCCATCTTGCCGTACGTCCTACACGATGAATATAACCATCTTCGCCCTCCGGCATGTGATAATGGATGATATTATCTATATCTGGAATATCAAGTCCGCGCGAAGCCAGATCCGTACTCACCAGGATATTAGCACTACCGTTGCTGAAACGATAGAGAGAAGCCTCTCGCTCCTTCTGTTCCAGTCCACCATGGAAGAAAGATGTAGAAAAACCTTGTTCTACCAGATATTTGTTGGTACGCTCTACACTATCACGGTAATTGAGGAAAACAATAGTACTCTGGTTGCCCAGGCTACGGAGCAAAAGTGCCAGGCTCTCCAGTTTATCCTTTACCGGACTTTCCACCTTATATATATGCACACGATCAGGAACCTGATCTTCATCCACACGGTAATCTATCTTTTCTACCCTGCCCATGTGTACGAAATGAGGAATTTCCTCTGCTTCGGTAGCAGAAAGCAGGAAGTGACGACGCAAGCCAGGCAATGACTTAATCAGTCGGCTCATTTCGTCCTGGAAACCCATCTCCAGACACTTGTCAAACTCATCAATAATCAGGTATTTGATGTGATATGGAGAAAGATTTCCCTTATCCAGATGATCATTGAGACGACCTGGAGTTCCAAATACAATCTGAGGACGAACCTGTTTCATCACGCGATGCTCATCCATCGTAGCACGACCACCATAGCATGCCATTGCACGCAAACCGCTGCCCATATTCTTCAATACGTTAGCCGACTGCAAAGCGAGTTCTCTACCAGGAGTTACCACCACCGCCTGTGCCTCGTCATCAGTAGCATCTATAAGTTGGGTAAGAGGCAAAAGATAAGCCAGTGTCTTGCCACTACCTGTTGGCGAAAGTATCACCACATCCTTGTTCCCGTGCAAGATTGCCTGCATGGAATCCTGCTGCATATCATTGAGCTCAATGCCCAGTTTATCTAAAATTCTGTCTATCATAAATTTCTAATAATCAATTTCTAAAGAGAAGTATTCTTTAATTAAAGAGAAGTTTTCATAAATTTCTCATCATGAGGCTTTATTTCTTTTTCTGATTGAGCAGTTTGTCAATCTCATCAAACTCCTTACCCATGTTCAGGTTCAGATAGATGGTATATAGTGGCAAAGCCCACTGGTCCTGCATATCAGGCGCCATCGTTCTGTACTTCTGCAGATAAGGCATCGCACTCTTGTAAAGTCCGTCTATCTCCTGATGAGTTTTGCGGGATTGCTGCGAATTCTTATCCATTTCAACCGCCTGATTGAAATAAGCCAAACCTATATTATAATAAGCACCAGATAACGAATCATTCACGGCAAGTGCCTTTTTGCTCACTTCGATGCATTGCTTGAAATCACCCATATTCAGGAGAATGGTTCCCTTGGTAAAGAGATAGATATCATTGTCGGGAGCTATCGCCAGCGCCTTATCTGCTACGGCAAGTGCAGAATCGAGTTGGTTTTCCTGCGAATAATACTCTACCAGACGTGGGAAGAAGAACGGGAATTTCGGATCCCGCTCAAAACCTTCCTTCAAGGTCGAGAGATAGCGCGCAGTATCCTTCTCCAGTTTGTAAGTCTCAGCCAGATACTGTAACATATAGTTATAATGAGCCGTATCTTTCAGCGCCTCATAAGAATGATGAAGCGTAGCTTTGGTATCTTTCATCTTATATCCGGCATATACAGCCCAATAAGCTGCCGAAGAAAGATATTTGTCTTTCTGGGCATACTTATAAGATTGGAACATCGGTGCAGTACTGCACTCTATGTACTGGTCAAAGAACTGATAAGCCTCCTTGTATTTCTGCTTCCTGATAAACCAGGTTCCTCCGTTATAGAGGTTCGGACGTATCCTGTTCAAATATTCAGAATGAGACTTACGGAAATCAAACTCACATTTTCCTTTCTTGTTAGGAATCATCTCAACGGAATCAAGTCCTTGGGCTATAACGAAGAGCTGTCGGGTTGCATTGAAGAGTTGGGCTGTATCATACGCCTGTTTGAGGTAGAGTTTCTCATTACCCTGTTCATACTGCTTCTTCACAGCATCGAAGAGAATATTCCAAATTTTCTTGTTATTCCGGTTGGCTGAATCCGTCAGGAGTTTGCGCATACTGGATTCGGCCTTCGCCAAATCCTTGCCAGCCTTTACCAGATCTTTGGCTGCAGAAATCTCCTTCTTCTGTGCCTGCAACCCTAATGGCGCCAACAGAAGAAAAGCTATCTGTAAAATCCATAAGTTTCTGAATATCTGTATTTTCATATTAATCTCCTAAATTAAAACTTTCATTTATTTCCATACTCATAATAATACCAGTAGGTATTTCCATAAGTATCCCGAAGAGCATTCTGCTTTTCTGTCTCATTAGCATATTTGTGATCCATCTGCTGGAAATCCTCAAAGTCTGTATCCATCACATTATCGTGATAAACGATACTTGGATTACTGCGGCGATGCGTATAAAGAACCAACGCTTCCTCATAATGAACAGGCAGTTTGCCCGAAGTTACTTTATAATGTTTCTGCACCTCTGCTACGAACTTGTCTAGTTGCTTGTCCAGCAAGAGTGCACAAAGCTGATAGTCAACAGGCAGACGATACTTGAGATGATGTTTAACCATCCATGCCGAAGGGTTCTGCATCCATTTTGGCGCCTTCCACATCATAGCCTTCACGGTTACGCTATCCGGCATCATCGCCTTACTTCCACCTACCAGCGGATAAGTAAAGAGACGGCTGCCCAGCTCGCCTGTTTCGTTGAGACAGGCTATACGGAGCATCGTCAGCGAAGAATCTGTTTTCAGAGATTTTTCACCTACTTCCAAAGCTTTTTCATACTGTTTTTCTTTCATCAGATGTTCCATGCGCATACGTTCATGAAACAGCCGATCATTGCTAGCAACAAAGTTGACAAGCAATATCATCACCAGCATCTGGAGCAGATTCACCCACATATAGCGGGAGAACCAGCCGTTGCTGTGAGGCTCTGTTTCTATCGGCTCCAACTGGCGGGCTATCCATATCAATCCGCCCCATAGAATCAGACAGAGTGGCAAGATAATCCACCACGCCCCCAGCGAATGATAACGGTCGATATCAACGGGGATATCGGTAATCATCGTCAGGATGAGGAACGAAGGGAAATAAGTAAGCCCGTGGAAACGGCGTTTCACACGGGTTACTGCGTACACTCCCACTTGCAGCAGATAGAGTACGAGCGTGATAAGCAGTGGAGCCAGCGTGTAACTGTAGTTGGTCAAACCGCCTGAGAAAACATGCTGAGCCACTGCCAGTATGTCTGCCTGGTAAAATGCCAGGTAGACGTAGGTAAATGTGATAAAGATGATAGCACAGGCGATTTGCATCTTCGCAGTACTACTCCTTTTATTTTTCATAAATCAATCTATTAATTTTTCTTCAGCACCAAAGCTGTACGAGCTGGCAGATAAAGTTTCAGCCACTCCTTACGGTCTTTCACATAAAGTGGATCGTAATTAGTCAGATGCGTCATCGTGTCATCATTCAAGCCATTACCGCCGAAATCCTTGCTGTCAGAATCAAGCACTACGCTGTAGGAACCGGTTGGAACCAGGAAGCCATAGTCGGTGAAAGAGCGGGTTGGCGAGAAGTTAAACACGAAGAGCAGATCGCCACGCATAAAGGCGAGAACCTGATCGCCATCATTATGCCAGATTTCTACAACTGGTGTCTTGTTAAAATTCTTTTCGCTTGTAATCGTCTTGAGCATTTCTCGGTCGAAATCTCCAAGATAGTGGTAGCAGAGTTCATGATTATCTACCAGATTCCACTGTCTGCGGGCGTATTTATGGCTCCAGCCATTACCCTCGCGAGGGAAATCAATCCACTCTGGGTGACCGAACTCATTACCCATGAAGTTGAGATAACCGCCATTGATTGTAGAGGCGGTAACCAGACGGATCATCTTATGCAGAGCAATACCACGATGAGCCATTTCGTTTTCATCGCCCTTCTTGAAATGCCAGTACATATCGGCATCAATCAGACGGAAGATGATGGTTTTATCGCCCACCAATGCCTGGTCATGACTCTCACAATAAGAGATGGTTTTCTCATCCGAACGGCGGTTCTTTACCTCCCAGAAGATGCTGGATGGTTTCCAGTCTTCATCCTTCAGTTCCTTGATGGTCTTGATCCAATAATCTGGAATATTCATCGCCATGCGATAGTCAAAACCATAACCGCCATCCTCAAACTTGGCAGCCAGGCCCGGCATTCCGCTCACCTCTTCGGCAATCGTAATGGCATGCTTGTTAACCTCGTGAATCAGACAGTTGGCAAGGGTAAGATAGCAGATGGCATTATCATCCTCGTGACCATTGAAATAATCGCCGTAGTTGCAGAATGCCTCACCCAGACCATGACTGTAATAGAGCATGGATGTTACACCATCAAAACGGAATCCGTCGAAATGGAACTCATTGAGCCAATACTTGCAGTTGCTCAACAGGAAGTGGATGACTTCATCCTTTCCATAGTCGAAGCAGAGACTGTCCCAAGCCGGATGCTCATGACGGTCGCCAGTATAGAAATACTGGTTAGGATCGCCAGCGAGATTACCCAGTCCTTCCACCTCATTCTTTACGGCATGAGAGTGAACGATGTCCATTATGACGGCAATACCATTCTGGTGAGCTGTATCAATGAGATTCTTCAACTCTTCAGGAGTTCCGAAGCGGCTACTTGCAGCAAAGAAACTGCTTACATGATAGCCGAAGGAGCCATAATACGGATGCTCCTGGATAGCCATAATCTGAATGCAGTTGTAACCATCCTTGATGATACGTGGCAACACATTCTCCTTAAATTCTGTGTAAGTGCCAACCTTCTCAGCATCCTGTGCCATACCGATATGGCATTCATAGATGAGCAGAGGTGCCACATTTGGTCTGAAGGTTTTCTTCTTCCATTTATATGGTTCCGGATTCCAAACCTGAGCAGAGAAAATCTTGGTCTGGTCGTCCTGTACTACGCGCTGTGCCCATGCAGGAATACGCTCGCCTTCACCACCTTCCCAATGAACTTTCATCTTGAAGAAATCGCCATGTTTCATCGCTTTCTCCGGAAGTTTGAGTTCCCAGTTGCCGGTATTCTTTACTCTTTTAGCACGATACTTTTCGGTTTCCTGCCAGTTGTTGAAGTCACCTATCAGATAGATGTCTGTAGCATTAGGTGCCCACTCACGGAACACCCATCCACGGGCAGTCTTATGCAGTCCGAAATACTCGTATCCATTGGCAAAATCGCTCAATGTCTGTTTGCCGTTATTAGTCAGCTGACCGAGTTTCCAGAGTGCATGGTCGTGTCGGCCCTTGATGGCATCCTCATAGTCTGCCAGATATGGGTCGTTCTTCACGAGTCCGATATGCTTTACCACAGCCTTCGCTGCCTTTTTTGCAACTGGTTTCTTTGCAGTTGCCTTTTTAGTTGCAGCCTTCTGGGCTGTAGTTTTCTTTTCTGTTGCCATATATCATGATTTTAGATGATTACTCTATATTATTCTTTTTTAATTTTATCTTGAAGATTTCTTCTTTAATTCTTAATCTTGAAGATAGCCTTGCGGATATCACCACTACCGATGCATGGCTGATGACCATCTTGTGGCCAGAAGATAGCAAACTGACCTGGCTTGCAGGTTACGAGCGTCTGCGCTTTCACACCAGAATACTTGGTTACATCCTTAGCCTCGTTATATTCCACTTCAGGAAGATCAGCAAGAGGAGTATAGCCATAAGTCTCCTCGTTGTCAAGAGGAATCTGAATATCAATCATCTTGCGATGTGTTTCAAAAACAGCATCTTCCTCGCTTTTTCCGTGAGCTGTCGTTATGTTAACAAAGAGGTTACCCTCCTTGATAAAATGCTTACCGTCCTCCAATTTAGAGAGGTCATTATCTTTGATAAACTTCACTACATCAGCGAAGCGCGGATTGAGAGAAACATATTTCTCCAGATTGTCTAAAGTATCTACTACCATAATTATAGTTAAGCTTTGAGATTTGAACATTTACTTTTAACTTTGAGACTTGAAAACAGAACATTGAACATTCAATATTCAACATTATAATATGTTCTTTTTCTCATTATTTAAAATATAAAGGTTCTCTATCTCGTTATTTATAATTTCTTTATATTTTTCTAATTTTCTGAAGAGATTAGTCTTCAAATCGTTTGCCGTTTTCGTAGGCCCCCTTGGCTGTAACCTGTCCGTTGCGGTCTTTTTCTACAAATCTTCCGTCACGCACATCATTACGGTAGGTTCCTTCGAAACGCTTACCGTTTTTATCTTCTTCTATACAAGGTCCCTGGCGCTTACCTTTGTGATAGGCACCCTTGAATCTTCTGCCATCAGCATAATGAATCACGACATTACCATCTACCAGACCGTTTTTGAACTCACCTTCAAACACGTCACCGTTCTTCTTGGTCAGTTTGCCCCTGCCGTTCTGCAGATCATCCATCCAGTCGCCTACATAGATATCGCCATTCTTCCAGATGAAGGTACCCTGACCGGTACGCAGGCCATCCTTAAACTGTCCGTTATACTTGTCGCCCTTTGCAGAGCGGAAGATGCCTATACCCGTGCGTTCTCCCTGCACATAATCGCCTTCATAAATGTCGCCATTATGAAATTTATAGATACCCTTTCCGTCCTGGATATCATCCTTCCAGTCGCCGATATACACATCGCCATCAGCATATTTGAAAGTACCTTTTCCTGAGCGCTGGTTGTCTAGCCACTGACCGTCATAAGTAGTTCCGTCTCCCCAGTTGAAGAAGCCGTTTCCATTCTTCATATCGTTCATCCACTGGCCTTTATACTGTGCGCCATTGGCATAAGTATAAACGCCGCGTCCCTGACGCTTGTCCTTATACCAGTCGCCGTCATATTTATCACCATTATAATAGAACATGACGCCATGACCATGCTGGTAATCGCGGAACCAGAGGCCTACATATTTGTTGTTGTTCTGGAAATAGTAGGTGCCTTTACCATGCTGCTGGTCCTGCATCCACTGTCCCTCATACTTTTCGCCATCACTGAAGGTATAAACGCCATAACCTTCGCGCTTACCTTTCATATAAGAGCCTTCGTAGGTATCCCCATTCTTATAGATGGTAGTACCTTTTCCCTGCGGCTTTCCGCTCACCATTTCGCCTTTAAACTGACCTCCGTCACGGGTGATGCAAGAGCCTAGCGAAATCTTCTGGGCTGAGGCATCAACCGATGCCATAGCCAAAGTCAAGGCAAGGAAAAAGCACTTGCTCCGACAGTACAATTTGGTATGTTGTTTCTTATTGTATTTCATATTCTACAGTTATAGTCTGACTTATCAATCTCCAAAATTACAGTTTTTTCCTCAAATAGCCAAATAGATTAAACAAATTTAAGGTAAAATCATGAAAATAGATTTTTATCTGAAAAAATCTGCAGCTTGAAACAATAAACAAACACATTTTTCGTTTTTACGAAAATCAAGAATAAAATCACTAAAACAGTAAAATTATGATTTTAAATTGCGCCATCATAGATGAAGATCCGGAAGCTTTGCAACTCCTGGAACAGTATATAGAAAAAACTCCGACCCTGCATTTGATCGGAGCCTACAAAAGTGCGATAGATGCTGTAGACGGCATCCATCACAACCATCTCGACATACTTTTTCTCGCCATCCACATGCAGCAGATCAGCGGTTTGGAATTTGCAAAGGTTGTACCCAAGAACGTGAAGATTGTCTTCACCACCGCATTCAAGGAGTATGCCATCGAAGCCTACAAAGTGAATGCATTCGACTATCTGCTCAAGCCCATCACCTACGATGACTTTATGGGATCATGCCAGAAAGTCTTCGAACGCTACATGCAGGACGATAATTACAACCCTATCAAGCGCGACGGTTTTCTGGTGGTAAAACGAGATTACAAATGCGTAAGAATCCCGATAGATGATATTCTGTTTGTTGACTGCGACAAAGACTACATCCGTTTCCATCTTGAGGGCAGGCCTAACATCAGAACCCTGGGCAACCTCAAACAGTTGGAAGAAAGGCTGCCAAGAGAAAAATTCAAGCGTGTACACCGTTCGTTCCTTGCCAACATGACAAAGTTTGATACGGTAGACCAGCAGCACATTACCTATGGCGACCAGAGCATTCCGATATCAGAAACCTACTTTGAATTTATCAAGAAATATCTGGAAGACCATTCTCTATGATGGTCTTCCAAATCATTTTATCCTACCTTTCTTATAATATCTGCAAGGGTGATGATACCAGGATAGAAGCTCCATGTGCCAGCAGAAAATCGTGATCTCTGAATCCCCACAGCACTGAGATACAAGGCATTCCGCTGTTCTTTGCCGTCATCACATCCACGTCGCTGTCGCCGATATATACCGCCCTTTCTCTATCCGCATGCAGCTGCCGCAAGGCTTCGTTTACGGTATCTGGAGCCGGTTTTTTCTTGATATTCTCCCGCTCTCCTATCGCCACATCTACCAGGTCGCCGAAGAAATGGCGGCATATTTCCCGGGTAGCTGCATAAAACTTGTTGCTTACCACCGCTATGTTCTTTCCCCTATTCTTCAGTTCCTCCAGCATCTCCATCACGTCCGGATAAGGTTTCGTATTATCCATATTGTGCACCATATAATGCTTGCGGAAATCCTGTAGGGTTTTCTCAAACTTCTCGTTCTCCAATCCTCCTGGCACGGCACGTTCCATCAGTTTCTTCACCCCGTTTCCTACAAACATGCGTACTTCCTCCAGCGTACGTTCAGGCATCCCGTTCAGCTTCAGCGCATAATTGCAGCTTGCAGCCAGGTCGTGGAGAGAAGAAATCAGGGTTCCGTCAAGATCGAATATATAGGTATCGAAATTGAACTGGGCATGAACCGGAACCCTCTTGATGCGGAACTCACCGCCGTGTAGCACATAAACATCCTGATGGTATACACGGATTTCACCCTGAGAAGTTCCCTGTCCGCCAGCCTGTTCATTACCCGAAATGCCAAAGATTCTGTTATCCCCAAATTCCCATCTCTTCAGTTTCTGGGTCTGTGCATCAATCACCACATATTTATATTCTATCGGCTCATCGATAGCCTGCACATTCACAGATATTTCCCAGTCCTTGCCATGATAGTTCTGCATCTTCAGGAAATGAGCCGGATTCCATTTGCCCAGCGTAGGATGATTTCCCAACAGAGCTACAGCCTCACCCTCATAGAGTTTCGGGGCATGAATCTTGAAGATGATAGTACGGTCGAAGAGAGGCAGACGCGCTGGCTTGACATCAGTAAACTTCACCTGCTGCAATACGAAGGCATTTTTTTCCACGTAAGGATTATCCTCCTCCAGCCAATAGTCTTGAAAATAGAAATTCTTACTCTCATCAAAAACATATTGGCGGGCAGAAGCGAGCGATTCCCTACGCAGCACCTTTCCCCCAGCATCTTTCACGCAGTAGCAGTAAGCCACAGCTACGAAAGGGTGATGGCGGTTCTGCCTTGACGCCATTTCCACCTCCCAGTGATAACCGTCCCGGGTGGTCATCGGCAAGTCCATCGTATCTTGATATCCATCAGCGGCGGCAAAAGTTAATTCTACATGCAGGGCATGACCCCACTTGGCAGCATACGCTATCGAAAATTTCATTTTCATAATCCTTTTATAATAATGTGCCCGAAAGCACCGATACACATGTTGATTCTCAATGTCAAGTGCAAAGGTAACAAAAAAGCAGACACAACGGATAAAGAAAGATGACAATTAACCTATTTTAAATTCCTATACTTTGCTATTTCCTATTTTTACTGTACTTTTGCACCCGAAAAATAACAAACAAGAAGAATATGAAAAAGAAAAAATCATTTTCTAAGCTCTATCTGTATGGCGCTATAGGCTGCATCGCAGTCATCGCCATCGTGGGCTACATCTATTGTTTCTCTTCCTTCTCGAAGAGCAGCAACACCGAGTATGTTTACATCGACAACGATGATAACATCGACTCTGTATACAACAAGCTCCGCCCATTTGCCAAGAGCATTCCGTTCCAGGCATTCAAGACCCTGACCCTCCATTCCGGCTATGCCGATCATATCCGCACCGGCAGATACGCCATTGCTCCGGGCGATGGTGCCCTCAAGACATGGCGCCACATGAAGAACGGTTTGCAGGAACCGGTTAGCCTTACCATCCCTTCGGTCCGTACGCTCGACAAACTCTCTGATGAGATTGGCAAGAAGATGATGTTTGGCAGCAACGCCCTCTACCATGCCCTGCGCGACGAGAGCATCTGTCAGAAATACGGTTACGATACTGCCACCATCGCCTGCATGTTCGTACCTAACACATACGATCTCTACTGGAACATCTCGGTAGATAAATTTCTGGAGCGCATGAAGAAAGAAAGCGACAAGTTTTGGAACTTTGAGCGCACCGAAAAGGCAAAGGCTATGAAGCTGACACCGATTGAGATCATCACCCTTGCCAGCATCGTGGACGAAGAAACAGCCAATAACGGCGAAAAACCGATGATAGCCGGCATGTATTATAACCGTCTGATGCTTCGCAATGCCGAATATCCAGAGGGAATGCCATTGCAGGCCGATCCTACCATTAAATATGCCTGGCAGCGATTCGACCTCAAGCGCATCTACAACAACCTCCTGTCTATCAAGAGCCCGTATAATACCTACAAGAACCCAGGTTTGCCACCGGGGCCTATCCGTATTCCGAGCGTAGCAGGTATCGATGCCGTCCTCAACCATGTGCATCACGATTACCTCTACATGTGTGCCAAGGAGGATTTCAGCGGCACACATAATTTTGCCCGCACTTACGATGAGCACCTGCAGAATGCAGCCAAATATTCTAAGGCACTCAACGAAAGAGGTATCAAGTAAGATAAGGAAACAAGAAAGGTAAAAATGAGTCAGAAAACTTGCAAAGCGTTAGTGATTTTACAAGTTTTCTGACTTTTTATTTGGTAGTCTAACAAAATAGTTGTAAATTTGCAGCCGAAAACTTACCAATTTAAAATAAGGAATAAATACATGAACAGAACGATTATTACAGTAGTGGGCAAGGATACCGTTGGTATCATCGCCAAGGTATGTACCTATTTGGCAGAGAACAGTATCAACATCTTGGATATCTCTCAGACCATCGTACAGGAGTATTTCAACATGATGATGATCGTAGACATGGGCAAGATGCAGAAAACTTTCGAGGAAGTAGCCGATGAACTCACCAATGTTGGTAAGGCTATGGGCGTGCAGATCAAATGCCAGCGCGAGGAAATTTTCAATATGATGCACAGAATTTAAAAAGCAAACAATATGATCAATATATCTGAGGTTATCGAAACCAATAAGATGATAGAGCAGGAGAATTTCGATGTGCGTACCATCACCATGGGTATCAACCTTTTGGATTGCGCATCTACCGATCTCGATGAGCTCTGTCAGAACATTCATAATAAGATTACACGTCTGGCAAAGAACCTGGTGAAGACCGGCGAAGAAATCTCCAAGGAGTTTGGTGTACCTATCGTCAACAAGCGTATCTCCATCACTCCAATCTCGCTGGTAGGCGGTTCTGCCTGCAAGACTACCGACGATTACGTGAAGATTGCCAAGACCCTCGACCAGTGTGCCAAGGAACTCGGCATCAACTTCCTGGGCGGCTATTCTGCCATCGTAAGCAAGGGTATGAGCAAGAGCGATGAGCTTCTTATCCGTTCTATCCCTCAGGCGATGGCACAGACCGATTTCGTCTGCAGCTCAGTCAATGTGGGTTCTACCAAGACCGGTATCAACATGGATGCCGTCCGACTGATGGGCGAAATCATAAAGGATACAGCCGAGGCAACCAAAGACAGAGGTTCTCTGGGCTGCGCCAAGCTCGTTGTTCTCTGCAATGCGCCAGACGACAATCCGTTCATGGCTGGTGCCTTCCATGGTGTTTCTGAGGCCGATGCGGTAGTGAGTGTCGGTGTCAGCGGTCCTGGCGTTGTAAAATATGCATTGGAGAAGGTAAAGGGCGAAAGCTTCGAGGTTCTTTGCGAAACCATCAAGCGTACCGCCTTCAAGATTACCCGTGTAGGTCAGTTGGTAGCCAAGGAGGCTTCACGCCGTCTGAACGTACCTTTCGGCATCATCGACCTTTCATTGGCTCCTACCCCAGCTATCGGTGATAGTGTAGCCGATATTCTCGAGCTCATCGGTCTTGAGCATGCCGGTGCTCCTGGTACCACAGCAGCTCTTGCACTCCTGAACGACCAGGTTAAGAAGGGCGGTATCATGGCTTCTTCTTATGTAGGTGGTTTGAGCGGTGCCTTCATCCCTGTCAGCGAAGACCAGGGTATGATCAACGCTGTAGAGGCAGGTGCGCTAACCATCGAGAAGCTTGAGGCGATGACTTGTGTTTGCTCAGTAGGTTTGGATATGATTGCCATCCCTGGCGATACTCCAGCCACCACCATTTCCGGTGTCATTGCCGACGAGGCTGCCATCGGTATGGTTAACCAGAAGACTACTGCCGTACGTATCATCCCAGTTGTGGGCATGAAGGTAGACGACAATGTAGATTTTGGCGGTTTGCTCGGTCATGCTCCAATCATGCCTGTAAACCCATTCAGTTGCGAAGCATTCGTAAACCGTGCCGGTCGTATTCCGGCTCCAATCCACAGTTTCAAGAATTAAACTGTTTTGATTCAAAATACCAATCCCCCATCCTGCTTTCTCAAGCGGGCTGGGGGATTTTTTCATTGTATAATCACTTATCTATCTTCTAAAGCGGTTCATCATGGCAAAACATAGGTGGATAGATACTCAGAAAAATCAACTACAGATATTTAAATCCAATCCTTAAATAAGACGGAAGCTCCCCCAAAAGTCAAAAGAATCGGGAAAAAGAAAAATAAAGGGTGAGACTTCTCCCACCCTTTATCTAATATTATAAAAAAAGTTTGTCTAAAGTAAATTACAAACGTTTAAAGTTTTTTCAGCTCTTCTTTCCATGCAGAATAAGCCTCGAGATAAGCAGAACGGTTAGCCTCATCAGGATCTATGACTGCAAGTTTCTTCAATGAAGCAAAAGCCTCATTATGATCCTTATAGATACCGGCACCAATACCAGCACCCTTAGCTGCACCTGCACTACCATCTGTCTCATAAAGTTCGATAGTAGCACCACTCACACCCGCCAAGGTATCTCGGAACAACGGACTGAGGAACATATTAGCCTTACCTGCATGAATATTCTTGATATCCATACCCATCTGCTGCATGATTTCCATTCCATAGCAGAAACTGAAGACGATACCCTCTTGTGCTGCACGAACAATATGAGCACGATTATGCTTATTAAAGCTGATGCCACGAATAGAACAACCAACTTCCTTATTCTCTAATACACGCTCAGCTCCATTACCAAATGGGATAATCTTAACACCATCACTACCTATTGGTACAGAAGCTGCAAGATCATTCATATCCGCATAGCTTACATCTGGAGTGATATTTCGATGAACCCACGCATTCAAGATACCAGTTCCATTGATACACAACAATACACCAAGACGGTCAAGGGCTGTAGTATAATTAGCATGAGCAAAAGTATTGACACGGCTCTTTGGATCATAGTTAACATCACCCAATACACCATATACAACTCCTGATGTACCTGCAGTACTTGCTATTTCACCCGGATTGAACACATTCAGACTCACAGCATTATTTGGCTGGTCACCCGCACGATAAGATATTGGTGTACCTTCTTTCAGACCAAGTTCTTCAGCTGCCGCTTTACTTACTACACTCTGTACAGAGAAAGTAGGAACAATATCAGCCAGAATGCTTTCATCGAAGCCAAAGTAATCAAGCAGGAATTTAGCAGGCTTTTTCTGGTTGAAGTCCCACATCATACCTTCAGAAAGACCACTGATAGTAGTCTTAACTTCACCTGAAAGTTTCATTGCCAGATAATCACCAGGAAGCATAATCTTATCAATCTTATCAAACAGTTCCGGTTCATTATCCTTTACCCATGCAAGTTTAGATGCAGTAAAGTTTCCAGGAGAATTGAGCAGATTACGCAAGCAGAAGTTCTCACCTAAATCATGAAAAGCCTTCTCGCCGTAAGGTACGGCACGAGAGTCGCACCAGATGATACTAGGACGCAAAACTTGCTGATTCTTATCAACACAAACCAAGCCATGCATCTGGTACGAGATACCAATAGCAAGGATATCTTCACCCTTGGCACCAGATTCTGCCATGATTTTCCTGAGCGCCAGCTTAGCATTATCCCACCACATCTGAGGATCCTGCTCTGCCCAACCGGTCTTTACAGCCATAATGGGTGCTTCATGATCCGGATAGAATGCAGAAGCTACGATTTCTCCATTGTCAACATCAGTAAGCGAAGCCTTTACAGAACTTGAGCCTACGTCAAAACCTAATAAATATCTACTAGCCATAGTTTATTCGTTTATATGTTTATTGTTTAACTTTTATCAGTTTTTATAAAGTCTACATATATTATACGAACATACTACAACATTCCCCTCATAAAAAAAATAATTTAGAACATATTCTCATCAAAAAGACTTTGAGGAGCACTATCGTCAGCCTTGTCCTCCCCTTCATTATTTTCTAATACAGAAGAAGAAAAATTGAGCATCAGTTGCTGTACGGCCTTTGATTCAAAATTAACATGATATACACCATACCCCTTACCTTTTTCTATAAGCGATTGTGGGTCTTTAGCGCATCTGGTGAGATATTGCGTAACATAGCTATGAACATCCCTGTAATTCAGAGGTGTAAAAATCGAATTACAGGAATTATATACATGACGAGCTATTTTTTCTACTTTCAACCCTTTTGCACCCGCAGCCAAAAGAACATTGAATATCTCCTGATCAAGTTTCATATAATAATCATAACATTCGTCCTCTTTCAAGAGAGAAGACACAAAAAGAAAAAACCGCGGTTACTCACTTACAAGCAACCGCGGCTCTTTGAAAAATAAACCTTATTTAAGCGAGAGCAACCTTGTTGTCCTCATCCTTAATCTTACCCTCTTTGAAGAGCCAACCGATACCAAGGATTACATCCTCTGTACTGATCTTAGCAGCCCTAGCAATTTCTGCTACTGTGAGAGCCTTTTCTGAAGCTGCCAATGCCTGATATACATCACCAGCTCTAAAACCTGCGTTCTCTGCGTTCAAGTAAAGAACGTCCTTCTTTGCTGCAGGAGCCTTCTTTGCTACTGGAGCCTTCTTTGCTGCTGGCTTCTTTGCAGCAGTCTTAGTTGTCGCTTTCTTTTCTACCATGTTTTAAGAATTTTATGATTCTATTGAGCCTCATTTCGTCAGCTCAACCTTAATATCTGCTGCAAATTTATAACTTTTATTTCGAAATAGTGTTAGAAAAATAGAAAAAACTACTACTTATAAACAAAAGTGCTGCATTTCTTGATTTACGTCAAGAAGCGCAGCACTTTATTTACTAAAAATCAATTACTTATTATAAATCATTGAATTTTTCTCAAGGCATTTTACGCATACTCTTTTATGGAGTGAATACCTTCGTTTCTCTATTTTTATTCAGCCTTCAAATCAAGTTTGATTTCCAATTCATCCAACTGCTTAGGGTCAAGTTCAGAAGGAGCATCGAGCATAACATCTCGACCGGAGTTGTTCTTTGGGAAGGCAATACAATCGCGAATACTGTCGAGACCAGCCATAATGCTGACGAAACGGTCCAAACCGAAAGCAAGACCTGCGTGAGGTGGTGCGCCATACTTGAAAGCGTTCATCAAGAATCCGAACTGGGCCTCAGCACGCTCTGGAGTAAAGCCGAGAACCTCGAACATCTTCTCCTGCAACTGAGTATCATGGATACGGAGAGAACCTCCACCTACTTCGATACCATTGCAAACAAAGTCGTATGCCTTGGCACGAACCTGCTCAGGATGCTCATCGAGCAATGGGATATCATCAGGATTTGGCATAGTGAATGGATGGTGCGTAGCCATCAGGCGCTGCTCCTCATCGCTCCACTCAAAGAGAGGGAAGTCAATAATCCAAAGACACTTGAATACGTTCTTATCACGAAGACCAAGACGGTCACCCATTTCCAAACGCAAAGAGCAAAGCTGAATGCGTGTCTTGTTAGCATTATCACCGCTCAAAATCAAAACGAGGTCACCATCCTTGGCTCCCATTACGGTCTTGATTTCAGCAAGTTCCTCTGGAGAATAGAACTTATCTATGCTACTCTTTACGGTACCATCAGCATTATACTTGATATATACCAATCCTTTGGCACCGACCTGAGGACGCTTAACAAAATCGGTCAATTCGTTCAACTGCTTACGGCTATAATCAGCACAACCTGGAACACAGATACCGCCAATATACTTAGCCTCATCGAACACAGAGAAATTACCCTTACCTGTGAAAGCATCTTTCAACTCAACAAATTCCATACCGAAGCGCAAGTCTGGCTTATCGCTACCGAAACGGCGCATAGCATCGTGCCAGGTCATCTGCTCCAACTTAGGAAGTTCTACACCACGAATCTCCTTAAACAAATGGCGAGCCATTTCCTCGAAAAGGTTGATGACATCATCCTGATCAACAAAACTCATTTCACAGTCAATCTGTGTAAACTCTGGCTGACGGTCAGCACGAAGATCCTCATCACGGAAGCACTTGGCAATCTGGAAATAGCGGTCGAAGCCAGCAACCATCAAGAGCTGCTTTAAAGTCTGAGGACTCTGTGGAAGAGCGTAGAACTGACCTGGATTCATACGGGAAGGAACAACAAAGTCGCGGGCTCCCTCTGGTGTACTACCAATAAGAACAGGAGTTTCAACCTCCATGAAGTTCTGTGCATCGAGGAAGTTACGAATCAAGATGCACATACGATGACGCAACTCCAGATTTTTGCGCACTGCAGGACGACGCAAATCAAGATAACGATACTTCATACGGATATCATCACCACCATCAGTATTATCTTCGATAGTGAAAGGAGGGGTCTGACTCTGAGAGAGGACATTGAGTTCCTTCACCAGGATTTCGATGTCACCAGTATCCATTTTAGGATTCTTGCTCTGTCGTTCACTTACTACACCCTTTATTTGAATGCAGAATTCACGACCTAGCTTGTTAGCTGCATCACACAAGTCTTTGTTATCAGCCTCGTTGAAGACCAACTGTGTGATACCATAACGGTCGCGCAAATCGACGAATGTCATACCACCCATCTTTCTTGAGCGCTGTACCCAACCGGCAAGTGTCACTTCCTTGCCGGCATCAGAGAGACGTAACTCTCCACACGTATTACTTCTGTACATACCTTATTATATTATATTATTATTTTCCAAAGTGCAAAAGTACAACAAATAACGGAAAGGACAAAATAAAATCGCGAAAATATTATTAAAAATATCTTCGCGACCCTATTAATGTGACCAAAAGTCACATAAATACATATTAAATAGTTTTATCTCTACTTTTTTAGAGATTTATTTCTTCATCCGTCTGAATGCCTGCCGATGGAACCGTTCCTCTGCCTTGATGACACTGAACACCTTATTAGGTGGCAAGATGATCATAAATCTAGAATGATACTCTTGCTGCAACTGTTTCAACTGAATATCCAACTCATCCTGTCTTCTGATAGCTTCGGCACATGCCTCATTATCATTCGGATTCACATGACGGAATCGGCGCATTTCATCGAATATCATACGCATTTTCTTACCCATCTGTCTATATACCGGGAAGAATTTAGCAGCTTCTCTCGGCGTAAGACAGGCATTAGTCGTAATAAACTGTTCTAGTTCTGCCTGAAACCTTTTAGGATCAAATCCATTATGATGTTTTCTACCCTGAGGCTGTGAAGCAAGTGAAACCAGGCTAATCATCAGCATAGCTAAAAGCGCAAGAAACCTATGTTGCATTATCTTTCTCATACCTTATCTTTTTTTTTATCTTTATCTGTAGACAAAAAGAAATACCAACCATTAATTTTCTGCAATCAGCGATGCATAGATAGTTTCATTATCCATCATCGTATAATCAGCCATCTCATTAAAAGTAGCATCTTCATTATTATTCACAGCAGCTTTCTGAACCATATGGTCCACATGTGCCATAGCAGGCTTACTGCTTCCCGTATATTTCAGCGCCAGTACCGAGCCACCTCCCATCACAGCCAAAACAGCAACAGCCGCCGCAATCTTTCGAATCGGCATACGCTGCCATAAGCTAGGCTGCATGTGAATGATGCGGGGTTCCTGCTCCGGCAAATTTGCCATCACCCTATCAGTAAGCTGGTCGAAATAACCAGCCGGCACCTGGAAATGGTTTTTCTTACCAAAACGGCTATTCAATATATTGTCTTCTTTTAACATATTCCTCATTCCTTTCTTTTATACTTTATTAAATAGACGAAAACTAACCGAAAAGGTTTAATCCTTACAATTGAAAAAATCGGTTATTTTTTTCACAGCAAGATGATAGGATGCCTTCAAAGCTCCTTCACTTGTTGACAGCACCTTACTCATCTCTGAATATTTCATATTATCATAATATTTTAGAGTGAAAACTGTGCGCTGAACATCGGGCAGTAGGGCTACAGCCTCTTGCAGTTCTGCCTGAATCTGGTCACCATCAAAATAGTCATCGGCAAGAAGACGTGAAGCCAAGCCCGGCTCGTCTTCGGTACTGACATTAACCATCTGCTTCTTGCGTCTCAAGAAATCAAGCGCTTCGTTAATTGCTATACGGTAAAGCCATGTTGAGAGCGAAGACTTTCCCTGAAACGAATCCAGATTGGTCCAAGCCTTAACAAAGGCATTCTGCAACACATCATCAGCATCATCATGATCTAAGACAATATGGCGAACCTTCCAATACAACGGCTCGCTATACTGACTTACCAGTACAGCAAAGCCTTCGCGTTGGGTCTTAGGATCCCTAATCATCGCCAAGAGTTCTTTATCGTTTATCATTGCTTTTACAAATGTATTGTTTATAGATATTTTCTCAACATATCGAATATTACCGCATCAAATCCATACACATCAGAATATTCAGCTATTCTGCCTCCTGCTAACGGATAGAGCGTATAATAGGTTATGAAGAGAGGAACTTGAGGATTAACCTTTACGTTATTCACAACAAGTTTTTTATTGACCAGCGAATCTGCTGTCATCGAATAGTATATCTTTTCCTTCAGTTTCTCGTTTTTGTCAGCCAATAGAAAGACAGCGAAATCGTACGGTTTTTCTATTCTGATACATCCATGCGATACTCCTCTATCCTCTTGTCCAAACACGCCCTTACTGTTAGTATCATGCAGGAAGACCGAGAAATTATTATCAAAACGGAAGATGATTCTTCCCAGAGCATTCCCCTTTCCGCCCCCGCTGGGCTATGCCATAAGCACCAGAAATAAGCATAGATCGAGTTACTCTGTCTAAGTCAACCTCCTTACCTGTTGCCACTTCCCTTACATAGTAGTTACGCGCGCGAAAGTAGCCATGATTCCCCACCCGGTGTATCATATCATGGAGAACGATACTACGGGGAACAAACCATTGAGGATTCAACTCCATACGTTTGATATGACTGTTCAATATCGGGGTTTTGGTTTTACTGGCTCCACATCCTATGCGCATCGAGAGCGTATCCTGATGATCAATAGCCATCAGATGGAACGATGGTATATTGACAACCACATATTTTTCGTGTTGCCAGGGATTATCATACTGTCTCCAGCGGCAACGTTCCATGTTGCAGAGAATTTTGATTCTCATCGCCTTGCCCAGTCCTCCAGCCTTCAATTTCTCCAGCAGTTGATAATAGAAAGGATTCTTAGGCTGTACTTCTTTCAGGAAGGAAGCCACCGAGTCGCATCTAACCATTTGCATAGCCTTCTGATAGAACGCATCATCTGCATGAGCCATTTTTACATCAAACAGACCTCTGAACCTAACGGGTCTCTTGCTACTATCATAAGGATTGGGAGCAAGAGTATCTAAACGATTGAAAACAAAACTAGGATTCATAAATCCAAAGTTCTGCCCCATCGTATATCTGAAGTAAGCTTTGGTCAAGCGATACTCCAGTCGGGCTATCACTTGATTAATCTGATTATCAGCTGAATCTAGATTTAAATCTCGTAACCTGTCAATATCTCGGGCAATAGCATCCACATAGAACCGACGTTTATCAAATCCCATATCCGCTACAGTACGCAGGCAAGTCACCAGGGAGTCAGCCTGACTATTTACCCCATGACGTGTAATCCAAAGCAGACTACCTTTATTCTGGTAATATCGACGGGTATGCAAATCAGCAGCATGTCGGTCTTTATCATTTCGCATGATGCTGTCTATCAGATTCCTTACCGCCCTCGAATTGATAGCATAGGCAGAAGAACGTAAGTCCTGATAATCATCTAACGATAATTGGAAATTGCTGTTTGGCACCCTGTCGTGGCAAGAACAGAACATCAAGCAGCAAGAAATGATAAGTAACGAAAAATGAAAGACTTTCACTTTCTGATTAAAGTTAAACGGCATTCTAAGGCCTCTATAGTACTATTAATGCTTTACGCAAATTTTGCGCGTAAAGGTATTCCCCACCTTTACAATATAGATACCATCAGCCAATGGCAAGTTTACGCGCTTGTCATTACCTTCTATGCGGAAGGTCTTGATAGTAACACCTGCCACATTATATATTCTCACCACTTGCCCGCTAGCGCCTGTGATATGCATCACGCCCCCAGCATAGTTCAAGTTGATATCTGCCACATCAAGGTCTGCCCATTCTATGTTTCCCTCGTTGGCCATGGCATCCGAAGGAACAGAAAGTGCTAACATTGCAATTGTTAATATTGAAAGTAAAGTCCGTTTCATATATTTTCAAGTTTCGTTAAACCAATAGTTCTTTCTGCAAAGATATACAAAAAAAAGGAAACTTACCGTCTTCCCGACGGTAAGTTTCCCAAAAATTAGCTTTTTTAACCTTTCAGAGGAAAAAAGAAGCCAATTCACATTATTTTCTAAAACAACCAACACTTTACATGATGCCATCAGCGCGAAGTTTCTGCTGCCATTTCCAAGCAGAAGCCAACACATCCTCAAGCTTAGCCTCAGCCTTCCAGCCGAGTACCTTGTTCGCCTTGGTGCAATCACCCCAAATTTTCTCAATATCGCCCTCTCTTCGTGGACCATACTTCCAATTCAGTTTCACACCTGTAGCTTTTTCAAAAGTCTCAACAATTTCGAGAGTTGAGTTTCCATTACCTGTACCGATATTGAAATATTCGATAGGCTCAGTCTCCTTATCAAGAACACGTGCCATAGCAGCTACATGTGCCTTAGCCAAGTCTACAACATAAATATAGTCGCGGATACAGGTTCCATCAGGAGTATCATAATCATTACCAAAGATAGTGAGTTCCTTGCGGATACCCATAGCTGTCTGAGTAACGTATGGAATCAAATTGTTTGGCACACCATTTGGCAACTCACCAATCTCAGCAGAAGGATGTGCACCTATAGGATTGAAATATCTCAATACAATGCTCTTGATGGCTACACCACTATGGATATAATCAGCTATGATCTGCTCATTAATCTCCTTAGTATTGCCATAAGGTGAAGTAGCCTTCTGATGAGGAGCCTCTTCTGTTACAGGCAAATTCTCAGGCTTCGGCTGACCATAAACGGTACAAGAAGAAGAGAAGATGATACCCTTTACCTGATACTTTGGCATAAGTTCCAGGAGATTGATGAGCGATACGATATTGTTGCGATAATACAACAATGGTTTCTGTACGCTCTCGCCTACTGCCTTGCTTGCAGCAAAGTGAATGATACCCTCAATATCAGGATATTTCTGGAATACATCCTCGGTAGCAGCCTTGTCGCGCAAGTCAACCTGTTCAAAAGCAGGGCGGATACCAGTAATCTTTTCGATACCATCGAGTACTTCAATCTTTGAGTTTGAGAGATCATCTACGATAACAACATTGTAGCCTGCCTGCTGCAACTCTACTGTAGTATGGCTACCTATGAAGCCTGTACCACCAGTAACAAGAATAGTTTGTTTCATAATCAAATCTAGTTAGTTTGAAGAATTATTATATTTCTTCTGCAAAAGTACTGCAAAAATCTGAAAAAACAGAAAGATTTTTCAAAAATATACTTTTTTCCTTTGTTTTATCTATTATTTATACTATCTTTGCAAAAGATAAATCGTAAAAAGGCTCTAAGAAAATGGAAAAAAACATGAAACATTATAATATAGAACAAGACATGAGATATTTGCAGTTGCTCTCTCAGTCGTTCCCTACTATAGCAGAGGCGAGCACCGAGATTATCAACCTGCAAGCCATCCTCAACCTGCCAAAGGGTACCGAGCATTTCCTTGCCGACATCCATGGTGAGTATGAGGCCTTCCTGCATGTACTGAAAAATGCATCAGGAAATATCAAGCGTAAGGTGAACGAACTCTTTGGCAATACCCTTCGCGAACAGGAGAAGCGAGAACTCTGCTCTCTTATTTACTATCCTGAGCAGAAACTGGAACTCGTCAGGCAGAACGAACCCGACATTAACGACTGGTATCACATCACCCTGCACCAGTTGGTGGCTGTATGCCGTGATGTTTCCAGCAAATATACCCGAAGCAAGGTGCGCAAATCGCTGCCATGCGATTTCTCGTATATTATCCAGGAGCTTTTGCACGAGCACACCGAAGATCATGACAAGACAGCCTATGTCAATGTTATTGTTGATACGATTATCAGCACAGGCAGAGCCGATGATTTCATCATCGCTATAGCCAACGTCATCCAGCGCCTGGCTATCGACCAGCTCCATATTCTGGGCGATATCTACGATAGAGGTCCAGGAGCCCACATCATCTTGGACAAGATGCGCCGCTACCACAGTTGGGACATCCAGTGGGGTAATCACGATGTACTATGGATGGGAGCAGCTGCCGGCAATGATGCCTGCATCTGTAATGTGATACGTCTCTCCCTGCGATACGCTAACCTCTCGACATTGGAAGAAGGCTATGGCATCAACCTCGTACCACTCGCTACTTTTGCGATGGAAACCTACAAGGATGATGATTGCAAAGAATTTCTGCCTAAGCTCAGCGGAGGTGCAGCAGCAATGGATGAAAAGACCCAGCGGCTCACCTCTCAGATGCACAAGGCTATAGCTGTCATCCAGTTTAAATTAGAGAGCCAGCTTTTCAAGAAGCATCCGGAATGGAAGATGAAAGACCGTTGTCTTTTTGACCATATCGATTACAGGAAAGGCAAGGTAGAGATTGACGGAAAAGAGTATGACATGACCTCATGCCACTTCCCTACCATCGATCCGGACAATCCGGACAAACTATCTGAAGAAGAGGAAATTCTGATTCAGAAACTGCATCATTCGTTTATGGTCTGCGAGAAGCTGCACAAGCATATCAAGGTTATGCTGCAGCATGGTTGCATGTACGCTATCTTCAACAACAACCTGCTTTTCCATGCTTCCTGCCCGCTCAACGAAGATGGTTCATTAAAAGAGGTAGAAATATATCCTGGCAAGAAATTCAGCGGCAGAGCCCTGATGCATCATACGGGCATGCAGATACGCACAGCTTTCCAATCAGATTCTGATCCGAATGAAAAGGAATATGCCATCGATTATTTCATCTACCTATGGTGCGGTCCTGACAGTCCGCTCTTCGACAAGAGTAAGATGGCCACCTTCGAGCGCTATTTCATTACCGATAAGGAGACTCATAAAGAAGAGAAGGGATACTACTTCCTGTTGCGCGATAACGAACAGGTTATCGACCATATTATGGATGAGTTTGGGGTAACCGGTCCTAACCGCCATATCATCAATGGGCACGTGCCCGTTCGCACAACCAAGGGCGAGAACCCTATCAAGGCAAACGGCAAGCTGATGGTTATCGATGGAGGCTTCTCTAAAGCCTACCACAACGAGACTGGCATTGCCGGCTACACCTTAGTATACCACTCCCGCGGATTTCAGCTGGTCCAGCACGAGCCATTTACGAGTATGGAAGATGCCATCAAGCAAGGTACCGACATCAAGAGTACCACACAGATTGTAGAAATGTCGAACCGCCGAATGCTGGTAGCCGACACAGATATAGGTTGCGAACTCCGTAAGCAGATAGAAGACCTGAAGGAGCTTCTCTATGCTTACCGACATGGTTTCATCAAGGAATCAGAAAGGAAGAAGTAAGAAACCGAGCATACTACAAAAAAGCCCCCGGTGCTGCATGCATCGAGGGCTTTTTTTCAGAATTTTCTGAACCGCAATCTCAGGGTTTTACTCTTCAGTTGCATCTTACCTCCGGTCAATACCTCCTTGGCAAAATGCTCATTCAGATGATTGATGCCACAGCTACGCAAAGAATCATTCATTTCTGTTAAAAGTACATCGCCTCCATAATCTTCATGCCATTTATTACGATAAACAGATGTAATCAGCAAACTGTCGGAGGTTTGCTCAAAACGCAGATAAAATCCTCTACCATCACTAAAATAATCATAATCAGCAACCTGAATCAGCTTATACTGGCAGCCCCAGAACACGCGCTTATCTGCAAAGTTACAAGTACCCCCTGTAGCTAAAGTATCTACCTGCTCCAGATGCCAGAAACCATCCAAATCACCATTCTGGCTTGTTTCTACCTCACATGAGCTTAGAGTGAGCATCATAACAGCAAGGGAAAGCACCCCTATTATCTTTTTCATATTTTCTATCTTATCGATTATTATTTTCTTTTCGTCAGCAAACCTCTTTTGCTGATGGTTATCTGCATACCGGCATTATGTCCCAGCATCTTTTCGCTACCGAAATCCATCGCATAGCCTGCCTTCAACTGCCATTGATGCGGGAAATCGTAATGACCCTCTACCAGAAAGCTTACATTATGATGCTTTTTTGTAAACGGGTTGCTATATGTACCCCAACCTTTCTGATAGGTGCCTAATATACGATAGCCCAACCGCTGTGTAGGCTGACCATCAAAACCCAGATGATAAGCTATGAAACGGTTGTTTCTGACATCAATACATCCGTCGTTATTATAAATAGGCGAACGGTAGAGTGGATTTCCTATCACCTGGCCCCAATGCTGCCATCCAGGATAGATGCCGTGGTTATAATAATCATCAGTACCCGCTATATGGTCTGCGATACCCGATGTACGGTCATGATTGTACGGACCACTCTGATATTTGGTATAGAGATACTCCAGCACCACATTTTTCAGCCAGCGCGAATACTTCAGATTCAGTTCGAAGCCTAGCATGATGTCCTTCAGCGAATACATGAAGAAACGGCGTTTTACTTTCTTATTCCAGTCTGCGCCCTCACCATATCCATTATAGTCGAGGAGAAACATCTGGCTGTGATCTTCGAAATAATGATCGGCATAGATGGCAGCTTTCCAACTGTCAGTGTCATAATTGATACGCATCAGCCAACTGCCCAACTGGTTGCCGGCAACATTGGCATAAGCCCCTTCACCTGCATCAGAGCCCGTTGCCGACAGCGCATGCCAGAAGCCTTTCAGATTTTTCTCGGTAGGAATCTGTACCATACTGTCACCTATTGGACGATATGCATTGCCACCAAACTGAGCAACCATTTCCAAGCCCATTTCTATGCTGAGCGGAAAGAAAGCATTCTCGTTTCCGATACGCAGAAAACCTGCTTTGCTGTGATAGAGCATGTGGTCACAATATTTAGTCTGCCGTTTCGTAAAATCATGCTGCCAGCCATCATCCGTAGTCATACCATAAGCCAGATGACCTTTCAGTTGCAGCCAGCCTCTACCAAACGGAAGCGTCCAATATTCAGGAAGCGCCAGACGAACCTGAGGTATCGGACGGGCATTGATACCCAGACACTGGCTACCACTGGAGAGCGACTGTTTTTTTAGCTCCATCGGATATTCCTTGGCACCTGCAGTCAGCACACCATAAAGCCAGCGGGCCTCCACATAAGCCTGCTGCACCACTACATGGCTGGTATAGTTTACCGGTACCGCCACATCTACTCCATATCCTACAGCCCAGCGGCGGGCAGAATCTGCAGAAAGCGGACGAACCAGACTACCTCTGAGATAGCCGTTATTCTTCTCTAAAGAACTTAATCCATGTTTGTTTGCGTTAAGCCACAATGGGGTTTTACCTTTCGAAAACGACCCTTGCATCTCAACACCATATTGTATATCTTCCCGAAGATCTATCTTCTCCGTGCCATCCTCCTCTTGCCACATATACTGTGCCATAGATGGGGCTGCCAGACTGCAAAGGGCAAAACATACACCTACCTTTATCTTATTCATAATTAAATCTATACTTTCAAGATAAAAACGTAATTATCTCTATTATATTGTATATATTCAGAAAAATAAAAAAAAAGAGCAACACTTGCCTCTCATTTTTTTTTGAGAACAAGCATTGCTCTTTTAATTGAATTATCGTTTTATCCGAAGTTATCATACATGATGCTCTCAGGATCTACTCCGAGAGAATCCAGATAATCTGTTACTGTCTTGATCAGCATTGGAGGTCCGCAGAGATAGTACTCACAATCCTCTGGTGCCTCATGATCCTTCAAGTAGGTATCACGGATGCAGTTAACAGCAAATCCCTCGTAGTACTTCACGCCCTGAGCATCTGCCACTGGGTCCTTGCGGTCGAGTGAAAGATGGAAGTGGAAGTTAGGGAATTCCTTCTCAAGCTCCCAGAAGTCCTCAAGGAAGAATGCCTCACCCAATGCACGCGCTCCGTAGAAGAAGTGCAGCTCACGGTCGGTAGTGTGCAAAGTCTTGGTCATGTGCATAATCTGCGCACGCAATGGAGCCATACCGGCACCACCACCAATCCAGATCATCTCCTTGCCAGAAGTGAAGTTAGGATGGAAGTCGCCGTAAGGACCACTCATCATTACCTTGTCGCCTGGCTTCAATGAGAAGATGTAAGAAGAAGCGATACCTGTTGGTACGTTCTGGAATCCTACCTGTGGACGTGGCAAGAATGGAGTTGTGGCGATACGTACGGTCAGGGTGATGATGTCACCCTCGTCAGGATAGTTCGCCATAGAGTAAGCACGAACGGTAGGCTCTGGATTGTGAGCCTTGAGAGAGAAGATGTTGAACTTCTTCCATGCTCCGATGTACTCCTCGCCAATGAGATCCTTGTCGAAGTCCTTGTCGTAATCGATGCAGTCGTATGCAGGAATCTTGATCTGGGCGTAAGAACCCGGAACGAAGTCCATGTGCTCGCCTGGAGGCAGAGCCACCTTGAACTCCTTGATGAATGATGAAACGTTCTTGTTGGAGATAACCTCGCACTCCCACTCTTTCACGCCCATCACACTCTCAGGCACCTTGATCTTCAGGTCGCCCTTCACCTTGCACTGGCATCCCAGACGCCAGTGGTCCTTAATCTGCTTGCGGGTGAAGTGAGGCTTCTCAGAATCGAGAATCTCGCCGCCGCCCTCGAGCACCTGAACCTTACACTGGCCGCAGCTTGCCTTACCGCCGCAGGCAGAAGGCAGGAAGATGCCGTTCTCATTCAGCGTAGTCATCAAACTGCTGCCCTGAGGCACGTTGATGGTCTTGTCGCCATTGATTTCGATATTTACATTTCCGCTAGGGCTCAGATACTTCTTAGCCACGAGCAGGATGATAACCAGCAGGAGAATCACTACGAGGAAAACTCCGATACTAGCCAATATAAATGATGTATTACCCATATCTATAGTCCTCCTATTTTAGATTTTCAAGCCTGAGAAGCAAAGCATAGCCATTGCCATGAGACCTACTGTGATAAATGTGATGCCGAGTCCCTGCAATGGCTTTGGCACGTCGCAATACTGCATCTTCTCGCGGATGGCTCCCATCAGAACGATGGCGAGAGTCCAACCCAGACCGGAACCTACGGCATAAACGATGCTATCCCATACAGAGGTAATAGCCTGAGTATTGGTAGGCTCCATCAGGATGCGCTGCTGCATGAAGAGCGATGCACCCATGATGGCACAGTTTACGGCAATCAATGGCAAAAAGATACCCAGCGCAGCATAGAGCGATGGTGAGAACTTCTCTACAATCATCTCTACCAGCTGCACGATACCGGCGATGACGGCGATGAAGAGGATGAAGCTCAGGTAAGTGAGGTCAACACCCAGAATGCCATCGGCGCTGAGCACCTTGGTCTGCAACAGGTAATCTACAGGCACGGTGATGAGCAACACGAAGGTTACTGCCAAGCCCAGGCCCAAAGAGGTCTTCACATTCTTGGATACTGCCAAGTATGAACACATACCCAGGAAGTAGGCGAAGATCATGTTATCGACGAAAATCGAACGGAAAAACAAACTTATTGCGTGCTCCATCTTACTTCTCCTCCTTATAAATATAGGCACGATGTACCCAGATTACACATCCAACGAGAATCAATGCCATGGCTGGCATGGTCATCATACCGTTGTTAACATATCCGAAATCGTAAGCTCCCTCCGGTATCAGCTGGAAACCGAGCAATGAGCCGCGGCCCAGGAGCTCACGAACAGCACCCATAATCACGAGGATAAGGGCGTAACCCAAACCATTACCTATACCATCGAGGAATGAAGGCCAAGGCTTGTTCATCATGGCGAACGCCTCCAAGCGACCCATCAGGATACAGTTGGTGATGATCAGACCCACGTACACTGAGAGCTGCACGCTCACGTCGTAGGCGAAAGCCTTCAGCACCTGGCTCACAATGGTAACCAGGGCAGCAACTACCACCAGCTGGACGATGATACGGATGCGCTGAGGGATAGTGTTGCGGATGATGGAAATAATCACGTTAGAGAATGCCGTGATGATAGTAACGGCAAGTCCCATCACAATGGCTGGCTTCAGCTGGGAAGTAACAGCCAGGGAACTACAGATACCAAGCACCTGGACGAGAATAGGGTTGTCGCCGTTCAGTGGCTTGATGAATGCCTCCTTATTTTGTTTACTAAATAATGCCATAATATCGCTTAATTATTTAATGAATTTAGCAAGACCTTCCTTGAGCATTGCATCCACACCGTCGGATGTCAATGTAGCACCGGTAACGGCATCCACATTGTTAGGGTCGCCGGCAGGAGCGTCTTTCTCAACGCCCAGAGCGATGCCCTCTACTCCATCCTTGTGAATCTTCTTGCCCTGGAATTTCTGCTGCCACTTCAGGTTGTCCTTGATTTCAGCACCCAGTCCGGCTGTCTCGCCTTCGTGGTTGAAATATACGCCATAGATGGTGTTGTTGTCGGCATCCACGGCGATGAAGCCTGAAATGCCGCCCCAGAGACCCATACCCTTTACAGAGTAAACGGTCTTCTTCTGACCATCAATCTCGCACTCGTAATACTTCATGCCGTCCTTCTCCTTCTCGTCCTTCACCACCTCTTTATATTTGGCAGCCGCAGTAGCGTTGTCAAGGTCGCGCAGGTTCAGGGAATTCAGAATCTGCTTCTGAGTATCAAGAGCCACGTTGGCATCCTGTTTTGTCTTCAGCGAAGAAGACACGAACGCGAGCAGGAATGCCACGATTACCACGATGATAACCGAATAGATAATAGTATAGCTATTTGAATTTGTCTTCATATCTACATTCCTCCTACATTATTTAATAGCACGTTTTGCACGGCGTGAGATGTTGCCCTGAACTACACAGTAGTCGATGAGTGGAGCAAACATGTTGCCGAAGAAGATAGCGAGCATCATACCCTCTGGATAACCTGGGTTCATCACACGTACGATAACGGCGATGGCCCCGATGAAGAATCCGTAGAAGTACTTACCCTTCTCAGTACGGGCTGAGGTTACAGGGTCGGTAGCCATAAATACGGCACCGAAGCAGAAACCACCGAGAACGATGTGCTCATACCAGGCGATAGGAGTCATACCGAGAGCCTGGAAGATAAGCGCCATCACGATGCCGCCTGCGAATACGCTGCCCATGGTCTTCCATGATGCGATGCCTGTCCAGAGAAGGATGATGGCACCGATGGCGATGGCGATGACTGAAGTCTCACCGATACAGCCAGGAATGAAACCGATGATAGAATCGCAGAGACTAGCTGAAGGCATGCTGCCCTGAGCCAGCTGTCCGAGAGGAGTAGCAGCAGTGAAGCCATCAGGCAGGGTGTTACCCAGACCGAAGATAGCATCCTTAGCCACCCAGACCTTATCACCACTCATAGCCAGTGGATATGAGAAGAAGAGGAACATACGGGCACCCACAGCCACATTGAAGATGTTCATACCTGTGCCACCGAAGATCTCCTTGCAGAAGATGACTGCGAAGGCGCACGCCAGGGCGAGCATCCACAACGGTGTAGAGATAGGAATGATCAATGGGATGATGATACCGCTGACGAGGTAACCCTCCTGGATTTCCTCGTGCTTCCACTGAGCCCAGGCAAACTCGATGCCGAGACCCACGATGTAGCTAACCAGCAACTTAGGGAGGACAGCCAGGAATCCGAAGCCGAAGACCTCGATGAAGCTGGCAGTATCCAGTGTACCTGCAGCCTTGAAATTCTGGTATCCCACATTATACATACCGAAGAGCAAAGCAGGAATCAGGGCGATTACCACAAAGCTCATGATGCGCTTCGAGTCGATGGAATCGTGGATGCTGGCTCCGCTCTTCGCTGTCGTATTAGGCACGTACAGGAAGCTCTCAAAACCGTCAAACACGCTCTCGAAGGCATGCAGCTTACCTCCCTTCTGGAAGTTAGGCTTTATCTTATTGAGATAATTTCTTAATGCACTCATTATTTTAATAATTAACAGTACTAAAAACTAAGCGTTCTCCTTGCGCAGGGTATCCAAGCCCTCGCGTACAATCTTCTGCAATTCGAGCTTAGATGAATCCACGAACTCAGCCACAGCAAAATCTTCAGGACTTACCTCGTAGATACCGAGCTGCTCCTGCTTGTCGATATCGCCGGCGATGATTGCCTTGATGAGATACTCACCATAGATGTCCATCGGGAGCACCTTGTCATACTCGCCGCTCATGATCATGTGGCGCTCGCCACCCTTCACGCGGGCATCGAGATTATACTCCTTCTTCTTGCCGAAGAGCCAGGAGAGATATGAACGCGATGTAGAGAACTGATCGGTACGTGGAAGAATCCAACCCAGCATCTCGTCGTTGTCATCACCCTCTGGGATGGCTGTAATCTCTGATGTATGACCACCTACGAAATCTTCTGTGGTTGTCTTTACACCGGTAAGAGGATTACCATTGATAAGTCGCACATGGTCAGTAGTTTTCAGCTGATTGGCTACAAAACTGCTTAAAGGTGTACCTACCAATACTTCAGCATAGCCAGGAGTCTTGATTTCACTACCAGCCACAGCTACAGTCTTGTGCAAATCAACCTTACCTGTCAGGAAGAGTCTTCCGAAGAAGATAACCGATGCTGGATCTACTGTCCAAACCACCTCGCCCTTGTTAACCGGGTCGATGTTGTTCACCTGTACGCCTACATTACCTGCCGGGCAAGGACCGTCGAATACATTGAGTTCTACGTTCTTAGCCTCGCCGAGCGCATTGCTGTGCTGGTCAACGCCAACACCGAGATAAGTTTTCGCAATCTTGCTCAAGGCTGTCAAACCCGTCTGGAAAGCCTCTTCGTTGCCTTCGAGTTCTACCTCAAAGTCGGCTGCGAGCGGCATGTCGCGGAGGGCAGAAACGAAAATTGCCTTAGGCTTGGTGTCGGGAGTTGTGGACACAGCATAAGGCAACTGGTTGATGTATCCGAAGAGACCAGCCTCAAGCAGCGCCTGCTTGACAGTCTCACCGTCTAACGCATCAACGTTTTTCTTACCAAAATCCGTAGAGGTCTGTACTGCGTCGGCCTTCACCTTCACGCAGAGCACCTTTCGGCGCTCACCTCTCTCAATGGCGGTTACTTCTCCGCTCACTGGCGAGGCAAACTTCACCTCCGGGCAAGCCTTGTTCACAAACAAGGCATCTCCGGCATTGACATGATCGCCCTCGCGTACCACTACCTTAGGAGTCACACCCACGAAAGCCGCAGGAACCAGCGCATACTCGCCAGCCTGAGCCACCTGGAGCGTTACATCCTTGGAAGCCTTACCCGTAAGGTTAATGTCCAAGCCTTTACGTAACTTAATCACATTTGCCATAACTACATTAAAAAATATTAAATATAAACTTACTAATCACTTCAAGATATATGCGTCAGCGCCCTCATCAAGACGCTATACTGGCCATCTGCCATAAAACATATATTTTACTGAACTTTCTCAAGTAAGCTCCATACGCCCTGAAAGGGCAAAAGCTCCTAGCCCAGGGCATCGCCCTGAAAGGGCAAAAGCGCCTAGCCCAGCTCCATACGCCCTGAAAGGGCAGAAGCTCCTAGCCCAGGGCATCGCCCTGGGTAATTACGGACGCAAACCTGTCGCCCTGTAAGGGCAAAAGCTTTAAAATACCGGGCAATTAACAAACCTGTCGCCCTTACAGGGCGCCTTGCTGATTGCTATTATACCCTGGGCGATGCCCTGGGCTAGGAGCTTCTGCCCTTTCAGGGCGTACTGCTTCTGAGCTTTTGAGCCTTTCAGGGCGTACTGCTTCTGAGCTTTTGGGCCTTTCAGCCCGTACTTAAACCACATGCGAAAGTTCAGTATTTTATCTACTCCTATGCTGAAACTTCTAACGTGCTGCAAAAATAGTGAAAAAAAGTGATATAAAAAAGAAAAATTGTGTGAATTATTCGATTTTATGCCGATTTTTCAGTAATTTTGTCGCAAAATTCAAATTAGTAACATTTTTGTAAACTAGAGAAAGCAACTCTGAAACATTTAAAACATATCATCAATAGCATTATATGGACGCTGGCTGCTGTCTATTTCTTGCTTGTCGTACTGTTGCACGTGCCACCAGTACAGGCCTTCATCGGCTCTGAAGTAGCCGGTGCGCTGGCCCAGAAATTCGGCACTCAAGTAAGTATCGGAAAGGTGAACCTGGGCTTCTTCAACCGCATTATCATAGATGACGTGATGATGCTCGACCAGAAGGGCGACAGCATGATCTGTGCTTCGCGCGTATCGGCAAAGCTCGATTTCCTGCCTTTGAAGGATGGCAAGATTTCGGTTTCATCTGCCCAGCTCTTCGGGCTCAATGCCAACATCTACAAGCAGGATGCCAAGAGCCCGATGAACATCCAGTTCGTGCTCGATTCGCTGGCTTCGAAAGATACCACCCGCCATACTCCGCTCGACCTGCACATCGGAAGCCTGATTATCCGGCATGGTGCCGTTGCCTACAACCAGCGCGATATTGCGCCTGAGCCGGGCGTCTTTTCGCCGCAGCATCTAGGCATCACCGACCTCTCTGCCCACATTATTCTGGGCCATCTCACAGACAAGGATATCCATTTGTCTGTCAAGAAGATAGCGCTGAAAGATAAATCAGGACTTCAACTCAGAAATCTGAGATTCAAACTCGATGCCGACCAGCAGCAAGCCCTACTCAGAGACTTCAGCATCGAGCTCCCTCATTCGCAATTGCAGTTTGATGACCTGCGCGCTACCTACCGCATCGAGAACAAGCATATCGTAAAGCCTACACTCCAGTTTCAGGGCGGCATCAAGCCATCCGTCATCACGCTTGCCGATATTGCCTGCTTCGTGCCTGAACTCCGCAAGTTCAAGGATGCCCTGCAGCTTCATCTCCAGTTTTCGGGCACCAGTACATCTGCCCGCATCCATAACCTAGAATTCAAGACTCAGAGCGGCAGTCTGCTGCTCAGGGCTAACGGCCGTGTGAGCGATTGGGACCGCCTTCTGCGCTGGAAGGCAAATATCTCAGCCCTCAAGATATCAGGCGATGGCATCGGAGAGGTTTCCAGAAATCTGGGCAAACGCATCAGCATTCCGAAAGAAGTGCTGCGCCTGGGCGACATATATTATATAGGTGAAGTATATGGTGCTGGCAAGAAGGCAGGCACCCGCGGCCAGCTGAAGACCGGCGTGGGCGAAGTAGCCATCAAGGCCGAAAAAGCTGGCTCCGAGCTCAAGGCTAGCATCAACACCCAGGGCATCAACCTGGGCCGAATCCTCGACAACGGGCAGTTCGGCATTCTGGCAGCATCGCTTTCGGCTCACGGCAACAAGCAGCATTTCTATGCCAAGGGCAGCATTCCGCGCTTCGATTTCAACAAGTACAGCTACCGCAATATTCAGATAGACGGCAGCTATAACCGGGGATTGCTCGAGGGACTCGCATCCATCGCCGACCCTAACGCCAACATCCAGGTAGAAGGCTCCTACTCCATCCCGCGCAAGCAGTATGCAGCTACTGCCCATGTACAGCATCTGCTGCCAACCATCCTGGGACTGAAGGTAGCCGACAAGACCTACAGTCTCGATGGCATCACCGTAAGCGCCAAGAACCAGGGCAAGGACAGCTATTTCGACCTCGAAGCCCCGTTCGCCAGCATCCATGTTGACGGAGAGTACGATTACGCTACCCTCACCAAGAGCTTCACCAACCTGGTAGCCAGCAAACTGCCTACCCTTCCGGGCATCGGCAAGGTAGACAGGAGTGCGAAGAACCATTTCACCTTCCAGGCAGAAATCACCTCTACCGAGATACTGCAGCGCATGCTGGGCATTCCGCTGCAGATAGAGCAGCCCGTCTTTGCCGATGGATTCGTGAACGATGCCGAGAAAACCGTCAACATCTATGCCAGCGTGGCTGACTTCAGCTATGGCGCAAAAGACTATCATGGAGCCAAAGTGCGACTGCATACCATCAACGATTCGCTCAAGGTAGATGCGCAGATCAGGCAGGGCAAATGGGGAGATAACGGACCGGGCATCCACGTAAAGGCAGCCGCTGCCGACAACCAGCTCTTCGCCAAGCTCTTCTACAACAACCATTCGGCCAAGCTCCCTATCCAGGGCATCATCGATACGAGGGCGCAGTTCTTCAAGAACGAAAATCATGTTTCTACCGCCCACGTAACCATACACCCGTCTGAAATCAGAATCGACGGCACGCCGTGGGAGGTTCATCCTGCCGACATCATCTACAGCAAGAACCGCCTGCTGGTAGACCATTTCGCCGTGAGCCACGACCAGCAGCACGTCATCGTTTCCGGTCTTGCTACACCCGAGAAGACCGATTCTATCGTAGCCGACCTGAAGGATGTGGATGTGGCATACGTGCTGAACCTCATCAATTTCCATTCGGTAGATTTCACCGGCAAGGCTTCGGGCAAGGCTATCATCAAGAGCCTCTTCAACGACCCTGATGCCTACGCCCAGCTAGACGTGAAGGAGTTTACCTTCGAAAACGGACCGCTCGGTGTGCTCCATGCTGGTGTCAACTTCAACAAGGAGCTCGAACAGATTGACATTCATGCAGTTGCCGATGATGGTCCGGAGCATCAGACGCTCATCAACGGATACGTCTCGCCTAAGCGCAACTATATCGACCTGGGTATCGATGCCCAGGGCACCAGCATGAAATTCCTCGAGAATTTCTGCGGCAGTTTCATGAACCAGGTAGAAGCCTGGGGCGATGGCCATCTCAATGTGGTAGGCGATTTGAAAAACATCAATCTCGTGGGCGACCTTACCGCTCACGGCAAGGTGCACCTCAAGCAGCTCAACACCGATTATACCTTCGATGCGCTCCGTGCCCACGCTATCCCAGATGATATCCTCATAGAGAATGATACCATCTTCGACCGCAACCGCAACATAGCCATCCTGAGCGGAGGCATCCACCACAAGCACCTCACCAGGCTGAGCTATGACCTCGATATCAAGGCGCACAACTTCCTGGGCTTCGATACCCGCGAGTTTGGCGACAACACCTTCTATGGCACCATCTATGCCACGGGCGAGGTAGGCATCCACGGCAAGAGCGGCGAAACCGTCATCGATATCAACGCCGAGCCTGAACCGGGCAGCATCTTTGTATATAATGTGGCAAGTCCGGACGCCATCAGCGACAAGAGCTTTATCCACTGGCACGAGATTGTGCCGGATATCATGGACAGCCTGAACGGGACTCCAACCACGAAACAGAGAGAGGATGACATCGATTTCGAATCGGATATGCGCATCAACTTCCTCGTTAACACCAACCAGAACCTCACGCTCAAGCTGATCATGGACGAGCAGTCGGGCGATTACCTCACCCTGAACGGAGATGGCGTAATTCGCGCCAACTACTTCAACAAGGGCTCGTTCGACATGTTTGGCAACTATGTGGTAGACCACGGCACCTACAAGCTCACCATCCAGAATCTCATCAAGAAGGAGTTCGAGTTTATGCCGGGCGGCACCATCGCCTTCGGTGGCAACCCATACAACGCCCCACTCAATCTGCGGGCTAAATATACCGTAAACGGAGTGCCGCTGAGCGACCTGCGCATAGGCCGTTCGTTCTCGGGCAACAACATCCGCGTAGACTGCCTGATGGACATCACCGGCACGCCTCAATCGCCTAAGGTAGATTTCTCTATGGACCTGCCTACGGTTAACAGCGATGCGAAGCAGATGATCTACTCTATCATCAATTCGCAGGAAGAGATGAACCAGCAGGTGCTGTATCTCTTGGGCATCGGCCGGTTCTACGCCCAGACCAACAACAACCAGGTGAGCGAGGATGGTGAACAGCAGAGTCAGACTTCGCTGGCGATGCAGAGCCTGCTGAGCGGCACCATCTCGCAGCAGCTGAACACCGTACTTTCCAACGTGGTGAAGAGCAACAACTGGAATTTCGGTGCCAACATATCTACGGGCGATGAAGGTTTCAACAATGCCGAATATGAGGGCATTCTGAGCGGCAAGCTGCTCAACAACCGTTTGCTTTTCAATGGCCAGTTCGGTTATCGCGACAATCCGAATGCCACGCAGAGTTTCATCGGTGATTTTGACCTCCGCTACCTCATCTTCCCTAACGGCAACCTCGCCATACGCATGTACAATCAGACCAACGACCGCTATTTTACGCGCAACAGTCTGAACACGCAGGGTCTCGGTCTCATCATGAAGAAAGACTTCAACGGCCTCCGCGATTTCTTCGGCATCAAAAAGAAGAAGAAGAAAAAGAAATAAAAGACAAAAAAGAGGGTGTGTCATAACCAGATGACTCACCCTCTTTTTATTTTCAGATAACCGTAATCCATACAGATTCCCCCTGCTCCCTAGCCTCGGCAATGCGGCTGATGAGGCGGTTGAGCCAGATGCGGGAGTTCACTACCATCCCCCTGAACTTGTTCTCGCCCACCAGGATGCAGCCTTGCGTGTCGTCAGGATAATTGCCTGCATGGATGCGGATGCCCTCGAAACCGGGCACTCCCTGAACGAGAGGCAGAAAACACTTAAACCTGGGCGACGGGGTAACAAGCAGCGGATAAGTGCCCTCGGGTATCGCCGTCTTGCCCCGAACCTTGCGCGCTATCTTGCCGCTCACCCTGCCCGAACGGGCATCCACTTCCCCAGGACTCAGCGTGATGCCCAGCAGATTGCGCCAGGTAGGCTCCAGCGTATCGCAGAAATAATGCTCCTTGTCCAGCAGCGTCTCAGAAAAGGTATCGCGAAATTCACGCTTGTCTTCCAGATGCCTGCTGAAACTCTGGCGGCTCTCTACCTCATCCTCTTTCAGAAGATAAAGATGACCTATCGTATAGGTCTTCTTCTTGGCTATTCGCTTTACTATTATTTCCATAAGCTTATTCTTTATTGAGAAGATAACTCCTGTTGTAATGCACCTTGCGGAAAATTAAACTGTCAGTGTCAGTGTCAGCAGTTTCGTCTTTAAGCAGCTTCACCACATATCCGCGCGATACCCACTGGTAAACAGCATCCATCGTACGCTTGCGGTTGTCGTCGAAACCCTGCTCCCTGCGCAGATTGGCATAATCCTTGAGCGAGAACTGTTCGGGCAGCATCTCAAGCATATTCTTCGGACCCCTCGGTGCTGTCTTAGGCACGCAGTCCTGCTCTCTGTCTGCATCGTAAATCATCTGTCCAAATAATTTCAACTTACAGTAGAGGTCATAACGCTCGCTCCAGCGCACGAAATCTGCGATGGATTTCTCCCATTTCATGCCGTTTGCCACATACAGCACGCATGCCTTCAGATAGGCGATGACATTGGCTCTGAACGAGAGATTCTCGAATACCACATCCTGCGACAGACGGGCAAACTGGGCATTTTCATCCAGAAGCGTCTGAGCCAGCTTGCGGGCTCCAGGGCAGTCTACCAGTCCTCTAGCCTTCACCAGATTGTCGATATAGGGCTTCAGCTGTTCATCGAAGGCTGCATCATAAGTGCCGTATACCGGAAGCTCCGAACCGCATGGACGGCGCTCGATGGTGCTGAACGAGATACGGCTGATAGGACCATCCGTTACCACCCTTTTGAAATATTCGCGACACTTTTTCGGGGTGCAGCAGGCATTCCAGTTGAAGCGCACCTTGATGGTTTCGGTAACGCTCTGTGTGCCCACTCTGTCCTGTCCGTAATTACCCAGATCGAAGGCAAGCTCCATGATGCGGAAGTGCTGGTTGGTCTTGCCCTTCAGCGCATCGAAGAGGTTCAGCTCGTTCAGTTTTGAATAGAGGAAATGGTTCTCAGCCTCCTTCATTCTGAGCACAAAGGCAGGGTTCGTCATATCAATATTAACCTCTTGTATAACAAGTCCTTGCGGTCTTTCTCTCTTGTCTTTGTTCGAGCCTTTACGGTTGCATTCATCTTTCCACAGTCGCTCTCTTTCTCTCTGTTCAGCATCCCGCTTCCTGATGTCAGCCATGATGTGGTTGATAGGTTGCGTGATGGCTTCCTTTCCGCTTCCTGTAGGGGCACACAAGATAGAAGAAATTGTAGCCTCATGCTCTACATTATCGAGATAGCGGAATCGGGTTTCGCAGAGATGCGATGCCAGTGGCGGGAAGATGGCCTGCGATACGGCTGGACGGTAAATCTCCGGTGTTTTCGAAATCAGGAGTCGGATGAGTTTGGGCAATTTTTCCGGCATCTGATGAATATGATAGAAGTAAGATTCCGGATTGTTGATATCGCCGAAATCGCTGTCATCATAGTTGGCAGAAAGCGCATTCATCTTTTCATTTCTTACCAGCTCTACGGCCTTGCTCACGATGCTGGGCATTCGGAAGCTCTGCTTTCTGTTGCAGGCACTCTCCACGGTTATGAACGCCCTCTTCCGGTCTTCGCCAAAGGTTGGAATCACCTGCTTGATCCATTCCGCATTATCATCGCAGAGATAGCGGAGATAGCAGCTTAATGTAAAGATAAACGAGTTTCTGGAGCCATGTTGCGGCTCTCCTCCCAGCAGCTCTATCAGCTTCTCTATGATAACCGGATAAGGCACTCCCTGGTATTCCTTGGGGTAGCTGGTAGGAGCACCCTTGCCGCCAGCCTGCTTGCCGTCAGCGCCAGCTCCGCCTCCTTCAGCAGCTCCCTCCGGTCTCCCGTCAGCGCCAGCTCCGCCTCCTTCAGCAGCTCCCTCCGGTCTCCCGTCAGGCAGCCCCCGTTCCGGGGCTTTCCAAGCCCCGTCCCCCTTCAGTTCTCCGTCCCCCTTCAGTTCTCCGTTCCCCTTCAGCTCTCCGTCCTTTTTCAGCTTCTCGCTCCGGGTTGCAGCCTCTCTATCCTTAAACAGCTCCTCTTCATTAATAAAGAGGATATAGTCTTCGGGCACGATGAACGAAGGCCGTGCCAGGTCCTTCACGCAAGAATCATAATCCTTATCCCCCAGCTGCTCCGACATCCATTTCTGCGCATCAGCCAGGTTCATTCTTCCCGGGATAACGAAGACAAGCCTCAGTCCCTCGAGCGAAGGCGTAACATGAACCAGCAGGATGCAGTCCAGCACCTCAGGCTTATTCTGCTTCAGCTCCTGGCTCTTCGTCTTCCACCACCCTCTCGGGTCGGGAATATGGTCTTTGTCGTAGATAGAAAGCCCGCTGGGGATGGCATCCGCATTCAGTCGTCGGCCGTTCTTGAAGGTAGCATGCGGAGTGAGAATCGGGAGTTTAGCCTTCAACTTCGTCTTCAGCGCCACATAATCATCCTTGCTCATCTCGCCTCTGCGCAGGCTCTCAAGTGCGTCTTCTATCTCGGCGCAAGTCTTCACCACCACACCGCTCTGGGCTGCCTGATGAAAGAGCTGGGGCGTACAAACCTGTACCGCCCTGCTCCTTACACTTTCGGATATTCCAAAACTCATAGACTAGCAATTTTTCGTTACAAACTCACCGGCAATCTCACTCTCTTTGCAGATAACCTGAGCCGGCATAACCTCGGCTTCTCTGCGGCTGATACGCAGATGCATTCTCACATCCTCATCGCCCACGCTGGCACTTCCATGAGCCAGCCGTATAAACTTGCGTTGTTTCCGCGTTTCGCTATTGCTGGCGAATGCGTTGAAATTACCCTCCTTGGGGCTGACCAGGGCGATAGAGCCCTTCTTGCGTTTGCCCTGCGTCAGGAGAGCCTGATACAAAGCATCTGAAATCTGAATCTTAATATACATAATTCTTTATTTTTTATAATAGGCAAAACTCTATAAACTATTAACTGTCAACTATTAACTAACATCAGAATGGCTGCACTTGCTCAAACTCCGAGATATGCGTCTCGCCATAATATCTGCCGTTATACTCCCTCACGCTGTGGCGGAGCCCGATGCCCAGCACATCGCCTTCCTTAGCCGTAAACTTGTCTACCGCATCGCCGAAGAGCCGCGCCACATACCGGTCGGGATGAACCGCATTCTCCATTGATTCCACCACTACCTCGCGAGATTTCCAAGGATTACCTGTCTGCTGGCTTACACCACTCTGAACGTCAAGAAGCTTGACTACTTTCATCTTTTTCATAAACTTAAAAATTAAAAATTAATAAATCATATTTACGGACAAAAAAATGCCCCCGCAACCAGACTTGTCATCTGATTACGGGGGCAAAGATACGGCTTTTTCACCTTTAGGATAAATAGGCAAAATAGGATTAATTATTTTTCCTACGTTTTTTCTCTTTTTCAGTCATTAATCCTACATATTCTCTTCAAAAAAAGCATCCACCAGCTTCTCCATATCGGAATTCTTTTTCGGGGGGTTGTTACAGAAGGCGTTATTGAACGACTTCTCTATTGCATCAATACTGATTTTGCAGTCTTTGGTCAGGAACCTGAAGATGGTGTTCACTCCTACCGCTCGCTTACGGGGAATTACCCCATATTCTTTCCAATGATCAAGGAAGGAGAAGATGGCGATGTTCAGGGGCGAACTTCTTCTAGAACTGGTACGCAGCCCTGCCCACTCATTCTGCTCTAGGAATGTGCGGAAGAGCTCAGCCTGTTTGCGGGTTTCCGCCTCGTCCTTGACGCAGTAGTTTTCATCACGGGCAAAGAGATACTCGCTCTTTCTGCCCCTACCGGTTTCCTTCCGGCTGATGCCAGCAGCCGCATCCCTTTCTGCTTTTCGCTCATCCTCACCAGGAGCAGCCTTAAAATCAGCAGCATTCTCGAAGTCAGCAGCATCCGCCTCGAAGCCAGCATCCGCCTCGAAGTCAGCAGCAGCAACATCTTCCGCCTCGAGGTCCTCATCCTCCGAACAGTCAATCAGCTGTACAGAAGAAACCGTCTGTCCGCCTCTCCCTCCATCTTTCGGCGGATATACATTCACCACGCCAAAGATATTCTGCTGTTCAACATGCTCGTTGTAAAAAGCCCCAGGGCATATAATAATCTTATTTCCACTCATAATCTTCTCCTTCTAATCTAAATCTTCTACGTTTGTATCTAGGCAGAGAATCCTTCATATCTACCTCAGGCAGAAAATCCGACAGGTCCGCCTTAGGAAGAGAATCCCGCTTGTCCACCTTAGGATGAATATTCTGATGATGAACCACACCATTGTACACCCCGCCTTCTTTTACCGTAACATTGTTAGGTCTAGGTTCATTCTGCTCCTTTGCAACTTGTTCACGACTGCCAAAAATGCCTTGAATCATATCCTTCAGTTCGCGATGTATAGCTTCATGTTTGCCAAAGCAATCATCTGTCATATGGTTTAACAGCCCCATACATTTAAAAGTCTGCGAATCATCTATCGCAGTCTTCATATCTTTAATAAATCTGATACCGGAGTCAATCATTTCCCTGGCAAATTTTTCTTTCACCTCAGATACATCGACCTGCATGGCTGTATCTTTACGTTCTGCATCTTTCTTCATCCGACGAATAGTGATATCCTTACAGCTGATTTCATCTCTTGCTTCATCAAGTTTCTTACTGAGTTTCTGGTTTTCCGCCTTAGCCTTATGCAGATTCTGAACCAGCAGCTGATTTTCCTTATGAACTCCATCAGAGAAAAGCTTCTCAGCAGCTAGTTCGTTCTTCAGCTTGCGAATCTCTTCTTCCTTCGCCTTTTTATACTGTTCGAATCCAATCTTCAGTTTCTGGCTAACGTCATCAATCATATCGATGTAGGAACAGACAGAAGAATGTTTTTCCCCTTTTTCATCCTCCCCCTTCTCTTTCTGCTCTGCAGTTGCATTTAGCTGCTTCGCAAACTCAAAAAGAGTTTTCTCCTTAGGATAAACAATGTAATGTTCATCATCAGCTCCATAATTAAGGCTATGGTCCCCTTCGAATACTTCTCTCATAAATATAATTTTTTGTTTAAATTGGTTTTGTTTTAGGGTAAAGTATAAGATGCGGTTCCGGTTCGGGGGTTCAAGTTTGTTGAGCTTGGGCTCGGGAAACAAAGCTGCAGGGCCTCATCCTTTATCTAAAAAATATATAGTTGTTAATACAATACTGCGTTAAATTAACATTTAATCGTCTGTAAATCAATAACTTATATT
>DAWDQD010000008.1:0-101971 GCA_052349145.1 Segatella copri | reverse complement strand
AATATACTATCTATACAGAGGATGGTAACAACAGCGAAAAAAACTGAATACTGAGTACTGAGTACGTTTTCCGAAAACGGATATTACTTTGTAATATACTGATTTATAACGCAAAACATAGTTCTCTACACCACAAAACATAGAGATGCGCCCCATGAAACATAGAGTTATTTCTCTTAACTAAGTTTCAAATCGTAAGCTGCTGAAAATCGCTCCTTATCACATGCCTAAATTTGGTAGATACCAGAAATCTTCATATCTTTGCACCGGCAATCGAAAGAACAGTCTTTTGTGCCTCGCTCGAGTCTTCTATTAAGACCAACACGGGTTATAAATGATGACAGACGCCGGTCACCAATGAAGACCCCGAAAACGGCAGAAACGGGGCGTTCTGGGGAATTTGAACCAACTAGGTTAGTGTCATACCGACACACAACCAAAAAAGCCCCCGATGCAGAAATGCACCGGGAGCCTTCGTAAGCAAATTATTATTATCTTAAAAAGATCAACTGAATATGCAGCACATCACAGTATACACCATGACGCACCGACAGAAAGGCTTAGATAAGATTCATGCCCGCTTTCTCAGCCTCCTTGCGCATCTCCTCAGGCCAGATGCTAGCCTGGATCTCACCAATGTGAGCCTTATGAAGCAATACCATACACAGACGGCTCTGGCCGATACCGCCACCAATGCTCAGAGGCAACTTGTCGTTCAGGAGCTGCTGATGGAAGTAAAGCTTCTCTCTATCCTCCTTGCCCTCCAGCTTAAGCTGACGCAGCAGACTCTCCTTGTCGACACGGATACCCATAGAACTGAGCTCGAAACTGCGACCCAAAACAGGATACCAGATGAGGATATCACCATTCAGTCCCATCTTGCCGTTCTCAGCCACGGTGCTCCAGTCATCATAGTCAGGAGCTCGGCCATCATGCTTCTTGCCATCGCTCAACTTGCCTCCGATGCCCTCTACAAATACAGCGCCATACTTCTTGCAGATAGCATCCTCACGCTCCTTAGGAGAAAGGTCTGGATACATATCGAGCAAATCCTGCGCATGAATGAAATGAATCTCCTTAGGCAGGAAAGGCTTCAGCTGAGGATAATGCTCGCAAGCCAGGAACTCGGTGCGCAAGATGGCACCATAGATGCGGCGCACAATATTCTCGAGGAAGGCAATGGTACGGTCTTCCTTGGTAATCACAGCCTCCCAGTCCCACTGGTCAACATAGAGCGAATGAAGATTATCCAGCTCCTCGTCAGCACGGATGGCGTTCATATCTGTATATACGCCATAAGCAGGCTCAATCTCATACTCGGCAAGCGTCAGTCGCTTCCACTTGGCAAGAGAATGAACCACCTCAGCCTGGGCTTCGCCCAAATCCTTGATAGGGAAACTTACAGGGCGCTCTACGCCGTTCAGGTCATCATTGATACCAAGACCCTTCAATACGAAGAGCGGAGCGGTAACGCGACGCAGACAGAGCTCGGTGCTCAGGTTTTGCTGGAAGAATTCTTTTATCATTTTAATACCCATTTCGGTCTGGCGCATATCCAGCAGCGCCTTGTACCCTTCAGGTTTTATCAAATTGCTCATTTTTATTTCATATTTAGTATTTGCGCTGCAAAGGTACAAAATAATAATTAATCTGCAAGCATTTTTCCGTATTTTTTCGCAAAATGATAGCATTTTTAAGTTTTTTAGTAGCATTTTGTAGAACAATTTGCAAATACACATTATATATATGAAAAAATCTGCCCCAAATATTTGGTTATTTCAAATAAAAGCAGTAATTTTGCAGTCGACTTCCGTTTCGATGTCATACAACCGGAGAAACGGGCGGCAGAAAAGAGGGTCTCGTAGCTTAGCTGAATAGAGCGTCAGATTCCGGTTCTGAAGGTCGTGGGTTTGAATCCCACCGAGATCACCCGAAACAACAGAAATGATTAATAATTGAAAACATGGATTTAGTAGAACGATTTATAAACTATACGAAATTCGACACACAGTCGAGCGAAGAATCGACCAGCGTGCCTAGTACGGCAAAACAGCTCGAATTTGCCAAGTACCTGAAGAAGGAACTTGAGGACGAAGGACTGAGCGATGTCGAATTGGATGACATGGGCTATATCTATGCCACTCTGAAGAGCAATACCAAGAAAAAGACTCCTACCATCGGATTTATTTCACACATGGATACATCGCCTGATGCCAGCGGAAAGGATGTAAAGGCGCGCGTCATCAAGAACTATGACGGCAACGACATCGAGCTGAGCCCGGGCATCATCTCAAGCGTTGAGACTTTCCCAGAGCTGAAGGCTCACAAGGGAGAGGATATCATCGTGACAGACGGTACTACCCTGCTGGGTGCTGACGACAAGGCGGGCATCGCTGAAATCGTACAGGCTATGTGCTATCTGCGCGACCACGACGAAATCAAGCACGGCGACATCCGAGTAGGTTTCAATCCTGACGAGGAAATCGGTATGGGCGCACATCATTTCGACGTAGAGAAGTTTGGCTGCGACTGGGCTTACACCGTAGATGGCGGCGACCTGGGCGACCTGGAATACGAGAACTTCAATGCTGCCGGAGCCAAGATCGTCATCAAGGGTGTGAGCGTTCATACAGGCTATGCCAAGGGAAAGATGGTGAATGCAAGCCGACTGGCTGTGGAATTCCAGAACATGATTCCTGAGAACGAGACTCCTGAGCAGACTGAAGGCTACCAGGGTTTCTACCACCTCATCGGCATCGAGAGCCGCTGCGAGGAGGCAAAGCTCAGCTACATCATCCGCGATCACGACCGCAACAGGTTTGAAAGCCGCAAGGACTTCATCGAGGACTGCGTAAACAAGATGAACGAGAAGTATGGCGACGGAACCGTAAAGGCGGTTATCTACGACCAGTACTATAACATGAAGGAGAAGATTGATCCTAACATGCACGTCATCGACATCGTGCTCAGAGCGATGCAGGAGAGCGGCGTTCCACCTCGCGTAGAACCTATCCGCGGCGGTACCGACGGAGCCCAGCTGAGCTTCAAGGGTCTGCCTTGTCCTAACATCTTCGCCGGCGGTGTCAACTTCCACGGCCCTCACGAGTTTGTGAGCATCCAGGTAATGGAGAAGGTAGTGAAGACCATCGTGAAGATAGCGGAAATCACAGAAGAATTTAATGATTAGTTTATAGTTAATAGTTTATAGTTAATAGGGCATTCTTGCTGCAAAGAAAGCGTCTTATCTACTATAAACTATTATTTTTATCAGCTTCCCCCTACTTTAAGCGAAGCCGCTATAAACTGTAAATTATAAACTATAAACTATAACTAATGGCAGAAATTCCATTTTTAGTAAAAGACCTCGCCCTCATTCTGATGGTGGCAGGCATCGTAACCCTCATCTTCAAAAGGCTCAAGCAGCCGCTGGTGCTGGGATACATCATGGCGGGATTCCTGGTTTCGCCACACATGCCCTACACCATGTCGGTAGTCGACGAAACGGATATCCAGACCTGGGCCGACATCGGTGTCATCTTCACCCTCTTCTCGCTCGGTCTCGACTTCTCGTTCAAGAAAATCGTGAAGATGGGCGCTTCTCCCATCATCGCCACCGTGGTTATCGTGTTCTGCATGATGATGCTGGGCATCAGCGTAGGCCACGGCTTCGGCTGGGGAAGGATGGACTGCATCTTCCTGGGCGGTATGCTCGCCATGAGCTCCACCACTATTATATATAAGGCATTCGATGATATGCGGCTGCGCACCCAGAAGTTTGCCTCGATGGTGATGAGCGTGCTGATACTGGAAGATATCCTGGCTATCGTGATGATGGTGATGCTGTCGGCGATAGCGAGCGGAAGCAGTCCCGACGGCGGGCAGATGCTTGCCTCTATCGTGAAGATAGGCTTCTTCCTGGGCGTGTGGTTTATCGTGGGCATCTTCGCCATTCCGTGGTTCCTGCGTTCGGTGAGGAAACTTATCAATGCCGAAACCCTGCTTATCGTTTCGCTGGGTCTGTGCTGCGGCATGGCGGTACTGAGCACCAAGGTGGGGTTCAGCAGCGCCTTCGGAGCCTTCGTTATGGGCAGCATTCTGGCAGAAACCATTGAGGCAGAGAAGATTATCAAACTCGTAGAACCGGTAAAGAATCTCTTCGGAGCCATCTTCTTCGTATCGGTAGGTATGCTGGTAGACCCGAAGATTCTGGTAGAATATGCCGTTCCTATCCTCGCCCTGGTCGGTACGATACTGGTAGGTCAGGCGATATTCGGCACCTTCGGATTCATGCTCGGAGGCGAGTCGCTGAAGTCGGCGATGCGCTGCGGTTTCTCGATGGCCCAGATTGGTGAGTTCTCTTTCATCATCGCCTCGCTGGGTCTGTCGCTCGGCGTCATCAGCAAGTTCCTCTATCCGGTAGTGGTAGCAGTGAGCGTCATCACCACCTTCCTCACCCCTTATATGATCCGTCTTGCCACACCTACCTATCAGGTGATGGAGAAACATCTGCCCGACAAGCTCATCCATATTCTGAACCATTTCGCGATGAGTCATCCCCAGACACAGCAGCAGAGCAAGTGGAAATCGCTGATCCGCCAGATGCTGGTCAACACCACCGCCTACTCTATCCTCTCGGCAGCCGTCATCGCCCTGATGTTCACCTTCGTGCTGCCACTGATGCGCAATCTGCTGCCCGGCTGGCATCTCCACTGGTATGCCAACGCTATTACCGGTCTGCTCACCATTCTATTCATCTCACCGTTCCTGCGCGCCATCGTGATGAAGAAGAACCACAGTGCCGAGTGGAAACGCCTCTGGGTGGAGAGCAGCATCAACCGCGTGCCGCTGCTCTTTACGGTGTTCGTGCGCTTTATGATAGCACTGGCTTTCATCTTCTACATCATCAATTTCCTCTCGCGCTTTACCAATGCGCTGATTGTCTGCATCGGTGCAGCAGTAGTGATGCTGATGATAACCTCCCGCCGCATCAAGAAGCGTAGCATCGTGATGGAGCGCGTCTTCGTTCACAACCTCCGTTCGCGCGATATTGCGGCTCAGGTGAATGGCGAAAAGCGGCCGCTCTACGAGGGCAGACTGCTGGACCGGGATATCCACATCAGCGAATTTGAAGTGCCTGAGGATAGCAGTTGGACGGGCAAATCGCTGCGAGAGCTGCATCTGCGCCAGCGTTTCGGTGTAGACCTGAGCAGCATTCACCGCGGCTCTCACCGGCTGAACATCCCGAACGGCGACATGATCATCTTCCCGGGCGACAAACTGCAGGTAATCGGAAACGACGACCAGCTGCAGAAATTCAACACCGCCCTGCAGAGCGACCTGCTGCCTGAGGAGGCTGAAATAGAAAAGCGCGAGATGAAACTCAGCCAGCTCATCATCTCTTCTTCCAGCGAATTCCTGGGCAAGACGCTCATCGAAAGCGGTATCAGAGACCGGTACAACTGCATGGTTGTAGGACTGGAAGAGGGCCAGGAGAATCTGACGCACGTATCCCCTACCCGAGTCTTCAAGAAGGGAGACATCATCTGGATAGTGGGAGAAGAAGCAGATTTGAAGAGAATCAAAAATTAAATAACTGAACTTTCGTAAGTTTTGCCCACACGCCCTGAAAGGGCAGAAGCCCCTAGCCCAGGGCAGCGCCCTGGGTATAGTAGCAGTCAGCAAGACGCCCTGTAAGGGCAAAAGCTTTATTATCACTAAGTATTTTAAAGCTTTTGCCCTTACAGGGCGCATGTTTATTATTATATTTTATACCCAGGGCGCTGCCCTGGGCTAGGGGCTTCTGCCCTTTCAGGGCGTGTGGGGACATTTTCCAAGGATTTATCTCACGGTGATATGGAAGCACCCCTGCTTCACCTCATATTTGATATAGCAGCGGTTCTTGTTGCGGAAATCGCGGAGCACCTCGGAGAACACCCATTTCAGGGTATCATTCTGCACCTGTCGGCGAGGCTGTTCACGGGTCTGAATCTGCTTGTAGCGGTTGTAGCATATATCGAAGGTAGTACCATAGAGATGACACGAATTCTCGGTAGCATTGCCGTTTCGGGTACGCAGTTTCGCCACATCATCCTTGGTGCGCAGAATGCTCGTCACGATAATCTTATGAAGCGGAATGCCCTTAATCTGCAACGAATCGAAATAGGCACGGCCAATATCCTGGAGCAGCACTGAGGCACGAGGCACCAGGTAAGGAATACTGTTGTTCAGCTTGTCGACATAAAAGAAAGGATTGCTGCCCACATACACCAGCTTGCCCTTGCTGTTCTCCGCCTCCAGACGGTTCTGTACCGGTTTCACACCATGCTTAGTAGCCGCCAGAATCTGCACATCCTGCTGGTCGGGGAAAGTATTGCCGAAATGAGGCACCGAGAAGATGCGATGCTTCACCTCCTTGCCATCCTTGTCGAAGAAGATAGAAGGCTTGCCGCTCTGTGCCGTATCAGGCATAACAGAGAGTTCATCCTTCTTCAGGTCCTCAGCCACATTCCCTTCAGCATCAGCCGATGCATCAGAAATCTCAGCAGAAGAAGCATCAGAAGCAGCCGAATCCTTCGCAGCCACGAGCGTAGAATCAGCTGCACCAGCAGCAGCAACCTTCGGTTTTGCTACTCCCGGGAAGATGACTCTTACCAGTGCCAGAAGCAAAACCACAATACCAAAACCCTGTAAATATCTATTCTTACTAATCTTCATAATTATCTTATTTTCACGAAATAATATTCTATATTCTTCAGGCAAAACGGGAACCGCATCGCCAAATTTAGCTGCAAAGGTAACAAAATCTCTCGAAAAAATAGCTTTTTTAATATTTAAAGAATGTTTTATTCGCCGAAATTTGCTCATTTCATGGAAAAGTAGTAATTTTGCAGCGTTATATAACAAAATATTAGATAGGATAGTTTAAACTTTATAGAATTAAGACATTTTGATAGAGAAACATATTGTACTCGAAGATATCGATCCAGTGATGTTCTACGGTGTGAACAACGCCCACCTGCAGATGATTAAATCGCTGTATCCTAAGTTGCGTATCGTAGCACGCGACAACGTGATTCGTGTGCTCGGCGACGAGGAGGAAATGGCAAAGGTGGAAGAGGATATTGAGCAGATGCGCAAGCACTTGCTTAAATACAACATGCTCAATGATGAAGACATCCTGGACATCGTGAAAGGAAAACAGACCAAGGCGGACAGCGTGAAAGGCGTGCTGGTATACAGCATCAGTGGCCGACCTATCAAGAGCCGCAGCGAAAACCAGCAGCAGCTGATAGATGCTTACGAGAAGAACGACATGGTATTTGCCGTGGGACCAGCCGGTACCGGTAAGACCTATCTCAGCATCGCCCTTGCCGTAAAGGCCCTCAAGGAGAAAGCCATCAAGAAAATCATCCTCTCACGACCAGCCGTAGAAGCCGGCGAAAAGCTCGGTTTCCTGCCTGGCGATATGAAAGACAAAATTGACCCATACCTCCAGCCGCTCTACGATGCGCTGGAAGACATGATACCTGCCGTAAAGCTGCAGGATATGATGGAAAAGCACATTATCCAGATTGCTCCGCTCGCCTTTATGCGCGGACGCACACTCAGCGATGCCGTCGTCATCCTCGACGAGGCGCAGAACACAACCTCCCAACAGATTCGCATGTTCCTAACCCGTATGGGCATGAACACCAAGATGATTATCACCGGCGACCTGACACAGATTGACCTGCCACGCGAACAGCGAAGCGGACTGAAGGAGGCGCTCAAGATTCTGGACGGAGTGGAAGGCATCGGAGTGGTGAAGCTGGGACAGAAGGATATCGTGCGCCACAAACTCGTAACCCGCATCGTTAACGCATACGACAAGTATGACAAGGAGAGAGCGGAAGAAAAGAAAACAATTAAAAATTAATAATTGATAATTAATAATTAACAGTACTGCTCTAGGGGCAGGCTCAATTATAAATTGTAAATTATAAATTATAAATTAAATAAAATGAAAGCATTAACAAAGACAGATTTCCATTTTGATGGACAGAAGAGTGTTTACCACGGTAAAGTACGTGATGTGTATGACATTAACGACGACCTCCTCGTGATGGTCGCTACCGACAGAATCTCAGCGTTCGACGTTGTTCTGCCTAAGGGTATCCCTTTCAAAGGACAGGTGCTCAATCAGATTGCAGCTAAGTTCCTGGACACAACTACAGACATCTGTCCAAACTGGAAGTTGGCTACTCCAGACCCAATGGTTACCGTAGGTGTGAAGTGCGAAGGTTTCCGCGTGGAGATGATTATCCGTTCTATCCTCACCGGTAGTGCATGGCGCGAGTATCAGAAGGGCTGCCGCGAGATCTGCGGTGTGAAGTTGCCAGACGGTATGCGCGAGAACCAGCGTTTCCCAGAGCCTATCATCACCCCTACTACAAAGGCCGACGAGGGTCACGACATGAATATCTCTAAGGAAGAGATCATCGCCCAGGGTATTGTTAGTGCAGAGGATTACGCTGTGATGGAGGACTACACACGCCGCATCTTCGCCCGCGGTCAGGAAATCGCTGCCAAGCAGGGCTTGATCCTCGTAGATACCAAGTACGAGTTCGGCAAGCGCGACGGCAAGGTTTACCTCATCGACGAGATCCACACTCCAGACTCTAGCCGCTACTTCTATGCTGACGGTTACGAGGAGAAGTTTGAGAAGGGTGAACCACAGCGCCAGCTCTCTAAGGAGTTCGTTCGCCAGTGGCTCATCGAGCACAACTTCATGAACGAGCCAGGCCAGACCATGCCAGAGATTACCGACGAGTATGCAGAGAGCGTATCCGACCGCTACATCGAACTCTACGAGCACATCACCGGCGAGAAGTTTGACAAGGCTGCTGAGGAAGGCGACATCGCTGCCCGCATCGAGAAGAACGTAAGCGAGTGGCTTGCTGCACACAAGTAGTTTTTAGTTAATAGTTAAAAGTTTATAGCATGAACCACTTTGGCAATCTTGCTAAACGGCGAAGCCGCTATAAATTATAAACTATATATAAATGTATAAGCAAGAACAGATAAAGCCCTACGAGGGCACAGGAGACAAGGGCAAGCTGGTAGAGGAGATGTTCGACAACATCGCCCCTACCTACGATACCCTGAACCACCGTCTCTCGTGGGATATCGATAAGGGATGGCGCAAGAAGGCTATCAGGCGTCTTGCGCCCTTCTCTCCTAAAAAGATGCTCGACATCGCTACCGGTACCGGCGATTTCGCCATCCTAGCCGCACAGATGCTACATCCCGACCAGCTAATCGGAGCAGACATCTCGGAAGGCATGATGGAGATAGGCAGACAGAAGGTAAAGCAGCTGGGACTGGAAAACACCATCTCCTTTGCCAAGGAAGACTGCCTCAACCTCTCGTTCCAGGACGAGAGCTTCGACGCAGTAACCGCAGCCTTCGGTATCAGGAACTTCCAGAACCTGGACCAGGGACTGAAGGAAATGTGCCGGGTACTGAAAAAAGGCGGACATCTCTGCATCGTAGAACTCACCACGCCGGTCAGTTTCCCGATGAAGCAGCTGTTCAGTATCTACAGCAACACTGTCTTGCCGATGTATGGCAAACTCATCAGCAAAGACCAGAGCGCCTACAGTTATCTCAACAAGACCATCGAGGCATTCCCTCAGGGCGAGGTCATGATGGAGGTGTTCAAAAAGGCAGGATTCGCAAAGGCAGAGTTCAAGCGACTCACCTTCGGCATCTGCACACTCTATTTCGCAACCAAATAAAACAAAAATATTATGGACAAGTATGGACTCATAGGTTACCCTCTGGGGCATTCGTTCTCAAAGAACTATTTCAACGAAAAGTTTGAGAACGAGGGCATCGATGCCCAATACATCAACTTCGAGATACCTTCTATCGAAAATCTTACCGAGATTCTCGACTCAAATCCTGAACTAAAGGGGCTCAACGTCACAATACCTTATAAGGAGAAAGTGATCAGCTATCTCGACGTGGTAAGCCCTGAGGCGAATGCTATCGGAGCCGTCAACGTGATCAAGGTGGAGCACAGAGGCGAAGATGTTTATCTGAAAGGATATAACAGCGATGTAATCGGTTTTACCAAGAGCATCGAACCTTATATCGAGCCTTATCACAAGAAGGCTCTCATCCTGGGTACAGGCGGAGCTTCAAAGGCTATCAACTTTAGTCTGAAATCGCTCGGACTGGAAACAGCCTTCGTGAGTCGATACGAGCGTCCGGATACTATCCAGTACGAAAAAATCACCCCTGAGGTTATCAAGGAGTATAACGTCATCGTAAACTGTACCCCAGTGGGCATGTACCCACACGTAGACGAGTGTCCTGCGCTGCCTTACGAGGCAATGGACAGCCACACCCTGCTCTACGACCTCATCTACAATCCCGACGAAACCCTCTTCATGAAGAAGGGCAAAGAACACGGAGCCACAGTAAAGAATGGCTTGGAAATGCTCTTGTTGCAAGCCTTTGCATCATGGGATTTCTGGCACCAGGAAAAATAAGCATATCATAAAGTTCAAAGATCAAAGTTCAAAGTAAGAATATGAGTAACAATAGATATATGATGCGCGGTGTTAGCGCAGCAAAGGAAGATGTTCACAACGCTATCAAGAACATTGACAAGGGTATCTTCCCACAGGCTTTCTGCAAGATCATACCTGATATCTTGGGCGGCGACCCAGAGTATTGTAACATTATGCATGCCGACGGTGCAGGTACCAAGTCGAGCTTGGCTTACATGTACTGGAAGGAGACGGGCGACCTCTCTGTATGGAAAGGTATCGCTCAAGATGCTATCGTGATGAATACCGACGACCTGCTCTGCGTAGGCGCCGTAGACAACATCCTCGTAAGCTCTACCATCGGACGCAACAAGATGCTCATCCCAGGCGAGGTAATCTCAGCTATCATCAACGGTACTGACGACCTGCTCCACGAGATGCGTGAGATGGGTATCGGCATCTATCCTACCGGCGGTGAGACTGCTGACGTAGGCGACCTGGTTCGTACTATCATCGTTGACTCTACCGTTACCTGCCGCATGAAGCGCAGCGATGTCATCAACAACGCCAACATCCGTCCAGGCGATGTCATCGTAGGTCTTTCTTCTACAGGTCAGGCTACTTACGAGAAGAAGTACAACGGCGGTATGGGCAGCAACGGACTTACTTCTGCCCGCCACGATGTATTCGCCAAATATCTCGCAGAGAACTATCCTGAGAGCTACGACCACGCCGTGCCAGACGAGTTGGTTTACAGCGGTAAGTATAAGTTGACTGATGAGGTAGAGGGTTCACCTATCAATGCCGGCGAGTTGGTTCTCTCTCCTACCCGCACCTACGCTCCTGTCATCAAGAAGATTCTCGACGAACTCCGCCCAGAGGTTCACGGTATGGTTCACTGCACCGGTGGTGCCCAGACCAAGGTTCTTCACTTCGTAGGCGAGAACTGCAAGGTAGTGAAGGACAACATGTTCCCAGTACCTCCACTCTTCAAGGCGATCCACGACTGCTCAGAGACCGACTGGAAGGAAATGTATCAGGTATTCAACATGGGTCACCGCATGGAGATCTACGTACGTCCTGAGGTTGCCGAGAAGGTTATCGCCATCAGCAAGAGCTTCAACATCGATGCCCAGATTGTAGGTCACATCGAAGAAGGCAAGCGCAGCCTGACCATCAAGAGCGAATTCGGAACATTCGAATACTAATTGTTTTAGGCACGGATTACACGGATTTTTATTCTTTCATTTCTTAATTTATAGTATTGTTATGCTGGAAGAAGATTTAACTAAACAGATAATTGGTGCAGCTCAAGAAGTACACAAAGTCTTAGGATTTGGTTTTCTAGAGGCTGTATATGGAAATGCTCTGTATAAAGAATTGAAATCACGTGGTTTGAAGTGTGAGTGCCAAAAACACTTAGATGTTTTTTACAAAGGTGAATGCGTTGGTCACTACATTCCCGACATGGTCGTAGAAGACAAGGTGATCATTGAATTAAAAGCCGTTAAAGATTTGCATCCCGAACATGAATGGCAGTTAGTAAACTATCTCTCTGCCAGGCAGAAGTAGGATTGCTCATCAATTTCGGCCTATCCTTACAAGTAAAAAGAAAGATATTTACAAACGAGCGCAAGGGAACACAACACAAGGAAAAATCCGTGTAATCCGTGTAATCCGTGCCAAAAAATAATTCGATGGATAATAACAACATATTACAGAAGCTAGAAGGCTTAGAGAGCCGATACGAGGAAGTAAGCACCCTCATTACCGACCCAGATGTCATCGCCGACCAGCCACGCTACGTGAAGCTCACCAAGGAATGGAAAGACCTGGGTGACATCATGGACGCACGCAAGCGATACATCAACTGTCTGAATAGCATCAAGGAGGCAAAGGACATCCTTGCCAACGAGAGCGATCCGGAAATGAAGGAGATGGCTCGCGAAGAACTCAACGAGAACGAGGCGCTGCAGCCTAAACTCGAAGAAGAAATCAAGATTGCGCTGGTACCTAAGGACCCAGAAGACGCCAAGAACGTACAGATGGAAATCCGAGGCGGTGCCGGAGGCGACGAGGCTGCCCTCTTTGCAGGCGACCTATTTAATATGTATAAGAAATACTGCGAATCGAAGGGATGGACCGTCAGCGTGACTTCTGTTTCTGAAGGCGCAGTAGGTGGATACAAGGAAATCGACTTCGCTGTAAGCGGTACTGACGTTTACGGTACCTTGAAGTACGAATCAGGTGTTCACCGTGTTCAGCGTGTGCCTGCTACTGAAACACAGGGCCGTATGCACACCTCAGCTGCTACCGTGGCCGTATTGCCAGAGGCAGACAAGTTTGAAGTGAACATCAACGAAGGCGATATCAAGTGGGATACCTTCCGAAGTTCAGGTGCCGGTGGTCAGAACGTGAACAAGGTGGAGTCTGGTGTACGTCTCCGCTACCCTTGGAAAAACCCTAACACAGGCGAGGTAGAGGAAATCCTCATCGAGTGTACCGAAACCCGTGACCAGCCAAAGAACAAGGAGCGTGCCTTGAGCCGCCTCTATACATTCATCCACGACCGTGAGCACCAGAAGTATGTTGACGATATCGCCAGCCGCCGCAAGAGCCTCGTTTCTACCGGCGACCGCAGTGCGAAGATCCGTACCTACAACTTCCCGCAAGGCCGTGTTACCGACCATCGTATCGGTTACACCACTCACGATCTCAACGGTTTCCTGGCAGGTGATATTCAGGACATGATTGATGCCCTGACTGTAGCCGAGAACGCAGAGAAGCTGAAAGAAACAGAATTGTAAAACCCCGATTCATCGTTCCGTACATCGGGGCGATGAATCATCATATCAATCCATTATGAACAGAAAAGAACTCGTAGAGCAGATTTTCGCCAAGAAGAGTTTCTTGTGCGTAGGTCTTGACACAGATATCAACAAGTTGCCTAAGTGCATCACCGAGAGTGAAGACATCCAGGGCGCAGAAGCCGAAATGATATTCAGATTCAACCAGGCTATCATCGATGCAACAGCCCCATACTGTGTGGCTTACAAGCCAAACCTGGCTTTCTATGAGAGCCGCGGCATTGATGGCATGATTGCCTTTGAAAACACCATCAAGTATCTCCACAGTCACTATCCAAACCATTTCATCATCGCAGATGCCAAGCGCGGCGATATCGGCAACACCAGCAAGATGTATGCCCAGACATTCTTCGAGGAGTACAATATCGACTCTGTAACCGTAGCACCTTATATGGGTGAGGATTCAGTCAAGCCATTCCTCGAGTATGACGGCAAGTGGGTTATCCTCCTGGCACTTACCAGCAACAAGGGTAGCCACGACTTCCAGCTCACCGAGGATAAGGAGGGCGAGCGCCTCTTCGAGAAGGTTCTCAAGAAGAGCCAGGAATGGGGCAACGATGAGAACATGATGTATGTAGTAGGCGCTACACAGGGCAAGATGTTCGAAGATATCCGCAAGGTGGCTCCTAACCACTTCCTCCTCGTACCGGGCGTAGGTGCACAGGGTGGCAGCCTGCAGGAGGTTTGCAAGTATGGCATTATCAAGGACTGCGGCTTGCTCGTCAACTCTTCCCGCGGCATCATCTATGCCAGCAACGGCGATGACTTTGCTGAGGTAGCAGGTCAGAAAGCTAAGGAATTGCAGGCAGAAATGGCAGCAGAACTTGCTAAGTTATAAAAACTCGATTTAGGCGCAAAGTATCTTGAAAAAGAGGCTTTGCGCCTAAAAAATACCCTTTTATGGGGCGAAAAAGCAAAATATTACAAAATAAAGTCGAGAATCTAAATCTTTTTTGCTATTTTTGCAAACAAATTGCGGTTACCTAAAGGTAATGATGCCTTGGGAACCTAAATAAAACAAACTAGAAGTCAGATAAATTATGGAATTTACCGCTCAACAAATAGCCCAGTTCGTTCAGGGCCGTGTGGAAGGTGATGAGAACGCAACAGTCAACACCTTCGCAAAAATCGAAGAAGGTAAGGAAGGCGCCATCTCGTTCCTTTCTAACCCTAAATACACTCATTATGTTTACGAAACCAAGTCAAGCATCGTACTCATTGATGAGAACGTAGAATTGGAACACCCTGTCAGCACAACCCTCATCCGTGTGAAGAATGCATACGAGTGTGTGGCTAAGCTCCTGCAGATGTACGAATCCATGAAGCCTAAGAAGACCGGCATCGATCCGCTGGCTTTCGTATCTCCAAAGGCTAAGGTGGCTGAAGGCGTATATGTAGGTGCTTTCGCATATATCAGCGATGGTGCAGAGGTAGGCGAAGGTAGCCAGATTTATCCTCATGCCTACATCGGAGAGGGTGTGAAGATTGGTAAGAATGCACTCATCTATCCGAACGTTACCGTATATCACGGCTGTAAATTAGGCAATAACGTTACGCTTCATGCCGGTTGTGTAATCGGTGCCGACGGATTTGGATTCGCTCCAGGTCCTGAAGGTTACGACAAGATTCCTCAGATTGGTATAGTTACCATCGAAGACGATGTAGAGATTGGTGCCAACACTTGTGTAGACCGTTCTACAATGGGTTCTACCTATGTTCGCAAGGGCGTAAAGCTCGACAACCTCGTACAGATTGCCCACAATACCGATATCGGTGCCAACACCGTGATGTCTTCTCAGGTAGGTATAGCAGGCAGTACAAAGGTAGGCGAATGGTGTATGTTTGGCGGTCAGGTGGGTCTTGCCGGCCACATCACTATCGGCGATAAGGTGTTCCTCGGTGCCCAGAGCGGTGTTCCGGGCAGCCTCAAGAGCGGCCAGCAGCTCATCGGAACTCCTCCTATGGAGCAGCGCGCTTACTTCAAGTCTCAGGCCATCTTCCGTCGTTTGCCTGACATGTACAAGGAACTCAACGACCTGAAGAAGCAGATTGAAGAATTAAAGAAAAACAATTAAAAATAATAAGGCACGGATGACACGGATGACGCGGAGGCTAACGCCACTAAGGAATCCGAAGAAAACGCAGAGAAAAAATCCGTGTTATCCGTGCCTAAAAAATGAATATAATTATGTCAAAACAGAAGACACTGAAAGGTAGTTTCTCTCTTTGCGGAAAGGGTTTGCATACAGGCTTGAGCCTCACCGTAACTTTCAATCCTGCACCAGAGAACACCGGTTATAAAATACAGCGCATCGACCTCGAAGGCGAGCCTGTTATCCAGGCTGTAGCAGAGAACGTTGTTGAAACACAGCGCGGTACCGTACTCGGTAAGGGCGATATCCGTGTTTCTACCATCGAGCATGGTATGTCAGCACTCTATGCCCTCGGCATCGACAACTGTCTCATCCAGGTAAACGGTCCTGAGTTCCCTATTCTCGACGGTTCTGCTGCTCCGTATGTAGAGAAGATCCAGAGCATAGGCATCCAGGAGCAGAATGCTGAGAAAGACTACTACATCATCCGTCATAAGATTGAGGTGAAAGATGATAATGGGTCTGTCATCACCATCCTTCCTGACGAGGACTTCAGCATCACAGCCATGTGTTCTTTCGAGAGCAAATTCATCAACAGCCAGTTTGCTACCCTCGAAAAGATGGAGACATACGCAAAGGAGATTGCATCAGCCCGTACCTTCGTTTTCGTACGCGACATCATGCCTCTGCTTCAGGCTAACCTCATTAAGGGTGGTGACCTGGACAATGCCATCGTTATCTACGAGCGCCAGGTAGAACAGGCCCAGCTCGACCAGCTCGCCGACCATCTCAAGGTGCCTCACATGGATGCCAACAAGTTGGGTTACATCCAGCACCGCCCATTGCAGTGGGAGAACGAATGTACACGTCATAAACTGCTCGATATCATCGGCGATATGGCACTCATCGGCAAGCCTATCAAGGGCCGCATCATCGCTACGCGTCCAGGCCATACCGTAAACAACAAGTTCGCCCGCCTCATGCGCAAGGAGATTCGCAAGCACGAGATTCAGGCTCCAATCTACGATCCTAACGAGGAGCCAATCATGGATAATATCCGCATCCGTCAGCTCCTGCCTCACCGCTACCCTATGCAGCTGGTCGATAAGGTCATTGCTATGGGTCCTAACAGCATCGTGGGCGTAAAGAATGTAACCAGCAACGAGCCTTTCTTCACCGGTCACTTCCCTGAAGAGCCAGTAATGCCAGGCGTTCTCCAGGTAGAGGCGATGGCACAGTGTGGCGGTCTGCTCGTATTGAACCAGCTGGAAGAGCCTGAGCGCTGGAGTACTTACTTCATGAAGCTCGATGATGTGAAGTTCCGCAAGAAGGTGGTTCCGGGCGATACCCTCCTCTTCCGTGTAGAACTCCTCGCACCTGTACGTCATGGCATCAGCTCTATGAAGGGCTATATGTTCGTAGGCGACCAGGTAGTGGCAGAGGCTACTTTCACTGCACAGATTGTTAAGAACAAGTAATAATAAAATAGAAATATGAATCAGATTAGTCCATTAGCGTTTGTTCATCCAGAGGCAAAACTCGGTGACAACAACATTATCGGTCCTTTCTGCTATATCGACAAGGACACCGTTTTGGGCGATAACAACGTATTGCAGAACAGCGTTACCATTCACGTGGGCGCTCGCATCGGCAACAATAATGAATTTTTCCCAGGCGCCAGCATCTCTACCAAGCCTCAGGACTTGAAGTTCAAGGGCGAGCAGACAACCTGCGAGGTTGGCGATAACAACAGCATCCGTGAGAACGTTACTATCTCTCGTGGTACAGCCTCTAAGGGCAAGACCGTAGTAGGCAGCAACAACCTCCTGATGGAGACCGTTCACGTGGCTCACGACTGCGTGCTCGGCAGCGGCTTGATTATCGGCAACTCTACCAAGTTTGCCGGTGAGGTGGTAGTAGACGACAACGCCATCGTCAGCGCCAACGTTCTCGTTCACCAGTTCTGCCATATCGCAGGTTACGTGATGATCCAGGGCGGTTGCCGTTTCTCTCAGGATATTCCTCCATACATCATTGCCGGCAAGGAGCCAACCCGCTACTGCAGCATCAACCTCATCGGTCTGCGCCGTCGCGGTTTCAGCAATGAGACCATCCAGAACATTCATGAGGCTTACCGCCTGCTCTACAGCAAGGGTATATTGAAGGAAGGTATCGAGGAAATCAAGAAGAATCTTGAGGTTACCAAGGAGATTCAGTATATTATCGACTTCGTAGAGAGTTCTCAGCGAGGCATTATCCGATAAAAGTAAAAGGGTAAAAAAGTAAAAAGGTAAAAAGAGCATCCTTGCATAGGTTTATGAAACGAGCAAGGATGCTTTTTTCTTGAATATAAAAAATGATATATGAAAACATTGATTGTGGTCTTAGGTCCTACCGGTGTAGGTAAAACGGAGCTTTGCCTTTCACTGGCAGAGCATCTCGCTATACCTATCATCAATGCCGACTCCCGCCAGATCTTCGCCGAACTTCCTATCGGAACTGCAGCCCCTACTGCCGAACAGCAGCAACGGGTAAAGCATTATTTCGTAGGAAACCACCACATCGAAGATTATTACAGCGCTGCCCAATATGAGGCTGATGTGATGAATCTCCTGCAGGAAGACATCTTCAAGAATCACGATGTGGCTCTGCTTACAGGTGGCAGCATGATGTATATCGATGCTGTATGCAAAGGAATCGACGACATCCCTACTGTTCGTGACGACATACGCACTTGGATAAAACAGCGTCTGGAAAAGGAAGGGCTGGAGGCACTGGTAGAAGAACTCCACAAGATGGATCCGGAGCACTGGGCGATAGTAGACAGGAAGAATCCACGCCGCGTGGTTCATGCACTTGAAATCTGTCATCAGACCGGCAAGACTTATACTTCTTTCCGCACAGCCGAAAAGAAGCAGCGCCCTTTCCGCATCATCAAGATAGGTCTGAACCGCGACAGAGCTGAACTCTACGACCGCATCAACCAGCGTGTACTGATGATGATGGGCGAAGGTCTGGAGGCAGAAGCACGCAGCGTATATCCGCAGAAGGGACTCACCTCGTTGAGAACCGTAGGCTACAAAGAAATGTTCTCCTACTTTGACGGCGAGATAGACCGCGATGAAGCTATCAGACAAATCCAGTCGCACAGCCGTGAATACATGCGCAAGCAACTTACCTGGTTTAAGCGGGATACCACTATCCAATGGTTCCATCCAGACCAGCAAGAAGAAATCCTTGCGTATATAGATAAAGAAATAGGATAACTCTTAGTCCCTTTTTACTAAGAGTTATCCTAAAGTAAGGCTTACCCCCTTATTTTAGGGGGTCAAGTGGGTAAACTAGCTGATTTTCAAACATTTAACCACCTTGCTACCGCAAAACGCGGTAACAAGGTAGTAAACTAACTGATTTTCAGATATTTAACATACATAATACGGTAAAACACGGTAGATGGGTATCAGCAGAAAAAGAGGAAAGATCTATATTCTCTCCCTTTATATCCAATCAAGAATTTCCTTGAAATATGAGATGCGGCGGAGTTTCGGGTGTTCATACTCTTCAGTCTTCTCATGCGCCCAAATAGATTGGGCAGGAATATGGATGGCAGAACAGCCGATGCTCAGCGCAGGAGCAATATCACTCTTGAAACTGTTACCCACCATGACGAGTTCTGAAGGCTGGACATCCAGTTCCCTGCAGAGGCGGCGGTAAGCTTCAGGCTTTTTATCGCTCACGATACTTACCACATCAAAATAACGCTGCAAACCCGAGCGCCATAATTTATTCTCCTGATCCTGCAACTCTCCCTTCGTAAAGACGGCAAGTTTCAACCCCCTGCCCTCTTTCTTCTTTTCATGCAGCAGAGCCAGCGTCTCCTCTACCCCCTCCAGCGGTTTGGCATCAAGATGCAGCAGACTCTTTCCCAGCCCTATAATCTGAGCAATCACATAGGCAGAAACCTTGCCCTTACTCACCTTCACGGCATTCTCTACCAGCGAAATGGTGAAAGCCTTGCAGCCATACCCCAAGTCAGCCATATTACCACTTTCCGTCTCCAGAAGAGCGGCAGAAATTTCTTTCTCTTTTCCGTATTCAGAAAGAAGTTCGCAATATTCATGCTCCACCTCTTCGAAATATTCCTGTAATGCCCAGAGCGTATCATCGGCATCGAAGGCTATCGCCCTGATATCTTTAAATCTATCCATTTTCATGTTTGTTATGTTTTACACCTTATTAAATATAGGAGTTCTGACTGCAAAGATAACTACTTTCTTTCAGAAAAACAGAAGAAAAATCGTTTTTAACAAGATTGTAACATCTGTTTAAATAGCCTGTAACATTTCCTACGTACTTTTGCAGCCGAAAAGAAGGAGAAAATGGATAACTCCCGCAAATAAGGGAAAGAAATATCCCCCACAAAGTAAATAATAACAATAAACATTAAGATAATAATGGGTACAATTTATTTATGTATTGTGATCTTCCTGCTCTGTTTAGCAGTGTTCGATCTCTTCGTAGGAGTCAGCAACGATGCTGTCAACTTCCTGCAATCTGCCATCGGAGCTAAGGTGGCTAAGTTTCGCACGGTGCTGATTATCGCATCCTGCGGTGTGGTTCTCGGAGCCATCATGTCATCGGGAATGATGGATATCGCCCGCCATGGTATCATGAGTCCTGACCACTTTACATTCGAAGAGATAATGACGCTCTTCCTGGCGGTCATGGTGACTGATGTCATCATCCTGGATGTGTTCAACACCTTAGGTATGCCAACCTCTACTACTGTCTCTCTGGTATTCGAGTTGCTGGGTGGTGCTTTCATCCTCGCTACATTGAAGATGTATGGCGACGACAGCCTCAACTATGGCGTATTGCTCAATAGCAACAAGGCGTTGGAGGTAATCATGGGTATCTTCTCATCTGTCATCATCGCCTTCGTGTTTGGTGCTTTCGTGATGTGGCTTTCCCGTATCATTTTCACCTTTAACTACCGCAAGCACAGCCGCTACAGCATCGCTATCTTCGGCGGTATCGCCTTTACAGCCCTCTCTTACTTCATCTTCATGAAGGGTTTGGGCAAGAGTCCTTACCTGCCTGCTGAGGTGCGCGATTACATCGACCAGAATCTCGGTTTCCTCATCTGCATCACCTTCGTGGTATCTGCTGTTGTAATGGAATTCCTGCACCTCTGCCGTGTCAACATCTTCAAGTTTACGGTGCTGATGGGTACTTTCGCCCTGGCTATGGCTTTCGCTGGTAACGACCTGGTAAACTTCATCGGTGTGCCTCTGGCTGGTCTCTCTTCTTATCAGGACTATATGGCAAATGCCAACGGTGCAGCGCCAGACCAATTTATGATGACTTCATTGATGGAGAGTGCCAAGACTACTCCAGGCTTCCTGCTTGCTGCCGGTGCCGTGATGATTATCGCCATGGCGACATCCAAGAAAGCACAGAACGTAATCAAGACTTCTGTTGACCTGAGCCGTCAGGACGAAGGCGATGAGATGTTCGGCAGTTCTTCTGCAGCCCGCGTGATTGTACGCAACTGCCAGGCTACAGATTCATGGTTGAAGCAGTTTATGCCAAAGGCGCTGATGAACTGGATTAACAGCCGTTTCGACAAGAATGATGTTGAACTCGAGGAGAGTGCTGCTTTCGACGTGGTTCGTGCAGCCGTAAACCTGGTACTTGCTTCTATGCTGATCACCATCGGTACCAACCTGAAGTTGCCTCTCTCTACCACCTACGTTACCTTCATGGTAGCTATGGGTTCTTCACTTGCTGATAGAGCATGGAGCCGCGAGAGTGCCGTATTCCGTGTAACAGGTGTATTAAGTGTAATCGGTGGTTGGTTCATCACAGCCGGTGTAGCTTTCGCAGCCTGTGCCATTGTTTGTATCATCATGCACTTCGGTGGTGTGGGCATCCAGGCTTGCTTCATGGGCTTGGTTATCTACCTGCTCATCCGCAGCAACATCCAGTATAACAAGAAGGCTAAGGAAGAGAGCAAGAGTACTACCTTCCAACTGATGATGCGTTCTCGCGACCCAGAGATTGTATGGGATTTGCTTCGCCGTCAGGTTTCACGCACCCAGTCTTACGTCTGCCACTTCGCCCTGAACGAGTTCAACCAGATTATGGATGGTCTTGCCAACGAGAATACCCGCGACCTTCGTCATGCCAACAAGGATCTGAAGAAGGAACAGGATATGCTGAAGAAGTTCCGCCGTCAGGAGATGCTCGGTTTGAAGAAATCGCCTATTGAGATTGCCATCGAACGCAACACCTGGTTCCATCTGGGCGCCAACAGCAACCAGCAGTTTATCTACTCTCTGCGCCGTATGCTCGACCCAATCAAGGAACATGTTGACAACAATTTCAATCCGCTTCCTGCTGAATACATCAAGGAGTTTGCTCCTGTACGCCAGAAAATCAACGACCTGATGCGCATGAGCTGCGAACTGATTGAAACTGGCAAATATGACAGCTATCGCGAGATACTTGCCGAGGCAGATGCCTGCAAAGACGAACTTTCAGTTCTCCGCAAGAAGCATATCGACCGCATCCAGCACATGACTGACAATACGCTGATGCAGATTTCTCTGGTTTATCTCAACGTACTGCAGGAGAGTCAGGAATTCCTGAGTGTGATGAGACATCAGTTAAGAGCTGCAAAGAAGTTTATGGAAAAGTAAATTTTCTCTGACATCTTGTCATGAAACTACTTTTTGGTATATCTGTTGCTTGTTGACAGATGACAGCGGATAACAAGAGTGTTATTTCGCTATCACAATATAATCTGAAAAGGTTAGTTTCTCATAGGTTAAGATTGTTAGGTTTAGTTTTTAGAAAAAAGTTTTAGGTTTTTAGTTAGATAAGGGCTCCAAGTGCTAGTGATTAGTATTTGGAGCCATTTTTTTTGCCCAAATATTTGGCTATTAAGAAGAAATGTTGTAATTTTGCAGCCGATTTCTGAAAAGAATCATCATATTCAATAACCCGAGTGCTTGGTAAACCTCGTAAAAAACAAGAAAATGGACAAGAAAAAAACTCAAGTGAGCGTGCTGTTTATGCTTTTCAGCATCCTCTTCTGCGTTTGCCTGATTGCAGCAAACGTACTCGAAACAAAGCAAATCGCCTTCGGGCCAGTTTCCCTTACCGGTGGACTCATCGTATTCCCTGTAAGCTACATCATCAACGATGTGGTATGTGAAGTATGGGGCTATCAGAAAGCGCGTCTGTTGATCTGGACCGGCTTTGCGATGAACTTCTTCTTCGTGGCGCTGGGTGCTATCTGCGATGTAATTCCTGCAGCGCCTTATTGGACCAACGATGCCGGTTTTCATGCCATCTTCGGTCTGGCACCCCGCATTGCAGCAGCCTCTTTCGTAGCCTTCATCATCGGTTCGTTTGCTAATGCTTATGTAATGAGCGTGATGAAAATCCGCGATGGTGGCAAGCATTTCTCTGCCCGTGCCATCCTCAGTACCATTGCAGGTGAGAGTTGCGACAGTCTTATCTTCTTCCCACTTGCCCTAGGCGGTGTGGTGCCTGCATCAGAATTGCCTTGGCTCATGCTCTGGCAGGTGATACTGAAGACAGCCTACGAGATTGTGGTATTGCCTCTGACCATCCGTGTAGTGAAATACGTAAAGAAGCATGAAGGTGAAGATGCATACGACAATAACATTTCCTACAATGTATTCAAGATCTTCAGCCTCGGCTAAAAGACATCAGTAAATATCAAACATTAAAACATTACCAAGCGTGGATAGAAAAGAAGACGGTCTTCAGGCATTAGGTGCCAAGACTACATATAGAATGGATTATGCGCCAGAGGTGCTCGAAACTTTCGTGAACAAGCATCCTGGCAACGATTACTGGGTACGTTTCAACTGCCCTGAGTTTACATCGCTCTGCCCTATTACGGGACAGCCAGATTTCGCAGAGATTCGCATCAGCTATATTCCTGACGTAAAGATGGTAGAGAGCAAGAGCCTGAAACTTTATCTCTTCAGTTTCCGCAATCATGGCGATTTCCATGAAGACTGCGTAAACATCATCATGAAGGATCTCATCAAACTGATGGACCCTAAATATATAGAGGTAACAGGCATCTTTACTCCTCGTGGCGGCATCAGTATCTGGCCGTATGCCAACTATGGCAAGCCAGGCACCAAATACGAGAAACTGGCAGAGCAGAGATTCGCTACTCACGAATAAAAAAAAACAAGAAACCTCGGAAGATTGGCAGATTGCTTTTCTTCCGAGGTTTTTTATTGTTTATTGCTGATGAAATTATGGGAACTGAGGATAATCCTCGAAGCGAGGCTTGCGCTTCTCAAGGAATGCCTTGCCGCCCTCCTGAGCCTCATCCATCGTATAATAGAGCATCGTAGCATCGCCAGCCAACTCCTGAATACCAGCCTGACCATCCAGTTCGGCATTCAAGCCAGCCTTGATCATACGGAGTGCCAGAGGCGAACGCTCCATCATGATTTCAGCCCACTCTACACAGGTATCTTCCAACTTTTCGAGAGGCACCACCTTGTTCACCATTCCCATCTCTTCAGCCTCCTTGGCAGAATACTGCTTGCAGAGGAACCAGATTTCACGAGCCTTCTTCTGACCCACCATTCTTGCCAGATAAGAAGAACCGAAACCGGCATCGAAGCTTCCTACCTTAGGACCAGTCTGTCCAAAGATGGCATTCTCTGAAGCGATGGTCAGGTCGCACATCACATGAAGCACATGTCCGCCACCGATGGCATAACCATTCACCATAGCGATGACCGGCTTTGGCAGACGGCGAATCTGCATCTGTACATCGAGCACATTCAGACGAGGTACACCGTCATTACCTACATAACCGCCTCGGCCCTTCACATGCATGTCACCTCCTGCACAGAACGCCTTATCGCCGGCACCCGTCAGAATGACCACACGGATATCCAAACAGTCGCGGCAATAGTTGAATGCCTGTGCCATCTCCCAAGTGGTCAACGGCGTGAAGGCATTACGGTAGCGCTCACGGTTGATGGTAATCTTAGCGATATGATTATACTCCTCGAAGATGATTTCCTTGAAATCAAAACCTTCTATCTTTTTCCATTCTCTCATTTTATTACTTTGAATTTTGAACTTTGAACTTTATGATTACTTACTATCTTATTTTTTTGACAGAACTATCAGTTATAGTTCCTTATAAGTCATCTATCAGCACTTCTGAACGGCTTCCAGCATCTCATTATCTACATCCATATCGGTGAAAACCTCCAGGAGCATCGGGCGCTCGCTCTCGGCATGAATCAATTGGCTGATGCCTTGTTCCATCTCTTCCATCGTATGAGCTGCGAGATACTTTACGTCATTCTGACTACAGATTCCTTCAGCCGTTGCATGATGCTTTGCCATTACCATTTCTTCGCGAGCCTGACTCTCCTTTAATCCCTGGAACTTGCCAAAGATGGCACCGCCACCATTATTGAGCACGATGATACGGAGCTTGCCGTTCAGATTTCTATTCCAGAGCGCATTCTGGTCATAGAAGAAACTCAGGTCGCCGAGAACGCAGTATACATGCTTATCAGACTTGTTCTTGCACATCGAGAAGCCAACAGCCGCAGAAAGAGAACCTTCTATGCCATTCACACCACGATTGCAGTAAACATGGCGGTCGGCATACAGATTCATCAATCGGATGGCAGAACTGTTGCCCGAGAAGACGCTGCTCATCATACCTGGAAGGAATGTATCGAATTTGCGGTCATAGATACCATCGTCCTGAGCATCTTTACCGCCTAAGGTGAACGCTTTGAAATTCTGAGGCTCAACCTTCTGAAGCTGGCTGAAGAATTCCTTTACGGTAGCCAGACTGCTGAACTCAGGCTTGAAGTTCTCTTTGCGTTCATAGCTTTTAGCCAACGCATCCATCCACAATTTGCGATAATCCTCCCACTGGTTGTGCCAGCCAAAATTATCCAACCATGACATAGCATCACTGTTTGGCAAATCCATCACTTTAGTAAGATGCATGAACGTATCTTCGATATCAGCCTCTTGCGAGATTCTTATCTGCTCAACTCCTTTAAGCGAACGCAGATAAGATTTCAGCTTCTTGCTTACAATATGCCCACCAATATAAACCACCAGGTCAGGACGGAATCTTTCATCATCCTTTATTTCATCCAGCAAATTCTCGAAAGCGCCATACAAGGTGGTTTTATTCCAATCTTCTCCCAGTTCTTCCTGAACCTTATATAGATAAGGTGGCATTGCCAGAGATTCCCATAATATAGGCATCCGGTCAATATAAGCCAACAAGTCTACATATTTTTCGGTATTGTCCAACTGTCCTATTACCAACAATGGACGTTTGGCTTTTAACACACATTCAAAAGGGGTCCCATCAAATGTGTCAATATTTGCCCTGCAGTAAGCAACCCCTATCTTGCGCTCAACGGGCAAAGCTTCTTTCGTAAACGAATAGAAAGGCTCAGAGATAGGTACATTGATGTGTACAGGTCCCTTTACCCGCCCCATGCTTTTTAACAGCGCTTCGTTGACTAGCCGGTTGCAATACCAATGCATCTCTTCCTGCTGCTCACCTTCGAACACTTCTGACAGAGATACCGATTTTCTTACCATCTGCCCCAAAGCATCAGGCTGAGGAAGCGTCTGACCATCCAGCTGGTTGATCCACTGTGCCGGTCTGTCGGCAGAAATCACTATGAGCGGGATTTGCTGATAATAAGCCTCAGCTACTGCCGGATAAAGATTGAGCAATGCAGAACCCGAAGTCACACACACTACGACAGGCTGATAACCTTCAGCCATAGAAAGTCCAAGAGCTTGGAAGCCGGCGCTACGTTCGTCGGTTACAGGATAGCAAGTGATGTCTTCACACTCGTTGAGATTGTGAACGATGGCTGCATTTCTGCTGCCCGGACACACTACAGCATGGCGAACACCATGCGCTACCAGTAAACTTGTCAAAATATTGACGTTTTCTTTATTGCTATACATTTCACCTTATTTTTCAGGTTATTTTTATGTTTTCAGATTCTTGAAGACCCTTTGTCTTTTAGCATTATAAAATCAGAATGAATCCCTATCATTTTCTCTGCAAGACCTTTACAGGACCGACAGGATGGTCTGCATCTTAGCTTCAGTTTCCTTCCACTCCTTCTCCATCTCGCTCTCCTTCAGCAATCCGCCTCCGGCATAGAGTTCGCAGGAGCCGTCATCAAGGATGTTCATGCAGCGCAGGGAAACATAGAGATGCGTCTTTCCTTTCGGCGAAATCGGTCCCACAAAACCACTGTAGTATTTGCGCGACTGATGTTCATGCTGCAAGATAAACCGGCGAGCTTCATCCTTCGGTATTCCGCAGACGGCAGGCGTAGGATATAAGGCATCGAGCACATCGCCCAGACGCCCCGTATCATGCAGACGGAAAGCGATGTCGGTACGGAGATGATAGAGATTGGCAGCCATCGTGGTATAAGGTCCCTTCTTCTGATAATCATCCGAAAAGACCTTGATGCAATCCTCGATATAATCGGTTACATACTGCTGTTCCTCTCTGTTCTTCTCCGACCATTCTATCCCTTCTACCGGATAATCGGCTACAGTCTTGGAAGGTTCAGCCTTTTGGGTGCCTGCCAGCGACATGGTTGCCATCTGATTCTGTTTACCTTTGAGCAGAATTTCAGGTGTAGCCATCAGCCATAAACCCGATTGGGGTGTATAAACCAAGGCTACAAAAAGACGGGGATACATCCGGCAGGTCTTCAGAAACAGAGCCTTTAAAGAGTCTGAATCCTGCACAACTGAAGCATTGGCTGTATTCTGCACAGCTGAAGTCTTGCCGGCATCTTGCACTGCTGAAGTCTGGACTGGCTCTAAAGGCTGCCGATTGCTCTGAATACGCAGTTTTCTTGCCAGAACAATCTTGCTGAATTTACCTTCAGAGAGCTGCCGGTGAAAGCATTCAAACTCCCTTGCATAGGCTTCAAAATTACGTCCCGACGTAGATTCTGCTACGTCACGACGTAAATCCTGCTGCGTCACGACGTAGGAAGTGCCGCGTCGCGATGCATTTTCAGTCCCCTCGGCAGAGAGAAGTTTGCTTTCATCCGGATGCATCAGCACCACGGGACATTCGCTGGATGGCGCGAAAGGAGCTATCACGAAACCTTCCTTGCCATTCAGTTCTGCCACAGAAGAGAGTACCTCAGGTTCGCCCTCATGCTGAGCCACATAGATAGCATGGTGCAGATAAGGCAGACGATAATACGCAAAAGCTATCATACCTTTGTTTCTGCCCCCTTTTTCTGATTATCTTTCTTTGGGGTGAACACATAGTTGGTTACCTGTACGGTACAGATTACCTCACCAGCCGTATTCTTGATATCCACCTGCCAGGTATGCAAGGTTCTGCCCTTGTGCACAATCTTGGCAAAGGCAGTAACTATATCGCCCTCGCTGACCGCCTGGACATGAGTACCGCTCACGTTGATACCCACGGCAATCTGTCCCGGACAGAGCGCCAGGGAACCGATACCCGCCACATTCTCGGCAAGAGCCAGAGAAGCACCTCCACTCAAGAAGCCGAAAGGTTGGCGATTACGCTCATCTACCATCATCGTTGCCTGAAGCGTATCAGGCTCAGGGGTAGAAATGAAATGCATTCCGAGCGTCTTGGATAATCCATCAGTCTTGCTGATTCTTTTTACTAATTCATCTATGTTCATCTTATTATCTCCTATTTTTCGTATTTTGTTATTGATTCAGAGCTATTCGTTTTCTCTTCGCTCCAAAGTATGTTTCTGATAAACTCAACGCAAAGGTAAGACTTTCTTTAGAGAAAACAAAATTTATCGCACTTTTTATTTGATGAAGGGCAAACTTTACATACCTTTTCCTTTCTTTAATAATAAAAAACATAAAAAACGGCATATAGTTCAGATTTATTTTGTATTTTTGCACCAAAAATAAGAAAATAAAAGATATATCTGAATAGAATATGAACATTTTAGAGCTAAGCGAACAGGAAATCGTTCGCAGACAGAGTCTTCAGACATTGCGCGAGATGGGTATCGACCCATACCCAGCAGCAGAGTTTCCAACCAATGCATTCAGCACAGATATCAAAGCAGAATTCAAGGACGAGGACGAGCCACGCCAGGTAGTTATCGCCGGACGTATGATGGGTCGCCGCGTAATGGGTAAAGCTAGCTTCGCTGAGTTGCAGGACTCAAAGGGAAGAATCCAGGTCTATATCGCCCGCGACGAGATTTGTCCCGACGAGAACAAGGACCTTTATAATACTGTATTCAAGAAACTCCTCGATATCGGTGACTTCATCGGTGTAAAGGGTTTCGTATTCCGTACACAGACTGGCGAGATTTCTGTTCACGCCAAGGAACTGTGCCTGCTCTCTAAGAGCTTGAAGCCACTCCCTATCGTGAAGTATAAGGATGGCGTGGCTTACGACAAGTTCGATGATCCAGAGTTGCGTTACCGCCAGCGCTACGTTGACCTCATCGTTAATGATGGCGTAAAGGATACTTTCCTGCAGCGTGCTACCGTACTCCGCACTCTGCGCAGCGTACTCGACAACGCAGGTTATACTGAGGTAGAGACTCCTACCCTGCAGAGCATTGCCGGTGGTGCTTCAGCCCGCCCATTCATCACCCACTTCAATGCGCTCGACCAGGATATGTACATGCGTATCGCTACCGAGCTCTACCTGAAGCGCCTCATCGTAGGTGGTTTCGAGGGTGTTTATGAAATCGGCAAGAACTTCCGCAACGAGGGTATGGACCGTAACCACAACCCTGAATTCACCTGTATGGAGCTTTATGTTCAGTACAAGGACTACAACTGGATGATGGCTTTCACAGAGAAGTTGCTCGAAACAATCTGTATCGCCGTAAACGGCAAGCCAGAGCGCGAGATTGATGGCAACATCATCAGCTTCAAGGCTCCATATCGCCGTCTGCCTATCCTCGATGCCATCAAGGAAAAGACCGGTTTTGACTGCAACGGCAAGACCGAGGAAGAGATTCGCGCATTCTGCAAGGAGAAGGGCATGGACGTAGATGAGACCATGGGTAAGGGTAAGTTGATTGATGAGCTCTTCGGCGAGTTCTGCGAGGGAACCTTCCTACAGCCAACCTTCATCACCGACTATCCTGTAGAGATGTCTCCACTGACCAAGATGCACCGTTCTAAGCCAGGCTTGACCGAGCGTTTCGAGTTGATGGTAAACGGTAAGGAGCTTGCCAATGCATACTCTGAGCTTAACGACCCAATTGACCAGGAAGAGCGTTTCATCGACCAGATGAAGCTTGCTGACAAGGGTGATGACGAGGCAATGATTATCGATCAGGACTTCCTCCGTGCCCTCCAGTACGGTATGCCTCCAACATCAGGTATCGGTATCGGTATCGACCGCTTGGTCATGTTGATGACAGGCAAGACCTTCATCCAAGAGGTATTGTTCTTCCCACAGATGAAGCCAGAGAAGAAGATGCCACAGAGCACCATCAAGGAATGGGCAGAGATTGGCGTGCCAGAGGATTGGACATACGTGCTCCGCAAGGCAGGCTTCAACCTCATCTCTGATATCCGTGAAGAAAAAGCACAAGGCTTGCAGCAGAAGATTGGAGAAATCAACAAAAAGTACAAGCTCGGCTACGAGAAGCCTTCTGTTGACGACATCCAGGGCTGGATTAATGCAGCAAATGCTTAATTGATAATGCATAATTAATTATAAATTCATTCGAAGTGTTCAACTGCGGTAAAATAGCGATAATTGGCGGCGGTAGCTGGGCTACAGCAATAGCCAAGATTGTGGTGGGTCATACTCATCACATAGGCTGGTATATGCGTCGCGATGACCGCATCGAGGACTTCAAGCGCATGGGGCACAACCCTGCCTATCTGATGTCGGCACGATTCAATGTAGATGAGATTTTCTTCTCTTCCGACATCAACAAGATAGTACAGAATTACGATACACTCGTGTTCGTCACCCCGTCGCCTTATCTGAAGAATCATCTCAAAAAACTCAAGACGCGACTAAGCGACAAGTTCATCATCACAGCCATCAAAGGTATTGTGCCTGATGAAAACCTCGTTTGCTCAGAGTATTTCCATCAGGTTTACGATGTGCCTTACGAGAACCTCGCCTGTATCGGAGGTCCTTCTCATGCCGAGGAAGTGGCACTGGAGCGACTGAGCTATCTCACCGTGGGCTGTAGCGATACCGAAAAGGCGCATGCCTTCGCCAACGATTGTCTGGCGAGTGAATTCATCAAGACCAAGACTTCGAGCGATGTCATCGGTATCGAATATTCTTCGGTTCTGAAGAACGTATACGCCATCGCAGCAGGTATCTGTGGCGGTCTGAAGTATGGTGACAACTTCCAGGCGGTACTCATGTCAAATGCCGTTCAGGAGATGCACCGCTTCCTGACAGCCGTCCACCCTATCGACCGAAGCATGTACGACTCAGTTTATCTGGGCGACTTGCTTGTAACAGGTTACAGCAACTTTTCCCGCAACCGCACCTTCGGAACCATGATAGGCAAGGGCTACAGCGTGAAGAGTGCGCAGATAGAGATGGAGATGATTGCAGAAGGATATTTCGGCACCAAGTGTATGAAGGAAATCAATCGCCACATGCACGTCAACATGCCGATTCTCGATGCTGTATATAATATATTGTACGAGCGCATCAGTCCGCAAATCGAAATCAAGCTCTTGACCGACTCGTTCAGATAGACACATCCTATCCTTCGATTTCGGCAGAAGAGTTTGTCTTCAAGTAGTAACATTAACACATTCATTTAGATATTAAAAGAAAAATGAAAAGTATCAGCTTAAACATTACAAAGGCTGCATCATTCCTTGCAGAAGGTGCAGTAAAGGCTTACGAGCCTAAGGTTAAGGCCGCTCAGGAAGCTCTTGAGAACGGCACTTGTGAAGGTAACGATTTCTTGGGATGGTTGCATTTGCCATCTTCTATCACTCCTGAGTTCCTCAATGAGATTCAGGCTGTTGCCAATACTTTGCGCGAAAAGTGTGAGGTAGTTGTTGTAGCAGGTATCGGTGGTAGCTACCTCGGTGCACGCGCCGTTATCGAAGGCCTCGGCAACTCTTTCGCTTGGCTCGTAAACGACAAGAAGAACCCTACTATCCTCTTCGCAGGTAACAATATCGGTGAGGACTACCTCTTCGAGTTGACTTCTTTCTTGAAGGACAAGAAGTTTGGTGTCATCAATATCTCTAAGTCTGGTACCACTACTGAGACTGCTCTCGCTTTCCGTCTTTTAAAGAAGCAATGCGAGGATCAGCGCGGTAAAGAAGAGGCTAAGGATGTTATCGTAGCTGTAACCGACGCCAAGAAGGGTGCAGCACGTACTTGTGCTGACAAGGAAGGTTACAAGAGCTTCATCATCCCTGATAATGTAGGTGGCCGCTTCTCTGTTTTGACCCCAGTAGGTTTGTTGCCTATCGCAGTAGCAGGTTTCGATGTAAAGCAGCTCGTAGCTGGTGCGGCTGACATGGAGAAGGCTTGCGGCAAGGACGTAGCTTTCGAGGAGAATCCTGCAGCTATCTATGCAGCTACACGTCAGGCTCTCTATACTCAGGCAGGCAAGAAGATTGAGATTGTATGCAACTTCCAGCCTAAACTTCACTACTTCGCTGAGTGGTGGAAGCAGCTCTATGGTGAGAGCGAGGGTAAGGACCAGAAGGGTATCTTCCCAGCAGCTTGCGACTTCACTACCGACCTTCACTCTATGGGCCAGTGGATTCAGCAGGGCGAGCGCTCTATCTTCGAGACTGTTATCAGCGTAGAGACTCCTAACGAGAAGTTGCTCTTCCCTCACGATGATGAGAACCTCGACGGTTTGAACTTCCTCGAGGGTAAGCGTGTTGACGAGGTGAACAAGATGGCAGAGCTCGGTACACGTCTGGCTCACGTTGACGGTGGTGTTCCTAACATCCTGGTTAACGTACCAGAGTTGAACGCTTACTACCTCGGTCAGCTGATCTACTTCTTCGAGAAGGCTTGCGGTATCAGCGGTCTCTTGGAAGAGGTGAACCCATTCAACCAGCCTGGTGTTGAGGCATACAAGAAGAATATGTTCGCATTGCTCAACAAGCCAGGTTATGAGGCAGAGAGCAAAGCTATCCAGGAGCGCTTGAAGAATGAATAATGTGTAGTGTTTAATGTTTAGTTGAGGCATACGCCATGCAAAGCATTAAACACTAAACATTAAACACAAAACATTAAATAATTGATGAAGGAAATTATTTTTAAATATATGAAAGAACACGGTTTTGGGGAATTCAACCCTAAAGCCGTGCTTTTTGATATGGACGGCGTGCTGTACAACAGTATGCCAAATCATGCTGTGGCATGGCAGGAATCGATGAAACAGTTTGATATCCACATGACAGCAGCCGATGCTTATGCCACCGAAGGAGCCCGAGGCATTGACACCATCCAGATGATGGTGAAGAAGCAGAAGGGCATCGACATCACGCTGGACGAAGCACAGAAGATGTATGATGTAAAGACCGAAATATTCCACTCGATGCCTACTGCCGAAATATTTCCTGGCGTAAAGGAAATCATGCAGAAGATTAAAGATGCCGGCATGCAGGTAGGAGTGGTAACAGGAAGCGGACAGCGCCCGCTCATCATGCGACTGCTCAACGACTTCGGCGATTTTCTGGATGAAGCACATATCGTAACCGCCTATGATGTAAAGCGCGGCAAACCAAATCCTGACCCATATCTCATGGGATTACAGAAGGCAGGAAACCTGAAACCCTGGGAAGGCATCGTGGTAGAGAATGCTCCTTTGGGCGTCCGTGCCGGCGTGGCAGCCAACATTTTTACGGTAGCAATTAACAGCGGTCCGCTACCAGATGAAGAATTATCCAATAAGGGTTGCAATCTACTCTATCACCAGATGACTGAATTCTGTGATGACTTTGAAAACCTGATTGCTAAGGCTTAATCCGGTTCACCCACAGATATTCTGACTTATTCAATAAAAAGACATCATTAAAAACATATAATGACATGAATAGAAAAGTAGCTTTAATTACAGGTATTACAGGCCAGGATGGTTCATACTTGGCTGAATTATTGTTGGAAAAAGGGTATGATGTTCACGGAACTATCCGCCGATCATCTACCGACTACCGCGAAAGAATTGCCCATTTGGAGGGTACACCTAACTTCCATCTTCACTATGCTGACCTCGGTGACTCTATGAGTATCATCCAGGTAATGAACAAGGTGAAACCTACAGAGGTTTACAACCTTGCGGCTCAGAGCCACGTACAGGTGAGCTTCGACTCCCCTGAGTTTACAGCAGATGTAGATGCTACCGGTGTGCTCCGTATTCTGGAGGCTATCCGCCAATGCGGTTTGGAGAAGACCTGCCGCATGTATCAGGCTTCAACATCTGAGCTCTACGGTAAGGTAGAAGAGGTTCCTCAGAACGAGAACACTCCATTCCACCCTTATTCTCCATACGCTGTTGCCAAGCAGTATGGTTTCTGGATTGTCAAGGAGTATCGTGAGGCTTATGATATGTTCTGCTGCTCTGGTATCCTCTTCAATCATGAAAGTGAGCGCCGTGGTGAGACTTTCGTAACCCGCAAGATTACTTTGGCTGCAGCCCGCATCAAGCAGGGCAAGCAAGACAAGCTCTATCTCGGTAACCTGGATTCGCTCCGCGACTGGGGTTATGCCAAGGATTATGTAGAGTGTATGTGGCTGATTCTCCAGGCTGAGAAGCCAGAGGACTTCGTGATTGCAACAGGTAAGCAGCATTCTGTTCGTGAGTTCGCCCAGCTGGCGTTCCACTATGTAGGAATCGAACTGAAATGGGAAGGCAAGGATGAGAACGAGAAGGGCATCTGCGTTGAGGGTCCTGAGGAACTCATCGGCAAGACACTCGTTGAGGTTTCTCCTGATTTCTACCGTCCTACCGACGTGGTGAACCTTTGGGGTGACCCAACAAAGGCTAAAGCTAAGCTCAACTGGAATCCTAACACCACCTCTTTCGAGGATCTCGTAAAGATCATGGTAGAGAGCGATATGGCTAAGGTAGCTGCTGAGGATGCCGGTCAGAAGGTTCGCTGCAATCTTGCAGAATATCTTGAGAAAGGTATTGTAAAGTAACTATTGATAGTTTATAGTAAATAAACAATGTTATCAAAAGATTCTAAAATTTATATAGCAGGACACCACGGACTCGTGGGTTCTGCTATCTGGAATAACCTCAAGAAGAGAGGTTATAACAACCTGGTAGGTCGTTCTCACAAAGAACTCGACTTGACCGACCAGTATGCAGTAGAGAAGTTCTTTGACGAGGAAAAGCCTGATGCAGTAGTATTGGCTGCTGCCTTCGTAGGCGGTATCATGGCGAATTCATTGTATCGTGCAGACTTCATCATGCAGAACATGAAGATGCAATGCAACGTAATCAGCAACGCTTATTCTCATGGCGTGAAGAAGCTCCTCTTCCTGGGCTCTACCTGCATCTATCCTAAGAATGCACCGCAGCCTATGAGCGAAGATGTGCTCCTTACTTCTCCGCTGGAATATACCAACGAGGAATATGCCATCGCCAAGATTGCCGGACTGAAGATGTGCGAGAGCTACAACCTTCAGTATGGTACCAACTATATCGCTGTGATGCCAACCAACCTCTATGGCCCTTACGATAACTTCCATCTGGAGAACAGCCACGTAATGCCTGCGATGATGCGCAAGATTTATCTTGCCAAACTCATCCACGATGGCGACTGGCACAGCATCGAGGTAGATATGAACAAGCGCCCTATCAACCCTACTGATAAGCTCCGCGAAATCATCGGCGAGGGTAACGTAGACGGCAGCAACTCTCACGAGCGCATTCTGAAGGCGCTGGAGTTCTATGGCATCTACGACAACAAGGTAGTGCTTTGGGGAACAGGCAAACCATTGCGTGAATTCCTCTGGAGCGAGGATATGGCAGATGCCAGCGTTCACGTGCTACTGAATGTAGATTTCAAGGACATCATCGGTATCGAGAAGTACAGTTCTGTATTCTATGGTGCCAAGGTAGATGGTGCTGTGGATAGAAACAACTCTGAGGGCCGTGGTGGCGCTATCCCTTCTCTCGGTGAGATTCGCAACTGCCACATCAACGTGGGTACCGGCAAGGAGCTCACCATCCGTGAACTTTCTGAGCTTGTAGTAAAGGCAGTAGGTTTCGAAGGCGAGGTAGAGTTTGACGCCAGCAAGCCAGATGGAACCATGCGCAAGCTCATCTCTGTAGATAAGCTCCACAGCCTCGGCTGGACGCATAAGGTAGAGATTGAGGATGGTGTGAAGAAACTCTTCGACTGGTATCAGGAGAGTCTGAAAGGCTAATAAAGAATATCGACTATGGATACAGAACAACTTTCTATGACCAAGAAAACCCTTGTGGGAGTACAGTTCCTGTTTGTGGCTTTCGGTGCAACGGTTCTGGTGCCTCTTCTAATAGGCATCGATCCGGCAACGGCTCTCTTCACCGCTGGTGTAGAAACCTTTCTTTTTCACTTCATCACCAAGGGTAAGGTGCCTATTTTCCTGGGCAGTTCCTTCGCCATTTCCGGCATCGGTCTTTCCGCCGTCATCGGCGTTGTTCTCAACCTCGTTCTTCCTAAGACGAAGAAGAAAGAGGCATAAATAAGGAAAAAGCTTTGAAAACGAGATTGTTTTCAAAGCTTTTTCTTTTTTATTAGAACAAAAAGAGGGGTAAAACAAGGATTTTAACCTACTAAAACAGTTCTTTCAACTAAGAAAAAAAGCATTTATACCTAGATAAAATCTCCGTTCATAGACGTTGAATGTCCGTTCAAAGACGTTGAACCGCCGTTCAAAGACGCTGAACCGCCATTCAACGTCTATGAACGGAGATTTCAATAGGGTTAAAGAACATTTTATCCTATAATCAACCAAGACTTTTCCTGAGATTAACACATTATTAATACAGAAAGAAGGAAGAAAGGAGATAAGAGAGATGAAGAAAAGACGTTGTTTCTATCTTGAACTAAACCGATTATACTAGAAAAGCGTGCAAGCTACATCTCTGTCGCCTGCACGCATCCTCTTTTTATTTAATCGCGCTATGATATATAATAGCTTTTTACAATCTCGCTCCGAATCTTGCGCTTGGCAATGGAGCGGTAAAGTAATAGTTCTGGTCGTTATTCTTATCCAGGAAATTCACCTGCTTCATACCGAAGAAAGGCAGACCACTAGGGAAGAGCGGAGTAAAATCGGTTACACCACCAGAGAGAGCAGGACTGTTATCCTGATAATCGAAATTCCAAGTCTTATCGAATGCCAATGGAGCACCATTCTCCACTTTATCAATCTCGCAGTTGATATTCATCTTGTCGCTCTGAGTGAAACTCTTGAAGAGAGGGTTGAACTGACCAGCCACGCTGCTCTTGATATCAGTATCAAACCAGATGCCCAAAGCTGCATCCTTCGCCATCTGCTCTACTCCTGTCTCTGTAGATGCAAAGTAGTAGTTTGGAGTAAGACGGCTGTGCTCCATATCAGCACCATCCTTCTTTGGCTGCTTCAGGCCGAAACGTGAATCATAGATGAGGTTGTTCACAAAGATTGGCTTCGCAGCCTTCTCTACCCATACAGAACCACCCTTCTCGTTCTTGGCACGGCGCCATCCGCAATTAACTACAGTATTGTTGTAAGCAGTCATCTCGGTAAGCGGAATCACCTCACTATTGCCGGCATTAGAGAGTTTGAAGGCGTTGGTGCAGGCGTTGTAGATGATGTTGTTGGCTACATCGAGCTTGCAACCCGCCTTTACGTTGATAGCCTCGCCGCCATCGGCTGCATTTCCGCTATCAGCAAATATATTGTTGAAAATCACGCCGTTACCACCAGTAAAGTAAGTCTGGTCGTTGTAGTTATCGTGGAAGAAACTGTTTGCCATCACGAACTTACCATTCACATTACAGAAGTGGAAGGCTGGCACACCACCATCAATGGTAGTCTTGAAAAGCTTGTTCTGGAAAGAAGCAGAACTCTCGGTAGGAGTAGCTCCGGCATAGGCCACATCCACGTGGTTGAGTACCACCTCCTCAGAATTATATCCGCAGATGATGCCGCCCCAATCAGCAGGCTTCCTGGTATCAGAAGTAAAGGCTACCGGTTTTTCGGCGGTTCCCAGGCAATAGAGATTGCCCAATACTACGATTTCTACCGGCACCTGAACATCTGATTTGCAGGTAACGGTTACGCCCGGCTCAATGTAGAGCGATGTTCCTACTGGAATCTCCACGCTCTCGCTGAGGGTAGTATCCTTGGTCCAAACCACAGAACCTACGGGATATTCTGCCACCTTCGTTGTGATGACATCCTTAGAACCCTGGTTCTCATTACCATCACTTCCATTATTCACGTAATCGTATGGATTTATATTATCGTTCTCGCAAGATGTGGAGAACATTGCAGCTGCTGCCATCATAAGCATGCAAGCTAAAGTATTTATCTTTTTCATTTTTTACCTTTTTTTCTTTTTACCTTTTATAACTTGTATCTTACTCCCAGCAGGAAGGTTCTGCCATACTGATAAGTTCCCACGATGGTCTTATCGCTCTTCTGGCCCTCATACTCCAGGTTGCTCTTGTTCACGGTCTTCAAGTATCTCTCGCGCTTGGCATCGAGCAGATTGTTTGCCTTGAAGAAGACGGAGATGCCGTTTTTGAATTGCTTCTCGGCACTCAGGTCGAGACCGAACATAGCCTTATCCCACTGGTCGGCATCCTTGAAGGGAGAAACCAGGGCAAGCTTGGTACCCGTGAAGGAAGAGGCCAACTGCGCATTCCAGCCATTCTCCGTATCCTTATATAATAAGGAGATATTGGCGGTATGAGGAGCCTGGTTAACCAGCGGACGGGTCTGGGTTACACCCGTCTTATACTCGGCACTACCCTCCTTGTACTCACGCTTCGAGGTGGTGATTTCAGAATGGGTGTAAGTATAATTTGCCTTTACTCCGAAGTGGCGAATGTATTTGATAACGTCGATTTCGAAGCCCATGTTCTTGGCATTACCCAGGTTATCCGGCATGTAGTAAGCATCGGTTCCGGCACCAATCTTGCCATCAGATGTTACGAACACCTGCTCTATCGGGTCTTTCAGATATTTATAGAACACGCCGGCAAGAATCTGCTCTGTCTTGCTTGGGAACCACTCCCAGCGCAGGTCGATGTTGTCGATGCGGGCACGCTTCAGGTTTGGATTACCCTTTTCCTGATACTCCTCGCCCATAATCTGATAAGGCACAATCTCATAGAAGCCCGGACGGTTGATGGAGCGATAGTAAGAGAGACGCACGTTCATCTTCTTGGTTGGCGTCCATTTGATGGATGCAGATGGCAGATAATCCCAGTAGCTCTGCTCGCCCACCTGTCCCATGTTACGGAAGTGCTGGAGCATGGTGTAAATCTGGTTGGTATGCTCGGCACGGAAACCGGCATTCAGTTCACCTACCTCGCTCTTCAGGGTTACCATGGCGTAGGCGCCTCCGATGTGCTCCTTGGAATCGTAGTTGAGCTGCGAAGCCTGAGAATAAGGAGTTTTGCAAACCCAATCTATATTGGCATACTGCTCTAATCCGTTTCCATCCATCGTCTGCGAGATGTCGGCAGGATTGAAGATGTAAGAATAATATCTATTGCTGCGTTCTTTTCTGCGATACTGCGCACCCGCCTTCCAGAGAGCCTCCACATCGTTGGCGAAATGGGTATCGTAAGAAAGGTTGATGTAGCCTGCCCAGTCGGTATCCTTGTTGTGCTGGAACCGGCGCTCGGCACCCTTAGGCAGGGTCTTAATGATATTCTTATTGGCATCCCAGATGGAACCCGAAACGGCATCGCCGCCATTCTCGGCTTTTCTGCTCACGGTATTCGTCAGGGTTACGTAGGTTCTGTCCGGATCTTCCTCCTTTGCCTGCGAAAATACGCCCGACCAATCTACGGTAAAATCCTTGGTAAGATGATGCGTACCCTTCAGGTTAGTGGCGAAGATGCTCTGGGTGGTTGAGAGAGAGCGCACCTCATCGTCCTGGGTATAGCTGTCGGCTCCGATATATTCGGTGTTGACACTGTTATTGTATCTGATGCCCTTGGAATTGGTGCGCACATACATGTTGTACCATTCCAGCTTGTGGCCAGTCAGGGTTAAATCTATCTTGGCATGAGCACCCGTGGTAAGATCATGGATGCTGTAGTAGCGATGTTGCAGATTGGAAATGTACATTGCCTGCTCGCCCGAAGCCATCTTTACGGAATTGTAGGTGCGCTCGGTGCCACGGAAAGTATTCTGCACGCTTCCGGCAAGCATCACGCCCAGGCGGTCGTTCCAGAAGCGGTTGCCGATGCTCAAACCTCCGATGAAGTTAGGAGATGGCATGGAATGACTCTTCAGCTGAACAGGACCTTTCTTGAAATCACTCATCTGCGCCTTGTAGTCTTTTCCGAAAGCCTCGTAAGGAGCCTTCTTTGTATAATCAGAGCGGTTGCTGGTAAGATAATCTCTGCCATCCTTCCAGAAATAATCACTTGCTCCGATGGCTGCATTCGCCAGAATCTGGAAGTGGGATGGCGCATCCTTCATCACCATATCCACCACGCCACCGGCTGCATCGCCTTCCATATCAGCCGTCAAAGACTTGGATACCACGAGGCGATCCATCAGATCAGAAGGGAAGATATTCAACGGAATGTAACGGTTTTTATCATCCGGACTTGGAATCTTCACGCCGTTTACCAAGGTGTAGTTGTAGCGCTTGTCCATGCCTCGGAGGATGGCGTAGGAAGCCTCGCCCGATGCATCACGCTCCATGGTTACACCCGATACTCGCTGCAGAACGCTTGCCACGTTGACATCAGGCGAAAGCTGGATGCTCTGCTGGCTCATCACGTTGAGCACGTTGCCGGCATTCTTCACGGTTTCTATGGCGCTCCGGTCGCTGCGGTATTCACGATGACCGGTAACCACCACTTCGCCCAACTGCTTCAGGTCTTCATCCATCGGAATATCCACCTTGTCTTTCTTAGCCACATCTACTACCATCTCCCTGGTCTTGTACGACATGTAGGAAACGATGATGGTAAACTTGCCTTTATCAGGCAATTCATTCAGGGTGAAAGTACCATCAAGTCCAGTGGTGGTACTCACGTTGGGCAGCTCCTTTACTCGGATTACGGTTCCGATGAGGGGTTCACCCGTTTTGTTATCCTTGACTATACCATCCAGCGTATGTGCCTGGATGGAGGTAGTCGCAGCGGCTAGAAGCGCCGCACTCAGTAAAATTCTTTTCATCTATATCGCTATTGAAATCTTCATTCGTTTCTTTTCGCAAAAAAGCTCCTTTTACTTTTTTACCTTTAAAACCGTGTGGATGATTTTTCCATCCTTGTCAATCATCGACATTCTCAGCTGCTTCTTATCTGCTGTAAATACAGAGAAACCATCGGCTGGACTGCAGAACACAGTGCCATCGATAGGCTTCACAGGACGAGCCAGAGATGAAGAGGAATTGACTACGTAGTCGATGTTGTCGCCCTTCTTCTGGATGTGCTGGAAGTTGTGGATATGGCCGCAGGCATAAATCGCCACATTATTATATTTATGGAGGATAGGAAGAAGACGCTTCTGCATGTCGAGTCGCTCACTCTCCTTCTTCTCGGTGTAGGCGTAGATAGGATGATGGCCTACCACGATGACCCAGTCTTCCTTGGCATTCTTCAGGGTTTCGTCGAGCCATGAAAGTTGAGCCTCTGCATCCTGCTTGCAGGCATCAGGATAGATTTCCTGATTCTTGCGGTAAGAATCGATGAGAGGTGTGGTGTCGAGGAAGATGACACGGATCGCAGTTCCCTTGTGGTCGAACACCTTGGTGTAATATTTGGCTGGCATCATCCAGCGGCGGCTCACCTTGCCATAGTTCATAAAAGCCTGAGTATTACCACGATACTCATGGTTTCCACAAACCGGAAACCAGTCGAGCATCAGGTCGGGATGAGAATAAACCCATTCGTAATTGGTAAGCCACAGAGGGTCCTGGGTGGAAGCCACGCCATTGAAATGGTGGATGTCGCCTACGGCAAGTACGCATTCCGGATCTACCGTGCCCGCCATCTCGCCCATCAGTTCGGCGATAGGCTTCTGGTCGTAGTAGCCGTTGCGACCCATGTCATTGGTCATATAGAGGGTGATTTCGCCCTTCAGTTTCTGCCATTCGGCAGCATTCGCCTTCCAGTTAGGATTCTGCGGAATTGCGGTTGCCGCACTCTGAGAACAGGTTGTTAATGCTGCGTTTTGAGCCTGTGCAGTCAAGCCTCCGCCCAACAATAAAGCCGAAGCCAAAACTACAGTAGCTACTCTACCTTTCATCATAGCAAAGCCATTCATGCTGCTATGCTTACCCGATACTTTCTTTTCCATTTTTTCTTTATCTAACTATAATACCTTTATTAAAGATTTCCCCTTTCGGGGTAATACCTGTTAAATTTCGGGTGCAAAGGTAGGGGTATTTTGTGTCAAAGAGGTTACAAGGATTTGAATTTGCAGATAAAAGATACTACAATCTTATTACGGGAGTTTCCCCCGATGCTTTTAGGGAAAATCATACATCAGATTATGGTTTTCCCCTTGTTGTTTTCAGCTATTCTCTCTATCTTTGCACTACGTTAGAAGAAAGGCTGCACTCGACAATTTGAAAGCAAGCTTTCATTGTGCTCGTTTGCACTTTCTTTGCACCAGAAATAAATAAATGCAGTAATAACCCTTTAAAGAGAAGATAGTTATGAAAAGAATGATTATGACATTGGTAGCAGTATGGATAATGATTACATCTATGAATGCTCAGAGACTGACAAATATTCAGGCAGAAGCCCGTTTTATCACAGATAAGATGGTGGTGGAACTGGGATTGAGCAGCGCCCAGCGCAACAGCATCCTGAACATCAATCTCAATTATCTCAATGGCATCCGCAGCTATCGCGACATCGATGCCTACGGCTGGCATTACCGCAACAAGCAGCTCAAGCGCATGATGACCGCCAGACAATGGAAGAAATTTAAGAACTCATACTATTTCTATCGCCCTATCGGCTGGCAGAATCATGTGTATGTTCACCATATTTACACCAAGTATCCAAAGCATAACTGGGGTCACGACAAGCGCCGCCCTCGCCCTGAGTGCAGCTACGGAAGACCGGGATGCCCAGGCGGAACCCATGTAACTTATGGACCAGGAAAGCCGTGCAAGCATCACAAGCACGATAAGAAGTGGAAGCACGACAAGAAGAAGTGGAAGCACGATAGAGATTGGGATGATGACTAAGATTAAGACAAACATTCGAAGATAAAACAGAAGAAATCCAAGCTAGAGATGATTCTCCGGCTTGGATTTCTCGTTAAATAAAAACTAACTATGCCGACTAACTAATCATTAATCATTAATAACTAACAAAACGTCTTCCACAATCTGCTCATCGAGCAGGCGATTATCCGAAAGCAACTTCTTCACATCGTATCTGTCATAGAGTCCCTTCCTGATGCCGCCCACCATCACCTTCATATCTGAAGTGCCATAGTAAGAGGCGATACGCTCGCCGAATCCGCCATCCTTCGATCCATCCTCCAGGGTTACCACCAGCTGATGGTTTGCCTTCAGGCTATCCAGCACTTCGGCATCCACCTCGTTCAGATAACGTGGATTGATGAGCGTAGCATCGATGCCCTCATCAGCCAACAGGCGGACTACATTCTCGCCCTTCTGATAGAACGAACCGGCGGCGATGACTGCCACCTTCTCGCCCTGGTGCATCACCTTGTACTTTGCCTCGTAACCATATTCAGCATCAACGGCTTCTGACGTATGAACCACGCCATTGCTTGGCACGCGGATGGCGATAGGTTTCTTATCCTGCAGAATGCTCCAGCGGAGCATGGCGAAATACTCCTCACAGGTGGTTGGAGCCAGATAGATGAGCCCCGGAATGCTGCAGAGCATCGGAATATCGAAAAGGCAGATGTGGGTGATGTCGTTCATCGAGTTCACTCCGCCTCCTACCACGTTGATTACGGCTGGGTTGGAATTGATGCAGAGGTCTTGCGCTATCTGGTCGTAGGTACGTTGGATGAAGGTGCTGTAAACGGTCCAGACAGGATGCAATCCACCCTTCGCCATTCCCGAAATCATGGCCACTGCCTGCTCTTCGGCGATTCCCATATCGATGTGCTGCTTGCCAGCCAGTTGGCGCTTATCGGCAGTAAAGCCGCCTGCGGTAGGAGTACCGGCGGTTACGGCGATGAGGGTTTTATCCTGCTTCATCTCGCAGAGCATCCAGTCAGAGAATAATGTACCGTAATCCTCTGTCGGAGCAACCTCCGGGAGGGTTCCATCGGCATTCCTTCTTGGTCGGCTGCCGTCTTCCAGATTGAAAGGCATTCCCCAATGCCAAGCCTCCTTATTGGCTACGGCTGGCGCAAATCCATGACCTTTCTCTGTGTGAATGTGAACCACGGTAGGCTTATCCGTATCCTTCACGCTCTCGAAAACCTGGATGAGTTTTTCGATGTCGTTACCCTCTTCCAGATACTTGTATTCAAAGCCCCACGCCTTGAACCAGTTGTGCTCGCAGGTGCCGTTGCTCTCGCGCAAGGCACGCAGGTTCTTGTAGATTCCGCCATGATTTTCGGCGATAGACATTTCGTTGTCGTTCACCACGATGATGATGCCCGTACCGAGTTCCGAAGCCTCATCCAGTCCCTCGAAAGCCTCGCCGCCCGAAAGGGATCCGTCGCCGATAATGGCGATGATGTTCTCATCGGTACCCTTGACGTCGCGCGCCTTCTGCAAACCGGTGGCAAGACTCACGGAAGTAGAAGTATGCCCCACCTCAAAGTTATCATACTCAGGACATTCGGCAGGAGAAGAATAGCCCGAAATGGCATTCATGTCATCCACATCGCCGAGGAATCCCGCAGCTCGTCCGGTGAGCACCTTATGCGGATAGCATTGGTGGCTTACGTCAAACACGAGCTTATCCTTTGGCGCATTAAAAACGTAGTGAAGCGCCACGGTAGCCTCCACGAATCCCAGGTTTGGTCCCACATGACCGCCATGCTTGCTCACACGGTTCAGCACAGCCTGTCTGGTTTCATCAGCCACCACCTGCAACTCCTTCAAATCCAGCTTTTTCAAGTCTGCTGGCGACTTTATTTTCTCAATATACATTTTCTTATAGTTTTAATTATGATTTCTGGGTGCAAAGATACGAAGATTCCCGAAAACACGCATTACCCCAACTACAGAAAAAATGAATGATTTTCCGGAAAACTCATCTTGGAAATCAGCCTGCTGCCTTATCCCTATCCTTCAGAATCACAGCCATGTTATCCAGCGCCCATTCTATCAGATGATCCATAATAGGAATAAGGGTTTCAGCACGGGGTGTGAGAGAATACTCCACTCTTGGCGGCACTTCGGCATAAGCCTTGCGGGTAACATAGCCATCAGCCTCCAACGATTTTAACGTGCTGGTAAGCATTTTCTGCGAAATATCCGGAATCAGCTTACGCAGGGCATTAAACCGGAGGGGGCCATCCTGATGATATTTCAGGGTGTAGATTACCAGTAGCGACCACTTGTCGCAAACGCGCGCCAGAACGTTACGGATAGGACAGTCCTGTACTACTATTTCTTTTATCATTCTTCCCATAATCTATCTTCTTTATATTCTACAATAATCTATAATGTTCTGCAAAACTCTACAATATTCTGCAATAGGCTACAAAAGTAACTAATATCCGAAAAGATACCAAACATACCAAGTTAATCTAAGTTAACGCTTCATTTTTCTTTCTCCCATTCCCACGCAATAGTTACCTCCCGGTAACCATCTTACCCCCAAGTGCCCTCTTGCAGGAACCGGTTTTTCGCAGTATCTTTGCAGCGCAATTCAGAAATAAAAGCTGAAAACAGAAGTATTCACAAAAAGAAAGAAAAAAGAAATATAAACATTTAAAAATAACAGACAAGATGAAAGAAACAAAGATTATTGCAAAGGCTGAAAACTTCACAGCCACAGATTTTGGCAAGATGAGTGAAATCAAGGATTACACCTTAGAGATGGGGCCTGAGATTAAGATTCCCGGAAAGGTATTCGGAGGTCAGAGCGTGAACGCTACTGGTGGTGAGTTCTCATTCCAAAGCTTTGCTCCTGGCACAGAGACAGGTTTCCTCCACACCCACAAGAACCACGAGGAACTGTATTTCTTCCTCAGCGGCAAGGGCGAGTTCCAGGTAGATGGCAAGGTATTCCCTATTCAGGAGGGAAGCGTGGTGAGAGTAGCACCAGCCGGCAAGCGCTCTGTTCGCAACAACGGTACAGAACCACTCGTGATGCTCTGCGTGCAGTATAAAGCCGAAACCTTTACAGCCGAAGATGCAACCGACGGCGTGATTCTCAACGATAAGGTGGAGTGGTAGAAACTACTCCACAACCTCCATGATTTCAGGATGCTCAAGCTTTTCCTGTTTCTTGAGCTTCTTCACTACTTCGGAATAACTGTGGCGAATCAGGGCCTGGATGAAATCATCTTCCAGCGTGCCATAAAGGTTTACCTGATTCCAGTATTTCTTATTCCAATGCCATGCGCCTTCTATTTCGGGATGCACTTCCCGGAGTTCGAGGGCGTAATCGGCATTACATTTCATCGTAACCCACTCGGGGCGCTCCAGGTCAACACAGGCAAAGATCTTGCCCAAAATGCGAAACACCAAGGTCTGCTCATCAAAAGGAAAAGCCTCGGCTACGAGGGGAAGCGAGAGGCAATACTCTCTAACAGATTCTATATTCATCATTTCTTCTGATTATTTCTGATTAAAATGTTTCTATGTTTTAGGGGACAAAGATAATAAATTCTGATGAAACGGCAAGACTTATTCCATAAAAAAAAAAAGAAAAACTTTAAAATAACTCCCTTATGGGATACCTGAAAGCAACCTTTTTGTAACTTTTTCAAGAAAATATTTGGTAGTTACATAATTTTATTGTAGATTTGCAGCAGATTTTTTTAAGAAGGAGTACTTATGCAGAAGAAAAAGGATAAAAACCTGATGAAAACGGATGTAAAACCGATGAAACAAGGACTGCTATCCCAAATATTCCATCTCTATTACGATGGTTTCAGGACGATGACCCTGGGCAAGACGCTCTGGACCATCATCCTCATCAAGCTTGCCATCATCTTCCTGGTGCTCAAGCTCTTTTTCTTTCCAGATTTTATCAATACGAATGCCAAGAACGGAGATAAGGCGGGCTTCGTATCCAAGGAAATTCTGAACAGATAAGGCTCAGAATCCCGCAACCTTCACATCGAAAGAAATACAAAAACATTATATAATAACAATTCTAAAACATTCAACTATGATGACAAATCTATTGTTAGACATTACATCAGCCACCATCGACTGGTCGAGGGCGCAATTCGCACTCACGGCCATCTACCATTGGCTGTTCGTGCCGCTCACCCTGGGACTGGCAGTAATCATGGGCATCGCCGAAACATGCTACTACCGCACCAACAAACTGTTCTGGAAGCACGTAACCCGTTTCTGGCAAAAACTCTTTGGCGTCAACTTCGCCATGGGCGTTGCCACAGGCATCATCCTGGAATTTGAATTCGGCACCAACTGGAGCAACTACTCCTGGTTCGTGGGCGACGTATTCGGCGCTCCCCTAGCCATCGAAGGCATCCTGGCATTCTTCATGGAGAGCACCTTCGTAGCCGTAATGTTCTTCGGCTGGGATAAGGTGAGCCGGGGCTTCCACCTTGCCTCCACCTGGCTCACGGGACTTGGCGCCACCATTTCTGCCTGGTGGATTCTCGTAGCCAACGCCTGGATGCAGTATCCGATGGGACAGGAATTTAATCCCGACACCATGCGCTTCGAGATGACTTCGTTTATGGATGTGGCACTCTCGCCATTCGCCATCAACAAGTTCACCCATACCGTTACTTCCTCCTGGATCATCGGCGCCACCTTCGTAGTAGCCGTAAGCTGCTGGTATCTCCTGAAGAAGAGAGAAACCCAACTGGCGAAGGCGAGCATCAAGATGGGTGCCGGAGTAGGACTCATCGCCACCCTGCTGGCTGCGATGACCGGCGACAACTCTGCCTACCAGGTGGCACAGGTGCAGCCGATGAAACTGGCTGCGATGGAAGCATTATATAATGGTGGAAACGGCGAAAGCCTCACGGCGATAGCAGCCGTTCATCCCTTCCGGCAGCCCGATTACGAAAACGAGCAGGAGCCAGCCATGCGCATCGCCATCCCCAACATGCTCTCGTTCTTAGCCACCCGCACAGCCGATGGCTACGTGCCTGGCGTAAACGATATTATCAAGGGTTACACTAAAGAGGATGGCACCCGGGAACCATCCGTGCAGGAAAAGATAGCCCGGGGCAAGAAGGCGATAGTTGCCCTGAAAACCTATCGCGAAACGAAGGCGAAAGACCAGCTCCCTATCCTCAGGGAGAATATGAAATACTTCGGATATGGTTACATCAAGGACGCCAAAGAACTGGTACCGAGCATCCCGATCTGCTTCTACGCCTTCCGCCTGATGGTGGGAGTAGGCTGCCTGCTCATTCTCTTCTTCGCCCTCAGCCTATTCCTGGTCTATAAGAAGGAAATCGCCCAATACCGATGGTTCCTCATTTCCGCCATCATCATGATTCCGCTGGCTTACATCGCCTCAGAATCGGGCTGGATAGTAGCAGAAATCGGTCGCCAGCCTTGGACCATCCAAGACCTGCTGCCAGTAAGTGCCGCCATCTCTGACATCGAGGCAGGCAGCGTGGCCACCACCTTCTTCATCTTCCTGGCACTCTTCACCACCATGCTTGCCGTGGAAATCAGCATCCTGGTGAAGCAGATTAAGAAAGGACCGGAATATGAATAAAAACTTAAGATGATAAACTTAAGATTATGAATTAACTTTATGACATTAGCATTATGACATACGAATTTTTGCAATCATACTGGTGGTTCCTCGTATCATTATTAGGAGCCCTGCTGGTGTTTCTCATGTTTGTACAGGGAGCCAACACCTTGATATTCTGTTTGGGAAAAACGGAAGAAGAGCGTCGCCTCATCATCAACTCTACGGGACGAAAATGGGAGTTCACCTTCACCACGCTCGTCACCTTCGGCGGAGCCTTCTTCGCCTCATTCCCGCTGTTCTACAGCACCAGTTTCGGCGGAGCCTACTGGCTGTGGATGATCATCCTGTTCTCGTTTGTGATTCAAGCCGTGAGCTATGAATTCCAGAACAAGATAGGTAATTTTCTTGGACCGAAGACCTTTCAGATCTGCCTCATTATCAACGGCATCATGGGTCCGCTGCTTCTTGGCGGAGCCGTAGCCACCTTCTTCAACGGCAGCAATTTTCTGATAGACAAGGGCAATATTACCAACAGTCTGCAACCCGTCATCAGCCGCTGGGCAAATGCCAGCCATGGTCTTGATGCCCTGCTCGACCCATGGAACGTAGTGCTGGGACTTGCCGTACTGATGCTAGCCCGTATTCTGGGCATGCTCTACATCAAGAACAACATCGAGCACCAGCAGATTCAGGAGCGCTGCACCCGCCAGTTGCCATGGAATGCCCTCCTCTTCCTATTGTTCTTCCTGCCATTCCTCATCAGATTGCTGGTAAAGGATGGATTCAGCACTTCTTCTTCCGGCATTACGATAGAGAGTATGAAGTATCTTCACAATCTCCTGGAGATGCCAATCTTGATTGTAATATTATTAATAGGTGTAGTACTCGTTCTTTTCGGCATTTTCAAGTCATCGAGGAGCGTGCAGTATAGAAAGGGAATCTGGTTTACGGGCATCGGAACCGTGCTTACCGTGCTGGTTCTGCTGCTGATAGCCGGCTGGAACAATACCGCCTACTATCCATCCAACATCGACCTTCAGAGTTCGCTCACTCTCGCCAACAGCTGTAGCAGCGAGTTCACGCTCCGCACCATGGCGATAGTTTCCCTCCTCATCCCGTTCGTGCTCGCCTACATCGTTTTTGCCTGGCGCGCCATGGACCACAAGCGCATCACGCAGGAAGAAATAGAGCAGGGAGAAGCGTATTAAAAAAGGCTGGAAAAGTGAGCCACTTCAAAAGTCCCACAGATACTACAGATTTACACAGATTCATTCTTGTCATAATCGGGAGGAAAATTCCCCAAATATCCAAACAAAAAAATCTGCGAAATCCCCGACCGTACAGGTCAAAAATCTGTTTTAATCTGTGAAATCTGTGGGACAAAGAAAAATCCTATAGCTCAATCACTTCCAAATCATCCGGAACGAAGATTCTCCCCTTGAAGTTCTCGGCAGCTTCACGGGTGTAATTTTCTTTACGATTAGCGAGCGTTTTCTCCTCCGTATGATACAGGATAAGATTCTTCACGCCCAGTTCCTCCGCCAGTTTTCCGGCATCAAGCGCCGTACTGTGGCATTTCTCATAAGGCTTGAACATATCGCGGTCGGCATAGAGGCAGAACGCCTCACACATCATCCAGTCAGCCCCCACTATGTAGCGTCGGTTCAGCTCGTTATAAGGTTCATCGCCCAGGCACGCCAAGACCAAAGGCTTACCCGATTCATCAGAAGAAGGCAGCTCAGCTCGGAATCCGAACTGTTTTTCCTTAGTAGACTGAATATCAAAGCATTCCAGCTTCATATCCCCCACCTCGAAACAATCGCCATCTTCCAACTGATGGAACACCACCCTTTCAGCCACCTTAGCCAGTTGCTTCTTGGCAAGAATCATGTCGATGATGGTCTTGATTACCTTCATCACCTTATCGTTTCCATACACATGCAGCAATCCCTCGTAACCCTTGCATTGTGCCACCATACGGATTACCCAGATTACCCCCAACACATGGTCGGTATGCGCATGGGTAACGAAGAGGTGATGAATGTCAGAAATCTGAACATTCACCTTCTTCAGCTGTGAAAGAATTCCGTTTCCTCCGCCCGCATCCACCAGCATCAGAGTGCTGGAAGTCTGGAGCACAAAACAGGTATTATAAATCTGGGAAACCGTAGCATTTCCCGTTCCGAGCATCGTAATTTGAGTCGTTGTCTTATCCATTATCTTATTCGTTATCTATTTGATTCACGCCCACAAAACTACTCATTTTCTGATAAACCACCAAGAAAAAGCCCCGAAAACTTTGCTTATTCCAAATAATAATCTTAACTTTGCGGCATAAAAACAAAAAGTTGGTTTCGATTATGGCAAAAATAGAAAGACAAAAGCGAATCTATCGCAAGCGCATCCCTTACGGAATGCAGAACTTTGAGGATGTAATGGAAAGAGATTGTTACTATGTTGACAAGACCCCATTCATAGAGAAAATAGAAGAATCTAACATGTATTTCTTCTTCATTCGCCCTCGCCGTTTCGGCAAGAGCCTTACCCTCTCCATGCTCGAAAACTATTACGACATCAACAAGAAGGATAAGTTTGAAAGCCTCTTCGGCAAGCTTTACATCGGAGAGAATCCTACCCCTGAACGCAACAGCTATCTCATCCTTCACCTGAATTTTGCCATGATTTCAGCAGGATTGGATAATTATAAAAAAGGACTTGATGCCCATTGCAACAACAAGTTCAATTCCTTCTGCAGCAGATACGCCCACCTTTTGCCACCGCACACAAAGGAAGAGATGAACCAAAAGGAAGATGCCGTTGCCCAACTGGGATTTCTATGCGACAAATGTGCTGAAGCAGGCTTGAAGATTTATCTCTTCATCGACGAATACGACCACTTTACCAATCAGATTCTTGCCCACAAGGAACATGAAACCCGATATCGCGAACAGACTCACGGCGAGGGGTATCTACGACATTTCTTCGACACAATCAAGGGAGCCGCAGGAGATTCATTGGGCAGAGTTTTTGTTACAGGAGTAAGCCCCGTAACAATGGACGATCTGACCAGCGGTTTCAACATCGGAACCAACTATTCCCTGTCTCAGGAGTTCAACGAGATGGTGGGATTCACCGAGGAGGAAGTGCGCCAGATGCTGGCTTATTACGCCAGCGTGCTGCCATTTCACCATAGCGTGGACGAGCTGATAGAAGTGATGAAGCCATGGTATGACAATTATTGCTTCTCAGAAGAAAAGTACGGCAACACAACCATGTACAACTCCGTGATGGTGCTCTACTTTGTAGATAATTACATCCGCAACAACTATGATATTCCGAAGAAGCTGGTGGAAACCAACATCCGCATCGACTACGACAAGATTCGCATGCTCATCCGCCATGACAAGGAGTTTGCCCACGATGCCAGCATCATACAGGATATCGTGACCAGGGGATTCACCACGGGAACCCTGATGGAGAATTTCCCTGCCGAGCGCATCAACGACCCAGATAATTTTCTGAGTCTGCTCTTCTATTTCGGCATGGTAACGATAGACGGCACCTACCAGGGCAACACCCGCTTTGTGGTTCCCAACGAGGTGGTGCGCGACCAGATGTACACCTATCTGCTGGATACCTACAAGGAGAACGACCTCACCTTTGAGCAATACGACAAGACCCAGCTGGAGAGCAAGTTGGCTTACGAAGGCGCATTCAAGCCCTACTTTGCCTACATAGCCGATTGTCTGAAGCGCTTCTCCTCCCAGCGCGACAAGCAGAAAGGCGAAGCCTACGTTCATGGTTTCACTCTGGCGATGACGAGCCAATGCAAGTTCTACCGTCCTATTTCTGAACTTGACAACGATGGCGGTTATGCCGACATCTTCCTGCTGCCCCTCTGCGACATCTATAAGGACATAGAAGATTCCTACATCGTGGAATTGAAATATTGCAAGCCAGGCACCAGCGATGAGCAGCTGAACCATCTCTTCGAGGAAGCCTCAGCCCAGATAAGGCGCTACGCCAATAGCGACATAGTGCACAAATCCGTGAAAACCACGAAGCTTCATCAGCTCGTTGTGATTTACCGGGGAGCAGAGATGGCGATGTGCGAGGAGGTGGAATAAAAAAACGGAAGAAAAGAAAGTGGAATAAAAGACATACAGAAAGAAAGGGCAAAAGCATCATACCATATATTGACAAGGTAATGCTTTTTCCCTTTTATCTTTAGCAGATAATGTATTTCAAAACGCCGATGGTAGCAATCTTGGCTTCATTATCTTCCGGGATTTCTATGGCCTGGAAGCCATCTTTATTGAGTGGCTGCAGTTCTATTTTTGAATGAACTTCCACCCCTTCTTCGTTCACAGTTTTCTCGCTATGAAACTTTTTGATGGTATATTTTCCGCCATATTCCTCGTAATATTCATTTACCTGCGAGAGTACGATTTCTCCCTCCCTTGAACCTCCATGATAACGTTCAAACACGCACAAGTCTCCATCCTTAATTTTCGGCAGCATCGAGTTGCCCTTGGCATGAACCACGAACATTTCCCTATTTGGAGTGAATGGTAATGAGGATACATCCACCCATCCTTCCGTCTCCGGCTCCTCATATTTATCGAAGTAACCACAAGCAGCTTGGATGGAATACAGAGGGAGGAAACGGGTGAAGCGGTCGGAAGGAGAGATGCTATGAAGAATTGCTGTATTCAAGCTGTCCCCATCCATAAGCACATCAAACATATCCTGCATCAATTTCCAACCATCTGTACTACCAGGCTGATAGGCATATTCCTCATTATCATTATAATACCATGTACCATTAGCAGCTATTACAATACCGCCAACGTAATTTATTCTGCCTTCAGCCAAGTTGTTCAACATGGAAAGACGCTTCTGCAAAGCCTCAGCCTTGTTTTTCGTGTCTTTAGATGCAGCCGTCTGACCTCCTTTGGTGTCAAAGATGCCGATAGTACCATCCTTTTTTTTGAAAATCCAGTCGGGATAGAAAAGTGCTTCTTCGTTGCGTTCTTCGCTGAAATAACGAATGGCAAGCCAATCCTTACCGCTATCTCCATTCTTAAACCACCATTCTATACCATCCTGACCCTCAAGATACTTGTAAAAGCTCTCTTCCGTTTTTCTGCCAGTATAGTCTTGCCCCAAGAAGAAAGGATGCAACAGGCATTTCTGCTCCGTCAGTTCATCATGTTCTTCTGTATAAGAATACATCTTCTTCAATACAAAAGGAACACTCTGACGCTTTCGGTTTTCCTCTCTGCGCTTACGTAGTTGTTCTTCGAGCAAAGGATGGTATGCCTTAAGCGTTTCCGTGATAAGGCGTCTGAATATACTTGAAGCTGATCCGTTTAATGCATCATGCAAGAAAATACGATACCATTTGTCTTCGTCTTCATTCTTCAGAGCAAAATACTTGAACCACAAGCGTATGGCACTTTTCAAAGTTGGAACAGAACGCACGATGTTTCCCACCTTGCAATCATTATCTGATTGCGAGCGCAGGATTTCCACCAAAGTGAAAGTAAAGAGTTTCTGCACATCACTCTTACTCCACTCGCGCTCTACCCCTTTAGCTTCCTTGAGGTTGATTCCAATATTTTCGTAATCATAGAATTGAGCATCTGAAACTATCTCATGCGCTAAATTTCCCTTCAAGTAGAGTCCTTTGGTTTCTAGTTTCCTTTTTACACCATCATCAAACACATCCTCATCAGTAATGCCGAAATAGCGATTGAATGTATCAAACAGACATTGTTGGAATTCACCCGATTTACCCAAATCTCCATAATCTACACGCGACAGCATATCTGTCATCAGATTCGGGTCGATGATGTAGTCTTCCCCCTTTTTGTTGTAAGAGATAAGCGTTTTTGGCTTGTTGCCCATTCCACCATAATCAGCCTCTGTTACAGCTTTGCGCGAGAAGTTGGTATAAAGATAACCATTACGGAAAACCTTAGAAACTTCTTCGTGCATGATTGGAACACGGAGAATTCTACCGATGGTCTGAGTACTGAAAATTTCAGATTTAATATCACGAAACATGACCAGAACCTGAGCACGGGGACAATCCCAACCTGTACCGGCTGCGGTTTTAAACAGAAGGTATTCGTATTCGCTATCATTCCGTTCCAGCCCCTCAGGCTTAGCCTTACCAGTAAACCAAGATGCAATTCTGTTTGCCTTTACCCCCTGCGAGATAAGATATTCTTTCGTAATCTCTTCCTTGGTAGGCTGCCCCTGTTCTATCAAGGTTTCATCATCATTTGGCAACTGGATGATAACTAGCGGATTGACGTTTTTGCCGAAGGCCTCAATCTCCGCTTTAAGTTCCCTGCGCTTTTCGATAGCAAGTTTCAGCAGGACATGATCTTCATCTTCGCCTTGATATTTATCCAAATTCTCTTTCGTCTGGGTAATGATGCTCTCCTTAATCAGCCCTTGTGCTACCACATCTTCATGCTTTATTACCACATTCGAGTCATAATCTGCAGCTTTTACCATCACTTCAGGAGGCGGAGTAGCAGAGACATGAATGCAGATTTTCGGGTCGAGTTTGCTAATCACGTCACGATTAGCAGCTTCGGTTACATTCAGATGGCACTCGTCGATTATAAATACTATTTCCACGCCGTTGGCATGGGTATTCTCTACAAAATCCTCGAAGTATACTCTACTCTCATGTCGCTCATCTGGATTTTCCGGTCGTCTGTATATACGGTTTCCGGCTTTCTCGCTCACCAGTTTTTGCCAGTTGATGAAAAGCACATCGTTTTTCTGCAGAGCCCCAAGGCTAAAATCATCTATCGTCAACAATCGCCCATGCTTACTAGTAGGGAAGTAGACATCAAACTTATGCTTGCTCTGCATGGCGAGGTCGTCGGAGAATGTGATCCATACATAAGCCACATCTCTATCCCAATCTGGCTGTTCTGCCATCTCGCAAATCATCTTCTGAGTCATATAAGTCTTACCGCTTCCTGTAGGAGCTTTCAGAACGACAGGAATTTGGCGATCCCCATGCCCCCATAATCGCTTTATATTAGCCACCAGTTTATCAACGGCTTCTATCTGAAAAGGTATCTGTTCCATACTTTCTTAAGCATTTAAAGATTTGTAAATATCGAGGATAGGCTGAGGAATGCTCTTCAGATTTACCTCAGAAAGATATTCGAAATAGGAATCGAAAGAACCGACGTCGCCCCAACTGAAAATATATACATTCTTCACGCCCTGAAGCTGCTCTACTTCATGAACAAATTCGTTGAAATATTTCGGGCGATAATCTTCTTTAAAATAGATTGCCGTCCATACATCATGATTTTTGTCCTTGAATATCTGATAGCTATCAGTTTTCTTCATTTCGTAAAGCGTATTCTCAGCCAAGGCCAGCAGGCATCCAGCCTTTTGGGCAAGGATTGTCTTGTCATGGTCTGTAGCCTGATTGGCCGTACTTGTTCCTACGAAAGAAGTGCGATAATACTTGAGAGAATTGCCGAGAGGCGGACAAGTTTTCTTTTTCGAGATTTCTCCTTGCAGCATAAGCACCCCATCTTTAACATGCACATCAAACGAATGATACAACTTTTCATTTTCCTGCTTTATTTCGTTTATCCTTGCAAGATAATCAGGAACTTTCTTTAATGATGTAGGAGTCAGTTCTTCCTCAAATAATACTTTCGAAATCTTTTTGTCAGTCACATATCCGCCAATAGCATTTTCGATACGTTTTCTTGTTATCTGTGTAATAGTTTCGAATCCAGCATTAAAAACGCCCTTACAATTGTTCTTGGCTAACTTCTTGCCTTTTTTGATTTCATAAGTCTTTTCTGGCGCTTGAACTAAGATTACCTGACCTGTATAGCCTCCATCCAAAAATGCATGCCCTGTAGACCCACTACCGGCAAAAAAATCTAGAACAACAAGATTTTTATTATTACCTTTAGCTATTTTCAACAAATACTGTATAAATGCAATCGGCTTCTTTCCGCCATCAAAAGGAACGCCACCTTCTGTTCCAACCAGATTGAACTCTTGTTCAAAATCCAAGAAATTAGGATATGGAATTTCTTTTGTGTCATTTCTCTGTAAAGGTGCTCCCTGGAAGTAAAATCCGTTTGCGTGAGAACTATCGCTTCTAGAGAGGAAATATCTACCATCCCTGCCATCATCCCCCATATTAGGGACCTTATAAATTACCCCAAAATCATTATTTCTTTCTTCGAGGTAGCTCATGTGAAATCTTCCGGAACTATTACCCGTCTTTATGGAACCACGAATATTTATTTTCTTAAGATGTTCAAAACTTGGTTCATATTCTACAATCCGATATTCTCCAGGATGAAAGACTTTTACTTTCTTACCTCCCATCATAATTATTTCCGGATTATCTATCAACTCCTCAATTTCATAAATATAATCTTTAGGATCAGAATTATCAACTATACGTTTACTTATGTTAAACTTGTCTGACTTCCTATACATCAAAAGCAATTCTGTCGTTTCGTGCATAGGTTTATCACCCTTGAGAATTCTATTCTCATGACGCACTTTTATTGTGATAGTGGTAATATAATTAGAATAACCAAAAACACTATCACACAGCAACTTTAAATTAGCATATTCTTCTTCATTAATGCTGATATAGATAACTCCATCTTCTTTCAACAAAGAAGATGCGAGTTTCATTCGTTTGTCCATAAACGACAACCAAGAACTATGACGTAACGGATGATTCTTTGGCAACTGGGTACCATCAGGATATTTATCTAGGAATCTCTTATCCTTATACGTAAACCCATCACTACCCGTATTATAAGGAGGATCAATATAAATTACATCCACCTTACCTTGATGCGTATAATTAAGGCAAGTAAGAGCATGATAATTATCACCTTCTATGAGTATATGAGTAGGTTTTCCATCATCTTTCGTGATGGAAAGTTCTGGTACTTCTTCAAGAATCGGAATAGCATTTTCTCCTCCAGCTTCAAAAGCTTCAGGCACATCTATCCAATGAAGTCCAAAACGGTTATCTTGCTTCAACTGAGCATTAAGATAAGCCACTTCACCCTCCAAATCTTTTATTTTTCGATGTAGTTCATCAATATTGTCTGCCATATTCTGATAGTTATTAATAGCTGCATCCAACTATCATCAGGCTACTCACCAAGAGACACAAAAGAAGGGTGTGAACTATTCTTAAGGTCTTCCGTGGCAAGCCTAGGAAATGTCTGAACCACCGTCAAATATAAGAATGCTCACACCCTATATCAGGCATGAACATTGACTCTACATATTTGACGAGAGGCTCACCTATGCTTACCACAGATGAAGCCAACCATTATTGGTGCGGTCGTATATTCAGAAAGAAAGTTTCCTAGGCTTTTTCTGGAAGACCACAATAATAGTCAATGCTTTGTTTTTACTAAAATGTCTGGAAGCGGCTCCTGCCGAATCCATCTGCAAAGGTACGAAGAAACTGGCAAAAAACAAAAAGAAAGGAGATTTATTTTCATTTTTTACCCAAATACAAACGAATAAATATTAATTTCTCACACTTTACAATAGGATTTTGCCTATTAAGATACTTAAAATGCTTTTAACTCTGCAAGGCATAGGTTACTTGAAAACTCAAGAAGAGGAATATTGGTACTACTATACTACTATTAAGAGATGACAGAGAACCACAAACGAACTTTCGATGATTGCGAAGGTGAAAAGAGATAAAACGGAGTCGAGGCCTTCTAGAGAAAATGGGGACTTCGGGGAGGCTGGTAACAGGATCAAAACAGAAGTGATTTTCGGGCAAGCGTTCCAGTTGTTCCAGTTGTTCCAATTGTTCCAAATAGGTTTTCATAGGACAATAACCCTTTATAGAGACTCTATAACTACTTAATATATAGATAGTTATATATATAAGAAGGTGGAATGGAACGCTCAAAAAATTAATTGGAACAACTGGAACTGGAACGCTCCGCCCAACCCCACTTCTCTCTAAAAGGCTCATAATCAATAAATTATGTAGAAATAGAGACTAAGAATTTGAAGTACAATATCCCCATTTCAACCGCTCCGACGATGAAAAAGCTGGGAAAAGGCATCGAATAGGTGCAACTTTTGCTCTCTCAGGCATCAAAAGACATGCAGGAACCCTTATTTGCGATGCTCTTCCCGATACTCGAAGTGGAGATAAATGGGGCTATTTTTCAGTATTCCGCCCTCAATTAGGGGAAATCATACCGTATGAAGACCTATCTTGTTGCCGATTCGGGCTATTATAAGGAACAACTGTCCAACATCGCTGAAACTATCTGTCCCAACTTCCGTGAACACGAAGAAAAGAGATTGGAGAAAAATGTTCCGCTATCGCACGGCATCGCACGCTATCGCACAACTGACAAAACGGGATTTCGTATCTTTGCATCGTGATTCAGAAAGCGCGCAAAATCACTTGCCCAGTTGGAGAAAAAAATCTCCCTAATTGGGAAAATAAAAAGGGCTGATTTAACCCGATAAAAAAAGAGCCCCCAATGCGGGAAAAACATCAGGGGCTTTTATTTTGATATCAAAAATCTTTAGTAAGGGAACAGAAGTGGAAGAACGAAGGTCATCACAACGCCGATGATAATCTGCAACGGCAAACCTACCTTCACGTAATCCATAAACGTATAGCCACCCGCCTTCATCACCAGCGCATTAGGAGGCGTGGAGAACGGAGAGGCAAAGCACATGCTGGCGCCCAACGTAACCGCAAAGAGGAAGGAATAAGGACTCACACCTACCTGCTGGGCCGCCACCAGGGCAATAGGAGCCATCAGCACAGCCGTGGCAGTATTGCTGATAAACATCGTCATCAGAGAAGTGGTGAAGTAGATACCTGCCAAGAGAGCCGTAGGTCCCATCGAACCCAAACTCTCTACCAGCCCCTGAGAAACCAAGGCAGAAGCACCCGTCTTCTCAAGCGCCGTAGACATCGGCATCATGGCGGCTATCAGCACGATGCTCTCCCAGTTGATGGTCTTGTAAGCCGCCTCCACATTCCGGAAACATCCGGCAAAGACGGTCAGCAGTCCGGCGATGATGACCGCCGTGACCGGAGCCACAGGAATGAAATCGAATACCATCATCGCAATCATCAGCAGCATGATGGCAGCCGCCACAGGCGCCTTATAATCCAAGAGCACCTTGTCGGCAGTCTTCTCTGGCTGGTCGATAACCACCCAGTTGCTCGTATCGGCAGCCAGATGAGCCAGATTGGTCCATTCGCCCTGCACCAGGAGCATATCGCCCACATGCAGCTTGGTGGCTATCAGATTTTCGGTAATATATTCATCGCCACGCTTTACGCCCAGCACGTTGATGCCGAAACGCTTGCGCAGGTTGGCATCGCCTATGCGCAGACCGGAAAAATTAGACGTAGGCATCACCACGATTTCGGTCAGTCCCAGGTCGTAGAAATCAATCTTCACATCCTTCATCTTCCTGAGGCCGTAATCGCTGGCAAAGCGTTTCATCTTCTCCTCCTCACCTATTATATATAAGGTATCGTGAACCTGAATGGTGCTGCTGCTCTTCGCCATGTTCTGGCTCACATCCTTCACCAGTCCCAGTCGTGATTTCTTCTCGTTTCTTATCTCGATGATACTCACGCCATATTTCTGCTGGATGCTCAGATCCTTCAGGGTTTTGCCCACGATATCCATCTGCTCGCCATTCTCGTCGAGGGCGGCAGAAGGGCGGCGGCTAGGCACGATGTAGCGATGCAGGTTATCGAGCAGCTGATATTCGTCTACCAGGTCATCAAGCGATTTGCCCTGCTTCTTTTTCTTTCCGCTCTGCTTTTTGCTGAGGAAGATTTTGCTGAGCGGCATGAGCACGATGATGCCGATGGCGATGATGATGATGCCCACAGGGAAGAAGCTGAAGAAGGCAAGCGGCTGATAACCGCCCTCGGTCAATACTTCATCGATAACCAGGTTGGGCGGCGTACCGATGAGGGTGAGCATTCCACCCAGACTTCCGGCAAAGGCGAGCGGCATGAGGAAACGCGACGACTGCATGCCCGAGCCCGCAGCTATGCTCATGATGATAGGCATCATGAGGGCCACCGTTCCGGTATTGCTCACGAAGGCGCCGATAAAGGAGGTAACGAGCATTACGAGCAGGAAGGTGATGGTTTCGTTGCCGCGCGAGAGCGCCATGAGCTTATTGCCCGTAAGCTTGGCAAGTCCGGTCTGCATGATAGCTCCACCCACCACGAAGAGTCCTATCATCATGATGACGATGGGCGAAGAGAAGCCCGCCAGCGCCTCGGCAGGCGTCAGGATACCCAGAACCAGAAGTGCAGCCAGGGCGGTAAGCGCCACGATGTCGGCCCTCACCCTGCCCCAGATGAACAGGGCTACCGTAATAACCAATATGATAAGTGTTGTTGTCATGTTTTGAAAATTTTTATGTTATAATTACTGTATTTATTCTCTCACCTGCTGCGGCGTCATTCCGGTATGTTTCTTGAAATAGCGGCAGAAGAAGCTGGCATCAGCAAAATGATATTCCCATGCCATCTCCTTGATGCTCTGGGCGGAGCGCTTGAGTTGCATCTTCAGCTGGAGCACCACATACTGGTCGATGATGATTTTGGGTGTATGCCCCGTTACCTGCCTCACGATATTCGAAAGATACTTGGAGGTGATGTTCATCTGCTCGGCATAATAGTTGACATCTCTCGATTTCTTGTAATCGCGTTCCATGAGCTTCATGAAGCGGTTGAAGAGTTCTCTCACCCTGTAAGATTTCACCTCGTCGGGGCAGTTCTGCGGATTGCGTTGCAGATATTCATGGAACCCTATGAAGAAGGCCTTGAGCTGATAGAGTACCAGCTGCGAGATACAGGTGCAGTCGTGCTGCTCGAAATAGAGTCTGAGGAGGGAAAACATGCTCTCGATGATACGGGTAACCACGGGCGAATCCTGCCGGCATCGGTCCTCGCGCAGGGCTGAATAAACCGTCTGTTCCAGCTGCAGACTGGCTTCGCGCAGCAGAGATGGATTATATTTCAGCATCTCCACTTCGAAGGTCGAAGCATTCATGGCGGCACAGGCATCTCCCTCGCAGGAAGCAGAAGACTCCACCTTCTTCACCTCTACCACATCATTCGGAAACAGGGTGATGACGGCTCCCTCATAGAGATCCCAATCCTTATAATTCACATTCAGCACGGCCCTGCCCTTGCGGCAAAGGAGAATGGCTCCATAGGTCAATACCTGAAGCCCCTCCTGCCACTCGCTCAAATCGGAGCAGAAAAGACTGGCCTCCTGATAACTGTTCAGTTCTGATAATTCTATCATAAATACCTTTTATTCGCTTTTTGCGTGCAAATATACGGAAATAATGTGAGAAAAAAGAACTTTTGTTCCGAAAAAATCCATGCGGCACGAAAAATTTAAAATGGATATTCGCCCAAATCGCCGTACCTTTGCACCCGAATTCATGAGATAACAGAATTTTTAAATAATAATAATAACAGATTTTTGAATGATAAAGAAAATGATGATTGCAGGCCTTCTCATCTGGGGAGGCTCTCTATGGGCTGTAGCTCAAACCAGAATGACCATCGCCCAACTCTTCGAGAGAATCGAAGAAAACAGCAAGTCGCTACGAACCTCGAAATCGGGTGTAGAAGCTGCCAGCATCGGTATCGAATCAGCTAAAAGCAAGAAACTGCCCGACCTCGATGCATCCCTCTCCTTCAGTTACATCGGAAACGCCCTGATGACCGACCGCGACTTCAGTAACGCCCAAGGTTTGAAATCGCCCCACTTCGGCAATAATTTCGCCTTCCAGGCACAGCAGGTGGTTTATGCTGGTGGCGCCATCAACGCAGGCATACGCCTCGCCGAACTGGGCAAGCAGCAGGCAGAGGTGGGCGTGAAACTCACCCGTCAGCAGGCTCGCTTCATCGCCCTGGGACAGTATCTGGACCTCTACAAGATAGACAACCGTATCAAGGTATATGAAAAAAACATCGAGCTCACCCGCCAGCTTATCGCCGACATCAAAGCGAAACAAACCCAGGGAATGGCGCTCAAGAACGACATCACCCGGTACGAACTGCAGATGGAGAGTCTGAAACTGGGACTCACTTCGCTACACAACAACCGCAGTATCCTGAACCACCAGCTCCTGAATACGCTCGGCATGAACCAGGAAGATAAAGGGGAACAGGAGATGCAGATTATTCCGGACGCTACGATTGCCGACAAGGCTTACGCCAAGGATGGAGAAGCTTACTGGCAGACGACAAGCACGATGAATTCGCCCCTGCTGGAACAGAGCAGCAACGCCATGAATAGCAGAACAGAAGGAGAAGATTGCCAAGAGCGACCTACTGCCGAAAGTGGCGCTGGTAACCGGACATGGTGGATGCATCGAACCTGAAGCTCAACGCCGAACTGAATGAGGTAGATGCCCGCATCAACATCGTATACGCTTATTACCGCATGAAATACATAGCGGGAGAAATTTAGGAAGTGAAGAACGAAGAATTCGTCTGCTCTTTTTCAAACAATAAAACAAATATAAATTATGAACAAGAAGATTATCAAGAGAATATATAATGTAGTTATCATCCTCTGTTTTATAGGAGCCATCGGCTGGTGTTTCAGTCATTTTTATCATGGTAGCGACGTGGTTTATACCGATGATGCCCAGGTGAACCGCCACATTACACCTATCAACACGCGCGTATCAGGATTTATCAAGGAAATCTGTTTCTCCGACTATCAGCACGTGAAGAAGGGCGATACACTCGTCATCATCGAAGATTCAGAATTCCGCCTGCATGTGGCTCAGGCAGAGGCTGGTCTGCGCGGCTCGAAGGCCGGTTCTTCGGTTGTATCAATCAGCATGGGAACCACCACTACCAACGTGCAGACAGCTTCGGCAGGTATCGAAGAGGCACGTGTAGACATGATGAACGCCAAGCAGGATTTCGACCGTTTTGCAGCCCTGATGAAGAAGGATGCGGTAATCCGCCAGCAATATGATAATGCCTACGCCCGCTATCTGGGAGCCAAGGCTCGTTATGAGCAGGCAAGCAGCCGGAAGGCAAGTGCCGCCTCGGTTCGCAACGTACAGACCCAGCAGCTGGGCGGTTCGCGTACCGGTTCGCATCGTCCTCACCCGCGATAACGACCCTAAACAGGTAGCCCTGCTCCGTGCCGGTCTGAACGTAGAAACCAAGGTTCGCCTCAAATAGAATGTTCTATAAACTATAGATAGAATGTTCTATAAATTATAAATTATTAATTAAAAAAATGCCAGGACCTCCTATGTTACAGGAACCCTTCCGCGTCCCTTCGTTCAACGGATATATTCCTAGCCGGTTGCAGCCTTGGATTTATCTCCTTTTCGCCTTCGTAGAGTTCATGGGCAGTACGCCAAAGGTGCTGCAGACAGCCTTTACGGGAGGCGTGCTTCATTTCGGCACGTTTACCACCAATGTGCTCAACTTCGTAGAATGGGTGGGAACCATCGCCGGATGCCTCTTCTGCCTGTTCTGGTGCAAGGTGCTCCATCAGAAATATACCCGACTGCTCACGATAGGCGTGGCAACGATGGTATGTTATCCCGTAATGATGTATTTCCTCATCGGCATCGGCGTGCTCATCATCTTCCTGCTCTGGTACACTCAGCCTATCCGCAGCACCCTGAAGAAGATGCCTGCCTGGAACTTTGTGGGAAGAAAAATGAAGAAAAATCTTGCATAATACAGAGATTTATGCTAACTTTGCAAACAAAAAAAGTTAGCAACATGACAAAGAAAGGTAAACATACCGTATTATTTATCTGCCTGGGCAACATCTGCCGCTCTCCGGCAGCCGAGGGAATCATGAAGAGTCTTGTAGAAAAAGCAGGGCTTCAGGATGAGTTTGAAATCGATTCTGCGGGCATCGGGAACTGGCACGTAGGTCAGTTGCCCGACAGCCGCATGCGCAAATGTGGCGCCGAGCATGGCTACAATTTCAACAGCCATGCCCGCCAGTTCCAGAAGTCAGACTTCGCCCGTTTCGAAACCATCGTGGTAATGGACAACGAAAACTACCGTGCCATTACCTCCATGGCTTCTTCAGAGTCTGATAGGAAAAAAGTAGTGCGCATGGCCGATTTTCTGACCCATCATCGCGAATACACCACCGTTCCCGATCCGTATTATGGCGACTATAGCGACTTCGAGCTCGTCATCACGCTTCTCGAAGATGCCTGCCAGGAGTTGCTGGACAGCATTATCGGGGAAGGGTAAAAACAGATAAAACAAAAAGGGATGAATCATCAAAATATCAGATTGATGACTCATCCCTTTTTTCAATTTAAAATATTTATACCGTAATCTCGCCCGAGCCATAGCAACGATGATGATGCTCATCATAAACTACACAGAACTGGCCGGGAGCCACACCATGAATTGCCTCTTCTGAATGAATCATCCAGCGGCCGTCTTCCAGTTTTTCTATCGTAGCAGGATGATACTCCGGCGTATGACGAATCTTGAAAGTCACCTTCTGCATAGCTACCTCGCGCGTAAGAAAATGGAAATCATGGATAGGAAAATCCTTCTTGTAGGCCGACTGCGGATCATAACCATGACTCACATACAGGATATTGTTCTCTACATCCTTCTTAATCACGAACCAGGGACCGCCGCCAAAGCCTAAGCCCTTGCGCTGGCCGATGGTATGAAACCACAACCCCTTGTGCTCGCCTATGCGCTTGCCCGTCTCCATCTCTATGACATCGCCCGGTTTCTCGCCCAGATAACGGCGGATATAATCATTATAATTTATCTGTCCCAGGAAGCAGATTCCCTGGCTGTCCTTGCGCTTGGCATTTATCAGATGCTCCTCTTCGGCTATCTCGCGAACCTCATTCTTGATATGATGGCCGATAGGGAAAATCGCTTTTTTCAATTGCCAGCTCTCTATCTGAGCCAGGAAATCGGTCTGGTCTTTCACAGGATCAGGACTCGTGACAAGCCATTTATCGCCATTTTCATCCGTTTCGGTCTGCGCATAATGCCCCGTGGCGATGAGGTCGTAGTTGTGACCCATCTTCTCATCGAAGGCGCCAAACTTAATCAGGCGGTTGCACATCACGTCCGGATTAGGCGTAAAACCCGCCTTCACCTTCTCCATCGTATAACGGGTTACCTCGTTCCAATATTCATGATGGCAGTCAACCACTTGCAGCTTGCACCCATACTTTCTAGCCACAGCCGTAGCCATCTCCAGGTCCTCCTCCGAAGAGCAGTCCCACTCCTCTTTCTCCTCAGGACCAATCTTGATGTAGAAGCAATCAGGATGCAGGCCCAGCTGGGCAAACTCCCAAACCACAACCGAACTGTCGACACCTCCCGAAAGGAGCACGGCAATTCTCTTATCTTTTATTTCGTCAATATTCAGCATATTCTTTCCTGTTTATAATAATCCGGTTGCAAAATTACGAAAAAAAACTGATATAATGAGCAAAGAAAGGGCTAGAAATGCATGAGAAAGAGAAAAGAAAAGCCCGCAAAGCCTATTTTTGCTATAGAAAACGCTTATAGCCACATTCGTAGCTTTTAAACATAAAAAGAGTTTTGCTTTCGTTTTTATCTATACCTTTGCAATCGATTTCAGAAATCGATAAGAAAGAATGTTTTTGAAAATTCAGTATTTACATTAATAGATAAAGAAAAATGGAGATTTTAAAAAATCTATTTTATGGCTTCCCAGACCTTTGGGGAGGCGGAGTAGCCCACTCTGTGATGATTCTTTCGCTGGTCATCGCCTTGGGTTTGTGTTTAGGTAAGCTCAGAGTAAAAGGTGTTTCCCTGGGCTTGGCTTGGATTCTGTTCATCGGTCTTATCTTTGGACATTTCTCTCTCAACCTTGACGAGCATCTGCTCCACTTTCTCAAGGAATTTGGCTTGATCCTCTTTGTCTACTCTATCGGTCTGGAGGTAGGTCCGGGCTTCTTCGCTTCGTTCAAGAACGGCGGCAAGAGTCTCAACCTGCTCAGCATGATCGTTGTGGCCCTGAGTATCATTACTACCTTAGTCATCTTCTCATTTTCGGGAACATCCATCACCTCTATGGCAGGTATCCTTTCGGGTGCCGTAACCAACACTCCTGGATTGGGTGCAGCCCAGCAGGCATTCAGCGACCTGCGCCACATCGACGCCCCATTCATCGCAGCCGGCTATGCCATCGCCTATCCTATGGGTGTGCTCGGCGTTATCCTCAGCTTCATTATATTAAGGTTCGCGCTACGCGTAGACAAGCAGAAGGAAGAGGATGAAGCTAAGCGAGGCAAGGGACATCTTGAAGCGATGACCCTGAACACCTTCGCCGTAAAGGTTTCTAACCAGATGGTTTTCAAAGATACCGTCAAGCAGATCCGCTATCTCCTGAAGCGCGACTTCATGGTTTCCAAGATTATCCGTAACAACGGCGAACGCCAGAACGAGGTGGTTAACGGACAGACCGTGATAGAAGAGGGCGACATTCTGCAGATTGTGGCTCATCCTACCGTAGAAGAACCTATCATCGCCCTGCTCGGCGAGAAAGTTGACGTAAAGGACGAGGAATTCAGCAGCGAACTCATCAACCGCCGAATCCTGATTACCAAACCGGGCATCAACGGCAAGAGCATCAGCCAGTTGCAGATTAGAAGCAACCTTGGCGCCAACATTACCCGCGTAAACAGAAATGGTGTAGACCTCATCGCAACCCCAGACCTGAAACTCCAGTTGGGCGACCGCGTAACCGTAGTGGGCAAGGAGCTTGCCATCGCTCATACCGAGAAGGTGCTGGGTAACCAGATGAAACGTCTGAACTACCCTAACCTCATCCCTATCTTCCTGGGCATCATGCTGGGTTGTATCGTAGCCAACATTCCGTTCTTCATCCCAGGCATCAACGAGAATCTGCGTCTCGGACTTACCGGCGGCCCATTGGTAGTAGCCATTCTGATAGGTTATTTCGGACCGAAATACAACCTCGTTACCTACAATACCATTTCAGCCAACCTGATGCTGCGCGAAATCGGAATCTGCATCTTCCTGGCTTGCGTGGGTCTCGGCACAGGCGAACAGTTTATCCAGACCGTAGCATCAGAAAGCGGACTGACCTGGATACTCTACGGCATCGCCATCACCATGATACCAATCATTCTGGGCGGCATCATCGGCAAGCTCGTGTTCCACATCAATTATTATACATTACTCGGCGTATTGGCAGGTGCCAACACCAACCCTTCTGCCCTGGCTTACGTACGTGAGCAGACTTCGGCTGATGCGCCAACAGTAGGCTATGCGAATGTATATCCATTCGCCATGTTCCTCAGAATTGTAACCATTCAGATTATTATTTTTGTATTTGGATAAACATATATGACAGAAAAAGAATTGAAAACCTGCGCTTGCGTAGATGACAACTGCAACTGCAAGGAAATAGCAGAATCAGAACTCAGAAGAAAACTCGACTTATTATTACGTACCGGTAGCATTCTCATGGAGAGTGCTGCCGACACATCCCGCATCATGCGAACCATGAAGCGTGCAGCAGCTTTCCTCGGTCTCGACGAGCGATACATGCACCTTTACATCAACTGGAACGTGCTGATGGTAAACTATAGCGACGAGGAGCATTCCTTCTCCAAGTTCCAGAGATGCGAGAAGCACGGCATCAACCTCACCTCTATTTCCCAGGTAAGTAAGCTCACCTGGAAGGCCATCAAGGATAACTATTCGCTCGAACAGTATGAGCAGGCCCTGAACGACATCAAGGCCACCCCACGCAGCTTCACCCCTTGGCAGGTAGCCATCGGTGGCGGTTTTGCCTGCGGCGGATTCTGCATCCAGTTCGGTTGCGACTGGCCAGCCTTCTTCTTCTGTTCGCTTGCAGCCATATTGGGTTTCCGCCTGAGAATGTTCTTGCCAACCAAAGGCTGCAACAACTATGTAGCCATCGGCATTTCGGCTTTCGTAGCCACCCTGATAGCCTGGTTGACCTCATTCCTTTCGCTCAACCCATCTATTGCCGAAGCGCTTCCAGCCTTCATGCATTCAGATACCCCTTGGCATCCGCTGATGGCGTGTGCCCTCTTCATCGTGCCGGGAGTTCCACTCATCAACTTTGTAAGCGATATGCTCGACGGATATATTGAGGTGGGAATGGTTCGTGCCCTGAACACCCTGCTGATGATCTTCGCGATGGCTTTCGGTATCGCCTTCGCTATCCAGGTTTGCCATATCGACAACTTTGTGAAGGATCTTACGATGACTCCTCATCACGAATACTGGGAGTTTGCCATAGCAGCTGCCGTATCGGCCATGGGTTTCTCTACCATCTTCAGCATACCTCGCCGTCTGTTGCCGGTTGTAGCCGTGGGCGGTATCATCGCCGTATGCTTCCGCAATTTCGTCAATCTGGGTCCATCTAACGGCAACATCGGTCTCGACATGGGTCTGAGCATCGGTTCGCTTGCCGGTTCTGCGCTCATCAGCATCATCGTGATCAAGGCGCGCCATTGGTTCCATACCCCTCACCAATGCATCACCATTCCTAGCGTCATCCCAATGGTACCGGGAGTTCTGATGTATCGTGCCCTCTTTGCCTTCATCGACATGCATGGCGTAGTAGGCGAAGTAACCGTAGGTATGAACAACCTCATCAAGGCCTCGCTCGCCATCATCTGCATCGCCCTGGGTGTTGCAATTCCAAACGTATTCTTCCGCCGCTTCATCGCCGACAACCGCAAGCGCAAGCTGCTTGCCATGCTGGTAGAAAGAAAGAAGAAGAATGGCGAATTCGTAGATTTGCACGAAGTAGAAATCAAATAATCATCTGGTTGGAAATCTGATTTTCATCGGATAATAACCGGATAAAAAGAAGTAGAGATGCGATAAAACATCATTTTATTCTTCCAAAAAAGAGGATATTAAAATAAATGTTTTATCTTTGCACCCAAATTTAGCTATCGGTTATTTCTATAGCCGATAGCTTCAATAAAGGAACAAAATGGAAATACGACAACTGAAATATTTCTTGAAGGTAGCCGAGACGCTCAACTTCTCAGAAGCTTCGCGCAAGTTATACATCACCCAAAGTACCCTCTCACAACAGATTTCGCATCTGGAACAGGAGATTGGTCTGCCCCTCTTCGAGCGCAATTCTCATGAGGTTTACCTCACAGAGGCGGGCAAGGAATTGAGACCTTACGCCCAAAACGCGGTCAATTCTGCCGAAGCCTGTGTAGACCACATGAACGATCTAAAGGAAATGCTTACAGGCGAACTGAACATCGGCGTAACGTTCTCCTTCAGCAACATCATGTCCGAGACGCTCATCGCCTTTCTCCACGCCTATCCTCATGTAAAGCTCAACATCCAATACCGCACCATGCAGGAACTGATGGACGGACTGAAGAAGCGCGAACTCGACCTCGTTCTGGCTTTCAAGCCTCTGAAGAACGAAAAGGCGGTAGACAGCCGAGCTATTTTCAGCAACCGTCTTGCCGCCATCGTGAACGTGAATCATCCGCTGGCGCGCCTTTCATCGGTCAAGCTTTCCGATCTGGAGCGTTACGACCTCATCCTTCCTTGCAAGGGTCTGCAGGCACGCAACGCCTTTGATCACATGGTAGAGGGCAAAGATTTGAACTACAAGATTATGGTAGAGGTGAATAATGTAAACATCATCTTCGACCTTCTGAGCCGCAGCAATCTGGTGACCATTCTCTCCGAATCGACCACCATTCTGCAGAACGGCATGAAGGCGATTCCTATCGATGCTGCCGACAACGAAATGGATGGCTGCATCCACATTCTGAAAGATGCTTACATGAAAAACTCAGCCCAGGAGTTCATCCGCATGCTGAGCCAGAGCACCAGCATCCTCGCCAACTTTGCGCTGAAGGATATCCTGAGATAATCATCTTAACGCCTGGCGGCTCGCGAGCCTATTTGCTTGCGGCTAGAACAGATAAAAAAATCCTCGTTCGAGTTCTTTTTCGAGCGAGGATTTTTTCTTCTTTTTAACTTTATGGGGACCAGCGATGGAATCGCTGGGAACGGGGGACGCAAGGGGGCTTTTTACCCTTTTACTTTTTTACCTTTTTACCCTTTCTTTCTTGCGATGATAATCGTTACACCTGCCAGGATGGCGAGGATGCCGAAGGCAAGCTGAAGGGAGAAACTCTCGCCGAAAATGCAGACGCCGATGATTACCGCCGTTACAGGCTCCAAGGCTCCCATGATGGCGGCTGGCGTGCTGCCGATGAGATTGATGGAGATGGTCATGAAGAAAAGCGACAATACCGTTGGCAACAAAGCCAGCTGGGCAGCACAGAGCCATTGTTTAGGCGTTTGAAGCATCTGTATCGGCTCGCCTGCAATAAACGAATAGACAAACATCGTAAGCAGTCCGAAGACTAATATATAAAAGGTAAACTTGATGTTCGACATGCCCGGATTCTTCCATTGGTTGATGGAGATGATGTAAAGGGCATAGAGCAGGGATGAACACATGACGAGGGCAAAACCCGCCGTGCTCAACTTATCGTTTCCATCGCCCTGATAGAGCAATCCTACTCCCGATACCGCCAGAAGAATGGCAAGCGAGGTAGACCACGTTACCTTCTCGTGGAAGAAGACCGTCATCAGGATGGCCGTCATAATAGGATAAACGAAGAGGATGGTGCTGGCAATACCTGCCGCCATATAATGGAAACTGACATAAAGCGTAGCTGATGAGAGCGAAAACATGCAGCCCAGCACGCCAAGACGAATCAGATGTCCCCACTTCACCTTGAAACTCTCCTTGCGAAACAGCATCACCACGGCAAACATCAGTACCGCCAAGAGATAACGATAGATAAGTACAGAACTGGAATTGAATCCGTCGCCATAGAGTTCGAGCGTGCCCAAAGGATTGGTACCATAACATACTGCGGCAACAATGCCCGCCGCAAAGCCTTTAACTTTATTACTGCTTGTCATTAGATTAAATACTATTTTTTTCTTATACTTCTTGTTATCTATCTATTTCGGGCTACAAAGTTACAGCAAATATTCGAGATAAGCTAACAAAATCGTATAAATATATTGTAATATCTGAGAAAAAACGCTCTTTTCTTGTGCTTTACGAAAATAAATTGTACCTTTGCAATATCTTTGAAAAAAGATAATCAGATGAAACATTAAAAACTAAACAAAAGAATTAATAACAATGGAACAGATTAAGAATGATCAGCTCACACTTGAGATTTCATCTCTCGGAGCAGAACTTCAGAGCATCAAGGATGCTAATGGCAATGAATATCTCTGGGATGGCGACGAGAAATACTGGAACCGCCACTCTCCTATCCTCTTCCCTATCGTATGCGGATTGTGGAAAGACACTTATTGCACAGAGGGTAAGGAGTATCACCTTCCTCGCCATGGTTTCGCACGCGATACAGAGTTCAAACTCGTTGGCAAGACTGCCGACCGCCTCACCTTCGCGCTCATCGACAACGAAGAGACTCAGAAGAACTATCCTTACCACTTCAACCTTGCCATTTCTTACCGCCTGCAGGGCAACGAGATTCATGTCATCTGGCACGTAGAGAATACCGACGACAAGGAAATCTTCTTCCAGATTGGCGGTCACCCAGCATTCATGGTTCCTGGCTGCAAGAAGGGCGAAGAAATGAAGGCTACCCTGAAACTCGACAACGAGGCTCCTGTTCGTCTCTATGGTAACGTAGGCGGATGCATCGACCGTCAGGCTAAGGAAACCGTAGAAACCGACAAGGGTATCTGGGAAGTAAACGAGGAGACTTTCGCAGAAGATGCTGTTATCTTCGACAAGAGTCAGGTTAAGCAGGTGAGCATTCTCAACGAGCAGGGCGAACCTCATGTAACCCTCGAGTTCAAGACTCCAGCCGTAGGTATCTGGAACCCAACAGGCAAGCACGCTCCATTCCTCTGCATCGAGCCATGGTATGGTTTGAACGACTGGGCTGAATATGATGGCGAGTTTAAGGACAAGTATCTGATGAACCGTCTGCAGCCAGGTGCAAGTTTCATGAGTGAGTATATCATCAGAATAGAGAAATAATGGAAGAAAAAGACAATTTGCAACTCCCCGAGAACGCATTCCGCGAACTGAAAGACGGGGAGGAATATAAGCCGCTGATGTCGCCTGACAAGGTTTATCCTGAGGTGAACGGATGGTCAGTTACATGGGGAATCGTGATGGCAGTCATCTTCTCTGCCGCCGCAGCCTATCTGGGCTTGAAGGTGGGTCAGGTGTTCGAAGCAGCCATCCCTATCGCCATCATCGCCGTGGGCGTAAGTACCGCTACCAAGCGTAGCAAGGCGCTGGGCGAGAATGTCATCATCCAGAGCATCGGAGCCTGTTCGGGTGCTGTGGTGGCAGGAGCCATCTTTACCCTGCCAGCCATCTACATCCTGCAGGCTAAATATCCGGAGATGACTACTTCGTTTATGAAGATCTTCATGGCTTCGGCCTTGGGAGGAGTCTTGGGAATCCTTTTCCTTATTCCTTTCCGCAAGTACTTCGTAAGCGATATGCACGGCAAGTATCCATTTCCTGAGGCTACGGCTACCACGCAGGTACTGGTGAGCGGAGCCAAGGGAGGCGACCAGGCTAAGCCGCTGCTCATAGCCGGACTGGTGGGTGGTCTTTACGACTTTATCGTAGCCAGCCTGGGATGGTGGAACGAGAATTTCACATCGCGTGTGGTAAGTCTGGGATGCGACCTGGCTGACAAGGCTAAACTCGTATTCAAGGTAAACACAGGTGCAGCCGTATTAGGTCTGGGTTACATCATCGGTCTGAAGTATGCCTTCTTCACCTGTCTGGGTTCGCTCGTAGTATGGTGGCTGATTGTTCCGGGCATGAGCGTTATCTTCCATGATAGCGTGCTGAGCGCCTGGGATCCTAGCATCGTGAAGACCGTGGGTGCGATGAGTCCGGAGGAAATCTTCCGTGCCTACGCCCGCAGCATCGGTATCGGCGGTATCGCCATGGCAGGTATCATCGGCATCATCAAGAGCTGGGGCATTATCAAGAGTGCCGTAGGTCTGGCTGCCAAGGAGCTGAAGGGCAAGAGCGATGTGGATGAGAACGTGAAGCGCACCCAGCGCGACATCTCTTTCAAGATTATCGCTATCGGTTCGCTTGTTACCATCCTCGTAACCTTCCTCTTCTTCTGGTTTGGCGTGATGGAGGGCAACCTTCTCTTCGCCATTATCGCCATTCTGCTCGTGGCTGCCATCGCCTTCCTCTTTACTACCGTAGCGGCTAATGCCATCGCTATCGTGGGTTCAAACCCTGTTTCGGGAATGACCCTGATGACGCTCATCTTCGCCTCTGTGGTGATGGTGGCTGTCGGCCTGAAAGGTCCTGGCGGCATGCTGGCTGCCCTGATTATGGGTGGTGTGGTTTGTACAGCCCTCTCGGTAGCAGGTTCGTTTATTACCGACCTGAAGATTGGTTACTGGCTGGGAACAACTCCTAAGAAACAGGAGGGATGGAAATTCCTCGGTACCCTGGTGAGTGCGGCTACCGTGGGCGGTGTGATGATGCTGCTCAACGAGACTTACGGTTTCGCATCGGGTTCGCTTGCAGCTCCTCAGGCTAATGCTATGGCTGCGGTTATCGACCCTTTGATGAATGGTGTGGGAGCTCCTTGGGTGCTCTATGGCATCGGAGCCGTGATAGCCATCGTGCTGACTTATTTCAAGATTCCTGCCCTAGCTTTCGCTCTGGGTATGTTTATTCCGCTGGAACTGAACATTCCTCTGCTCGTGGGTGGAGCCATCAACTGGTATGTCACTTCGCGCAGCAAGGATGCCAAGGTGAACAGCGAACGTGGTGAGAAGGGAACGCTCATCGCCAGCGGCTTCATCGCCGGTGGAGCCCTGATGGGTGTGGTTAGCGCCCTCCTGAAGTTTGGCGGCATCGAGGTAAGTATCGCCGACAGCTGGTGGGTTAATCCGATGTCTGAGGTTTGTTCGCTTCTGGCTTACATCTGCCTCATCGGTTTCTTTATCAGAGCCACAAAGAAATAAAGAATAGGCTTTTTACAAATAAGACAATCGCCTGGATGCATCTGAGCACCCAGGCGATTTTTTATTCTATCCGAATAGTTTTTCTATCCTACGATTCGGCAGCTACGAAATCCATCGGCTTGACGCCAAACTGCTTCTGGAAGCACTTGGCAAAATAGCTAGGACTGCTGAAACCTACCATATAGCTGATTTCGCTGATGCGGTAGTTTCCTTCTTTCAGGAGCTTTGCGCCCTTCTTAAGTTTCACGAGCTGGATCATCTCGTTTGGCGTAACATCGGCAAGACCGCGAATCTTATTAAAGAGCGAAGAGCGGCTTATGCCCATCTTCTCAGCAAGGAACGCCACGTTGAGTTCCGGATTCGCCACATTCTCTTCGATGATGCGAGACATTCGTTCCAGGAACGCATTATCAACCTGAGTTTGAGCTATCTCTGCTATCGGCTCAAGCGGAGTATGAGAGAACTTACTCCTCAACAGACGGCGCATCTCAAGAAGCTGTCTTACGCTTGCCTCAAGATACTTCATCGAGAACGGCTTTTCTATGTAGACATCGGCTCCACAGTTCATACTCTCCGTCTTCGCCGCATCATCGGTTTTTGCTGTGAGCATCACGAACGGGAGATGAGAATATTCAGAATTTTCACGCACCCTACGGCAGAACTCCGGACCGTCCATCTCCGGCATCATCCAGTCGCTTATGATGAGCGAAACCGGATGTTTCTCCAGTTTACGGAGCGCATCCTTTCCGTTGTCAGCGGTATAAACCGTATACATCTTTTCGAAATGAGCCTTCACAAACTGGCGCATGTCTTCATCATCATCCACAATCAGCATCACCGGTTTTGTCGGCTCACGAAGTGGACTGGCAACAGCAACGCCTGCCTTTTGAGAACCTTGCTCAACTGGAGTTTCATCTGTCAGCAGATTTTCCTCAGCAACAGTTTCTTCTTCCTTCACTATTTCATCCGCCTTTTCAACCACAGCATCCAACTGGTTGAGCGGCAAGGTTACGATAAAGGTAGATCCCTTACCTACTGCAGATTCTACTTCAACCATACCATGATGAGCCTCAACGAGATTCTTCACGATGTTGAGACCGATTCCGGTTCCCGGTTTGTTGTCGCGTGCCTGATAGAAGGCTCCGAAGATTTTCTCCTTTTCGTCAGGACTGATTCCCAATCCGTTGTCTTCCACCTCTATGCGGAAATGGTTTCCATCCTCCAGCAGGCGGCAGGACAAGCGTACATAATCCTCGGTATATTTCAAGGCGTTGGTCATCAGATTGCTGATAACCTTGGTAATGGCCTCTTGGTCAATCATCGCCACGAGCTCTTCGGCTGGATAATCTACATCAAGACGAATGCTTTTCTGCTCGAAGGTAGAAGCAAAGCGCTCTGCCACAGCATGCATCAGCTTCGAAATGTTGTTCAAACGGAAATGAACCTGCATGCCCTTCTGCTGCACTTTGTTGAAATCGAGCAGCTGATTTACTAGCAGGAGCAAACGCTGGGCGTTACGGTCGATAACAGAAAGCGTCTGCGTGATAGTCTCACCATCGGAAAGTTTTCCGGAAACCTGTTTCCAATGCTCTTTCAGGCTCTCCAAAGGTCCGATGATAAGCGTTACCGGCGTACGGATTTCATGGGCTATCATCGTGAAGAACTGCAGGCGGGCATCTCTCATCTCCTGATCCTGCTTGATTTCCAACTGGTCGAGTTCTTCCTGATGACGGAGTTTCTCACGTTTCAACCGGCTCTGCATGAACCAGTAGATTGCGTAACCGATGAGCAGAAGATACAGAATCTTGGCTGGCAGAGACCACCAGAACGGCGGATGAACCACAATCTGCAGTTTTGCCTCATTCTTCGACCATACACCATCATTATTGGTTGCCTTAACCAGGAAGGTATAGGTTCCGGCAGGAAGATTGGTATAGTTGGCACGATGCTCGTGGGTATAAATCCAATCCTTGTCTACTCCCTCAAGTTTGTAAGCATACAGGTTCTTCTCAGGCGATACATAGCTCAGGGCGGCAAACGAGATATTGATGGTATTCTCGTTATGAGACAGATTGAGTTCTGCTGCATGACTCAGAGATTTCTCCAGCTGGTCGCTACCCGCCTCTATCGGCTGACCGAAGAGTTCTACCGAGGTGATTGCTACAGGAGGAGCTACCTGGTTGATCTTGACGAGATATGGATAGAAGCAGTTGAAACCTCTTGTTGAACCGAAATAGATTCTGCCATCAGAGGCCAGGAGTCCGGCGTTTGGCATAAACTGGTCGCAAGTGAGTCCGTCATATTTATTGAACAGCTGGACAGGTTCACCCGGCGTATATTTCACAATTCCCTTGCTGGTAGAAATCCACATTACTCCCTGCGAAATGACAAGACTCGTGAAATCCTGACTTGGCGCATCGATGGAGATTCGGCGGAATATACCTTTTGAAGGCAGAAATTCGCAAAGTCCTTCGCCGGTTGCGGCATAGAGCTGCCCCTTTTCGCCAATAACCAGACAGTTTACCTGATCACTCACCAGCGAAGTAGAATCATTCTCTACATGTTTATACTGCTTCCAGGCATTATTCTTGTCCAAGCGCCACAAGCCGCCTCCCTGGGTAGCAAACCATACGTTGCCCTGAGGATCTTCCTTGATATCGATGGTAAGCGACTTGAACAACTTGATTTTGCTGAACTTCTGCTGTCCTTCATCGAAGAGGTTGGCACCATCCATCGTAGCCGCCCAGAGCCGGTTCTTCCGGTCGCGATAAATACAATAGGCATTACTGCCAGAAACCATTCCATCGGTAGAGAAAACCTGCTGCGCTCCGGTAGCCATATTCATTCTGATGACACCATTGCCATAGGTTCCTACCCACAGATCATTTTCATCAGCAAAGAGCGCATGAACATTATACTTGCCCATATCCGCCTTGCCCGGATAAGAAACAAAACTGTTGGTCTGGGGATTAAAGCAGTCGAGTCCCGCATCATCCGTAGCTATCCAGATGCGATGCTGACGGTCTTCGAAGAATCTTCCTACCACATTACCGCGCAATCCGCCCAGACGGGCAGAATAAGCATGGAAACGCTCTTCAAAACTCGTAGAAGGAAGATAATTCACACCACCATAGTAAGTAGTTACCCAAGTGCCACCTTCATTATCATCCGCAATACCATAAACAAAGCGCTCGCTCGCACTCCGGCTCGGATTGTTGACTTCCGACAACATGTGCCAGATACGGTTCTGGATATCATACTGCACCAATCCATCATCGCTGGCTATGAGAAGAGACTTGTTGTCGTTGCAGTAAAGCTGATGGATATGATGAACAGCATTACTCAAGGTTCCGCTGATGAGCTGCTCGGCACTACCATCGGCGTTGAGCTTGTAAAGTCCGTTTTCCCAGGTTCCGACATAAACATTGCCATCGGGAGTAGCCAGCATCGCCATGCCGTGAAACATGGTTGCATCGCCCTTCAGAGGGAATGCTTCAAACTGGTCGGTCGACTTGTTGAGATGATAGATGCTGGCTTCACCCTGGTTACAGAGCATCCATACCTGGTTGTTGGCATCAACCAGCGTACTTTGCACTTTACCCTGAATATTCTTCATCGGATACTGATGCAGTTCGTGAGTAGTCCGATTGTATCTGAACACGCCCTGTCCGTTGGTAGAAATCCAAACATTCTGATCGCCGTCAAGCGAAAAATTAAGGACAGGCGCCGTAATCTTATCACTCAGTTTCTGGAATCGGTCGGTTGCATTAGAGAACAGATAGGCTCCATTATTGCAACCTACCAGCAGGCCTTCTTCGCAAGCAGTAAGGGCGCTCACAAACTGGTCTACAGTCGTAAAGGGATTATAATAGGTTCTGACATCGTATCCGTCAAAACGGCACAATCCGTTGTCTGTACCAAACCACATGTATCCCTTGGAACCTTGAACCACGCTACGCACAGCATTACTCGGCAAACCATTATCCATCGTGATAGAGCGCACCATAGGGTCGATAGCAGCCAACTGTGCACCCGAGTTTGTTTGCGTTACCGAATGTGGCTGCGCCTGAATATCCGTAGCCCCTTTCGAGACGAAGGCTGTCGGTACCTGCGCCTCAGCCCCTACAGGCATCATCATGCAGAGCACAGAAACCATTAGAGTAGATATCTTTCTCATTATATGAGTCTTTATTTTCTGTTGTTAGATAATTTAATGCCGCAAAATTACAAAAATATAACGAGAAATACAACTAAAAGAACAAAAAAAGCCCCGAAACAAGCAAATAGCTACTTTTTAAAAGTAAGACTATCCGTTTGCTTCAGGGCAAAACTTAAATAATGATTCAAGTGAGAAGTTTCACTATCAACAGATTGAAACCTGAATTACTTGCTCTTTACATCGCTCCATTTAGGCGGTTTCACACCCAGCAGATTCTTCACGAAGAAATCGTAGCGCTTATGCTCGCCATAGAGTTCGCCCATGGTATGATGGGCTCCAGGAATCACCACGAGTTCGAAATCCTTGTTCGCTTTTTCCAGGGCATTCACCACCTGATAGGTGCTCGATGGATCTACGTTGTCATCTATCTCACCTACCACCAGCATCAACGGGCGCTCCAGCTTGTGGGCATTCTCCACGTTGCTGCACTCTACGTAGCTGGAATCGACAGGCCAGCTCATCCATTGCTCGTTCCACCAGATTTTATCCATCCGGTTGTCGTGACAGCCGCAGGCACTATAGGCTGCCTTGTAGAAATCGCCATGCAGCAATACGGCGGTGGTACTCTCCTGTCCGCCTGCCGAACAGCCATAGATTGCCACATTATCAGCATCCATATAAGGATACTTCTTGGCTGCAGCCTTTATCCAGAGTTCACGGTCTGGGAATCCGGCATCCTTCAGATTCTTGTAGCAAACCTCCTCAAACTTCTTGCCGCGATAGGAAGTTCCCATCGCATCTAGCTGGACTACGATGAAACCGAGTTCAGCAAGCGAAGTGGTGTACCAGTTGTATGGCATGAAACTCTTCGGAGTATAGGCATCGCCCGGACCCGAATAGATATACTCGATAACCGGATATTTCTTGTTCGGATCGAAATTGGTAGGGCGCTGGATGATGCCCCACATATCAGTCTTGCCATCACGCCCCTTAGCCACAAATACCTCAGGAGCAACCCATCCGTGCTTCTTCAGCGTTGCAATATCAGCCGTCTCCAGGGTCTTGACGAGCTTGCCGGTCTGCGCATCTCTGAGCACGGTAACAGGAGCGGCATCCACCTTAGAATAGGTGTCCAGGAGATAACGGTAATCATAGGTATATTGCGCACTATGATTTCCCTCTTCAGGAGTGAGCGCCACCATATTTTTGCCGTCGATACCTATTTTATAATAATGCACCAGATATGGGTCCTCATTCTTGTTCACGCCACTAGCCGAGAAATAGATTTCTCCCTTCTCTTCATCCACACGCTGGATGCCGCGAACAAACCATTCGCCCTTTGTAATCTGTCGGATAACCTTCGATTTCTGCACATCGTAGAGATAGAGATGATTCCAGTTGTCGCGCTCGCTCATCCAGAGCAGTTGCTTGCCATCCTTGATAAACTGACGCCACAGACGACCATAGTTCACAAAGGTATTGGCACGCTCCTCTACCACGATACGAAACTTGCCGGTTTCGGCATTCATCGCCAGCATCTGATAGAGATGATGCCCACGCTGGTTGTACTCCATCGTCACCTCCTTGCTGTCTGGTGTCCATTGCATCCACTCCAGTTCATACTGGTTTTCTATCTGATGCTTGTCAGCCTCCACCTTCTTTCCGGTAGCCACATCGATGATGACCGGATAGTGCTGTGGCAGGGCATCGCCCGGCTTGGCATACTCCTGCTTGTGGAGGATAGGCTGCAGCTGGTCGGCAGGCGAAGATTCTACGTAGTAGGCATAGCGTTTCTCTACCGGAACACGCTTGCATACGAAGATGTGCTTGCCGTCTGGACTCCATTGGATGCGGTTGCTGTAATAGTATCCGATGGTACCATCCTGAGTAAGGATTCGCTTGGCTTCGGTATAAGGTTTTCCTGCCTCATGAACCACCACGTTGTAACCTTCGATGTAGGCTTCCATCTTGCCGTCGGGCGAAAGTACCGGATAGGCCTCCTTCTCCTCATCTACCTCCATCCAATGGCGCTCATGGCGTCTGCCAAACTGAGGCTTATAAGGGCGGCGAGGCTTGATGCCCATCGCCTTCTCCATCGCTTCCTGCGAATCATAAGTCTTCATCTCATCCTTGTCGGCATCATAGGATACAAACTTCTTGCCCTGAGGAGTAGAAATCTGATAATGCAGTACGTGGGTGGAATCGCACCAAGCCGATGAACGTGCCCAATGGAACACGGAATCGGCAGAGAACTGATGACGCAGCTCATAGGCTCTGTTGTAATCTTCTAATGTGCCCTGTGCTGAAGCTGTAGCTGCCGGCATCGCCATCACCAGGGCAAGAGATGCCGATAATAAAGTCTTATTCTTCATAAGCTATGATATTTTTTTATGTAGATGATTTTTATTCGATTCGTACTTGATTCTTATCCGAATCGTACTTCACTCATATTTCACTCTTACCTCATAAGGGAAACGGCGGGAAGATGGATCGAGCGAATGATTCGCAGGAGCTCCCATCACCACCAGATAGAGCGCCTTGAGAGGCTGGGACTTTGGAGCCACAAGCGAAACCTTTCCGTTCATCGCTTCGCCCATCTGACTGTAGATGCATTCATCGGTATCGGCGGTTACTCCCACCAATCCATAACGATAACTTATGGTTCGTGCCATCTTGTCCTTGGATGCCTTGAACACCTTACCCTCGGCATCGAGGGCTCTGAAATCTACTGTAACCTTCTTGCCTGCCTTCGGGATTTCCAACTTGATGGCATTGAAACCATAGTTCTCAGGAACCGAAGCTGTATCCGGACGGAGATAACCATTCTTCTGCTTCAGCATCCTGGTATCGAAGGTGCAGGCATAAGGACGGGTCTCCTTACGGGCATAATCGAAATCGAAGTTCACGAGATGGCGGTAGCAGTCGAATATCTCATCATTAAACTGCTTCTGAGTCATCTTATACTTCCGCTTGTAGGTAACAACCGGGTCCTCTCCTACTTTTCCCTCTCGATAGAGCTGGGCGATGCTTTCCAATCCATGCTTCTCAGCCCACCATTCTATCACGTATGGCGAATGATAGATGTTGTCCAGATGCAGATAACCCTTATGGGTAAGCTGTCTGAAGGCATCGAAATGATACTTCTCATCTGTTATCCACTCCGGATTCACTCTCCAGAGCATCCATTGGGATGTCATCTCGAAGAAACCGCTTCCTCCCCAGGCTTCGCCCGTTTTGTCTGCCATGATCTGAAGTTGGAAACTGTGTCCCAACTCGTGAGCCAGACAATTGAGTTTTTGATCCTGAATACGGTTAGGCGTTACCCAGAGCGCTCCGATAAAATCATCGTAAGTTCCGCCGTAAGCTGTTCCTTCCAGCGAATAGTTCACCATCACCATCATCTTGTACTTGTCGCAGATGCTGCCTGGCAGCGAGAACTTCAGGGTATCGCGGAAGAAACGGTAGAATCGTTCAACCTGAGTCTGCAGATTACCCAGATCGAATTTCATCGGCTTACCTTCGAGCGAAGGAGGATTCTGCGGATTGTCTCCGAATGGCTTTTCCCAGAAATACACGATATTCTGGGTCTGTGCACTATGTCGCCAGCACCATCTCTCATCATCCTTGTTGAAATCATAGGGTTTCAGAGAGTCCGGTACAAAGATGAGTTTCTGTGGTGCAGAAACAGGATTTACGGGTCTGGTGGCAGGAGCCTCAGATGGGTCCTGCTGCGCCAGGGCTGCAGTAGCCCAAGGCAAGGTAGCTGCTGTAAGTATCAGCGATAAGAATATTCGTTTCATTTCGGTTATGATTTTTGCGTTATTTATTATTTCGCCACAAAAGTACTGATAATCTTGCAAAAACGCTCGCAATATCGTCTAAAATGATACAAATATCGTATCTTTGCCAAAAGAATTCTATAAAAAGAACAGATTATGAGATTATCAGAAGAACGATATATCAGCTTACTTACCGACTTTGGTTTCAAACAAGAGCTACGAGAATATGAAGACAGCCTCAAGGCTTACCGAGATATAAAAAATTCGATCGATACTGCGAAGGAAGAAGGCAGAGTAGAAGGCATTGCCAAAGAAAAGTTGGCCACCGCAAAACGTCTTCTCGGCATGGGGCTCACACAAGAGCAAGTTGCCAAAGGTACAGACCTTTCAATAGAAGATATAGAGAGACTTGTTTAAACAACAGAACTTTCGCATGTGGTTCAAGAATGGGCTGAAGGCCCAAAAGCTCCTAGCTCAGGGCAGCGCCCTGGGTATAATAGCAATCAGCAAGGCGCCCTGTAAGGGCAAAAGCTTTATAAATCCTTGGTTTTTAAAGCTTTTGCCCTTACAGGGCGACAAATTTGCGTCCATAATAAGTAGCTGTATCACACTTCTGTCAAGCAATTCAAGCTGTTCAGCCAAGCACCTCAAGTAGTTCAGTAAGCGAGTTCAGACGTCTCAGTTAGCTGATGCAGACGTCTCGATAAGCCTACGGATACGGCTCCGTTAGCTTACGCAGTAATATCTGTACCCCAATGCAGTCATATCTGTAACCCAGCGCAGTCTTCATATGAACAAATTTTATGTAATAATCTATCATCCATCACGATTTATATGTATTACACATCTTAATATACTAATATACAGACACTTGAATAGCGTGATAGATACTTCGAAAACGGAAATATCCATCACGCTATCCATCACGATTTGGGGGTATCCCTCACGATTTTCTCACTACACTCTATCAGATACTGCATATCATTGTTGAAAAGCTTGCGATAGATGGCATCAGACCTTAAAGAATTAGATTCGTGTGATTGCCGGCATATGGCAGCAACCACACAAATCAAGATGTTCAAGCCAAATAAACGTGGAAGTATGACTGTTAAAGTAATGAGCTATAGGGTATTAAGACAACACATCTTACGCTTCGGATATGTACGTATAAAACAATGGCAGTATCCAAACTACCAGCCAAATAAGTTTAGTACATTTCATTTCGTTTATATTTAAATAAGTTCATGTTAAGTTCCGCTTGCAAAATAACTATTTTTTTCATGAGACTAAGTGAAAAAAAATCGTCCAAAATACCATTAAAATAATAGATTTACGCAAAAATACTTGGAAGATATTATAAAAAGTCGTATTTTTGCCAAAAGAATTCTATAAAAAGAACAGATTATGAGATTATCAGAAGAACGATATGACAATCCTGCCTATCGAGACATAAAAAATTCGATTGATACTGCAAAGGAAGAAGGCAGAGAAGAAGGTGTTGCCAAAGAAAAGTTGGCCACCGCAAAGCGTCTTCTCGGCATGGGGCTCACACAAGAACAAGTTGACAAAGGTACAGGTCTTTCTATTAAAGAGATTGAAAAACTTATTTAAGTTTAAAAGAAAACAAAGCCCCCGATAGCATTGTTACTATCGGGGGCTTTTATATATATTCCCTTGTCTTATCTCTAAAGATCTCAAGGGAAATTGAAATTCAAGATTTACTGCTCTGCAGCCTCATCTGGTTCCATAGGCCAGTATGGATTCTGGTACAATGGAGAGTCTGCATAGGTCTTATGGTCAGGAGCTGTAAGCATAAACTGACGCAAAGGCATTGGCTGCAGGTACTGAGCCATAGACCAGGTCATACCATTGTAAAGCATATTGGTAGAAACAATCTGGTATGGACGGAAATACTCAGTTAACTTACGAGAAGATACTGTAGCAGTAACAGAACCATCATCAACCAACTGCTTTTCTGTATACCATTTCTCCATTGGAGTATTCCAAAGATGGAAGCCCTCAAGCTGATAAGGCTGCTTCATCAACTGATCGAGTGAACGCCAGCGAATCAAATCCATCCAACGAAGACCTTCAGCCATCAACTCTGTACGACGCTCACGACGAATGCTATACAAAGTAGGATCTGTCAATGCCTTGCCTGCAGAAAATGCACCCCAATCATATTGTGTACCAGAACCATCGGTATAACCCTTTAACTCCTGTGCCATATCTGTGGCAGCAATAGTTGTCTGAGGGTCAGCAGCCTCACCAGTAAAGCCAGCAGCCTCACGGATAGCCTTCCAATATGAAATGCTCTTCGCATTTAAATTGTGGTCGAGCATATATTGAGCTTCAATATAGTTGAGCAAAGCCTCTGTGGCACGGAAGGTGATAGATGCAGTATAACCAGCCTGGTTTTCTGCCAAGTTCTGATTAAACGTACCACCCTTTCGAATAGCATAACCAGTAGTATAAGTTACGTCAAATGAGCGAGTAAACACTTGAGGAACTGGCTCGATAGGACGAACCTGCTCAGCAGCAATATTATTATCCTCACCCTGAAGAACGTTCTTCTGACCAGGACGCTTCAAGAAGATAAACAAACGTGGGTCACGATTGCGAACTACTGCATGAGTCGTTGTATCTTCATAAACATATCCATCATGGTGTGCATAAGTAGGCTTACCATCCTTCATCAGAAAGGCATCAATCATACCACGGGTAAAACCAGTATAGGTATTACCACGGTTTACAGCTACCTCAATGTTATCAGTCACACCTTTACCCTTATTATAGGCCTTCCAGAGAAGAACCTCAGGATAGGCAGACATGTCGGTATTACCAAACTTATAGAAATAAGGATTGGTATCAGATAAAGACTGAGGTACGATACCTGTATTCTTATCCAATTTGCCTACATAAGCATCACCTACAATGGCAGCCTCATCAACCGCCTTCTGGAAGAAGTACTTAGCTTCAGCCTCAACGCTACCTGTAGGATACTGATAATTTGCATTATAGTCTTTTGCCTTTCCTGGCCATCCCTCACCATTAGGAACGAACGGAGTACCAGCGAAGTTGGTCAACCAAGAACCTTCAAACAAGGCTACACGTGATGCAAACAGATGAGCAACTGCAGGAGAGATACGTGTGGTTGCTTCCCAACCATCAGGCTCCATATAGGTTACAGCAGAATCCAGGTCGGCAAGAATGAAACGAGCAACCTCGTTGCGAGGACTACGCTTATTAGCTGCTACAAGGATAGCCTCATTGTCAGGCATGGCCTCTGTCACAATAGGTAAGTCACCGAAGCTCTTGTACAAACTGAAATAGGCATAGGCACGGAAGAAGTGTAACTCGCCGATATATTGACGAATCTTATTTTCATTACCCGCAATCAATCCATTCTCATAGTTAGACTGTGCTATATTCAACTGATAGTTGATATCACGAATATTGTTCCAGCTCCATGAAGAGTTGTCGTTACTAGTCTTCCAACTACCTTTCTTATACTTAGAATCGCCATCAGAACCAGTCTGATTATCTGTACCATTATCGTATGCGAATGTACCATAGCCTGCACCACTATGATATGGCAAAACAGTCTGATAGAATGCATTAGCTACGGCTTGAAGCTGAGTAGCATCCTTGTAATAGTCGGTAGGAGTAATATCTGTAAGAGGCTCTTGCTTCAGGAAATCATTACAAGAAGCCATCAACATACCGCATGCCAACAAAGGAAGTACCTTTAAAGATATATTGAATTTCATATCATTCTAATATTTATAATGTTAAACTTAAACCAAAAGAGAAGGTTGTGTTCAATGGATATCCATTGCCATACCATGTACCGATGGTCTCTGGGTCATACTGCTTGCGGAGAGATGTTCCTGTCCAGAGGTTCTCACCCGAGAAGTAAACACGAAGTTTCTCAATAGAAATCTTACGTGTCAGTTCTTGTGGAAGGGTATAACCAATCTGAAGGTTCTTCAAGCGAATGTAAGAAGCATCCTGCAGATACTTTGTCTGAACCTGCTCATTCTTGGCGCTATAGGCTGCACGTGGCAAGTAAGCATCCTTGTTTGGCTCCTGGAAGCCATTGACAACAGACCAAGAGTTCTCGTCACGATAATAGTCTTGCAAACCATCCAGGCAGACCTGATACCAACGACCATATTCGAAAGTACCAAAGAAGTAACGTGTACTAGCCCAATATTCACGCTTCATGACACCCTGGAAGAAACAACGTACATCGAAGCCTTTCCAAGCAGCATTCAAGTCGATACCGAAGAGATAACGTGGTGTGGAATTACCAATCTTCTTAAGATCTCCATGATCTTCCAATGTATTGGCACCCCAGGAAATCTTACCATCATTATTGAGATCACGATACATGATATCACCAGCACCCCACTTATTATTGTCAATTGTACTCTGGTCAACCTTTGCAATATGAGCATCCATTTCTTCTTGACTCTTAGCTATACCGATGGTCTCAAAGCCGTAGATATCGCCAATACGCTGTCCCTCTATATAGTTACCCAATGAATGAGAAGGGTTATTAGGATATCTTGTGATAGTGGCATAGGCATCAGAGAGATTGAAGCTGATTCCATACTGCAAACCATTAGACAAGCGATCGTTCCAACCGATAGTCAACTCCCAACCATTGGTACGCAAGTCGGTATTGTTAGTAACAGGTACAGCTGTACCCAAAATACTTGGAAGCTCAGGGGCATTACCTATCATATTTTTTGTCTTACGTACATACCAGTCAAACGATCCATGCAAGCGATCCTTCAAGAACGCAAAGTCAAGACCGACATTGAAACTCTGGATGGTTTCCCATGTCAAATTCTGAGAAACCAGTCCTGGTGCCCAAGCTGTCATTGGTTTCAAACCATCCTGCAGCCATGTACCATTGTTGGCATATACACCAATCGTCTGATAAGTCTGGTAAGTACCAACATTCTGGTTACCCAAGTTACCATAAGATACACGAAGCTTCAACTGACCAATCCAATCATTGATTGGCTGCATGAAGTTCTCTTGTGCAATATTCCAACCTGCAGATACTGATGGGAAGAACTTCCACTGATTTCCCGGGCGGAATCTTGAAGAACCATCATATCGGCCATTAACCTCAAAGAGATACTTGCCCTGATAATCATAATTCAAACGACCAAAGAAACCACAAGTTGTCCAACGGCTCATGTTGCCAGACACAGATGGATCCACAGGAGTACCATAAGCATCAATACCAGTTGTACCATCAATTTGAGGCTTATTACCAACGATGAGACCAGCTCTATCTGCATATTTGTACTTCATACGCTCATCCTCAGACTGGAAACCAGCCATAATATGGAAGTTATGCTTCTTCTGCAAATTGAACGAATACTCAGAATAGAGTTGGAAATTTGTATAATTTTCCTTATAGTAATCTTCACCTACATAGGTAAAATTATTCTGGTCGTAAGCCTCACCATTCAGATTATACAGATAAGTATGCTGCATATCTGTATGACTCTCATTATGGGATGTACGATAGTTGAAGATAGCATGGGTAACCCAATTCTTGATTGGTTCAATGTCCAAACCTACCTGATGATTATACTCATCATTCTGATAACGATATGTACCACCATTAGTCATGGTATTTACCATCTCATTATAGAGATTACCATTTCTATCATACAAAGGAACACATGGCCACTGTCCACCAAGATATTCATATACACCAGAACCCAAAGACTGAGGACGATGATAATCCTTGCGAACAAAACGGAGAGAGTAGTTAAACTTCATCCAATTCGTCCACTGTGAAGAAATCTTAGCTGTAGCAGTATATCGATTACTGCCTTCATCAGCAACCTTAATCAAACCATCCTGACCTAAATATCCAAAAGAAGCATAGTAGTTGAGTTTTTCGTCACCACCGGTTGCACTTACATTGTGTTCCTGAGAGAATGTATGCTTTTTGTATATTGCATCATAGAAATCGGTAGAAGCATAACCATCGGTAAATCCACTCAACCAATAGCCATTAGCATCCGCATCCAAAGAATAAATCAAATTGCCATTTTTATCCTTACGGGTACCAGCATTAACATATTCGCCCTCTATCCAATCCTTCATACGTTGAACATGGTCTGGTGTAAAAAGCTGACCACCACCAATGTTCGTATTCGCATCATTCTGCATACAAGCAAAATCGACAGAATTCATAGTATGCTTCATACGAATTGGGGTGCTGAAGCGGAAATTATTGTTGTAGTTTACACTTACCTTGTCACGCTTGCCACCCGTCTTTGTAGTAATCAATATGACACCGAAAGGTGCACGGGAACCATAAATAGATGATGCAGCTGCATCCTTCAATACTGATACGCTGGCAATATCCTGAGGATTGATGGTATTGATATCACCCTCCATACCATCGATCAAGACCAACGGACTTCCGCTGGAACCCTGTCCGATTGTAGTTGTTCCACGTACATTCAAGCTTGGAGTATCATCCAAACTACCTGCAGCCTGGGTAATCTGCAAACCAGCTACCATACCCTGCAAAGCCTGGGTGGCATTGCTTACAGGTCGACTATCCAATTCCTCGCCCGATACTGCAGTCACCGCACCGGTAAGGTTTACCTTTTTCTGGGTACCGAAACCTACGACCACCACTTCATTCAGTTTGGTATCGTTAGATTTCAAAACCACTTTTGAAGTTCCGGCAGGAACTACCTGAGTAGCATATCCCAAGTATGAAATAGTCAACTGAGCATTACGCTTTACCTTAATAACATAGTTACCATCAATATCAGTAACCGTACCATTACGGGTTCCTTTTTCCATAATGGTAGCTCCGATGACTGGCTCACCGGCATCATCAACAACTGTACCCTTTACGGTAATTTCACTCTGTTGAGTTTCCTCTACCTTTGGGTTTGATAAGGTCTCGCTTGCTGCTAAAGTAGGTAATGTACCTCCGCAGGCAAGGACCAAACACGCGATGGCTTTAACATAAGCTTGACTATGTACAAAGCCTGAGATTTTTTGTGTCTGTCTCATATTCTATTCATGCTAGGTTTATTATTGTTTAAATTTCGATTGCAAAGTAACAAAATATTTTGTATATTATGCTACATTATCGTCTAAAAAAGTGAAAATATCGTCCAAACCGGGCGATTTAGACGATATTTTCGTCTTTTAAGCCGATTTTGTTACATTTAAATGTTGTTTATTCTAAATGATGTCTTTGTTGTCTTTAATGTTTTATTGTTTCTATATCTTTATTGTTTCATCGCCTTCTTCAGTTTTCCCACAGCGGCATGAATCATGTCGTGAGTTCCACTTCCGTCGGTCACGTATTTCTGAACCATTCTGCCATAGCTGATGGCTTCCTTAAGTTCTGCACTGGTGTTGTCATCAGGCCAGCCGGCACGGCGAAGCAGTCCGGAAAGTTCTCGGAGGTCTTCCATCTCGGCAAGGTTGCCAGGGCGCATCGTATTGATAGCACGGTTCAGGATGGCAGTAGTGCCTTCCAGTTCATCCTGGGTAACCTTCTTCTTACCCTTTGCCACCAGCTCCTGTGCCTGAGCCATCACCTTCTGCATGCGCTCATAGCCGAATGGTGCCCATGGAGCATACTCCGGAACCTTCTGCGAGAGGGCATTCCACTTCTCCTGGTCTGACTTACGCTCTGCGGCAAGATTCAGGAGAGAATTCAGTTCGGTGAAATCTATCTTCACCTTCTTGCTCTTCTTGCTCTTGGCATCGGTTAGGTTGATGCGGTAGTAGTGGGTACTGTTGGCGTTGCGGTAATAATCGGGTTGGAATTCCTTGCCATCCAGCTTCAGGGTAAGGAGATTGGCTCCTGCACCTGTGGTCACGCCGTTCGATTCGCCCACGGTGATATTACTCAATCGGGAGTCGATGTTCAGCGTAGCCTGATTCCAGGTCTGTGCGCCTGTACCCGCCATCACCAATGGTCCGTACATCAGGGTTCCTACCCTGGATGTCTTCAGCGGAGTACCGTCCAGACTTGCCACATCGCTCGAAAGTTTGTCGGCACCATATTCGATATGCTTGCTGAATGGCATGTCGATTTCTACGACATCTCCCACCTTCCAGTGCTTCTGCTCCAGTTCTACATAGGTGCTAGGCTGATAGCTCTTTGCCATTTCCTTGCCGTTCACCTTGATGGAGAAACCTTGCGTAGCCCAGTATGGTACACGGAGTTTCAGGGTGAAATCGCCCTCGCCTTCCGTAATCTTGATGGCTGAATGCTGTGCCGGCCACAGGCAATCCTGCTTGATGGTCACGCCCTTCTCCTTCCAGTGGAGGGTGGTTGGCATATAGAGACCTACCCAGAGGGTATGATCGTTGGCAAAATATGCCGACTGCTGGTACTTGGTATGGTTTTCAGAACCTGTACCACCGCAGCAGGTGCTCTGAGGAGTCTCGTTGCCGAATGGCTTGGTGGCATTTAGACCTACAGCATACTGATAGCAGGTCTGATACTGGTCCGGATTGAGGGAACCGATAATCTGATTGTACAGCGTGCGCTCGATATAGTCGAGATACTGCGCATTATCAGGGTTATAACAGTTCAGATCCTTGCTCAACTTGACGAGGTTATATGCGCAGCAGGTTTCATTGATATCCGGATAAGCCTCCGATTCGCCTTCCTGCAGTCCATTGGTTGCCATACTCAGAATCTGGGTATATGGCTGGCGGAACATCTCTCCATTTCCTACACCACCCATCGCATACATGTATCTGCCCTGCACCAGTCTCCAGAAGTTCTCAGCCAGATTGTAATAGTATGGCTTCTGATTGCTCTTGTAGCTGCGCAGCGCTCCGATAATCATCGGAATATGCTGGTTGGCATGGCGGGTGCGGATGTCATCGATGTTCTTGCTCAGGGGATCATAGAACTTAGGCGCATCGAAACAGTTGGCTGCCTCGAGGAGCTTTGCCTTTTCATCCGGATTGGAAACCATTTCAGAAAGACGGGCGAGCGATTCACTCATACCTCCCACCTCACCGGCGATGTACATGTCCCACATCTCGTAGCGGTTACCCGGCTTGGCTCTGCGCTCGCCCTGGGTGCCGTCCTGCTTTACGTAAGTGCGGTAGTGCATGCGGTTCCATACCCAGAGTCCCATATCCTTGGCGATGAGGAGAGCCTTGTCGCAGATTTCCTTATCATCAAAGTAGGTAGCGATGTCTATCAGACCGGCAAGCTGCTTGTGTACGCTATAATAAGGTGCCCAAACCCAATCGGAGTTGTTGTAAGCCCGATACATTTCAATCAGAGCACAATGCTGAGCCGGAATGGCGTTGATATAGCCGTAGCCATAAAGTTCAGGGTGCTTCTTATACTCATCAAAAGCAGCCCAGGTGCCCTTCATCTCTCTGAGTTCTGCCTCAGGAGCGAAATCACGAGCCTCCCAGTTGCGCTTCAGTTCCTTATTATATACGAAAGTCTTCTCCTGACACTCTCGCAACTCATTCACCATTCGGGTGATGTTCTTGCGGAGGATTGCCTTCTGTTCAGGATTAGTTGCCACGGCGTATGCCTGTGCGATTGCCGACATATAGTGACCAGATCCATGACCCTTGAGCTTGGTATCCGGCGAATCCCAGCCATCGCTCTTGGTATAACCCTCGGTACTGAGTCCGTAGGTATCGCGATAGTTGTAGAGCTGCTGGGTAACATCCCAGGAACAGATCTCACGGAGTGCCTCATCGCGGTTGTGGGTGAGTCGGTTGTCACCATCTATGCTCACATCAGCGAGTGAGAAGATATGAGCCACTTCCTTTTCTGGAGTCTGATAGGCTTCAGCCACCACCTTGATTTGTGCCTTGACAGGATAACCATTGTCGGTAGTCTCATCACCAATCACAAAACCACCTATCTCATATTGGCTCCCGGCAGGATGTTTCTGCGCATCAGCCTCAGACTGCTCATCAGCAAGCGAAGCGTTAGCCCAGCGTACCTGTCGATACTCTGAATAACCATCAGAATAGGTTACCCATACGAGATTAGGAAGTCGGGGAGCTGTGCCCACCGGACAATCCACTGATATTGCCTCCACCTTAGAGATAGTGCGATAAACCGTGGCTGCTGTTGTCATTCCAGGCAAACAAGCTACTCCTATTAATAATGTGAACTGCTTTAAATCCATATCTTCTAGGTTTATTATTGTTTCGTTTATTTTTCTGGCTGCAAAATAACAGAAAAAATCAACGAAGTCCTAAAATTATCGTACATAAAGATGCAACTATCGTCTAACAGGGGGCTTTTGATACGATATTTTCATCATTTTGGACTTTCTTTGCATTACATAAACAATTCTATTCGTAAATTTGCAGCAGAAATAAAAACTTGTGGTAATCCGGTAATACAGGCATTGCCACCAAGCGAACAACAAAACGGACAAAACAACAATAAACCTAGAAAGTTATGGTTAAGAAACTCTTTTTCATCGCCACCTTATTATATATAGGGGCAACAGTATCGGCAGAGAACTATCTGGTAACATCACCAGATGGTAAAATCGTTGCAGAACTCAACACCAACAAGTATCTCTCTCTTCAATTTAAATACAATGGCTCCATTCTTTTACAGGAGTCTTCAATAGGTGTAACGCTGAACGATGGAATGGACATGGGTAAGAATCCGAAGGTAGCAAGCCACAAGCTTAGCAACCATAAGGAAACCATCCATGCGCCATTCTATCGTCAGCAAAACTTTGAAACAGCTTATCAGGAACTGAATCTGAAACTGAAGAATGGTTTCGGCATCATCCTGAGAGCTTACGATGAGGGAGTGGCTTACCGGTTCTATACCCAGCGAAAAGGCAAGACCATCATCCTGAATGAAACCGCCGCCTACCAGTTTGGCAAGGACAAGAAAGCATGGTTGCCATACACTACGACTCCAGAAAAGCCTTTTGCCATGGCTTTCCAGAATATCTATCACGAAACACGGCTCGATACCGCTAAGCAGGATTTGGCTTTTCTCCCGGCAACCATAGATTGCGGAAAGGCGAAAGTCACTATCCTGGAGAGCGACCTGGAGAAGTATCCGGGCATGTGGCTGAAGGCTAACAGCAGCGAACAAGATAAAGAGAAGGGAATCCTGAGAGCCGCCTTTGCTCCCTACCCTAAGGAGATGGCTTACTACCCTTGGCGACACATGAGCCACGTAAAGAGCACCTGCGATTACATCGCAACCAGCACCGGCAAACGCAATTATCCTTGGCGCATCTTCGCCATCACAGAGCACGATACCCAGATGCCAACCAGCAATCTGGTGTACGCCCTGGCTGCTCCCTACAAAATAGGCGATACTTCCTGGATCAAACCGGGCAAGGTGGCCTGGGACTGGTGGAACGACTGGAATCTGAAAGGTGTGGATTTCAAGGCAGGCATCAACTTCGATACTTACAAATATTACATAGATTTTGCTCATAATCACGGCTTGGAATACATCATCCTTGATGAAGGATGGTACAACTCGAAAGAGGGAAGCATTCTGAAACCAATAGACGATATCCAGTTGCCTAAGCTCATAGAATATGGTAAGAGCAAGGGCGTGGATATCGTGCTTTGGGCAGTATTCAACGTGATGGACGAGAACCTGGAAACCATCTGCAAGACCTATGCTGATATGGGCATCAAGGGATTCAAGGTGGATTTTATGGACCGCGACGACCAGACTGCCATCGAAATGGTGGAACGCCTGGCTGCCTGCACAGCCAAGCATCATCTCATCCTCGACCTGCACGGCATCTACAAGCCACACGGTTTGAACCGCACCTACCCCAACATCCTCAACTACGAGAGTGTTTTTGGTATGGAAGAGTGCCGCTGGACGGAAGCCAAGAATGATATGCCGCTCTATGATGTCACCTTCCCATACATCAGAATGATGGCAGGACAGGTGGATTTCACACCGGGAGCGATGAGAAACGGAACCCGAGACAACTGGAAGGCTATCTACACCAAACCGATTTCGATGGGAACCCGATGCCACCAAGCTGCCTGCTACATCGTACAGGACAGTCCGTTTACGATGCTCGCCGACACCCCTACCAACTATGAGGCTGATGAGCCATACACCCGATACATTGCTTCATTGCCTGTAGTCTTCGACAAGACCATCGTGCCACAGGGCGAAATCGGAAAGTATATCGTTACCGCCAGAAAGAAGGGCAACGACTGGTATGTTGGCGGTCAGAGCAACTGGGATGAGCGCACGCTCACCCTGAAGTTTGATTTCCTCGCGGATGGAGATTACGAAGCAATCGTATTGAAGGATGGCATCAATGCCAACCACGATGCCGAGGATTACAAAATAGAGAAATACGACATCCATCAAAATTCTGAAATGAAAATCCATCTTGCTTCGGGCGGTGGATTCGTCATCAAGGTTATCAAGAAATAAAAAAGCATTTAGAAAAAAAGAAGTTCATATGGTTAGTAAAAATATAATTGTAACACTATTCGTAACAGCAGCTGCGGCAGTACCTCAAACGGGGGCTGCCCAGAAAGCTGCTTACAACACTCCGGGAGCCGGCAACCCTATCCTGCCTGGTTATTTTGCCGACCCAACCATCAAGAAGTTTGGTGACACCTATTATATATATGCTACTACCGATGGTAGCGGAGCCGGTTTCGGACCGGCACAGCTCTGGTGTAGCAAGGATTTCAAGAACTGGACCCTGATGCCGATGAACTGGCCGGACAGCCACTGGATCTGGGCACCGGATGTAATGCAGAACGAAGCCGACGGCAAGTATTACTACCTCTACTGCCAGCCTTGCAAGCTTCATCTGGGTGTGGGCGATACACCTCGCGGTCCTTGGAAGAATGTGCTGGGCGAGAGCGAAGCCGTGCTCGTACCAGATAGATTCGTAAAGAATGCCATCACCCTGGATGGTCAGACCTTCCGAGATGATGATGGTTCGGTCTATATGTATTGGGGCACCTGGGGCATCTACAAGGGCTTCGGTTGCGGAGCAGGCAAGCTGAATCCTGACATGAAATCATTCAGCGAAACCAAGCTCATCCCGAATACCGAGGTTACTCACTTCTTCGAAGCTCCTTTCGTCTTCAAGCGCAACGGTATCTACTACTTCCTTTACTCCTGCGAGCATTGCGAGGATGCCAGCTACCGTGTGGATTACGCCACAGCCAAGAGTCCGCTCGGTCCTTACACCTACCACGGCACTATCCTCAAGACCAATGCCGACGGAACCGTTCATGGTCCGGGACACAACAGCGTGCTGCAGGAAGGCGACAACTACTACATCGTATATCATCGCCACGACAATCCGCATTCCAACCGTGGATTCCATCGTCAGGTGGCAATCGACAAACTCGAATTCAATGCAGACGGTACCATCAAGGAGGTCATTCCAACCCACGAAGGTCTCGATCTGAAACCGGAGATGAAGGTAGCAAAGAACCTCGCATTCGGCGCCAAGGTTACAGCTTCCTCTTATTACGACAACGATTTCCGTCCGGAATATGCGGTTGATGACAACAACGGCACACTCTGGCGCCCTCGCACCACCGGACCAGCCTGGATCCAGCTCGACCTGGGCAAGAAGCAGAGCATCAAGAGCATCTGGACTCAGTTTGAATACGGAACACAGTTCTATCAGTATCTCATCGAGACTTCGAATGACGGCAAGCACTGGCAGACCTTCTCCGACAAGCGACAGAACCGTCTGGCTGGTTCGCCGATGGTAGATTTCGGAAATGCCAAGGCGCAGTACATCCGCCTCACCTATACCGGCGGACAGAAGAATGGTTTCGGTGGCGCCATCTGGAACATCAAGGTTTACGGTTCCGTAGAAGATTCAGCCCCACAGCAGTGGCTAGGCCTGACTGCAGCTGATTTCGATGGTACAACCTGGCATAACAACGAGGGAATGCTTGCCGGCAAGTTCTCGCTCCTTCAGGGCACCGCCCTCAGAGAGCGCATGGCTGGCAAAGATGCCATCACCCTGCAACCAGGTGCCCAGCTGGTGATGACTCATCCGCAGCTCGGCAAGACACGCAAGCATACCCTCACCGCCCAGGTTTTCGACAACGGAAGCTGGCATCAGATAGATGAAAACGATCCTCGACTGAATCTTTCTGAAGGAAAACTGGAAATTAGTGCAGGCGAAAAGCAATTTACCCTCACCAATCTCCGTTATTATAACTGGGAACAGGAGGCGGCAGAAAAGGCTTTCGATGCCCAGAGCAGCATCGTGCGTGAGGCAGTAGCCGACAAGAACTGTCAGGGACTGGTGGTAGATATCAGCGCTGACTACTACAACGAGGGCGATACCGTGCCTTACATCAAGAACGGAAGCCCGCTGAATATTCACCTCAAGGGCGAGTTCGAGACGCAGCACGATACAGCAGCCATCATCAAGACCATAGAGGGCAAAAAGGCATTCACCTTTACCGGCAAGGAGAGTTACAGAAGCAACTTCATGCTCCCAGCCACTATCCGCGACAACGCTCCATATACCATCGAGGCATGGATTCTGAATCCGGAGATTGCCGAGAATGAATGCGTAGCCGATTTCACCTCTTCTCACGATGAACTGGAAAAGCTGATGCTGGTAAACGGCACCGAACCACGCTGCGGTGTGATGAACCATTACGGATGGTATGAGGATGCCGGCTACAAGGAGATGAAGACCCTGGAAGGCAAGTGGCAGCACGTATATGTCTGCTTCGATGGCAGAATCGAGAGCATCTACATCAACGACAAGCTCATCAGCCAGAAGGATATACAGCTCCTCGTCAAGCCATCGCAGTTTATGCTTCTGGGCAAGAATGCCGAAGAGGCATGGCCTTTCTCAGGCTATCTGCACTCATTGAAACTCTGGGATGAATACATTCCTTACAAAAAATAAACTAGCAATACATGAAGAAGATTTTAGTAACATCAGCCTTGGCAGCATTGGCATTGATGCCTGCTTCGGCACAAAAGGTAAACAAGAGCTCGGGTGGTTATCCTATCACTCCGGTGCCTTTCACATCAGTAAAGGTTTGGAACAATACGTTCTGGGGACAGCGTATCGAAACCTCTCGCAAAGTAACCATCCCGCTGGCTTTCAGCAAATGCGAATCAGAGGGAAGATACAAGAACTTTGAACGCGCAGCTCATCCCAGCGACACCTATGATGTGGGCAAACTGATGCCCTACAGCTTCGACGACACCGACCCATACAAGACCATCGAGGGTGCCAGCTACGTGTTGCAAACTTATCCAGACAAGAAACTCAAGGCTTATATCGATAGCGTGCTCGATATCATCGCTCCGGCTCAGGAGGCTGACGGATATCTCTATACCGCCCGTACACAGAACCCGAAGCATCCTCATTTCTGGGCTGGCGACAAGCGCTGGAGCAAGGAAGAGGATCTGAGCCACGAGCTCTACAACCTCGGTCACATGGTAGAAGGTGCCGTGGCTCACTGGCAGGCTACAGGTAGCCGCAAGTTCCTCGACATCGCTATCCGCTATGCCGACTGCGTGGTTCGCGAGGTTGGCCCTAACCCAGGACAGGCTTGCGTGGTACCGGGACATCAGATTGCCGAAATGGCACTCTGCAAGCTCTATCTCGCTACAGGCAACAAGAAATATCTCGAAGAGGCTAAGTTCTTCCTCGACTATCGTGGCAAGACATCTATCAAACAGGAATATTCTCAGAGCCACAAACCGGTTTTGGAGCAGGACGAGGCTGTAGGTCATGCCGTTCGTGCCACCTATATGTATGCTGGTATGGCAGATGTAGCTGCCCTCACCGGCGATACCGCCTATATCCACGCCATCGACCGCATCTGGGACAACATCGTGAGCAAGAAGCTCTACATCACCGGAGGTATCGGAGCTACTAACAACGGCGAGGCTTTCGGCAAAAACTACGAGCTGCCTAACATGAGTGCCTACTGCGAAACCTGCGCAGCTATCGGCAATGTTTATGTCAACTACCGTCTCTTCCTTCTCCATGGCGAGAGCAAATATTACGATGTATTGGAGCGTACCCTCTACAATGGTCTCATCAGTGGTGTGAGCATGGACGGCGGCGGCTTCTTCTACCCTAACCCATTGGAGAGCATGGGGCAGCATCAGCGCCAGGCTTGGTTCGGCTGTGCCTGCTGCCCTAGCAACATCTGCCGTTTCCTGCCATCCCTCCCAGGCTATGTATATGCCGTAAAGGATAAGAATGTATATGTCAACCTCTTCCTCAGCAACTCTTCTTCTCTGAAAGTGGCTGGCAAGAAGGTGGCTTTGAGTCAGGATACACAGTACCCTTGGAACGGCGACATCGCCATCAAGGTAGATGACAACAAGGCAGGTCAGTTCGGTATGAAGATCCGCATCCCGGGCTGGGTAAAGGGTCAGCCAGTACCATCAGACCTTTACTACTACAGCGACGGCAAGCGACTGGGCTATACCATTACCGTAAACGGCAAGAAGGTAGAGGCTAAGGTAACAGAGGATGGCTATTATACCATCAACCGCAAGTGGAAGAAGGGCGATGTGGTTCGCGTTCACTTCGATATGGAGGCACGCACCGTACGTGCCAACAACAAGGTAGAGGCCGACCGTGGCTGCATCAGCATCGAGCGTGGTCCTATCGTATATTGTGCAGAGTGGCCAGACAACAAGGGCTTCGACATCATGAGCATCCTGGAGAACCGCGAACCTCAGTTCGCTGAGGGCAAGCTCTCGTACGATGGTTTCATCGACCCTAAATATAAGAATGTACTGACACTCTACAAGGGTCAGAACATGGAGACCTTGACTGAGAACGTGCAGACCCTCGCCTACGACAAGAGCGGCAAGCTGAGCACCAAGGACCAGACCCTGACTCTCATCCCATACTTCGCCTGGGCTCATCGTGGCAACGGCAACATGAAGGTATGGTTGCCACAGGATGTCAAGGCTGCAAAGCCATCAGCTCCTGCAACTCTCGCAGCTCAGGCTAAGGTAGAATTCTCTTCTCCAGTGCCTGCCAAGAGCAGCATCACCGACGGACTGGTTCCTGCCGATGAGAACGACCGTTCTGTCCCATACATCCACTGGTGGCCTAAGAAGAACACTACAGAGTGGATTACCTACACCTTCCCTGAGAGCAAGGAGATCAAGACCAGCACCGTATATTGGTACGACGACCAGCCATGGGGCGGTTGCAAGGTGCCAGACAGCTGGAAGCTCTACTATCAGGACGAGGCAGGTAACTGGAAGGAAGTTCCAGGAGCCGATGCTTATCCATGCAAGCGAGGTGTAGCCTGCATCGTGAATTTCGACCCAGTAAAGACCAAGGCTGTGAAGCTCGAACTGAAGCAGCCAGAAACTCTGTCCTGCGGTTTGTTTGAGTGGAGCGTGAAGTAACAAGATTTATTTTTAAATATTTTTCTTTCAAAAATTGCCATATTGCCATATCAGCCAGTAATCTCTCTGATTACAAAGCTGTTAAGGGTATGGCAATTCTTTATTTTTAGGGGTTATCTGCCATATATTGCCATGAACAATCTTTATTCATAACTTCGCCATCGATGCGGAAGAAATTACGTCCCGACGTAGCATCTGATACATCGCGACGTAACAACAACTGCGTCACGACGCAGCATCAGATACGTCGCGACGAAAATGAGGTACTAATTCTCACAATAACAATATATGGCAATTCCCGGCGCTTTTCCGAGAATTGCCATACGTACTTTTACGCTGAGTATCAACCATTTGTACATACAATATGGCAATTAAAACAACGCATTCAAACTTTTTTTATTTTTTCTTCACCAGTCTAATGACATATCCAGACCAAAGGCACCATACGGCAAGTATTCCCATCACGAAGATAAATATATATGTAGCAATACTACCTATGAAGATTCTACCGCTATGAGCCTCCAGAGCCACATTCCATAATGACATGGGCAGTTGGTTCATATAAGCGGGTTGTGGCGCAAAGTCGGTTCCTTCATTATACTCAGCAATGACAGGCGTATCAGAGAAATCCTGGCTCATACCTGCTATCGCCTTTTTTCCGAATGGTGCGCCAGCGTTCTTTAAAGCAGCTTTCCCGGTAGAATAATCAACGGTTGTCCCCTTTACTCTATCCCAAACAAAGAGACCACTAAACGAACCGCAATACCATTTACCATCTTTGTTTTGCTGAAGGACATTCAATCCCATAACACTGACTGGTGGAGTATTGGAGATGGACTCCAACTTTCCGGTCTGGAAATTCACGGAAAAGAAACCATCCGAAGTTGACAAGAGCCAGTCACCGAACTTTTCATCATAACGCACCACACGGAGTTTGTCATTCCAAGGGTTCTTGCTATGAAGCGTCGTCCCTGGAATAGACGGCATCTTGTTCAACACCAAGGCTATCATCACAGGTGGACGAAGGCACCAACCTGTCAGGGCTATCAACAAAGTAAGCATGATGGTGTATCGGCCTATTTTGTCATGCCATTGTAGCGAAAAGCGAAGCAACCTCTTCTGTTTAGGCTTTAACCAGAAGATAAGACCTGAGATGCAGAGCAACACCAGGATGATGGCAATGCCATCTACGATGAGTTTACCAATGCTGCCAAACAACTCTCCACTGTGAAGCAGCCATATCGTACGAAAGACTGTAACCTTCCCATCATACTCCTTTGGCATAGGCAATTCTATCCGGTGGAAGTTCTGATAAGGTGGCAAGGAAACATAAGCATAGGAGCGGCTGAGAACCAAAAGCGTATCTCCATGAGCAGAAATGTCGCTCAACTTCTCTTCCGGCTCTGTCGGAAGAGTTACGCTTTTCCATATTTTGTGACTCCCCAACCGGTAGAGTGAAAATGGAGATACCGACCAGACAGAACCATCATCCGTTCTGATAACATTTCTTATCTGTCGGCAGTCTGCTCCTGCTGGAATCCCCTTATTAAAGTCCCTGAATGTAGATGCTGTAGAATCCGTTTGCCAGATTCCCCCGTTTCCATACAGCAATATGGCATCATCCAAAGCAAGCGTTCCCCTCAGCAACCCGCCATTCCAATTCTTAAATTCATAGCGGCTTGGCAGATATTTCCTGCTCACGTCCACATCTTTGATAAGCGAACGGTGGTTGAGCAAAATACCCGACAAGCAGAACATCAGCATGAAAAAGCTCATACCGATGCCTAACCATTTATGTTGTTTTCTCCAAGTTATTTTCTTATTTAGCATATTCACAATCATTATTACTATCTTGGTCGAGTAAGTGGAGGGAATTTCACCCACCCTTCTCTCGGAACCGTGCTTGACAG
>DAWDQD010000007.1:0-105618 GCA_052349145.1 Segatella copri | reverse complement strand
TTGGAGGGGGACCAGCGATGGAATCGCTGGGGACGGGGGCGCAAGGGGGAAAGGCTCTTTTTACCCTTTTACCTTTTTACTTTTTTACCCTTTTACCTTTATTCGTGGTGGTAAGGCTCACCTTTTATAATAGTACATGCTCGATAGAGCGCCTCGGTAAAGATAAGGCGCACCATCTGATGCGAGAAGGTCATCTTGGAGAGGGAAATCTTCTCGTTGGCGCGGTCATAGACAGACGGTGAGAAACCGTAAGGACCGCCGATGACAAAGACGAGCCTTCTTGCCGTGGCCTGCTTGCGCTCTATCCATTTGGCAAACTCGATGCTTCGGAATTCCTGTCCATGTTCATCCATCAGCACCACCGTATCCGAAGGCTGGAGGAGTTTCAGAATCAGTTCTCCTTCCCGTTCCTTCTGCTGCTGCTCGCTGAGACTCTTGGTGTTCTTGAGCTCAGGAATGGTTGTTATGTTGAAAGGCATATAATGGGTGATGCGCTCGGCATAATCCTTGATGCCCGCAATGAAATGCTTGTTCACGGTCTTTCCGACCAGAATGAGTTCTGTCTTCATTTTCTTCCTATACACTTGAATTCTTCACAGAAGTTTCGCAAGTAAGCCCCACACGCCCTGAAAGGGCAGAAGCTCCTAGCCCAGGGCATCGCCCTGGGTGTTTATGGGCGCAAACCTGTCGCCCTGTAAGGGCAAAAGCTTTCAAATACCTGGCAATATACAAAGCTTTTGCCCTTACAGGGCGCCTTGCTGATTGCCATTATACCCAGGGCGCTGCCCTGGGCTAGGAGCTTTTGGGCCTTCAGCCCGTACTTGAACCACATGCGAAACTTCAGTTCTTCGTTCTTCACTTCGCTTCGTCCCTGTAATATCCTGTTCCTATTCTTTTCGGATTCTTCGGGAACCAGCCTTTCTCGCAGCGTTGTCTCTGTTCGAAGAGTTCACCGATGCTCCAAAGGCATGAAGCACCTACTACGCCCAGTATGGCAGAGAAGAGCACGTTGGCAACCAGGAAGGCAGCTCCGATGCAGATGATGCCTGCAACGAGGAAAACCCACCAATAGCGGGTGCCCGTATAATATTCCGTCTTCATGACGATAGGGTGAAAGATACCTATTATTAAAAAAGTGGATACGGCGATGATGACGCCCGTGTAATATACTTCCATATTCTATTGTTTTATATTTTGTTCATTCAACTTTTGCTATCTTACCAATACAATATTGCTAAATATGAGCCTTATTCTATTTTCAATTCCATTTCAATGTGCAAAAATACAAAAAAAACTTCAAACATGTTTGGTTTATCAAATATTTTATATAACTTTGTACGCAAATAGAGAAATTATGCATTGTTTTCGTGCACATCCTTCTCGATAAGAATTAATTAATAACATAATATAATCAAACTATGGCTAATAACGCAGAATTGATCAAGCAGTGTGAAGAAAGAGCACAGCAGTGGCTCACACCTGCTTTTGACGAAGAAACCCGTAAGGAAGTAAAGGCAATGCTCGACGCAGAGGATAAGTCTGCTCTCGTTGATGCATTCTATCAGAACTTGGAGTTCGGTACTGGTGGTTTGCGCGGTATCATGGGCGCAGGTACCAACCGCATGAACAAGTATATCGTTGGTATGGCTACACAGGGCTTTGCTAACTACATCCTCAAGGCTTTCCCAGGTGAGGAGAACCTTTCTGTAGTGGTAGGTCACGACTGCCGTAACAACTCCCGTCTCTTCGCTGAGACCGTAGCTGCCATCTTCTCTGCCAATGGCATCAAGGCTTATCTCTTCGAGAGCCTCCGTCCTACACCAGAGATTTCTTTCGCTATCCGCGAGCTCGGTGCCAAGGCTGGTGTCAACGTAACTGCTTCTCACAACCCTAAGGAGTACAACGGTTACAAGGCTTACTGGAGCGACGGTGCTCAGGTTCTGGCTCCACACGATACAGGTATCATCGAGGAGGTAAACAAGGTTACTATCGACCAGGTGAAGTTTGAGGCTAACTGGGATAAGATCAAGATTATCGGTGGTGAGATGGATTACGACTACATGACAGCCGTTCATTCTGCTATGATTGACCAGGATGTCATCAACCGTCAGAAAGACCTCAACATCGTTTATTCAGCTATGCACGGTACAGGTCGTGTCATCGTTCCTCTCTGTCTGCGTTCTTGGGGCTTCCAGAACATCAATGTAGTTCCTGAGCAGATGGTTGTAGATGGTAACTTCCCAACAGTGGTTTCTCCTAACCCAGAGAATGCAGAGGCTATGACCCTCGGTATGAAGCTCGGTACCAAGTTGAACGCTGACCTCGTGGTAGCTACCGACCCAGATGCTGACCGCCTGGCTATCGTTTGCCGCGATGACAAGGGCGAGTGGATGATCATCAATGGTAACCAGACAGCCATGATGTTCTGCTACTACATCATCGAGAACAAGAAGAAGTTGGGCAAGTTGAAGCCAACAGACTTCCTCGTAAAGACCATCGTAACAACAGAGGTTATCGCTGAGATTGCCAAGAAGAACAACGTAGAGTTGCGCGACTGCTACACTGGTTTCAAGTGGATTGCACGCGAGATTGCTATCTCTGAGGGCAAGCAGCAGTACATCGGTGGTGGTGAGGAAAGCTTCGGCTTCTTGCCATACGATAAGGTACGCGATAAGGATGCTCCTGCATCTATCTGCCTCATCTGCGAGATTGCAGCATGGGCTAAGGATCAGGGCAAGACTCTCTACGACCTCCTGATGCAGATTTATGCAGAGTATGGCTTCAGCAAGGAGTTTACTGTAAACGTAGTTCGCCCAGGTAAGACCGGTGCTGACGAGATTAAGCAGATGATGGCAGACTTCCGTGCCAACCCTCCACAGGAGTTGGGTGGCAGCAAGGTGGTAACCTGGAAGGACTACCAGTCTTTGGAGGCTAAACATGCTGACGGCAGCGTAGAGAAGCTCGATATGCCTGCTACAAGCAATGTACTCCAGTGGTTCTGCGATGACAACACCAAGGTAAGTGTCCGTCCATCAGGTACAGAGCCTAAGATTAAGTTCTATATTGAGGTTAAGGATCCTTCATTCAAGTGCGCTGGCTGCTACAACCGCTGCACAGCTGCTGCAATGGATAAGATCGAGGCTATCAAGAAGAGCCTGAAGTTGGATTAATTTCATAGGAAATCATATCATGGCGCTCCGGTAATTATTGCCGGAGCGCTTTTCGTTTCAGTAGCCGTTTATTCTTCTCGAAATAGGGTAGCAAGTTACCCTCATTATCATGTTTTTATAGAAAAAAGCAAAAAGACTTGCATATTTTCTGATTTTTATTTATCTTTGTACCCATATTACAAAATAATAACATAGAATTATACTCTTATGGGAGGCATTTTCGGAACTATTTCCAAGAAAAGCTGTGTCGCTGATCTCTTTTACGGCACAGATTACAACTCACATCTCGGCACACGCCGGGGCGGTTTGGCAACCTACAGTAGTGAGAAGGGCTTCGTGCGCTCTATCCACAATCTGGAAAGTTCATACTTCAGAACGAAGTTTGAACCTACACTCAACAAGTTTGAAGGAGCTACATCGGGCATCGGCGTGATTAGCGATACAGATGCCCAGCCACTCATCATGAACTCTCATCTTGGCCGCTTTGCCATTTGCACTGTAGCTAAGATAGTAAACAAGGATGAACTTACTCAGCTTCTGCTCGAAAAGAACATGCACTTTGCAGAGATGTCTTCGGGTAGTACCAATCCTACTGAGTTGGTGGCTCTGCTTATTATTCAGGGTAAAACCTTCAGAGAAGGTATCGAAAACGTTTTCCATCACATCAAAGGTTCCTGCACCATGATGATCCTTACCGAGGATGGTATCATCTGTGCGCGTGACAGTTGGGGACGTACTCCAATCATCATCGGTAAGAAGGAAGGTGCCTATGCGGCTTCCAGCGAAACCACCTCGTTCCCTAATCTCGATTATGAAACAGCATATGAGGTAGGACCAGGCGAAATCGTGAAGATTACAGCTGATGGCATGGAGCAGATCCGACCTGCCAACAAGAAGATGCAGGTTTGCTCTTTCCTCTGGGTTTACTACGGTTTCCCTACATCTACCTATGAGGGCAAGAATGTAGAGGAGGCGCGTTTTACCAACGGCTTTAATCTCGCCAAGACCGATGATGTGGAGGTAGACTGCTGCAGCGGTATTCCTGATTCTGGTACGGGTATGGCGATGGGTTATGCTGCCGGCAAGGGTGTGCCTTACCAGCGCTGCATTGCCAAGTATACGCCTACATGGCCTCGCAGCTTTACTCCAAGCAACCAGAGCATGCGTTCACTGGTAGCCAAGATGAAGCTGATTCCTAACAAGGCGATGCTGAAGGGTAAGCGAGTATTGTTCTGCGATGACAGTATCGTTCGTGGTACCCAGCTTCGCGACAACGTGAAGGTGCTTTTCGACCAGGCTGGCTTGAAGGAGTGCCACATGCGCATAGCGTGTCCTCCATTGGTATATGGTTGTCCGTTCATCAACTTCACTTCTTCCAAGAGTGATATGGAGCTGATTACCCGTCGCATCATCGAGAAGTTTGAGGGCGATGCCAACAAGAATCTTGAGAAATACGCTACCACCGGTTCTCCTGAGTATCAGAGAATGGTAGATGAGATTGCCAGCCAGTTGGGCTTGACTTCCCTGAAGTTCAATACCATCGAGCAGCTGGTAGAGGCCATCGGTCTTCCAAAGTGCCAGGTATGTACCCACTGCTTTGATGGCAGCAGTGCATATACTCTGAATGAGTTTGCTGATGAAGACTAAAATAAGAATATAAGTTCTTGATAGATTAGAAGATAGGTCTAGCAACCCCGCAAAGCGCGGTGTTGCTAGACCTATTTTTTATTGTTATTTTCGGAAATTTTGAACATATTGTGATAAGATGTGAATAGTCTTTTATCACCGAAAAGCTGTACCTTTGCACCCAGATAATAAATGAAACGTAAATCAATAGAAATCATTAAGAAGAAATGAAGAAAATAATCATCTTATGTTTCGCGCTCGGAGCTTTCCATACACTTGGCGCACAGGAGACGCTTACGCTCAGCCAGTGCCTGCAGATGGCAGTGGATAACAACCTGTCGCTCCAGAGCAGCCGAAACGAAATAGCTAAGGGAAAGTACGCTATCAGCGAAAATCAGGCTAAACTCTATCCGCTGATCAATGCGGTGGCACAGCTCAACGACAACTTTACGCCGCCTGTTTCGGTTACCGACGGCTCGGCTTACGGCAAGCCTTATAATGTAACCAAGACGTTGCAGTATAATGCATCGGCGGGTGTACAATTGCAGATGCCACTGTATAACCAGATGATTCTTACCGCCATCGACATTACCAAGATTGCCGATAAACTCAACCAACTCTCTTATGAGAAGGCGCGTGAAGACCTCATCGTGCAGACTGCCAAGATGTATTACATGGCACAGAACACATCTGAGCAGATTCGTCTGACAGATGACAATATCAAGCGACTGGTAGAACTCAGAAACATCACCCAGGCATTCTATGACAACCAGATGAGTCTGGAGGTTGATCTGAAGCGAGTGAATCTCAATATCGAGAACCTCACCGTGCAGCGCGATAACGCCATCGCCATGCTCGAACAGCAGTATACCATGCTCAAGTATGTGATAGATTATCCTGCCGAGAAGGAGATGAAGGTGACTGCCGTAAATCCGGGAAAGATAGAGATGGTGAAGGCTGACGGACTGGATACGGGACTCTACGAACTCCAGTTGCTGGAGCAGAAGAAACTGCTCACCCAGAAGCAGACCAAACTTGCCAAGGACGGCTATCTGCCATCGCTCTCGCTGACCGGAAACCTGATGTATTCTGCCTTTACCGATAGGATAGATCTCTGGATTCATTCGGGCGAGTCAAACCACTGGTATGGTTCCAACGGTCTGGGCATCCAGCTGCGAGTGCCTGTATTCGATGGTTTTGAAAAGCGTTCTAAAATCAGAAAGGCGAAGATAGAGGAGGAGAATGCACGCATCGGTTACGAGGACGCCCTGAAGGGACTGCAGGCAAACTATATGAATGCGGTGAGCGAGGTGAACAACAGTCAGCGCAACTACAAGAAACAGTTTGATAATTATACCATGGCGCAGGATGTTTACAACGTAACAGCCGACCAGTATAAGGAGGGTGTGGCTTCGATGACAGCGGTGCTGCAGGACGAGATGCGCATGAGTGAGGCGATGAACAATTATCTCACAGCCTACTATCGCTACAAGGTTGCCAATCTCTCGCTGCTCAAGTTGACTGGACAGCTCAACCAGATTTCGGTTGCTAAATAACGGAGAAGAATAAATCATTAAAAAATAAAATATAAACAGGAAAACGGGATGTAAAAAAGTTAACTTCATATTCCCTGATTCCAAATTACAATATAACTATGGAACAGAACGGAAATAAAAATGTAGAAACAGCAGAGGCTACACAGGTATCTCACGAAGAAACCAGGAAGAAACTCAAGAAGCAGCGCGTAAGACAGATTGTCGCCAGTCTGATAGGTGTTGCTATTCTGGCTTTCGGACTCTGGAAAATCGTATGCCTCTTCCTCGATTATAGCTCTAACGAAACGAGCAATGATGCTCAGATAGAGCAATATATCTCACCGGTTAATCTCCGTGCATCCGGCTATATCGCCAAGGTATGCTTCAGAGAGCATCAGGAAGTACACAAGGGAGATACCCTCCTTGTGCTCGACGACCGGGAGTATCGTATCCGTCTGATGGAGGCTGAAGCAGCCCTCAAGGATGCCAAGGCAGGAGCCAATGTCATCAATGCTACAGAGCAGACCACCGAGACATCAGCTTCTATCTATCAGGCATCTATCGATGAAATAAATGTACGACTTGCCAAACTTGCCAAGGACTGCGAACGCTATCGCAACCTGGTAGAAAAGAAGGCGGCTACTCCTATCCAGCTCGAACAGTTGGAGGTGGAATATGCTGCTACCAGGAAGAAACTCGAAGGGGTAAAGAAGCAGCAGGCTGCTGCCTATATATAAGGGAGTAAACGAGGTAACTACCCGCAAGCAGAATGTGGCTGCCTCCATCGAACGTGCCGAGGCTGCTGTAGAGATGGCAAAGCTGAATCTCTCTTACTGTGTGGTTGTGGCTCCTTGTGACGGCAAACTGGGTCGCCGCTCTATCGAGGAGGGACAGATGGTAAATGCAGGAACCACCATTACCTACATCATTCCAACCAACAACAAATGGGTGATTGCCAACTATAAGGAAACCCAGATAGAGAATCTCTATGTAGGACAGAAGGTGCGTATGACCGTAGATGCCATCAGTAACAAGGAGTTTGAGGGTACGGTGACCGCCATTTCTGGTGCTACCGGTTCGAAATATTCGCTGGTACCTACAGACAATTCGGCTGGCAACTTTGTCAAGATTCAGCAGCGTGTGCCTGTAAGAATCGATTTCAACAACCTCAGCAAAGAGGATAATGAGCATCTTGCTGCCGGCATGATGGTGGTTGTCAAGGCTGAGAGAAAGTAAAAAACAGCTAGATGGAAATGAAGTAATATATGGAAGAAGAATATAAGAATTATCCGTTTTATGATTGGGTGCCCAAACCGCTCGGAATCATCTTCATGATTATCCTCTTCGTGCCGATGATTACGATGAGTGGCGTCTATTCTGCCAACAGCGGCGAGATGATGAGCGGGCTCGGCATCCAGTCGGAATACATCGCCTTTGCGGGCTTCTGCACCTCGATAGGAATGGCGGCTTTCTCGCCGTTCTTCTATGAACTGGTGTGCATCCGTAGAGAGAAGATGATGTGTATCGTGGGCTTCTCCATTCTCTTTATCCTCAGTTTCGTGTGTGCCCAGACCGACTCGCTGTTCATACTCAGACTGTGCAGTCTGCTGATGGGTTTTGTCCGTCAGACGCTGCTGATGGCGCATCTCTTCGTGCTCATCAGATATGGTTTCGGAATAGAGGCTACGAGGAATATCACGCCGGGATGCGAGCCTACTACCGAGGAAGCATGGGATGCGGTAGATTCGGAGAAGATGGTGTCGCAGCCGGTCATCTATCTCTTCTTCATGATTATCGGACAGTTGGGAACCTGGCTAACGGCATGGCTTGCCTATGCCTATGAGTGGCAGTATGTTTATCATTTCATGATGGCATTCATGCTGGCAGGCATCATCATCGTGTTCTTCACCATGCCTTATCATAAGTATCCGATGCCTAAGTTCCCGATAACGATGTCGAAGTTTGGCAATGTTACGGTGTTCAGTATCATGCTCTGTTCGTTTGCTTACGTCATGGTTTTCGGTAAGACACTCGACTGGTTTGATGATCCTACCATCCGTTTCTCTTCGGTGGTTTGTCTTATCTTTACCGCTCTGTTCATCTATCTGGAGAAGACGAGGCGTTCACCTTATTTTATCATGGAGGTATTCCAGCTCAGGGTCATCAACTACGGCATCCTGCTCTTCTTCCTGCTGATGGTCTGCAATTCGAGTGCCATGTTTGTCAACGTGTTCACCAATGTGAGCATGAAGATAGATAACTGGCAGAACGCCACGCTAGGCAACTGGGTGATGGTGGGCTACACCGTGGGACTGATATTTGCAGTTATCGCTAGAGCCAAGAATGTTCACCTGAAGTGGATGTACTGTCTGGGCTTCCTTTTTATCGGAGCCTATGCGCTGTACATGTATTTCGAGGTACAGAACGACGGCATGTATGAACGTATGAAATGGCCTATCATCATCCGTTCTACGGGAATGATGCTGCTCTATTCGCTCATCTCCACGATAGCCAACCAGCGCATGCCTTACCGCTTCATGTCAACCTGGGTTTGCATCATGCTTACCGTTCGTATGGTCATTGCCCCTTGCATCGGCTCTGCGCTCTATACCAATGTGCTTCAGCACAGACAGCAGTATTATGTAACCCGCTTTGCCCAGGATTACGACCGCACGAACATCGAGACGGCGAAGACTTACGACCAGACGGTGAGAGGCATGCAATATCAGGGCAAGAGTGTAACCGAGGCACAGAACATGGCTGCCATGAGTACGAAGGGAAAGGTACAGGTACAGGCCACGCTGGTGAGCATCAAGGAGATGGCAGGCTGGACCTTCTACGGCTGTCTGCTGTGTGCCGGACTGATGCTCGTTCTCCCTTGGCGCAAGCGCAATATCGGGGAACTGACGCGTGAGTATCTGCTGAAGAATGTAGATGTGAAATCCCTGGGAAGAAGGTAGTGGAGTGCTAAAATATCATAAAAGATACAGGTTGCTCATCTGATGAATGGATATTTTTGTTATCTTCGCAGTTAAATCTGAAGATAACAGATCCATATTCATCATGAAAATAACAGATAATATCATCATATATGAGGCTCATGAGTTTCCTCAGCTGTTGATGCAGCCTTTCTACTCCGACTATGTCGGAATCGTAATCTGTCATCAGGGGATGTTCCGTTTCTGCGTAGACGGAACATCCTTTGTTGCATCTGAGGGTGAAACCGTTTTCCTCTCCAAAGGAGTGATGTTTCATGTGCAGGAAACGGGCAAGAACCTTAAATATACCCTTCTTTTTTACCGTGCTGAACAGATTCGTCACATGTTGGGTAATACCGTGGTTACCATGCGTCTTTATGCTACGATTTATCCCAAATCCTGCCATGTCAGGACGACGGGCTATGAGGATATGCTTACTTCTTATGCCCTGATGCTGAGGAAACTGGAGCTGGAAAAAGAGAAGAGTGGTGAACTGGATGCCTATTGTGTGCATGAGCAGAAACTGTTACTGATGGCTGTTACGTACCGTTTGTGCAGCATCTTCTCGGCATCGTTCAAGGCTGCCGGCAAGGAGATGGAACGGAAGATTGCCATCTTTGAGTCGCTGGTGCTGCTGATAGAGAAGAACTATATGCGTGAGCGCAGTGTGGCTTTCTATGCAGACGAACTCTGTCTTACACCGAAATATCTGTCGGTACTGGTCAAGTCGGTTTGCGGTCAGACGGTCCAGCAGTTGCTTTTCAAGGCGATGATCCGTCACAGTATCTACCTGATGAAGAACACCACGAAGACGATACAGCAGATCGCCAATGAACTCAGTTTTCCCAATGCTTCAGCCTTCGGAACCTTCTTCAAGAAATATACCGGTCTGTCGCCTAAGCATTACCGTAATTGGGAAGAGGGAATGAACCGAGATTTCATCCTATATCTATAAAATAAAAGAGGGACAGAGGATTTGTTCTGTCCCCTGTCCCGAAACTGTGATATAATTAAAACAACTGAGCGAAAGCTTCGGCTGTCTTTCCTGTATAGGTCTTCATCTCTGTAACCGGCTTGTAACTGAAACCCTTGAAGGCAAGGAGCTGTGTGGCAACAAACTGGTGGTCGTCAGAGATGCAAGCCTGTAACTTCATATTACCCATGCTGATGGCAGAAACAGGGAATTTGCTGATCGCTGTTTCTACATCCTTAGGGGCTGCATTGAGGATGTTCTCAAGCTTTCTTCCATCCTCTACAGAATATTCTTTCTCTTTTATCTTAATCACACTGTTGGTAGGTTGATAGATGAGCTTGACAGTCAAACCCATGAAACCTTTCTTTACCTGTACATCCTGGAGTGCCAAAACATCAGCACCCATCTCTAAATGATTAATCTTTGCCATAATTTTATACTGTTATTTGCTTATTCTTAATTCTTGAAAAATAATATATATTGAACTGTTTTTTGTTTTGAATAGGGGTGTAACCAGTCTTATCGCAAATCTTAGGAAAGATGCGATAAACCTATATGAAATTTTAAAAAGAGAAAAGAATAAGCACTAACAGAGCAGACGTCGCAGGCAAATGACATAATACTTGCAGGCGACATCAAAGTGGATTGGGGCAGTTTCCTGTCGGAAAGGCTCCATGCCACCTTCTATAGCTGATAAAAGGGATGATAAATAACGGATTCTATTTGTAAGCAATCTACTGGCAGTCTGACTGTTGTGCATGTTGCCACTTGGCAATAAGCGCTGCGGACGGCTGCTACAGATGCGGTAAGCAAGCTGTGAGGCGTTTTCAAGCTGTGCCTCAGGCTGGCTCTTGTCATACTCAACCTTCGCCAAACCATCTTTCTTATGGCTTGCATCTTCGGTATAAGAATCCTCGGGAGTAAAAGAAATAGGGGCAGCAGATACCTCTCCATAGCCTGAGAAGACCATGGACACCAGAAAAAGGATGTATAGTATCAACTGCCTCATATTAAATATATTATGGTGTCAGGATGAACTCCCGACACCAGGGATGATTAATAGCTTCTTGCGATGATGACACGGGCTACGGCTGGCTTGCCGCTTACCATATCTACACCTGGAGTCTGCTCGTAAGCGAAAGGCACGCAACGGATGGTAGCCTGAGTCTCCTCCTTGATCTTAGCCTCGGTCTCGGCTGTACCGTCCCAGTGGCAGAGGAAGAAACCACCGTTCTTCACACGCTCCTTGAACTCCTCGTAGTTGTCGCACTCATAAACGTGAGCATCACGGTAAGCACGAGCCTTCTCGAAGATATTCTTCTGGATGTCTTCCAGCATATTCTTTACGCGCTCAACGATACCGTCGAAGCTTACGTTTTCCTTCTCCAAGGTATCACGGCGCATAATCTCGATGGTGTTGTTCTCCAAGTCACGGCCACCCATAGCCAGACGAACAGGAACACCCTTCAACTCATAGTCAGCGAACTTGAAGCCAGGACGCTTGGCAGGGTTGTCATCATACTTCACGGTGATGCCCAACTCGCGGAGCTGGTCGATAACAGGCTGCAACTTAGCAGTAATCTGAGCCAACTGCTCGTCGCCCTTGTTGATAGGAACGATAACCACCTGGATAGGAGCCAGCTTTGGAGGCAATACGAGACCGTTATCATCGCTGTGAACCATGATGAGGGCACCCATCAGTCGGGTAGAAACACCCCATGAAGTAGCCCATACGTACTCAGGCTTGTTCTCCTTGTTCAAGTAGGTAACATCGAAACTCTTGGCGAAGTTCTGACCCAGGAAGTGAGAAGTACCACTCTGGAGAGCCTTGCCATCCTGCATCATTGCCTCGATGGTATAAGTGTTGAGAGCACCTGCGAAACGCTCAGTCTCACTCTTCACACCCTGCAATACAGGAACACCCATGTAGTTTTCAGCAAACTCAGCGTAAACCTTGAGCATCTCCTGAGCCTTTGCCTCAGCCTCTTCCTTAGTGGCATGAGCGGTATGACCCTCCTGCCAGAGGAACTCAGAAGTACGGAGGAACGGACGGGTACGCATCTCCCAACGCATTACGTTACACCACTGGTTGCAGAGGATAGGGAGATCACGCCATGAATGGATCCAGTTCTTATAGGTGTTCCAGATGATGGTCTCAGAAGTAGGACGGATGATGAGCTCCTCATCGAGCTTTGCGTTAGGATCAACCTCAACCTCTTTGCCATCCTCTGTAGAACGGAGGCGGTAGTGGGTAACTACGGCACACTCCTTGGCGAAACCTGCCACGTGCTCAGCCTCACGAGAGAAGAAACTCTTCGGGATGAGGAGAGGGAAGTATGCGTTCTGTACACCTGTCTGCTTAAACATCTTGTCGAGCTGTTGCTGCATCTTCTCCCAGATAGCGTAACCGTATGGTTTGATAATCATACAACCACGAACTGGTGACAACTCAGCGAGATCAGCCTTTACTACCAAATCATTGTACCACTGACTGTAGTTGTCAGCGCGCTTGGTTAAATTCTTGAGTTCTTTAGCCATATTGCTTTATTCTATTTATTTTGTTTTTTATTTCTTCTGTTATATATATATTAAGGTATAAGCATGAGCCTTCATCATCTGCTGACGGCAGTTCATCTGTCTGCAGGTGTCTGAAATCCGACTTTTAGGGATTTTCCACCCCAAAATAGGTGATTTCCTAGCTCTATTTCGACAAATACCCTTAAATTTGCATGCAAAAATACAAAAAAATATTAGAAAACTCTTCATTATGGAGAAAAAAGAGTTATCTTTGCAATTAAATAACATAAATATAGGAGATTTTAAAATGAAAAAGACTAATTTTGCAGTTGCAGGCCTCTCTTTGTGCTTGCTTTTTTCAAGTTGTGGAACCAATCAGAAGACAGGTACAGCTGTAGGTGCCGGTTCTGGTGCAGCTCTGGGTGCTCTCGTAGGTGGATTGCTCAACAATAGCCATCGTGGTACCGGTGCTCTCGTAGGTGCTGCTATCGGTGCAGCTGTTGGTGGCGGTGCTGGTAACCTCATAGGAAAGCACATGGATAAGGTAAAGGCTGAGGCTGAACAGGTGAAGAATGCACAGGTTGAGACTGTAACAGATGCCAATGGCTTGTCTGCCGTTAAGGTAACATTTGCTTCTGGTATCCTCTTCCCAACTAATGGTTCTACTCTCAGCAGTAGCGCAAAGACTGATTTGGCTCAGTTTGCCGGTGTATTGAAGAACAATACCGACTGCGAGGTTTCTATCCAGGGTTATACCGATGCTACAGGTAATGATGGTATCAACTTGCCATTGAGCCAGAAGCGTGCTGAGGCAGTTTACAACTATCTCGCTTCTTGCGGTGTTACAAGCCGTCAGGTAAAGAATGTTCAGGGTTTGGGTTCTGCTAACCCTGTTGTTAATACTACTGCTGCTTGTGCCCAGAACCGTCGTGTAGAGGTTTACATGTATGCTAGCCAGGCTATGGTTAACGCAGCCAACAACGGTACATTGAAGTAATAACTTTCATGCTCCCGGAAGGGAAAAACTAAATAGATGATTTTGAAGAAAATCAAGAATATAGTAAAATGGGTGGTGGTGCTGTTTTTCAGTACCACCATTCTTGCTGTAGTGGCATATAGGTTCATTCCTGTGTATGTCACTCCTCTGATGTTTATCCGATGCTTCCAGCAAGTAGCTGATGGAGAGAGTATTACCCTGCATCATCATTGGATTTCGATGGATAAGATCTCGCCTCATATGCCAGTGGCGGTAATGGCGAGCGAAGATGCGAGATTCCTGAAGCATCACGGTTTCGACTTCAATGCCATCGAGAGTGCGGCGAAGAATAATGCACGTGGCGGAAAGGTGCATGGAGCCAGTACCATCAGTCAGCAGACTGCTAAGAATGTCTTCCTGTGGCCTGGCCGTTCATGGACCCGCAAGGGATTTGAAGTCTACTTTACCTTCCTCATCGAAATGATGTGGAGCAAGCAGCGCATCATGGAGGTTTATCTCAACAGCATTGAGATGGGACCGGGTATCTATGGTGTGGATGCGGTTGCAGAATATCATTTCGACAAGAAAGCGAAAGATCTGTTTCGTGGCGAGTGTGCGCTGATAGCAGCTACACTTCCTAATCCGCGCAAATTCAGTTCGCTGCATCCTAGCGCTTATATGAAGAAGCGCCAGCGACAGATAGAACATCAGATGAGATTTATCCCTACCTTCCCTCGTGAGGGCGAAGATTTCGACCCGGGCACGGCTGTGGGAGGATATAGGGGGAAGTGAAGAATGAAGAGTGAAGAATGAAGAGTGAAAAATCTGGTAAATATTGATTAATGGATTTACTGAACGACTTGAACGAAGCGCAGCGTGCTGCGGTAGAATATATTGACGGACCTTCGCTGGTGATAGCCGGTGCAGGTTCGGGTAAAACGCGTGTGCTTACTTATAAGATAGCTTATCTCCTGAGCCAGGGCATGAAACCCTGGAGCATCATGGCGCTCACCTTTACCAACAAGGCGGCAAGAGAGATGAAGGAACGTATCGGAAAACTGGTGGGAAATGATCTCGCCCAGCATCTCTATATGGGTACCTTCCATAGCATCTTCTCCCGAATCCTGAGAGCGGAGGCTGAGCATATCGGCTTCAATAACAACTTTACCATTTATGACGAAAGTGACTCGCGCTCGCTGATCAAGGCGATAGTGAAGGAGATGGGGCTGGATGATAAGAAGTATAAGCCTGCTGCCGTTCATGCCAAGATTTCGATGGCGAAGAACAACCTGATGAGTGCTGCGGCTTATGACAGCGATGCGGCTATCTTCGAGCAGAACAAGCGTGCGCAGATGCCTGAGGTTGGTAAGATTTTCGTGGCTTACGTGCAGCGCTGCAAGCAGGCCAATGCCATGGATTTCGATGATTTGCTGACACTTACCTATCAGCTCTTCAGGGAACATGAGGATATTCGCCACAAATATGCCGCCCGCTTCGATTATGTCCTGGTGGATGAGTATCAGGATACCAATCACGTTCAGATGTCTATCGTCATGCAACTCTGTCAGGAGAAGCAGCGTGTTTGTGCCGTGGGTGATGACTCGCAAAGTATCTATAGTTTCCGTGGTGCCAATATCGATAATATTCTCAACTATCAGCGCCAGTTTCAGGGCACGCGTCTCTTCAAACTGGAACAGAACTACCGCTCTACCCAGACCATCGTTGAGGCGGCTAACAGTCTGATCAAGCATAACCGCAACCAGATTCCTAAGGATGTGTTCAGCGAGAATGCGAAGGGTGAGAAGATTCTGTATAAGCCTGCTTACAGCGACAAGGAAGAGGCGGCGATTGTGGCGAAGGACGTGAAGCGTATCCGGCGTGAGGATGGCTGCCAGTATAGTGATTTTGCCATTCTCTACCGCACCAATGCCCAGAGCCGCAGCTTCGAGGAGGAGTTCAGAAAGCAGGGTATTCCTTATCGCATTTATGGCGGACTGAGTTTCTACCAGCGCAAGGAAATTAAGGATATTATTGCATATTTCCGTCTGGTGGCGAATCCGGATGATGAAGAGGCTATCAAGCGTATCATCAACTATCCGGCTCGTGGAATCGGTGCTACTACGGTGCTGAAGATTGCTGACTGTGCCCATCAGAACCAGGTGAGTTTCTGGGAGGTAATCGGTGCCCCTGAGCGGTATGGACTGGCGGTTACCAAGGGTACGATGAACAAGCTGGAAACTTTCAGATTGCTAATTTCTTCGTTTATCGAACGGGCTCAAACTACGGATGTCTATGAATTGGGTGATGCCATTATCAAGGAGAGTGGCATCAGTCAGGATATCATGTCGGGCAAGGATGCCGATGATCTGGCACGTCAGGAGAACCTGGAGGAATTCTTGAGCGGTATGTCGGCTTTTGTGGAGGAACGCCGTGAAGAGGGTAGGTTTGATGAACTCTTCCTGCAGGATTATCTGCAGGATGTGGCTCTGCTTACCGATGCTGACAGCGATGGTGATAAGGATGAACCTCGTGTTTCTCTGATGACGGTTCATGCTGCCAAGGGTCTGGAGTTTCCTACGGTATTCGTGGTTGGTTTGGAAGAGAATATCTTCCCAAGTCCGCTTTCTGCTGCTTCGCTCAGAGAACTGGAGGAGGAACGAAGATTGCTTTACGTTGCCATTACTCGAGCTGAGAAACATTGTATCCTGACGAACGCCAAGAACCGCTGGCGATATGGCAAGATGGAGTTTGATAATCCGAGTCGGTTTATCGATGAGATTGATGGCAAGTTGATTGATAGCCTGGATGAGGCTGGTGGAAGCTTGTTTGGCTCCAGAGCTGATTCGATGTCTGACCAGCCGGAGTGGGCGAGAGCGCAACGTCCTCGCAGACCGTGGGAGGATGCTGAGCAGCCTAGATACAGTAGCAGGTATCAGAATTCCAAACCGGTAGCATCGCAGTTTGTAGCAGATCCTAAGCCTTCACTCTTTGATGATGAACCTGAGACTTCACGTACTTCCGGACGCTCGTCAGTTTCCGGACGCTCATCTCTCTCTGAAGGTAATTTCAAGTCTGTTAGAGCGCTGAATGCAGCTAAACGTTACATGGAGACGCATTCTTCTCATCCTGCTTCTCGCAGTACAGGATCTTCTACAGCATCAGTTTCTTCTTCTGCAGCTTCATCTGCTGGCAGTTCTTCTTGTGGTTTGCAGGAGGGAATGAAGATTGAACATCAGCGTTTTGGACGGGGAACGGTGTTGAAGATTGAAGGTACTGGTGAGAATACGAAGGCTACGGTTGAGTTCGTTCATTCTGGCACCAAACAGCTTCTGCTGAAATATGCCAAGTTTACGGTAGTAGATTAAGTTCAGTAGTCTGATTTTGCGTTTTTAATAATATATTAGGGCTCTTTAGTATGCTAAAGTACTAAAGAGTCTTAATTTTTTTTATAATTATTTGTTCTTCTTGTAACTTTTGTTTATATTTGTAGCATATTTACGAACGATATGCAAAAAAGCGTTTAATATTTAACTTATAAACAGAACGATTATGAAGAAATTAATGATGATGGCAGTAATTCTGCTTGCTGGTGTAGGAAGTGTAATGGCACAGAGCGATTACAAGCGCGGTATCTTTAACCATGTAGGTCTTAACGTGGGTGCAGGTACCGAGGGTATTAGTGTTGGTGTGGCTGCTCCTGTTACTAACTTCCTTGAGGTAGAAGCAGGTGTGAACATCATGCCATCTTTCAAACTGTCTGGTGATTTGGATGTAGATGTCAGTACCAGTTCTTTGCCTCAACTACCTAATGTTACTTATCCAACCGGTGCAACCATTCATGCAGAAGGCTCATTCGACCGTACCACCTTTAATGTAAAGGCTAATCTGTATCCATTCGGTGGTGGCAGCAAGTTCTTTATCGCTGCTGGTTTGTCAATTGGTGGTGAGAAGATTGCTGAGGTAAATGGTTCTTCCGATGAACTTCGTCAGTTCTCTGAGAACTTGCCTACTCCTGAATTGAAGAATCAGTTCCGTAAGGCTATATCAGCCAACTTGGGTGGTTACAACTTGGAGCTCGATGAGAATTATAACCTTCAGGGCGATATCCGTTGCAAGAATGTTCGTCCATACCTCGGTTTAGGTTTCGGTCGTCTGGTTCCTAAGAACCGTATCGGTTGCCGCTTTGAGTTGGGTTGCCAGTTCATGGGCAAGCTCAAGGTTTACCAGAATGGTAACGAGATAGATATCAATAAGGCATTGGAAGATGCTGGCGAGGATGATCTCTCTAAGTTTGTAAAAGACTTGAAGGTTTATCCTGTTTTGAAGTTCTCTCTTACAGGTAGAATCTTATAATATAGATAAAGAGTTATAAAAATAGATTGGGCAAGGCCATCTCTGGTCTTGCCCTTTTTGTTTCTATATACTATAAATTGAAAAAGCGTCCCCGCAGTAGCCTCACGGTTACTACGGGGACTTATATTACTAACATCTAACTTTAGCATTTTTGTTTAAACTTAAAAACGAATTCTTTATGAGAGTAATTTCTCCATTATCTATAAACATAAACCAAGTATCTCATATATTGCAAGTAACTTGTATCCTGCAAATATCTTGTATCCTTAAATGCAAGTTCTTAGAAAAGTTAAACCCATAGACCTGTATCTCTACTAATATCTTGATTATTTTTATTTTATTGCTTTTTGTCTGTTTAATATTTAATACTTTTAATTTACAATGCAAAGATATAAAAAAAATGGGTAAACTCCAAATTAATTTTGTTTTATTTTGTGTTAAATGGCTTTTATCGTACTTATGCGGCGTTTTTTAAGGATTAACTGGCAAAGTTAAAAGGGTGTATCATAAACATTCAAATGCTTTATGATACACCCTCTTTCTCAGGATTCTGAATATTTTTTCGTGTTTATAACGCTTCGTCTTCAGGACGTGGCATCTGTGTCTGGGGCTTCTGTTTCTTGCCTGACTTCATGAATAGTTTCTTCTTCTTGAGCCATGCAGCCTTGCGTATCTCGTATTCTTCGCGATGACGCTCCAAAAAATTATCTGCCATGTTTCGTTTCCTTTTTTACTTTGCGTTATGAATGCTTATTCTTTTTCTTTAAACTTACTGTAAATCACCTTTATCTGTATAGGACTTGTCTCCTTGCCGTTGCTGTCGGTGGTTATTACACCTCTTTTCAGTCGGGTAGAAGCGAGTGACATATCGTGATTAATCTTGGAGATGACGGTAGTATGTCCCTGTGTGGCTGTGATGATGTTTACAGGAACCAGTACTACTTTATTCCAGTTTTCTCCCTTGCCCTTGTTCTTATACATGGCAGAAACCAGGTTGGCAATATTCTGGAATGTATAGGCATTCTTATAAGTACCTGTACTGCTGTAGCTTGTGGTATAAGAAGTACGGCTATCTGCCAACTTGCTCTTTTCGAAGAACGACTGCAAACTGTCTTTCTGAACCATCAGGATGGTGCTTGGTGTAGCAAAGTTGTATGGGTTGTCTTCGTTTTCATTGTTGAGTCGTGGAAAAGAGATGGATGCTGTGTTGAGCGTATCTTTCTCATGTCCCTTCATGATATCTTCGATAGGGAGGGTAACCTCGGTGAAGATACCTGCTGGCGACTTGAGGTAAGTACAGTTCTGCTGACTTGCCAACTCCTCCAAGTTCTTGGTATCGTTCTCAATCTTGTTGAGCTGCAATACCTCTTCTGTACCATCGAAACGGTTGTATCCGATGCTTACAGCAGTACTGTCAGTAACGCCGTCCTTTGCCTTGATGGTCTTGTGGCGGGTCCAGTAGAAGATAAGCTCTGTATTCCAGATCTTAGCCATGTTACCCGTACCGCCTACGTTCTTGATATAGAAGCCAGGGCAGACGTTGTGCAGGAACTTGTAGTTGGTCTTGAAGTACTCAGGATGTTCTGCGTATGTTTGCATGATGTAAGAACCATAGTTCTTGTATGTCTTACCATCTTTCTCATACTTCTTATTCAAGTAAATCTTGAAGTTCTTGACATCTGATGTATTGCTCAAGTTGTAATTACTGCTCCAATGCTGGTTGTTTTCGCTTACCCAGCCTTCCTTGAAGACATCATAATCAGAGTAATACTCCTTATCTTCTGCCATCGGCTTTGTCATCTCATAGGCTGTCACCTTCATTGGGGCGATAGTATCGCCGTAGCTGGCATTGTATGAAACCAGGAGGTAGCATGAGTCTGCTTCGATAGAACCTTTGTTTGCCTGCTTGATGTAATCGAGTGTATCTACAGAGAAAGTAGGCAATACGCTCAACTGGGTCATGTAGTCACCCTTTACATAGTTGCCGGTTTCCGGGTCTTTCATCTTACCGATGAGACCGCTGTTGTTGCGGCTCAATACGGCACCTGAAACCATAGACTTTGTAGCTACAGGAAATACTGCGCTAGTGATGTTGATGTTGTCAATATCGTTAGTGATGCTACCACCGATTCCCTCGGTGGTGTCATCACATGCAGCGAAAGTAAGCGCTGCTATTACTAATACTGTTAAGAGTCTTAAAATTTTCATTATCCTTGTATGTATGTGTCTCTGTTGTCGGAATTTTATTCTGCGTCAGGACAAACCTTGTTGATGAAGTCTGCGTATGGCTCCTGGATATCTTCTCCCGGATAAGCCAGTACAGGCTTGTTCTTCTCCTTCGCATAATCAAAGAGAATCTGGTTAGCTTCTTCTTCACCTTCTACCACACCGTCGCTATAGTCGATGGCGAGTTTGCCGAGCTCAATGAAGTTGAAGTCGTCCTGATAGCCGTCGAGCAGTTCAGACTTGGCATCGCGGAAGGCAACGCAACGTTTGAAGTTGGTACCCAGTTCACCCTTGAGTTCGTTGGTATAGAGAGCGGTAATAACCTTTGATTCAGCAAATGAAGGCTCTTCGCTGTAGGCTGTCTTTACATAGAATGGCACTACTGCGCTAGCCCAACCCTGGCAGACGATTACATCAGGCTGCCAGCGGAGCTTCTTTACGGTTTCCAATACACCACGTGCAAAGAAGATAGCTCTTTCTCCATTGTCGGCATATTCCTTTCCGTTTTCATCGGTGCCCATCTGGCGGCTCTTGAAATAGTCGTCATTATCGATGAAATAAATCTGCTGTCGTGTTGTTGGTATAGATGCAACCTTGATGATCAGCGGATGGTCTGTATCATCTATGATAAGGTTCATACCAGACAGGCGAATGACCTCGTGCAATTGTCCGCGACGCTCGTTGATGGTGCCCCACTTAGGCATGAAGGTGCGGATCTCAAAACCTGCTTCCTGCATCTTCTGAGGCAGTTCGCGTCCCATGATTGACATGTGAGACTCGGCTACGTATGGGTCGATCTCCTGATTGATAAATAATACTTTTTTTGCCATAAAAATTAAATTTTATTCTTACGAATTACGTGCAAAGGTACAAAAAAAATTTCAAATAGGGGCATTTTTTTCTCCGAAATTCATTATTTTCGGCATTAATTCGCATATTTTTAGGTTTTTTCTTTCTCATTTGAGAAAAAAGTTGTTATTTTGCACCCGAAAACAGATTATGACGATGAAAGTATTCAATAAGATTGTTGACCTCCAGAACGAACTCTTCATGTGTCGTAAGGAGGGAAAGGAAATCGGCCTTGTGCCAACTATGGGTGCGCTGCATGAGGGTCACGCCTCTCTTGTTAAGCGCAGTGTGAAGGAAAATGGCGTGACTGTGGTTTCTGTGTTCCTGAATCCTACACAGTTTAATGATCAGGGTGACTTGGATCGCTATCCTCGTACCCTCGATGCTGACTGCAAACTCTTGGAGGCTTGTGGTGCTGACTATGTGTTTGCACCATCGGTGAAGGAGATGTATCCTACACCAGATACACGCCACTTTGAGTTTCCACCTGTTTCTACCGTGATGGAGGGTGCCAAGCGCCCGGGTCATTTCAATGGTGTATGTCAGGTAGTGAGCCGTCTTTTCTATATCGTTCGACCAACTCGTGCTTATTTCGGTGAGAAGGATTGGCAGCAGATTGCTGTCATCAAGCAGCTCGTGAAGTACATCAACAGCGATGTGCAGATTGTGGAGTGCCCTATTGTCCGTGATGAGGACGGTTTGGCTAAGAGCAGCCGTAATACTTTGCTGGCTCCTGATGAGCGTGCCATTGCGCCAAACATCTATAAGGCCCTGAAGGAGAGTGTGGAGTATGCCAAGACTCATACTGTACAGGACACTCATGATAAGGTGGTTGCCGACATCAATGCTGTAGAGGGTCTGGAGGTAGAGTATTTCCAGATTGTGGATGGCGACAGCCTGCAGGATGTTTCTTCATGGGAGGATAGTGCCTATGTGGTAGGGTGCATCACCGTTTATTGCGGTAAGACTCCTATCCGTCTCATCGACCATATCAAGTATAAGGGATAATTCCTCGATAGATATTCTTTATTAAGTTTAATCCGTAACAGATCAAGTAATAACAGAACAATGCAGATAGAAGTATTGAAGAGTAAGCTCCATTGTGTGACCGTAACTGAGGCTAACCTGAATTATATGGGTAGCATCACCATCGATGAGGACTTGATGGACGCTGCTAATCTGATAGCAGGCGAGAAGGTTCAGATTGTAGACAACAACAATGGTGAGCGCTTGGAGACCTATATTATCAAGGGTGAGCGTGGCAGCGGTTGTATCTGCCTGAACGGTGCAGCAGCCCGCAAGGTGCAGGTGGGCGATACCGTCATCATCATCGCTTATGCCCTGATGGACTTTGAGGAGGCTAAGACCTTCAAGCCAACCGTGGTTTTCCCAAAAGAGGGAAACAGGGTTTAATATTCAATGGAAACAAAAGAAAGGGTGTGTCATGGACTTATGGCACACCCTTTCTTTTGTTATGGTGAGGACGAATCACATCGCTCTTGTTCACCACGTTGTCGCCATCCTTGGCGCTGATAGGGATAAATAAGGTGTAATTACTATATAATTTAAGGTGTAATTGCGATGGGTTAAGGATAGATCTCGATATGGCTGCTGCCGGAGTTGCCATTCTTGATAATCCTTATCTGGGTGGTGATGCGCTCGCTCATCGTGTCGGTATGACTGATGACGCCCACTTTCTTGCCTTGCGAACTTTGCAGCATGGCGAGGGAGTCGATGACGGTGGCTAAGGTATCAGGGTCGAGGGTTCCGAAGCCTTCATCGATGAACAGGTTCTCGAAGGAGATGTTGCGGGAAGACAATGCCGACAAGCCCAAGGCGAGACCCAGACTCACGATGAAGGTTTCGCCACCTGATAGGGAGGTGGTGTCTCGGATATCGTCGGCACGGTCGTGGTCGATGACTCTGATGCCCAGCGAATGCTTTACCTGTTGCAGTTCGTAACGGCTGTTGAACTTTCTGATTTCCTGGTTGGCGTGCGCTATCAGGAAACTGAGCGTATAGCATTGGGCTATCTTGCGCAGCGTCTTGCCGTCAGCTCCGATGGCATCCGTAATGGCTGTCCAGTCATCCTTTTCCTGTGTTACGAGATTCAGAGCCTCAGCCTTGTCACCCAACTGCTTCACGGCTTCCTGATGGTTCTGCATCCTGGCGTTGGCAGCAATCAGTTCGTTGCGCTGGCTTTTTTCCTGATACTCCTGCTGAATGGCTAGGAGAGCATCACGGGTTTGGGCAGGCTGATGTTCCAAGTGCTGCTGATGCGCCTTTTCTGCACTCTGGTAAAGAGCAGTTGTTGAGGCCACAGCCTTCTCTTTTTCGTCCTTTTCCCGTCGAATAGCGTTCCAGTCTTCGGCAGAGTGAAGCATCTCTCGGATGATATTTCGGTCGATAAGGCTTGGCTCGATACTTCTTTCCTCGATGCCTTCCTCTTCGGAGTCTTTTCCTTCTATGCTCTTTTCTTCAAGCTGCTTGTTATATTCCTCAATCCAAAGGTCGAGCTTCTTTTTCTTCGCCAGCAGAGTCTCTTTCATCGTTTTGTTCTGAGACAGCATGGTTTGATGCGAACCTTTACTGTTGGCGAGTTCAGCCTTCAGTTTGTTGATATTCTCGTTCTGGTTATCTGCTGCTTTCGTTGCCTCATCCTTTGCTGCTGTCAGTCTTTGTTCAGCCGCGTCTGGTTCTTCGCCATTCAGAATCTGCTTGTATTTCTCCTGCCATTCCTCCATTTCCTTCTTGGCGCTATTCCATGTCTGAAGGGCTTTCCCGTAAGCCTCTTCCTTACTCTTCTGCTGCGAGATGAGATTGACGGTAAGTGCTTTATGCTCAGCCAGTTTTGTGGCGCAGATTGAAGTATTTTCTTGGGCTTTGTTCTGTATAGTTGAAGCCTTGCTTTCATACGCAGCTTCATCCTTTACAGCCTTATCCTTGAGTTGGGTCAGCCGTTCTATCTCTTTCTGAATCTTGTTAAACAGGCTCAGTTTGCTGCTCGCATCTTTCGCCTTGTTTTCATAGATAGGCAAGAGCGATTTCAGTTCTGCCTCAGCCTTCGGAATCTTTGGATACTGGGCGATGAGCGCCTTCCAATCCTCTTCGTAAGTTGCTATTTCTCCCAAGAGCTTTTCCTGTTGTTTCTGGAGCGTCTGTACTTCGCCGTCGTTCTGTTTTCTCTCGCCGGAAAGATCCTTCTCCTCTTTCTGCTGCAGTTTCAGCAGATTCTCCTTGGCTTTCAGAAGTTGAGAGAGTTCCGTGGTGGCTTCCTCAAACTGTCTGTTGTCGGTATGATAAGGATGGGTCATGCTGCCACAGAGCGGACAAGGTTTGCCTTCGGTCAGGTTTGCACGATGAATCTCCCATTTCTCACTCACCATGAGGGTATAGGCATTTCTAAGCGTCAGGGTCTCTTGGGTCAGCGCCTCGATGGTCAACTTGCCCAGCGCTTCATCTATCTTCGCATTTCTTTTGCCCAAGAGCTGAATCCGCTCCTCATTCTTCTGCTTTTCTGTTGAGGCAGTATCGAGATGAGCCACAACCTTGATGGCTTGCTGGACATCCTGCAGTTTCCTGTCGGCTACAGTTACGCTGTTCTGCAGTTCCTCTATATTTTGTCCGGCAGTCTTATTTCTTTCCTTCTCCCAAGCCTGTTCAGCGGCTTGCGTCGCTTCGTGCAGAACCTGTTTCTGCTTGGCAATCTCTTCCTGTGTCGCTTTGAGAGCAAGGTTCGCTTTCTCCGTTTCTGCTTCCCATTTTTGGATGTTTCGGGCGTTTTCCTCCACGTCTTTCAAGGCAGTTTGATTCTCTTTATGAGCCAACTCCAATGCCTCTTTCTTTTCTTTCAGATTCGGCATAGCTGCTTCCATTTTTGTTTTCAGCGCCCTTGCTTCTGCGATGACCGGCAGGGCCTTTTCCTGCTGTTCCTGTGCCTTGCTTACTGCTTCCTTCAGACTGGCGAGAGTTTTCTCGCTTTCGCTGCTGGCAGACTCTTGACTTTTGATGTTTGCTTCCGCTTTCAGAATGTTTTCTTCCTGCTCGTGGATGCTTTGCGTCTGTCGCTCTACTTCCTGCAGTAGGTTGACGGCTGGCTGTACTTCATCGTGCAACTGCAGACGGAGAATCTGGGCTTGCATCTCTTTAATGGCATCTGCTGCTTGTTCCATATCAGCTTGACAGATAGCGATTTGCTTAACTTGCTTATCGTTTTCCTCAAACCATTGCAGGTCTTTCGAGATGGCTTGCAACTGGCTGTCGAGTTCCTTCTCAGCCTTTTCCAGGCGGGCGATTTCCTCCTTCAGTTTGGCGAGTTCTTCATCGTTCAGCAGGTTCTGTTTAACGGCTTCCACCGATGCTGCCATCTGGTTGTAGGCATCCGTCGCCTGGTCTTTCGCCTTCTTGATTTCAGTAGCGATGTTCGTATAAGTTTCCTCGCATCCGATGAGCTTTTCCAGGAGTTCGTACCGCTCGTTTTCCTTCGCCGTCAGGAAGTTGGCAAACGAGCCTTGGGCGATGAGTACGGTACGGAGAAACTGGTCGTAGTCGAGTCCGATGATGTTCGGCAGCTCGTTCCAGTCGGCAGTTTCCTCCGTTATTTCTTCGCCGTTTCTCGTGATTTTATAAAGCGCAGTCTTGGCGTTCTCGTAGCGCACTCTCTGGAATCTGACGTGCCATTCTGCGCGGTAGATGCTGCCGTTGTTGGCAAGGAAGGTAAGCTTGCTGTAGCCTTCCTTCTTGCCACGTGTCAGGATGTTTCGGCTGTCGGTTGGTGCCAGACGATTACTTTCGCTGGCATCGGCTGCTCCGAAAATCTCGATGTTTTGGTTCTTGTCGCCTTTCTTCCTGGGATAGCGAGGGGCGCGGTTGTAGAGAGCCAGACAGATAGCATCGAGTAGGGTAGACTTGCCACTTCCCGTCGGACCTACGATGCTGAAGATGGTACTTTCGCCTAAGGCACCTTCTTCAAAGTTGATGACCTCGCCACCCTGTTTGTCAAGCGAAGCGAGGTTGAGTATTTCGAGTTGTAGGAATTTCATAATGATGATGTCGTTAATAAATCGGATAACATTTTCTCCTGTCTTTCGTTCATCGGAGCGTTGTGCCTGATGGCGAAGGCTTCCTTCAGCGTATCAAGCGGCGGACGGTTGATGATGTCTTCTATGCTGGTGATGTGCTGGGAACCCTGGATGGTGGAGAGGTCCAGTTGTGGGACGATGCGCTGGATTTTGCAGAGCACGGCATCCTTTTCGTTGACGAGTTTCTCCAGTTCCTTGATGTCATCGCTGGTCAGTTTCTCCTGTTTCACCTTCAGCATCACGTAGTCGAAGTGGTCGCTCAGTTCGCCGTCTGTTCTCTCCGAGAGTTCAGAATTGATGAGCTTCTGCCATTTCTTGAAGGTCAGCTCTTCCTCATCTTTGGGCAGGATGCGGAGGGCGTGCTGAGGCTTGTATTCCAGAAAATCTACTTTCCATTCCTTACTCTTGCCGGTTTCCTTTCCTTCCTCCTCTTCTCCGTGTTCTATGGTGATGAGGTCGATGCCGTGAGTGTAGTCTTTCTCGGCAAACGACATCGGGAGGATACTTCCCGTATATCTTGCCCAGTCGGTGTTCCAGATATGTTGCCGTTTGTGGATGTGTCCGCAAGTCATATAGTCGGGATGGTCGTTCCATCCTTCCAGGTCCACTTCCTCCTGTCCGCCGATGATGATTTTCTCGCTCGCATCCTTTTTGGCGATATCCGAACCCTTGGCGTACATGTGTGCCATCATGATGCATTTCCTGCCCGGGTATTTCTTTCGAGCCTTAGCCGTCAGTTCTCTCAGAAAGTCGTTGACACCTTGCGAGTAACTGGCGTTCTGCACCACATCGCTTCTTAGGAAAGGTACGGCGAGGATGATGACTTCTTCTCCTGCCTCGTTGGTTACGGGGATGATGAGGTCATCGAAGGAATAGATCCAATGTCCGCCGGTTTTATCATCGTCCTCGCTTTCTCCCTGCTGCCAGATTTTCCTTACGTTTCCTCTTATTTCCACGTGGTATCGGGTGAGTAGCGGACGTGGAGCCTCCAGTCGGCTGGCGGAATCGTGGTTGCCGGCGGTAATGATGACCTGCATGTTCGGGCACAATTGGGTAGCATCGGCAAGAAACTCGTAATAAACGGTCTGTGCCGCTGCCGATGGATTTCCGTTATCAAAGATGTCTCCTGCGATGAGGAGAGCATCGGGCTTTTGTCCAGCTATCTGTTCCAGGAGCCATTTCAGGAAATGCTTGTGTTCCGGCAGACGGTCGTTGCCGTGAAACAGGTTGCCCAGGTGCCAGTCGCTGGTTGCTAATATCTTCATACTCATAAGAATGTCTAATCTTAGTCTTTTTCTTTGTCTTTGGTTTGCAATCCTTTAGTCTTTGGTTTGCAATCCTTTGACCTTTTGCTTGCAATCTGACTACAAAGTTAACACAATTATTTGGGATACGCAAAGAAATAAGCTCAAAAAACGAAGAATTATGGCCGGAAAAGTAAAGATATTCAGGAAAAGTCTTGTTTTATATCTGATAAAGTTGTATCTTTGCATAGCAGAAATCTTCGTTCATCGACGTTGAACCGACATTCACCGACGTTGAACCGCCGTTCGGCGACGTTGAACGGACATTCAGCGTCGGTGAACGGAGATTTTTCCTAGGATAAAATACTTTTCTTCCTAGGTTTGTGGTCTTTTCTTCTTAGGTATGATCATAAATACTGTAGGATGCAAAGACTGCTGCAATAAGGAGTGATAACCATCTTAATAAGAAAGGAAACTGATATGGCTAAGTACAAGTTGCAAGAGTTGAATGATTTGCGTGATGAAGGCAAGCGCAGAGTTTATCCCAAGATGGTGACCAACCGGACACTATCCCGAAAAGAGTTCGTCAAGATGTTGCAGAACTACCATCGCGGTATTTCGGAAAGTACCACGGAGGCTGTATTGACCGATGTGGTTGATATGCTGACAGACATGCTCTCCATGGGTTACAACGTGAATCTGGAAGGTTTCGGCACCTTCTCCCTCTCCCTCGCTTTCGAGGATGAGAAGCCTAGGGAAATTCTGAATCCAGATGATAAGATGACGTACCGCAAGGTGGGCGTGAAGGACATCAACTTCAAGGCGTCCCCTGAGTTTATCAAGGAGGTGAAGCGTGAAACCGACCGTGACCTGGAGCGTGATATGGGTGGTGTAAAGGTGATTCGCAAGCAGCTCTATTCCAGGGAAGAGCGCATCGCCCGTGCCCTGGAGGTGATAGAAGCCAATGGTTTCATCACCCTCTCTGATTATGCCTACATCAACAACCTGAGCCGTACCGCCGCCTCCCTGGAGCTGAAGGAAATCACCGCCGACCGAACTTCGCCAATAGATTCGATGGGCAGCGGAAGCCACAAGGTTTGGGTGAAGAGAAAGGAATAAATGCAAATATCTCTCAGAATATTTGTTAGTTTCAATTCTTTTTCGTATTTTTGCAGTGTAATTTAAATGGTAGTGTTATGACAACAGTAACAAGGGAACATCTTGAAGATGAGGTACTCAAGTCGATTCAGAAGAAAGCGGAGTCGATTATGCCGAAAGATGCCAAGGTTATTCTTTTCGGGTCAAGGGCCAGAAGGGATGCCAAGGCAGATTCCGACTGGGACATCCTTGTGCTTCTGAATAAGGATAAGATAGACGAGCAGGATCATGATAATTATACCTATCCTCTTTGGGAATTGGGTTGGCAAATTAATCAGATGATTCATCCGATAGTGTATTCGATGAAGGATTGGAACAGCAAAAAAGGCAGTCCTTTTTATAATAACGTGGAAGAGGAAGGGGTGATGCTATGCTAGAGAGTCAACATAGAGAATTTTATCAAAGATATGGAAGCGTTGATTACTCATAAGTAAAACATGGGTAAATATTTAAAATGATAGTGTTATGACGACAGATAGTCGATATTTTGCGCAAAAAGCGATTGATGCCGCAGATGCATTGTGGGATGAGGGCTTGATAGATGAAGAAACTATTGAGCAATGGAAGCATGAGCATATGAGAACGCCTTATTCTGAATAAGTGTAACGGATAGTATTAAAATAGATGTTTAATTTAAAGTCCAAATAATCATGGAGCAGATTACTATAGATTTTAAGAACGCTTTTGATTGTTCCAAGAAGGAAAAGTCGAAGGGTTGTCGCTCTGGCTATGTACGTCTGGTTCGTTTTATGGATGATAAGAAGCATACTAGGCCACAAGTGTATGAGGGCGATTTGTTGGAAGCTATTATGGATGTAAAGAGGGGCAATGTCAAGAACTTCGATACATTGGAGGATATGATGGACTATCTGGAGGCTTAGTCATGAGTATAAGATGCCTGCTTTAGAAATAAATCATCAACTATTTTATTGGGATTTGCAAGAAACTTTTCGATTTTCTTGCAAATCCCAATTCTTTTTCGTACTTTTGCAATCGTCTTGCTGTGGATGGCTGGCGATGAGTCGCTGGCTAGGTAAAAATCCATGGCTTGGCCTATTTTAATAAGAAAGACGTGTACTGACGTTTTCTTCTGAATTATAGGAATCTGGAAAATTCAAATAGACACTCAGAGGAAGATTGTGGTAGGCGTCTACGCATCGTGTATATACGCGAGGCATAGGTGTGCCCTTTTCTTAAATAAGAAGAGGGTGCTCCCTATGCTATCTATATATACAAGTTTGGCGTAGGGTCTATTGCTTCTCCTTGGTGTCTAAGGCATTTTCCAGAGCCTCTATAATCAAGGGTTATATAGAAGTAATATGATTCCTATGCCTTTCTTTTTATTATAGCCATTACAAACACAAACAATCTTCTCTGCTTAGGGAATCGGTGGAGCATATTTATAGGGCTAGGAGACACCGATATGGCAAAGAAAATAGATTTGCAAGCTTTGCGCCAGCAGATAAATGAGCTTCAGATTGATAAAGATTTGAAGCACGACTTGTTGGCTGCTATCAACGATAAGCAACGTTATGGACTTGTGTGGGAGGAGAGTTCCGAGGAAGCATGGGATGAAATGCAAGACAAACTTCCTGTTTTTGTTGAGGATGCCACCAAGCGTTTGGATTCTGCGCCAGAAGGTTCGCCTAATCATGTGTTGATAGAAGGTGATAACCTCAATGCTCTTGCTGCTCTTACTTATGCTTATGCAGGGAAGATTGATGTAATTTATATCGATCCTCCTTATAACACAGGTAATAAAGACTTTATCTACAACGACTCTTTTGTAGATAAAGAAGATGGCTATCGCCATTCTAAATGGACATCGTTTATGAATAGACGATTGAAAATTGCAAAGCAGTTGCTTTCTGAAAAGGGAGTAATATTCATTTCTATTGATGAACATGAAGTTGCACCTTTACGTTTGCTAGGTGATAAGATCTTTTCCGAAAAAAACTTTGTTGGTCAATGGAATTGGTTTAAGTCTTCAACTCCGCCAGCTCTTTCAAAGAAAATCAAGAGAACAATAGAATATGTTCTTTGTTGGAAAACAACAGCAAATGATTATACTTTCCAAGGTACTCGTAAAGTAAGTAAAAGTAATGATCCTTTTACCAAGCCGCAGAATACTTTTAAAATACTGACTTTTCCTGCAGATAGCATTACTTGTGCTAAAAAAGATGGAGTTTTGAGAGCAGGTGTTTATGGGACGAGTAAGTTCCCTAATGAGTTGTTGGATGATTTGGTCATAGAAAATGGCAAGAATGTTAATGAAATAAGGTTTAAAAATAGGTTTATTTGGTTGCAAGATACTTTGGACAAAAACATAGATGAAGGTTTATATATAGAACTTTCAGCTAAGGGTGTGCTTTCTTATAAGCGTTCTAATTATTCCCCCGAGGTTCCTCCAAACTTTATAGATTCTAATGTAGGGGTTGATACAACAGAAAACGCTGGAAGACAGCTCCAAGAAATCTTTGGAGAAACGGTCTTTGATTATCCCAAACCTGTTTCTTTAATTAAGTACCTTATAAATTTCACGCCATCAAAGGACTCTACCATCCTCGACTTCTTCGCAGGTTCAGGCACGACCCTCCACGCAACGATGCAATTGAACTCAGAAGACGGCGGTCATCGCAGATGTATCTTAGTGACCAACAACGAGAATAACATCTGCGAAAAAGTAACCTACGAGCGAAACAAACGAGTCATTAATGGTTATACGAACCAGAAGGGTGAAGAAGTCCCTGGCTTGAGTCCCAATAATCTTCGTTATTATAAGACGGAGTTTGTGCCTCGTGACCAAAGCAGCAGTAAGAGTCGTCGAGCCTTGATGGCTTCTCTTGTTGACCTCCTCTGCATCAAGAACAATATCTATCAAGAGCAAGAAACATTTGGAGGCAAGAAATTTAAGAAGAACGTATTGCGCTATTTTAAGGATGAGGCTGGACAGATGCTTGTTGTCCTCGACGAGCGTGTAGTCAGTATTATCATTCCGATGATAGCTGAGGTTGCGACTAGGCAGAATCCTTTGAAGGTTTATGTTTATAGTGATGGCGCATACGCATATGAGGACGAATTCCATAAAGTCATGCCTGTTATAGAACTGTGTGCCATGCCAGATGCTTTCTTGCAAGCTTTAGAAGGTGGAACAGATATTCTGCCAAAGCAAAAGTATAGTGAGGCTATGATGAAAGAGTTTCAGCAAAACGAGGCACTCGCCATGCAAAACGAGGAGGTTGTGAAAGAAGCTCTCAGCGATGACTATGATTATGTGTTGAAGGAGAAAGAAGATAATGTTACTAATGACATAATAGACTAAGGAGGTAACGAAAATGATAGAACTACGAGATTACCAGAAAAAGGCGGTGCGTGAACTGAAACAGAAGATGATTGACATGCTCAATGATTCTGAAGACCGCCAAAAGTTGATATTCAAGGCTCCAACAGGAGCAGGAAAAACGGTGATGGTGAGTACCTTGCTGGATGAGATGACTCGTGACCTACCTATGAATGGGCAGTGCCGATATTCTCGTGTAGCATGGGTTTGGATTGCTCCTAACAAGTTGCATCAGCAGAGTTATCGCTCCATGCGCAATTTCTTTAGTGAACGAAGGTCGTTGCGTCCTGTTATGTTTGATGAGTGTGATCATGTGGATGGTCTGCATCCTGGCGATGTGCTCTTTTTAAACTGGGAGAGCATCAATAAGGATAATGCCGTCATGATTCGTGACAATGAGCAGAACCGCACGCTCTACGAACTGATACGGAAGACCAAGATAGAGCAGCATCTGCCAGTGGTGGTTATCATAGACGAGGAACACATGTTTGCCGGACGTAATGCCAAGAAAAGCGAGATGGTATTGCAAGCTATCCAGCCACACATAGAACTTCGTGTATCAGCAACGCCAGTCACCCAAAGCTATCATGCGGTTCTTGTGAAACGCCAAGATGTAATCAATGAAGAGATGATTAAGAAGGGCATAGAACTGAATCCGAATGTAAAGAGCAGTAAGGAACAGTCGGAGCTTACGGTGAACCAGCGTCTCTTGAAGAAGGCTCTCGAAAAGCGAAAGGAACTGGCTGAGGCTTACAAGGAATATGGCATCAATCCGTTATTGCTCATTCAGTTGCCTAATGATAGCAGCGAGTCTATGTCGTCGAAGGACAAGACCATCACCGAAGAGATGCAAGCCTACTTAGAACAGGTTTGCGACATCAGCGTGGCAAATGGCAGGTTGGCAGTATGGCTATCAAAGGATAAATCGCCCAATCTTCAGAATATCACTCAGCCTGATGATATTACGGAGGTGTTGCTGTTCAAGCAGGCCATAGCCTTGGGCTGGGATTGTCCTCGTGCATCCGTTCTTCTGATATTCAGAGAATTGCAGAGCATGACCTTTACCACGCAGACCGTGGGACGAATACTCCGAATGCCAGAGCAGCATTTTTATAAGAACGACATTCTGAACTACGGTTATGTTTATACCGACCTTTCGGCTGACATGATTAGCATTGTGGGAGATGACATGAACTATATCAGCACCCTCTACGCCAATCGCAAGAAAGACTTGCCGAACATCACGCTCCGTTCTTATTATACGGATAAGCATGGGGCAACAAGAAACCGCTTGGGCTCCCAGTTCCGCAGCATCTTCTATAAGACTATGGAACGGGAATGGGAACAAAACCCGTTGTTGCTCTTCTCTGCAGAAGATTTCTTTGAGGATGATGGTGAGACTGAGGATGCTGACGAGGCGAAAAAAAAGGAGGCAGACATGGATGCCAAAATCAAGTTGAATCGCTACAATGCCAAGCGACATGGCGTGCAGACCGATGTATCAAGAATCTTGGTGGCTATCCCGAAGGACACCCCATTGACGGGTGATTCGGGTATCGTGGAGATAACAGACAAGGCAAGGTTGGCTCTGAACGCATCAGAATTGCAGAATCTCTTTACGCTCTTCTGCCGTAAGAATGTGGGTGGGTTCTCCAAATTTGACAGTACGCCAGTCTTGCAAGGAGCCATCGAGAGTGCCTTGGAGGAATACCTGCAAGTCTTTTCGATGGATGTGCCTAAGGTGGTGCTCTATCATCAGAACCGTCCGCGCTTCGAGGAACTGATACGCAAGGCGTTGGTTACCTACGAGGCTACGCTGAAGAAAAATGCCAAGGAGGTGTCGATGGAATATCAGCAGTCTGTATGGCAAGTGCCGGAGACTCGTCTCTATAATGCGGCAATGGTGAGAACTACGGAAGGCGAAATCTTCAACCATGCCTTGTATCCTTATTTTGAGCAGATTACGGCATCGAGACCCGAGCAAGAGTTTGCACGTTGGTTGGATGACAAGATGGAATATGTGGAGTGGTGGTACAAGAATGGAGACGAGGGAAAACAGCATTTCGCCGTGCCTTATACGGATTCGGGGAGTAGAAAACGTTGTTTCTATGTGGATTTCATCGTCAGATTGAAGTCGGGTACCATCTGCCTCTTCGACACCAAAACCAAGGGCAGCGATGCGGATGCGCCAGAAAAGAACAATGCCCTCTTGGATTACATCTCCAGTTATCAAGCTACAGGCAAGAAGATTGTGGGTGGCGTGCTCATCAAAGACGAGGGTACGAGCAACTGGTATTATCCAGGAGGCGTTATCGAGAACACAGACAATATAGATGGGTGGTCGGCATTGCATCTGGAAACCCTATAATATAATAAGGTAATCATATATAATAAGGTATGAAGAAAAGCTTGGACAGAACATTCCTGAACTATGGAATCAGGCAGGAAGACATGCAACTCATAGAGAGTGCATGCCAATCGGAGGGTATAGATGCGGAATGGCTCAAGGATTATATCCTCAAGCCTTTCCATGAAGAACGTAATAACCAAAATGAGTCAAGTCTTGAGGAAAAGAAGGTGACGAAAATACTCAAGAAGGCTCTCAAAGAAATTAAGAAGTAATGAAACTGAAGCGTATCTACATAGAGAATTATAAGACCTACAGAAAGTTGGACTTAAACTTAGAGGTAACGAGCGACCGTCCCATCATCTTAATAGGTGGTGCCAACGGTTGTGGTAAAACTACGCTCTTCGATGCCATCTATTCTGCACTCTATGGATTGAAGATATCCAACAAACGACAGTTTGAGGAAATCTTCAATTCGGGGGTAAAGAACGAGAGCGGTATAGAAGGCAAGACCATCATGCTGGAGATTACTTTCTCTGGGATGGTTTTGGGGCAAGAAACGCCTTATCGGTTGTGTCGTGCCTATCGGTTTGTGGATGGCAAGATACAGGAGAGCAACGTGCTCAATATGAATGGTAACAGTTATCCTTACGGTTCTGGTTCAACGGCTATCCAACGCAGCACCAATGAAGCGATAGTCAACAAGATTATTTCTGCCAATCTGCCTGCTGAATTGAGCAACTATTTCCTCTTTGATGCTATGAAGACTTCCGACCTCGTGAAGGAAGAACAAATCAACAAGCTCATCATGAAGAACATCAATTCGGTGATGGGTTTCAATAAATACACTCAGTTGCAAAATGCAGCCTCGGCTTATCTTGATGAGAAGAAGGCGGAACGCTTGGAGAACGAAAACCTGCGTGCCGAATACTTGAAACTGACCAAACAGAAGGTGGAGATGGAAAGGGATGTGGCAAGTCTGATCGATGCCTATAACCAGGCGTTGAACTATGCCAATGATCATAAGCTGCAGTATGAGCAACTGAAGGAGGGACGGAACTCGGATGATGTGATTCGTGACAAAATGCATCAGATAGAGGAGAACATCAACAGCTTCTATCAGAAGGAAAAGGACTATAGACAGGATGCTGAGGCTATCTCCAAAGATTTAGAGTGGAAAGTAATTATGCCAAAGGTTGCCAATAGCATCAGTACCGAGGTGGAACTTATTCTGAACGAGAAGGAGGTGGTGGCTTCTGCAAGGGGTAATATCCTCAATGATCAACAGATAGAAAAGGTTACCCAGGATGTAATACGATTGCTTAAGGAGAAATACCCGCAGGTAGGCGAGGTTTCTATTGCCGAGATTATTAAAGACATCAAATGTGAGCAAGACAACAGCGATGATTATAATGATAAATATGGTTTTCTGAGTGATGCTGATGTCAATGTGTTGAGAAACCTGGTTCAGCAATCATATTCCAATCCTTATCTTTCGCTGGATGAGAGACGTGAAAGCTTAAACTTAGAGTTGGCGGATATTCCAAAGAAACAGGAACAATTGGAAGAATATAAACGCGCCTTGACTGGTCACGATTACAGCATCATCGAACTCTATGAAAAAAATGACAGGAAGATAGAGGAATTGAAGGCAAAAATCGTGGAACAGAAGAATGCTATCAAGGAAATGGAGAGGAAGATTTCTACTTACGATTATGATATGCCACAAGTGCCAGATCCTCAGTATGATATGTTATGCAAACTGCCTGGTTTCTTCAAATCGCTTTCCTGTAAGTTACTCAAGTCTAAGAAGGCAAGTATCGAGCGTATGATGAAGGAGCAGTTGAACATCAACTTGGTGATTTATGCTGGTTACATCGGTAGGGTAGAGCTTTCGGCAGATGATTCGGAGGAAATCTCGTTCAAGATATTCCACAAGAATGGTAATGAAATTTATCTGAGTCAGCTGAATGCTGGTGCCAAGCAAACTGTGATGCAGGTGTTACTGAAAGTCCTGTATGAACTGGGTGATTACGACCCTCCTGTAATGATAGATACTGTAATGGGTGTTCTTGACAAGGAGAGTCGTGAAGTTATCATCAACCGTTATTTCCCGGATTTGGCTCATCAAACCATCCTGTTAAGTACTGATACGGAAATAACAACAGAGACTGATTTCAAGAAGATAGTGGCTTATGTGGCAAGAACTTATACTTTGCATAGAGACCAGGAAAGGCAGTGTACTACTGTCAGCGATGATTACTTTGGATTACAAACTTACGAATTCTAGTAGAAATGAATGTACAAGATATAAAACTTGAGGGAATGAGAATTCTGGAAGGAACTCATGATTTGCTTGAAGAAGTGAAATATGCTATCGAGCAGAAACTGAACCTTTCGGATTACTCAGATATGGTTCGCCCTGTAGTATTGAACTTTACTACGGTTATGCGAATCTGTCTTCTTGTTGGATTGAGCGATAAGACACCAAGAAGTAAGTCAAAGGTAGAGAAATTGCAAACCTCTGCAGGTATGCAGCCATTGGGTGGTTCTTTCTTTACCAAGTCAAATATAAAGGAGGTCTTCGTGGCTCTTATCAAGATGCGTTATAGTGATATTGATGCCGACTGGCAGAATTCTACTTTTCTGAGCAAGGTGCTTTTTAGCGAAATGATGAGGGGTAAGAGTATCTTGATGGAAGAAGGTGGTATTGATGAATGGCTGCACTTCTCTCCGTTGAGAGGTGGAAAGTCGTTGATGGATATTCCTGAGTTGAATCTTTATATCGGTCAGTATGAGGATGGAATGGATGCGGCTTTAGACATCAACAGTACTGCTATTTCGAATACACAGATATTGATAGCAGGAACTACTGGTTCGGGTAAGTCAAACTTATTAGCTGTCCTCATCAATCAAATCAGAATGGCATCGGCTGATACCTACTATCCTGTCAACTTTCTCTTGTTCGATTACAAGGGGGAGTTCTCGGATCCAGCCCATGCCGATTGGCTGTCGAAGTTTGAGACCGATTCCTCTGCCATCTTGAATCCGATGGAGAAACCTTTGCCGTTTACTCCGTTCAAGGACTTTACTGGCAGACCTATCAATGAAATCCACCTGTATTCCACGACCTTGGCAAATGCCATCTGTGCTATATCTTCCGCTAAGATTGGTGCTTTGATGGATAACAGACTGAGCGAAGCTATCATCAATGCCTACAAGGCGAAGAACCAGAAACCAATCACTTTTCAGGAAGTTTTTGATCATTATACGATGTTGATGCCCGAGAAGAAACAGGGTGATATGGATAGTGTAAAATCAGTCTTAAACCAGTTGATTCTGAATAATATTTTTGCAGAGGAAGACAAGGTAGATTTGGTGAAAGGTTGTTATATTATCAATTTAGGAAAGTTTGACAAGGAAGGTATCATGGCAAAGGCTATCGTATATTTCGTGACATCGAAGTTGAACAATATCTATGAGCAACTGCCTCCACAGGCAAAGAATGAGGACAGGGTGGAACTACGCCATTTCACCATCATTGATGAGGCTCACTATATGCTTGGTTTCGAAAACAAGCCTTTACAGAACTTGATAGCTGTGGGTAGAAACAAGGGTATGAGCATCATCCTTGCTACACAGAATATGGATTCGTTTAAGAAAGCCTCTTTTGATTTCTATGCCAATGCCCAATATCCTCTCATTATGAAGCAACAGCAACAGAATGATGGAGTGTTGAAGGATTTGTTTGGTGTGAGTGGCATGGCTCTGCAGGAGCTGAAGCAAGCTATTGCTGGCTTGCAGAAGGGTGAACTGATAACCAAGGATACCCAGGCTATGACCCTCGGCATCGGTAAACATTGGAAGAAAATTAAGGTTACTCATCTTATTTGATAATGGATAAAGATATAGACTATTATCTGGGTGCTTTTGAAAAGATGAAAAGGGCGCTTATGCGGGGCGTAAAAGCTCCGCATAAGCCCCTTTTGCTCTTGGCTATTTTAAATCTTTGCCAGCGAGGTACCATAAAAGATAATCATATCGTTCTTTCAAGTGTAAAGTCTTTGCGCGATGGTTTTGCTTATGCAGAAATAGACCAGGAATTATATAATTTAATGGTTAATAGAGAGTCTGCTGTAATACTGGAGTGTAAGCTTCGGGAACTCGTATAAACTAATCCCGAAGTATTTATGAATGCTTGCTAGGAGTAAAGATATTATACGAAGCTTTTGCCCTTACAGGGCGCATTGCTGACTGCGAGTGTGCCCAGGGCGATGCCCTGGGCTAGGAGCTTTTGGGCTTTCAGCCCGTTCTTGAACCACCTGCAATGTCCTATATGTTAGACCTTTCGAGTATTGTGCGCATAGCACGATAGCGAGGATCTTTTTTGATGTCTCGCTTGGGACTAATATCATATTTGCGCTCAGTTTCGTCTGCCATTTCTTGGAAACGACTAGCTTCCTCACCATAGAGTGTTGGTATTGCTTTTATTGGATAAGCCATAATCCTTCTGCCTTTAATTCTTCTATAAATTCTTCAAAATCTGTAGCCTTGCCTGTCCTTTCGTATTCCGCTTCAATGGCTTCAATCCTAGCCACGGCTTCTTCTTCATTAGCCGGATGCCAGCCAATTGGATATCTTTTCTCTTTCATAAGCTTTTTCCTTTATAGTTTTCTTTTGAATTGTCTAATCAGATATCTAGGGCTTCTTCTCATATCCCATAAATCTACGAAAATGACGAGGTCGTTGGCTTCGTCGTTGTGGTAGATAATTTATATGAGCCATAATCCTTCTGATTTAAGTTCTCTTTCAAAATCTTCTGCATCTATATATTGCCCATTCTCATACTCTGCCTCAATAGCTTCAATCCTAGCCATGGCTTCTTCTTCATTAGCCGGATGCCAGCCAACAGGAATCTTGTTCCAGTCAAAATCTTCTTCTGCACATTCATCCTCGGGAAGTGCTATGGCGGCATTTCCGTGATAGGCTGGTGCAGGCTCTGCTGCGAAAGCTGCATCTTTCTGCTCTTCTGGCAATGTATATCTTTTCTCTTTCATAAGCTTGCGTATTTTATCTGCTGCAAATTTACGATTATTATCTGTATCATGCAAGAAAAATGGGAGAAATGTTTTATAAAGTATTTTATAATCAAGGTTTTTGTTCTTTGTTGGGCTTGGGGCGGTTCTGAAAAAAGTCACAATATCCGGCTGATAGAGCTGGGCATTGTGACTTTGCTTTTTGTTATATGTGTTTATTCGAAAATAATCACTAAATCTTAGTGGTGTTTCAAATCACACGCAGCCTGCTCGTAATCGATGAGATGATCGATGGTAGGGTGGTCGCCGCAGATTTCGCAGGATGCACGCTTCTTTACCTTGATGGTGCGGAAGTTCATCGTCTTGGCATCGAAGGTGAGCAATCGGTCGGTGAGCAGTTCGCCCACACCGAGGAAGTACTTCAACGCCTCGGCAGCCTGGATGGTTCCGAGCATACCAGCGATGGCACCAAGGACTCCTGCCTGGCTACTGGTAGGAACAGCGCCTGCTGGAGGTGGCTCCTTGAAGAAACAACGGTAACAAGCCGTGCCTGGAAGATGGGTGAAGGTCTGCCCCTGGAATCTCAGGATGCCGCCATGCGAGAATGCCTTGCCCAGTCGCACACAGGCATCATTGATGAGGAACTTCACCGGGAAGTTGTCGGTGCAATCAATGACGAAATCCCATGGCTTGATGATTTCCTCGGCATTGTCTGAGGCGAGGAAGGTATGGTAGGTTGTTACCTCCACATCAGGATTGATGGCAATCATCTTCTCCTTGGCGCTTTCCACCTTAGGGGTGTTCAAGTCCTTGGTCTGGTGGATGACCTGTCGTTGCAGGTTGCTGAGGTCAACCACATCGGCATCCACGATACCGATATGTCCCACGCCAGCCGCAGCGAGGTAGAGGGCAACTGGGGACCCCAATCCTCCGGCACCAATGATGAGCACCTTGGCATTGAGGAGCTTTTCCTGCCCCTCGAGGCCTACATCCTGAAGGAGGATGTGTCGGCTGTATCTTTCTATCTGTTCTTCTGTTAAATCTATCATTTTATAGTACTTTATGTCTTTTTTCTTTAGTAAAAAATTACTTTGTATAGCAGTTTATGCTCATACAGCAGTATAGAAAAAGGTCGCAAACAATTAACAGCTTGCGACCTTTTATATTCTTTATAAGAACCCGAATTATAATCCCGAATCTGGAAGTATAATTCTCTAATTCTCAAATTCTTGATTTACTCGATAACTACGAGTGCATCCTCTTCGAGCACAGCCTGACCAGGTTTTACGCAGATAGCTGTAACCTTGCCATCCTTCTCAGCCTCGATGTTGTTCTGCATCTTCATAGCCTCGAGAACGACAACAGTATCACCTGCCTTTACCTCCTGACCAACAGCTACCTCGATGCTGGTGATAGTACCAGGGAGAGGAGCCTTTACAGCATTGGCTGTATTTACGTTGGCAGCTGGAGTAGCCTCAGCATCATCAGATGCAGCAGCTGGCTGACCGAGCACAACCTTCTTCTTCTCTGGCTCAGCCTCCTGTTCCATCTCAACCTTGTAAGCTTCGCCATTCACGTTCACGCTTGCGATGTTACCCTCAACAGCGTCAATCTGAACCTTGTATTCTTTTCCGTCAATTGTATATTTAAACTCTTTCATTTCTATTACATTATGGTTTAGCTGTTAAACTCAAGAACTTGGCGTTCCACATCGTCTGACGTGGCTTGATAGTGATGATGCCAGGCTCCTTGTCGTGTACGTTATTGCCCTGATACTCATAGAGTGCCATGGCAATTGCAGCATAAATATTCTTATCCATTTATTCTAATGTTTAATTATATCATTACATTGGCATACAGCCATGCTTCTTAGCTGGCAAGCTCTGACGCTTGGTAGCGAGCTGAGCCAAACCACGGCAGATGCGGAAACGGGTGTTGCGTGGCTCGATGACATCATCGATGTAACCATACTGAGCTGCCTGATATGGATTAGCAAACTTGTCAGTATACTCCTGCTCCTTCTCAGCCAGGAATGCCTTTACATCCTCGCCAGCTTCCTTCTTAGCCTTAGCTTCCTTACCACAGAGAACGGCAACGGCACCGCTGGCACCCATTACAGCAATCTCTGAAGATGGCCAAGCGAAGTTCAAGTCGGCACGCAACTGCTTGCAACCCATCACGATGTGGCTACCACCATAGCTCTTACGCAATGTGATAGTAATCTTTGGCACGGTAGCCTCGCCGTAAGCGTAGAGCAACTGTGCACCGTGGAGGATGACAGCGTTGTACTCCTGACCTGTACCTGGCAAGAATCCTGGTACGTCAACGAGAGATACGATAGGAATATTGAAGGCATCGCAGAAACGGACGAAGCGGGCTGCCTTGCGGCTAGCGTTTACATCGAGTACACCTGCGTAAGCTGCTGGCTGGTTGGCTACGATACCAACGCTCTGACCATTGAAGCGGGCGAAACCAGTGATGATGTTCTTGGCGAACTTAGGCTGAACCTCGAAGAACTCTCCGTTATCGGTTACAGCACCAATCACCTTATACATATCGTATGCCTGGTTTGGATCGTCTGGGATAATCTCGTTCAGAGTATCGTCCATGCGGTCGATAGGGTCTGTGCACTCTACGCGTGGAGCTTCTTCTGTATTGTTGCTAGGGATGTAAGAGAGCAGGCTCTTGATCATCTCGATAGCCTCTTCCTCTGTCTTTGCTGCGAAGTGGGTTACACCACTCTTGGTTGCGTGAACAGATGCACCACCGAGGTGCTCTGCATCGATGTCCTCACCAGTTACGGTCTTGACAACCTTAGGACCAGTCAGGAACATGTAAGAAGTCTGCTCCTTCATGATAATGAAGTCGGTCAAACCTGGAGAGTAAACGGCACCACCGGCGCAAGGGCCCATGATAGCAGAAATCTGTGGGATGACACCAGAAGCGAGGATGTTGCGCTCGAAAATCTCACCGTAACCAGCGAGGGCGCAGATACCTTCCTGAATACGAGCACCACCAGAATCGTTCATGCAGATAACAGGTGCACCCATAGTCATAGCCATATCCATTACCTTGCAGATTTTCTGTGCCATAGTCTCAGAGAGTGAACCACCATTTACGGTGAAGTCCTGAGCATATACGTAAACCAGACGGCCAGCTATAGTAGCGCTACCAGCTACTACACCATCACCGAGGTACTGCTTCTTCTCCATGCCAAAGTTAGTGCAACGATGCAACTTGAACATATCATACTCCTCGAAACTGCCGGCATCTACCAGCATTTCGATACGCTCACGAGCGGTATATTTGCCACGTGCATGCTGCTTCTCGATGGCCTTCTCGCCACCGCCAAGACGAGCCTGTTCGCGCTTAGCGATCAGCTCCTTAATCTTTTCTACTTGTTTGCTCATAATTGATTATTATGTATTATTTCTTTATTCTTTATAGAATGGTTTTCTGAATCCATGGGATGAACGGACGAACCGTCATCGTATAATTCGGGCGCAAAGATACGAAAAAAACCGCAGATAGCGAACTATCTACGGTTAAATATTTAGAATAATGTGAAAAATCACTATTATTTGGTCCTAAAATTCCAAAAGAATGCGGGCATTGAGCTGTCTGCCGGTAAGATAATTAGGTACGGCGTATTGCTGACCGGTTACATCTGTCACCCAGTAATAGCTATTTACGTTGTCTATGCCGAAGAGGTTGAGACAATCTACCCCCAACATCACATTCTTCAGGAAGGTCTTCTTCTCCCGGCGGCTGTTGTCGAGCAGCTGATAGCTCATACCGATATCTGCACGGCGATAGGCGGTGGCACGGAAACTGTTGGTCTCCAGCTCTCTGTGGGGTGCTGCAAAAGGAAGACCATCGGCAAAGGCGAGTTTCAAAGACATGCGCCACTTCTTGCTGCCCGGGAAATAATCGGTGAAGAAGAGGTTTACGGCATAGCGCTGGTCGGTAGGCAAAGGGATGCTCTTGCCGCCCAATTTCATCTTTGTATCCATGAGCGAAAGACTGAGCCAGGAATCGGTACCCGGAACAAATTCTCCGTAGAGTTTGAAGTCGAGTCCTGCTGCATGACCGCTGCATTCGTTCTGTCCGTAATAAACTACCTTCACGTTACTAACCGAATAAGGAACCAGATTGCTCAAAGCCTTGTAATAGGCTTCGGCGGAGAATTTATAGCGTTGGTCTCCTATCTTGAACCTATAGTCGTAGCCGGCGATAAAGTGGATGCTTCGCTGACTCTTGATTTTCTCGTTCAGCGATGCGATGGTTATGCCGTTCACCGTAGATGTATCTCTCAATTCCTTGAAGAATGGAGCCTGATAATACAGACCTGCCGCAAAACGGAGTGTGGTATTCTCATGGTTGGCTGGTATGATGGCGAGCGACAGACGAGGACTCACGATGGTTTCTCTGTTGAAGTTCCAATGACTCATTCTGATACCATAGTTCAGGGTGTAATGTGTCTGTCCGTTCCCGGTACTGTCGGCTGTTCCTCCCGAAAAACGGTAGGTGTCCTGGATATAAGCTTCCATGCGGTTGGCATTCAGTTCGTTGCGAGCCTTCAGTGAATAAACCATATAGAGGTCTTTGCCATTGTGAGGAATACTGTATCCTGCAGAATCGCGCATCTCATATTCTACTGAATTCTCCTCGATATGTTCACGTTTCAGACTTACTGCGGCCTCCATCTGATGTTTCTTCACCTTGTGTTTGAGCATCAGTTTGGCACTCATCACGCGAGCCGTAAGATAGTTTCGGGCATGTTCGAAATAGGTACCTACACCCAGGTTTTCTGAAGTCTCGGTTTCGTCGAGCCAGTATTGTCCCTGAATGTCATATTTCTCCTGTTCCTTGGTATAGAAAGCACTGCCCAGAAGCGAGAGACTGGTGTTGGCTGTAAACTGGCGGGTAATGCCGAGTGTACCGAAGTAGGTGAGGAAACGGTCTTTCTCCTGACCGTCAAAATATACTCTGAAGCTCTTTACGTTTTCCATTGTTCCGAACTTCGTTTCTCGGTCTTCCGGTTCGAAGTTGTAGTGATTATCAGAGATGTAGCCTATGAAGTCGAGTTTCCAGCGTTTGTTGGGCTGGTAACTCAGATAGGTCTGATAGTCCAGATAGTTTGGCTTGTATTCGCCTTTGGTTTCCATCGAACCGAGCAGGTAAGAGGTGGTTTTGTAGCGCACGCTGTTGAGCCATGAAAGTTTCTGGGTTCCCAGACCGATGTATGCGTCAGCACCCAGCAGACTGGCAGCCAGACTGCCTTCAATCACCGGCTTCTTGCTTTTTGCTTTCAGGTTTTTGTAGGTGATGTCGAGAGCCGAACTCATCTTGTCTCCGTATTTGGCAGCATATCCTCCGGTTGAGAAACCGATTTTATCTACCATATAAGGGTTGATGACGGAGAGGCCTTCCTGCTGTCCGCTGCGAACCAGGAATGGGCGGAATACTTCTACGTTGTTGATGTATACTGAGTTCTCATCGAAGGCACCGCCACGCACATTGTATTGCGAAGAGAGTTCGTTGTGGGTACTCACGCCAGCCTGTTGCTGAACCAGACTTTCCACCCCATTTCCGTTGGCAGATGGCGTCATCTTCATGTCCTTAGTCTTCAGCTCCTGTATCTGGTCCGACTGTATTTTTTCTCCCTTGATATTCACCTCATCGAGGGTGGTGGATGCTTCGCGAAGTACCACCTGTAGGGTTTGTTTTCCTCGCGGTCTTCTCAGCACTTTTGTTTTTGTCTTGAAGCCGATATATGAGAATTTTACAACCACGCTGTCTGCAGAATGCAGTTTGAGGCTATAGTCTCCCTTGAGCGAAGTAACGGCAGTCTTTCCCTGGCTAGCCACCGAAACGATGGCAAACTCCAGTGGCTGGTTGTTCTCGTCTACCACTTTGCCGTGAAGGGTAAACTCCTGCGCCATCATCTTTATGGTTGCGATGAGGCATATTGTGAGTATCAATAATCTATTTTTCATACTTTTATTAACGAGAAAAACTGAAAAATATTGTAGATGGTTGCAAGTTTTGATGAATGTCACTGGTTGTAATGCATTTGCGTCAGCCCGATTTGGCAGTCATGACGAGACCATATCTACATCAACCTTTATGATTGATGCAGCAAAGATACATTCTTTTCTGTTTCATAGCTATGCGATTTGTGACAATTGTGTGGATTCGGGAAATAAAGTTGGCGAAAATTATATTTTTATGCCTTATCTTGAAATTCGAAGAAATATTTCCGAAGAATAGAAAATTATCTCCGAAGGATAAAATGATATCTCCGAAAGAGAATTGTCTCCTGATTATATATCCCGGCACAGATTGCTGCAGATGATTTTCTGTTGCATGCAGAACAGGATTTTGATGTGATTTTTGTGAGGTGAAGGGTGTATTTTTAATCTTTATATTATATTCTTTATTTTAGGGTTTTTCCGATTTTTGACCCTAGGGTCTTTTTTTCGGTTTTTACCCTTACCCTTCACGCGTATATATAAAAAAGAGTTTTCAAACCTTCACCCTTCACCTTTTTGGCGATTCTTTTGATGGTCAGAGAGTTACGGGGGAAGGGTGGTGAAGGCACTTCTTTGCTTTCTTTAAACACTTTTTTGCATTTGGGCATTCTAAGGAGAGTTTGGTTGGGAACGGAGAAATATGAACTTGCTTAGGAAAAGAGAAAGGAGATTATAAAAAAGCCCGATAAAAGTCACTTTTATCGGGCTGGAATTGTTATGATTATTTACTTGTTGAATGCATAGAACAAACCATCATTCATAGCCATGCGAACCTGGTATAAACCATTGGCATCTGCTGGGACGTTGATCTTCTCGCCACTTGGCAAACAAGCTTGGATGCTGCCGTCCTCGTTGAAGCTGAAAAGCTCACGGATATCGCCATCCTTGCTGTATGACCAACTCTTGTGCTTCTTGTCGAACACAAAGTATGATTTCTCACCATCTGGGTCGGTAATCTCGTAGCCATTCTTCAATGTCTTGATGGCATACATGCGACCATCCTTACCCATTACGTCCTTAGTGGTTCCTACCTGACCAATCACCTTGTCACCTGTCCAGAACTCGATAGAGTTGATAACGAGAAGGTCTGCAAATGAACATACTGCGTAAGCTGGAGAGATAAGCACGAAGATAATCTCGTTTACAAACTTGTTGTCTGTTGCTCTCTTATTCCAGTCAAGTACGGAATTTGTCAGACCAAATGAGCCGATGCAAGAACTGAATGTCAAGGCGCCCAGCAGGACTGCGATGACAGGTTTAGTTAAATTTTTCTTCATAGTCATAAATTAATTTATATGTTGAGTATCTTTTACTTCGCAGACTCAAACTCGCGCAAGAAACGAGTATCGTTCTCAGAGAAGAGACGAAGGTCGCTCACGCGATATTTCAAGTTGGTGATACGCTCAACACCCATACCGAAGGCATAACCCGTATAGACATTGCTGTCGATACCGCAAGCCTCAAGATCATGAGGGTCAACCATACCGCAACCTAAAATCTCAACCCATCCGGTATGCTTGCAGAAGTTGCAACCCTTACCGCCACAGATGTTGCAGGAGATATCCATCTCGGCACTAGGTTCTGTGAATGGGAAGTAGCTAGGACGGAGACGAATCTTGGTATCTGCACCAAACATCTCACGGGCAAAGGTAAGGAGCACCTGCTTGAGGTCGGTGAAACTTACGTTCTTATCTACATAGAGACCTTCTACCTGATGGAAGAAACAGTGAGCGCGGGCGCTGATAGCCTCGTTACGGTAAACGCGGCCTGGGCAGAGCACACGGATAGGTGGCTCATGGGTTTCCATATAGTGAGCCTCGTCGCCAGAAGTATGGCTGCGGAGAAGCACATTTTTGGTAACGTCGTCGCTGTTGGTCTTCTCTATAAAGAAGGTGTCCTGCATATCGCGGGCTGGGTGGTCGGCAGCAAAGTTGAGCATCGTAAATACGTGCTTGTCGTCATCTACCTCAGGACCCTGGAAAAGGGTAAAGCCCATGCGAGCGAAAATGTCGATAATCTGATTCTTCACTACGGTGAGTGGATGGCGTGTACCGAGTGCTACAGGGTAGGCGGTACGGGTCAAGTCGATATCATCGCACGATGCCTCGGCTTCTTCCATCTGCTCCTTCAGTCCGTTGATCTTCTCAAGGGCTGCGTTCTTCAGTTCGTTGATTTTTACACCAACCTCTTTCTTCTGGTCGGCTGGCACTGTGCGGAAGTCGGCCATAAGGGCGTTAATCTCGCCCTTCTTGCTCAGATACTTGATTCGAAGCTGCTCTACTTCTTCTGCGTTTTGGGCAGTCAAAGTGCTCACTTCTTTCAAGAGTTCGTCTATTTTTTCTAATAACATATCTATATTTTTATCTTTTTTGACTGCAAAGATAACATTTTTTGCTTAAAAGATGAAATAATTCAAAAGAAAGTTGTACTTTTGCATGGAAAATTTGAGAAATTTAATAGGTTTATGAAAAAACTCTGTTTATTAACGGTGTTAATGGCGGTGCTTACCATCGTTTGTTTCACGTCTGTGGGATGCACAGACAAGAAGCCTGCGCCTGCCATTGATTCGGCTTCAACCGACTCGGTGATTCCCGACACCCAAGCGATGGACTCTACAGAACAGCTGATAGAGGAGACTCCGATGCCAAAGGCGGCTGACGAGCTTTTTGATGATTTCGTGTTTAATTTTGCAGCTAACAGAAAGTTGCAGAAAAGTCGTATTGTCTTCCCGCTGCCGGTATATCACGGTAAGAAACTGACCAAGAAGATAGAAAAAAAACATTGGAAGATGGAGCATTTCTTCATGCGTCAGGATTATTACACGCTGATTTTTGATAATCAGAAACAGATGAAACTGATGAAGGATACTACTATCGATCATGTAGTAATAGAAAAGGTGTTCTATAGTAGAAAGACAGTTCAGCAGTTTGTGTTTAATCGCATCAATGGTCAGTGGATGATGACTAGCATCTGCTACAAGCCTATGTATCAGAATAATAATGCCAGTTTCCTGAAGTTTTACGGCCATTTTGCTACTGATACCGCTTTCCAGGCTCGCCATATCCATAATCCGGTGAAGTTTACCGGTCCTGATCCTGATGATGATTTCAGTACGATGACAGGCGATATAGACCCGGAAACATGGCCTGCCTTTGCGCCTCAACTGCCTCACGGCATGATTTACAATATAATCTATGGTCAGAAATATACCGAGAGCAACCAGAAAATCTTCGTGATTCGTGGTATTGCCAATGGTATGGAAACCTCTCTTACTTTCAAAAAAATTGGAGGAAAATGGGAACTGATCAAACTGAATATGTAGCTTTTTAGTTAGTAGTAATAGTTTTAACCAGATATGAAGGATATTCGTAACTACAGCCTTTTGGCTCACAATACATTCGGGATTGATGCTAAATGCAGCAGATTTCTGGAGTATGAATCGGTAGAGGAAGCCCGACAGATAGTGGGCTTGCTGACAGAGGCAGATCAGCCACTGCTCATTTTGGGCGGTGGTAGCAATCTCTTGCTGACCGGTGATTATGCTGGTACAGTGCTCCATTCGGCTATTATGGGTATTGAGGTTCTTGACAACAAGACTTTGGCAGCTGCAGAGGGGGATGATGCTTTGTGCAATCCGGATTGGGTATTCCTTTCCTGTGGTAGTGGTGAGGTGTTTGATGATGTAGTAGCTTATGCCGTAGAGCATGGCTATCATGGAGCTGAAAATCTGAGTATTATTCCGGGTGAAGTAGGTGCCAGTGCGGTTCAGAATATTGGTGCCTATGGTGTGGAAGCCAAGGATATTATATATAAGGTGGAAGCGGTTGAGATAGCTACGGGCAGGGTAGTGGTGTTTGATAATGCTGACTGCGAGTATAGTTACCGTCAGAGTAAATTTAAGCATGAGTGGAAGGATAAGTATCTGGTGACGCATGTGATTTACCGTTTGCAGAAAACCTTCCGTCCGGATCTGGATTATGGTAATATCCGTTCTGCGCTCGAGGCTAAGCGTATTGCTGAGCCTACAGCCCAGCAACTTCGTGATGTCATCATAGAAATTAGAGAGGCAAAATTGCCTGATCCTAAGGTGTTGGGTAATGCAGGCAGTTTCTTTATGAATCCTATTGTAGAGAAGGCTAAGTACGAAGAACTGGCTGCTCTTTATCCGGGTGTGCCTCATTATACAATCGATGATTCTCATGAAAAGATTCCGGCTGGTTGGATGATTGATCAGTGTGGCTGGAAGGGAAAGAGTCTGGGACGGGCCGGTGTGCATGATAAGCAGGCACTGGTGCTAGTGAATCGTGGCGGCGCTACGGGCGAGGAAATCGTAAAACTCTGTGAGACCATCCAGGAGGATGTGAAGCAGAAGTTTGGCATAGAGATTCATCCGGAAGTGAATGTTAAGTGAAGAATTCGGTTGTTTTCAGAAAAATATTTGATAATTAATGAAGGTAACTTTGTTAGGTACAGGCACATCGGGCGGTGTTCCTTCGTTGGGATGTAACTGTGAAGTGTGCCGAAGTACGGATCCGCATGATAAAAGATTGCGCAGTGCAGCAATGATAGAAACGGAGAATACCCGTATTCTGATAGATGCCGGACCTGATATCCGACAGCAGTTGTTGCGTGTGCCTTTCAGAAAGATAGATGGCGTCCTGATTACGCATATCCATTACGACCATGTTGGTGGTATTGATGATTTGCGCCCTTTCTGTATCTTTGGTGATATTAATATCTATGGCGATGAAATCGTTACTGCGGGGCTGCCTCATACGATGCCTTACTGCTTTCCGAAGAATGCAGAAAAACTCTATCCGGGAGCTCCTAAACTCAAATTGCATACCATTCATCCGCATGAGCATTATCAGATAGGTGACATTGAGTTTCTTCCTATCCGTGTGATGCACGATAAGATGCCTATTCTCGGCTATCGGTTTGGTAAGTTTGCCTATATTACTGATATGAAATCTATGGGTGATGAAGAATATGCTTATTTGGAAGGTGTGGAAACACTCGTAATTAACGCACTCAGATTTGAGAAAACACATCACAGTCATCAGCTTGTATCTGATGCTATTGAGGTGTCGCGCAGGATAGGAGCAAAACATACTTATTTTATCCATGTGACTCATCAGATAGGTTTTCACGATGAGGCGAATAAAAGGCTGTCCGAAGGCTTTGAATTTGGCTTCGATGGAATGGAGATATATGTAGAAAAAAGATGAACTTTTATTGAAAAAAAGTTTAAAAATAGGTTGGTAAAGGTTAATTAAATCAAAATAATAGGTCTTTTGCTAAGAAAAATTTGCGAGTATCATAGATTATTTCTATATTTGCATGTGTGTTTTTCATAGTATTAGATTTAAGGTTAACAAGGTATTGGGGTCGCAGCGGCGACCCTTTTTTGTTTTTATCCCCTTTTGGATGACTAAAAGATACCTTTTTTCAAGGCATCTTTCCTTTCCCCAAAACGGTATATGATTCATCTCTTCCGAGGTTTGAATCTCCGGTAAAGTTTCCAAGCCAACAGTGCACCGTCGAATGCTCCTGCTCCCACCTGCAGCATACTCTGCAGTCGCTTGCTAGGACTCGCATTGCGTGACAGGATTGCAGGTTTTGTGAAAAGCGAGTTCCATAAAGTCTGAATCTTGGCATCATCGGCATCAATTTCCTTGCGTATCGCCTCTTTTTTGAGTCGGATATCGTTTAAGGAATTATATTCTGTGATTTCTGAATGATTTGTCATGTTGCGAAAAGGAGATTATTTTTCCATTAAGAGGCTGGCCAGAAATCTGACCAATGGTCTCTCGATCCACTTATGGCGGAAAATTACAAATAATATTAATATAAATAGGTATACTGCAGCAACAATGCAGAATCCGAAAGTCAGACTACCTATTAAGTCTGCCAATGCAAAAGCAGCGCCAAAGGATAGGTAAATGAGGGTAAGCGTAAGTAAGCCCAGGAGTACCACCGTCATGGTGATGACTGTAAGCAGGCGTACCACCTTATCCACAATATCGAGCTTCAGAAATTCGCTCTGAAGCCCGATGTAATGTTTAAGCACCTCAATGAGCTGCCCGATAGTTTCTACATTTTTATCGTTAGAGAACATCATGATAGGTGATGATTAAACCTCAGGAGCTGCGTCCTTGATATCGTCAACCAGATCATCAACGTCCTTACGGCTCAACTTGATGTCGTGCTTCTTGCAGAAATCGTCTACTGCACCTGCAATCTTACTACGTGTATCCTCACCCTTCTCAGGAGCGAAAATCAAACCGAGTGCTGTACCAGCGATAGCACCGCCGAGGAAAGCACCAATGTAACCTAATGTTTTCATATGCTATAAATTTTAAACGTTAAACGATTATATTCTTGTCATTTTCATTTGACAATGCAAATATACTAAATTCTCTTTAAAAAACAAGCCTTTTAGCCTTAATTTTTCATTAAAAATGTTTTAATAGCCTTATTTAACAAACTTTAGGCGGCATATTCTTCGTTTTTCGGGCATTTTTTTGTATTTTCGCAGAGTAAAAAATATAACGCGGAATTTATATTGAATGAATAACAATAATAAACAATAAAACGAATAAGAATTATGAAGAAAATTACAGTATTAAGCATGGGAATGTGCGCAGTTTTGGCGCTCGCAAGTTGTGGTACATCTAAGGAAAGTGCATACAAGAAGGCATATGAGAAGGCTCAGCAGCAGGAACAGCAGGCAGCTCAGGCTCCTGTTGCTCAGGAACCAGTTGTAGCTCCTCTCGAGACTCAGGCTCCTTCTGATGAGCAGACTGAGGTTGATAATGCTACTGTTCGTTCTGAGGATGTTTCTCTCATCTCAGGTTCTGGCTTGTCAAGCTATAGCGTAGTAGTTGGTTCTTTCTCTCTCAAGGCTAACGCTGAGGGATTGGCTAGTACATTGAAGAGCGCTGGCTACGATGCTCAGATCGCCCTGAACACAGAGCGTAACATGTATCGCGTGGTAGCTTCTACATTTGCTGATAAGGCTGCTGCTGTCAAGAGCCGCAATCAGCTTCGCGCTGGTGAGTATCCTGATGCTTGGTTACTCCTTAAGAAGTAATCTGATATTATATAAGGATAAGATATCCGTAGATTAATGCGAATTTTATCTATAGATTACGGTAAAAAACGTACCGGACTGGCTGTGACCGACCCATTGCAGATTATTGCCAATGGGTTGGCCACAGTTTCTACACATGAACTTTTCACTTATATCGAAACTTATATTCAGAAAGAACAGGTGGAGCGCATTGTTATCGGAAAACCGATGCAACCTAACGGGCAGCCAAGTGAAAACCTGGCAAGAGTAGAAAACTTCTACAACCGTTGGCGAAAGGCTCATCCTGAAATTCCAATTGAATATTATGACGAGAGATTTACATCAGTTCTGGCACATAGAGCCATGATAGATGGAGGTGTAAAGAAGAAGGTGAGAAAAGAAAATAAAGGATTGGTAGACGAGATAAGTGCTACCATCATATTACAGGATTATTTGCAATCAAGAAGATAATGATTTTACCGATTTATATTTATGGTCAGCCAGTGCTGAGAAAAGTGGCTGAAGATATTACACCTGATTATCCAGATCTCAAGGTGTTGATTAATAATATGTATGAAACCCTTGATTCCAGCAACGGCATTGGACTGGCTGCACCCCAGATAGGCTTGCCTATCCGCCTCGTTGTTATCGACCTGGATGTGCTCAGCGAGGATTTCCCTGAGTATAAAGGATTCCGTCATGCTTTCATCAATGCCCATATCCTAGAGCTCGATGAGGAAAATACCGACTCTTCTGAAGAGGGATGTCTTTCTATTCCTGGTATCAATGAGAAGGTGGTTCGTCCTACACGCATCCATGTAAAGTATATGGATGAGGATTTTAATGAACATGATGAATGGATAGGGGGATATCTGGCTCGCGTGATGCAGCATGAATTCGACCATTTGGAGGGTACAATGTTTGTTGACCGTGTGTCTCCTCTTCGCAAGAACATGATAGCAGGTAAGCTCAAGAGTATCATCAAGGGCAATTTCCGTGCTGCCTATCGTACTAAGATACGTCGATAGTTCTTCCGAAAATATAGTAAGCTTCATGGTAATCGTGACGATTGGGCTTACTATATTTTTTATTCTACATTCAATAGGTTTTATTTCAGATAGTTACGAACAGATGAAGAAGATTCTCTTGGTTCTTTTTATGGTAATGGGCACCATGTCGACTTCTGCCCAATATCGTGTAGACCGACTTGTTACGGCCGGTCGGAGTGCATTGTATTATGAGGATTTCGTCCTTTCAATCAAGTATTTTAATCTGGCTATCGGTGCCAAGCCTTATCTGTATGAGCCTTGGTATTACCGCAGTGTGGCAAAATTTAATCTGGATGACTTTACGGGTGCCGAAAGTGATGCCACCGAGGCGTTGCATCTCAATCCCTATATCAATGATATTTATGACTTGAGAGCCATCTGTCGCATCAGACAAAACAGGTTTGATGATGCGATAGCTGATTATAATGAGGCTATCAGACTAGAACCGCGCAACCGAAATTACTGGTTCAACCGGGCTATCTGCCAGATGGAAAACAAAAAGTATGAGGCGGCGCAGCAGGAACTGGATACCATCGTGGAAAAATGGAAAGACTGGTCGAATGCTTATTCGCTCAAGGCTGAAGTGTATCTGCATCAGAAAGATACCGTGCAGGCTGAGAAATGGCTAGACAAGAGTCTGCAGCTCAATCCGTATGATGGGGATGCCTGGACTACGCGTGCCTATATGGCGCTGGCTAGAAAGGAATGGAAAACGGCTGATGAGGCATTTACCAAGAGTCTGCATTTCAAACCTAACAATGTGAACAGTTACATTAACCGTGCTTTGGCGCGTATCAATCTGAATAACCTCAGGGGGGCGATGAGCGATTATGACAATGCCCTTGATCTGGATCCGAACAATTTCCTGGCTCATTATAATAGAGGACTGATGCGTGTACAGTTGGGTGATGATAACCGTGCTATCACTGATTTCGACTTCATTATCAAGATGGAACCCCAGAACTTCATGGCTATCTTCAACCGAGCTCTATTGCATGACAAGACCGGTAATCTGAGAGCAGCCATCAAGGATTATACTATGGTTATCAACCAGTTCCCTAACTTCTGGACCGGTTTGTCTAACCGTGCCAGCTGTTACCGACGCCTGGGCATGACAGCCAAGGCAGAGATGGATGAATTCCGTATCTTCAAGGCGCAGATGAACAAGCATATCGGAATCCAGCCGAGATGGAGCGCAAAGACCAAGAAGGAGATGCGTAAGCGCTCTGAGGTTGACCCGAATAAGTTTGCTTCGCTGGTAGTAGATGACGAACCGAAGTATGAACACAACTATAAGAGCGAGTATCGTGGTAAGGTTCAGAACCGTCAGGTAGAAACCGCCTTCCTGCCGATGTATCAGCTCTCTTATTTCCCAAACAATCAGAATATAAATGGAGTTCAGGCTTATGACAAGGAGGTTGATGCGCTCAATCAGCATACCAAGGCAGACAAGGTTTATATCGTTTGCAGTAAGGAGCAACTCGATGAGAATGGTTCTATGAAGATATTCTCGATGATTGATAAACTTTCGGCAGAGTTGAGTGTGGCGAGCGATAATGAAACCAAAAAACGTCTCCTGATGCGCAGGGCCATCGCTCATAGTGTACTTCGTGATTTTGAGGCTGCCATCAGTGATTTCACCTATTATATCTCGCTCGATGACAAGAATTCTTTGGCTTACTGGCAGCGTGCTGTCTGCCAGGCTGAGATGGATGAATTTAGCAAGGCTGAGGGCAAGGGTGTTCTGAACATCCATTCTGCCGAGGCTGATTTCAGTGATGCCATCCGCCAGAACAGTAACAATGCTTACATCTATTATAATAGAGGTAATCTTCATGCAGGCAGAAACGAACTTTCAAAGGCAATAGATGATTATACCATTGCCTTGCGAATTGATAACCGCCTTGCAGAGGCTTATTATAATAGAGGTATAGCACGAGCCAAGAGTGGCAATAAGCAGACTGCCATCCAGGATCTTTCAAAGGCAGGAGAACTTGGTTTGTATGATGCCTATTCTGTGATCAAGCGCTTGAATAAGTCGAAATAAAAAAATCCCGCAGATTTTCTCTGCGGGATTTTTTTATGTATTCCGGTTTTATATTCTCGTTACCTGCTTAACGCCCTTCACGGCGCTCAGTTTCTTGATGAGTGCATCGGTCTTGCCAGCATCATCAATCATTACGGTAACATTGCCAGAGAAGAGACCATCTTTGGAAGAGATGTTGATGCCTCGCATGATGAGTTTGTCTTCCTTGGAAATGATGTTGGTGATGTTGCTCACGATACCGATATCGTCGTTTCCGATGATGCGGAGCGTGATGGCATACTTGGATGTTCCCTTGCCGCTCCATTTCGCCTTCACGATGCGGTAACCGAAACGGCGGCGCAGTTCCTTGGCGTTAGGACAATCCATGCGATGTACCTTGATACCCTTGCTGATGGTAACGAATCCGAAGATTGGGTCGCCGTAGATAGGGTGGCAGCAATGAGCTAGTTCGAAATCGATGCCCTTGAGGTGCTCATCGATAACCAGCACATCGTCGCTCTGTTTCATCAGTTCCTCGGTAGGATTCTCAAACTCAAAATTCTCTGCACTTTCTGCAGGCTTGTTGGTATTGGCGAGGTTCAGGTCGTGGTCGCGCTCCTCTATGTATCTCTCGATGATGCTGTTCACGTCGATTTTCTCTTCGGCTACATCCTTATAGAAGTCTGAGTTCTCCTTATATCCCATTTTCTTGATGATGCGCGCCATGATGCTCTCATCAATTTCCAGTTTCCTGTTCTTGAATCGGCGCTCCAGAAGTTCCTTGGCATAGAGACCGTCCTTCTTCTGGGTTTCCTTCAGCGCTAGACGAATCTTGGCTTTAGCCTTGGATGTCTGCACGATGTTGAGCCATTCGCGGCGTGGCTTCTGGTTGCTCTGTGTGAGGATTTCTACCTGATCTCCCGAATGGAGTTCCTGTCGGAAGGTGACGGCTCTTCCGTTAATCTTTCCGCCCACACAGGTATTGCCGATGCGGGAGTGGATATAGTAGGCAAAGTCGAGTACCGTAGCTCCCTTCTGGAAGTTCAGCAGGTCGCCCTTTGGAGTGAACACGTATACTTCGTCTTCCTTCAGGTCGGTGGTAAACTGGTCCATCAGCTGCAGATCATCGTTGTTTTCTAGGGCAGCACGGATATTGGCAAGCCATTCGTCGATACCGCCTTCTCCCTGCTTAATACCCTTGTAGCGCCAGTGGGCAGCGAGTCCGTGCTCTGCAATATCGTCCATGCGCTCGGTTCTGATCTGTACCTCTACCCATTTGTTTTCAGGACCCAGTACAGTGGTATGCAGACTTTCATAACCGTTGCTCTTAGGCACGCTGAGCCAGTCGCGCATACGCTTTGGGTTGGGCTGATACATGTCGGTGATGAGGGCAAAGGTCTGCCAGCACTGCATATACTCTTTCTCTCTTGGTGCATCGAGGATAATACGGATGGCAAAGAGGTCGTATACACCCTCAAAGGCGCACTTCTGCTTCTTCATCTTCTGCCAGATAGAGTGGATACTCTTGGTGCGGCCCTTCATGTGATATTTCAGACCGGCAGCATCGAGCTTTTCCTGGATTGGCTGGATGAAGCGGGCGATATAGGCATCGCGCGAAGCCTTGGTGGCGTTCAGTTTGTCCTTTATCATATAGTAGGCGTCGTGCTCGAGATACTTCAGACTAAGGTCTTCCAGTTCGCTCTTCAGTTTGTAGAGTCCCAGTTTGTGGGCAAGTGGGGCATAGAGGTAGCTTGCCTCTTCGCTTACTTCATGCTTTGCCTCTTTCTGTTCGGTATCGCGAATCTGTCGCATCACGTTCACGCGGTCGGCAATCATGATGAGGATGACGCGCATATCTTCAGAGAAAGAGATGAGCAGGTTTCTGAAGTTCTCACTCTCGATGATAGGGTTGCGCTTATATAAATCGTGGATGCGGAGCAGACCACTGATAATGTGGGCTACGCTATCTCCGTATTTCTTCTGTATCTCTTCGATGGTCTGATAGCCATCGATGACGCTGGTCTGCATCAGGATGGCGATGATGCCATCTCGTTTCAGACCTATCTCGTTTACTGCGATTTCTGCGGTTTGCAGGGCAGCGAGTATTGGATTCATTCCGAAGACATTGCGCTTAATCTGATGGTTGATGAATGCATGCTGTATGTCTTCACGCAGATGCTGCTCATCGCCCGGCTTGAATGTGTCGCCCACTGCTGTTCTCAGGCGCTCTAGTATCTGGAGTGTCTGCTCCTTTTCTTCGGATGTGAATTTAAAAGTAGTTTCATTCATTGTCGTTCCCTCCCGTTGATTATATATTATTGAGTTGTTATAACTCGTCTATCCACTTCTGACCAGACTTAGTGTTAAGCCAGATGGCGAAGCTGGCACCTATCAAGGCTCCTAGCCCCATAAATATAGTATATAGTTCCATATTGTTTCTTATTTATCGTTATACTTCATAACTCTGTTTGCACTATACGCAAATACAAAAGCTGCTATTGCTCCAAGTACAAGGCAGAGTATATTGTTTACCCCCATCTCGTCACCGGTAATCATTGGAGATAATCCGCCTATACCGGTTCCGCTGATGAACAAGTTAGATACCCCATAGAGGTAATGTGATAGCCCCGACCTTCTGTCGTGCTCTTTTGATAATTTACTAACCCTGTTGCAATATTCTATTTTAAATTTGACAAACAATGGCGATTCGGCGTTAAAAAAACGCCTACTTCGTTAAATTTTCAATGCAAAGGTACAAAAAAAAGCGGAAATATTTCTGATTATCAGAAAAAACTATTATCTTTGTAGCACATATAGTGTAAATTTAACATAAATATGGTATTATGAATCAGCAAGATCTAAACCAAATCTCTGCTCGCGGTATCTCCGAGCAGCAGATTGAACACCAGTTGGAACAAATCAAGAATGGCTTCCCATTCCTCAAGCTCGAGGGTGCGGCTGCTATCGGTAAGGGTATCATGGCTCCTACAGCTCAGGAAGTAGAGAACTACGAGAAGGCGTGGAACGACTACAAGGCTGAGGGTCACAAGATTGTGAAGTTCGTACCTGCTTCAGGTGCGGCTAGCCGTATGTTCAAGAACATGTTCGCGTTCCTGGATGCTCCATACGATGTTCCTACTACTGACTTCGAAAAACAATTCTTCGAGAATATCAAGAAGTTTGCTTTCCGCAAGGCACTCTGCGATAAGTGCCATGTAAACAACGAGAAGGGCATTATGTGCCTTATCAAGAAGGGCGATTACAAGGCTATCGTGGCTAATCTCCTCAAGCCAGAGGGATTGAACTACGGACAGTTGCCTAAGGGATTGCTCCAGTTCCACGAGTATGAGGACGAGGTTCGCACCCCAATGGAGGAGCACCTGGTTGAGGCTGCGCTCTATGCTAGCAGCAACGGCGAGGCAAACGTTCATTTCACCGTTTCTCACGACCACCTGGAACTCTTCAAGCAGATGGTAGCCGAGAAGGTAGATAAGTATGCACAGCGTTACGGCATCAAGTATAACATCTCATTCTCAGAGCAGAAGCCTAGCACCGATACCATCGCTGCCAATCCAGACAATACTCCTTTCCGTAACGAGGATGGCTCATTGCTGTTCCGTCCGGGCGGTCATGGCGCACTCATCGAGAACCTCAACGAGATTGATGCTGATGTGGTATTCATCAAGAATATTGACAATGTGGTTCCTGATCGCCTGAAGGCTGAGACTGTTACCTGGAAGCAGGTGATTGCAGGCGTATTGGTTACTCTGCAGAAGCAGGCTTTCGATTATCTGAAGGTTTTGGATTCTGGTCAGTACAACCATGAGAAGCTGGAGGAGATTATCCGCTTCGTTCAGCGCGACCTCTGCTGCCGTAAGGCTGATATCAAGGAGCTGGAGGATGCCGAACTGGTTATCTATCTGCGTAAGAAGTTGAACCGCCCTATGCGTGTCTGTGGTGTCGTTAAGAACGTAGGTGAGCCTGGTGGTGGTCCATTCCTTACTTATAACCAGGATGGTACCGTAAGTCTTCAGATTCTGGAGAGTTCTCAGATTGACAAGAATAACGAGGAGTATATGAAGATGTTTACCGAGGGTACTCACTTCAATCCGGTAGATCTCGTCTGCGCTACCAAGGATTACCAGGGCAATGCCTTCGATCTTCCTAAGTTTGTTGACCCATCTACCGGTTTCATCTCCAGCAAGAGTAAGAATGGTAAGGATTTGAAGGCACTCGAGTTGCCAGGTCTTTGGAATGGTGCGATGAGTGACTGGAATACAGTATTTGTAGAGGTTCCTCTCGGTACATTCAACCCAGTGAAGACCGTGAACGATCTGCTCCGCGACCAGCACCAGGCTGTAGAGGGTGGTATCAAGCACGAGCATCATCACGAACACGGAGAGGGCGGCTGCTGTGGTAAGCACTAATATCCGATTCCGTATATCTCGATGGTAAGATATAAACACAATAAAGGCTCAGTTCCCGATTTTATTCGAGGATTGAGCCTTTATCATTGAGCTAATAATGTGTCTGCTAAAAATTATAAGATGTTCTGAATCAAATAAAAATAGCCTCTTGTTTCAAGTCTGCTAAAGGAAAAACTATCGGTTACAAAGGATAGGAATCCTTAGCAGGAAGTTCTTAGTTGTACCAAATTTCTCCGCCTAATACTGTTGGATACTCTTCAGCTGTTGCTCTTTCTACAGGAGCCGCAATTTCTACGAACTCACCATACTCCTTTACCTTGTTAATGTTCATAATTTGTTGGTTTTGTTGATTTATTAATTTATATTACGGATTGGTATCTAATAAGGATACTGATCTTTTACTTTTTTTCTACGCTGCAAAGTTACACAAAAAATGATATGCAACAAGTTTTTGGCAAAAAAACTGTCAATATTTAACCTTCGTTAAATGCTTTCTGCATATTTCCTGTAATACTATTCGGTTTTGTAGGGTAATTTTCTTTGTTTCGCTAAATGACTCATAATGAGCAAGTAAATGACAGTTTGCCAATCTGTAGTTTAATCGTATACACTATCGGGAGACTGTCATTTACTTCATTGCTTCATTATATGGATGAAGATTTCACCTTATACTATATAGAGATTTCGCCCGCCAGGGATTCGGTCAGTTTTTCTCTTACCTTTTTGTTATCTGCATATCTTCCCTGCAGATACATCATCTTGGTGACCATAGCCTCTACCGTAGAATCGTATCCGCTTATCACATGAGCTGCTTTCAACTGGAAGCCGGCTCCGTAGCGTTCCATCTCTACACTGCCCGTAAGACATTGGCTGATATTCACGATGTTTACTCCGCGATGGGCAGCCTGATCCAGAAGACGCATGATCCATGGCGTGTGAGGAGCATTGCCTGAACCGAAAGTACGCATCACGATGCCGCGGAGGTCTGGTGATTCCATCACGTGGCGCACAATGTTATCCTGGATACCCGGGAAGAGACTGAACACGATGACGTTCGGATCGAGCTTCAGATGTGGGACCATTGGCTTTCTGTAATCCGGCGTAAGAATGTGATGGTCGTGATATTGGAAATTGATTCCTACATCGCAGAGGTGAGGGTAGTTGAATGAATCGAAAGCATGAAATCCCTCGGCATTAATCTTGATGGCACGGTTACCGCGAATCAGCTTGCCGTTGAAGAAGATGCATACCTCGGGCACCATAGGGCGTCCTTCTGCATTCTTGGCAGAAGCAATCTCGATGGCTGTCATCAGATTCTCCTTGCCGTCGGTTCGCAATTCACCGATAGGCAGCTGGCTACCTGTCAATATTACAGGCTTGGTCAGATTCTCAAGCATGAAAGATAGGGCAGACGAAGTGTAAGCCATAGTATCAGTGCCATGAAGGATTACGAATCCGTCATAGTCGTTGTAGTTGTTGGATATCATGCTTACGATTTCTGCCCAGCGCATTGGATCCATGTCGCTGGAATCAATAGGTGGGTCGAATTTTCGCACATCGATTTCTGACTGAATGAGCTTGAATTCGGGCATGGAAGAAACGAGGTGATTGAAATCAAGAGGTTCCAGTACACCTGTCATCGGGTCCTTTCCCATACCGATGGTACCACCGGTATAGATGATGAGAATCTTTGGTTTTGCCATTTTCTATGTTTCTTTACATTTTGTCACGTTATCGGGTGCAAAGATAATGAAAATATTTGTTTCTCCAAAACTTATTGGCTAAAAATGTATCTGAATTTTACAAAGTGTTACGAAATATTGGTAGAAAAGCAGATGAAAACTTCAATATCTCAGCATTTTCTGTCTTAAAAGCCCTTAATATAAAGAGGTATTAGCAAAGTTTAGCAAAATAAATGCATTTTTATTCGCTTGTTACAAAAAGAAATCGTACTTTTGCAGACGATTTAATAAAAATACTAAGTTGTTATGGTAAAAATCACATTCCCAGACGGATCTGTTCGTGAGTATGAACAGGGCGTAACTGGCTTACAAATCGCCGAGAGCATCTCACCGGCTCTCGCTCGCAACGTTGTATCTTGCGGTGTTAATGGTGAGACAGTAGAGTTGAACCGTCCTATCAATGAGGATGCAAATGTAGAACTCTACAAGTTTGAGGATGAGCAGGGTAAGCACACATTCTGGCATACATCTGCCCACTTGTTGGCTGAGGCTCTTCAGGAGCTTTACCCAGGCATCCAGTTCGGTTTCGGTCCAGCCGTAGAGAGTGGTTTCTTCTACGACGTGATGCCAGCCGAGGGTCAGGTGATCTCAGAGAATGATTTCGCCAAGATTGAGGCTAAGATGATGGAACTTGCCAAGAAGAACGAACCTGTGGTTCGCAAGGAGGTGGCTAAGGCTGATGCTCTCGCTGAGTTCAAGGCTGACGGTCAGACTTACAAGTGCGAGCATATTGAGCAGGACTTGGAGGATGGTACCATCACCACATATACCCAGGGCAATTTCACCGACCTTTGCCGTGGTCCTCATTTGATGAACACTGGCCTTATCAAGGCAGTGAAGATTACAAGTGTGGCTGGTGCTTTCTGGCGCGGTGATGCCAAGCGCGAGCAGATGACCCGTATCTATGGTATCAGCTTCCCTAAGAAGAAGATGCTCGACGAGTACCTGGTTATCCTCGAAGAGGCTAAGAAGCGTGACCACCGTAAGATTGGTAAGGAGATGGAACTCTTCATGTTCTCAGAGCGTGTAGGTAAGGGTCTTCCTATCTGGTTGCCAAAGGGTACACAGCTCCGCCTGCGTCTGCAGGAGTTGCTTCGTTCTCTCCTGAAGCCTTACAACTATCAGGAGGTTATCTGCCCAGGTATCGGTGGCAAGAGTCTCTATGTAACATCTGGTCACTATGCTCACTATGGCAAGGATGCATTCCAGCCTATCCAGACTCCTGAGGAGGATGAGGAGTATATGCTCAAGCCAATGAACTGTCCTCACCACTGCGAGGTCTACGCTCGCAAGCCTCGTTCTTACAAGGATCTTCCTTTGCGTATTGCTGAGTTCGGTACCGTATTCCGCTATGAGAAGAGCGGTGAGCTCCACGGTTTGACTCGTGTTCGTACATTTACACAGGATGATGCCCACATTTTCGTTCGTCCAGAGCAGGTAAAGGCTGAGTTCGAGAATGTAATCGACGTAATCCTGAAGGTATTCAAGATCTTCGGTTTTGAGAACTACGAGGCACAGATTTCTCTCCGCGATCCTAAGGATACAGAGAAGTATATCGGTTCTGATGAGATTTGGGAAGAGAGCGAGAACGCTATCCGCGAGGCTTGCAAGGAGAAGGGCCTTGAAACACGCGAGGAGGTTGGCGAGGCTGCCTTCTATGGTCCTAAGCTCGACTTCATGGTAAAGGATGCCATCGGTCGTCGTTGGCAGTTGGGTACCATCCAGGTGGACTACAACTTGCCAGAGCGTTTCAAGTTGGAGTATACAGCCGAGGATAACTCTAAGAAGACTCCTGTGATGATTCACCGTGCACCATTCGGTTCACTGGAGCGATTCACAGCCGTTCTCATCGAGCATACCGCCGGTCACTTCCCATTGTGGTTGACTCCAGACCAGGTTGCAATTCTTCCTATCTCTGAGAAGTTTAACGATTATGCTCAGAAGGTACGTCAGTATCTTGACAAGCAGGGCGTTCGTGCTTTGGTTGATGACCGTAACGAGAAGATTGGCCGCAAGATTCGCGACAACGAGTTGAAGCGTGTTCCTTACATGGTCATCGTTGGTGAGAAGGAGAGTGCCGAGGGCTTGGTATCTATGCGTAAGCAGGGTGGTGGCGAACAGGCTACCATGAGCATGGAAGAGTTCGCTCAGCGCATCAATGCCGAGGTTGCAGAGCAGCTGAAGGCAGCTGAGGAGTAATCCCGCAGATTGATATTTTCTAATCTCCCGCAGATTTCACAGATTTTTACAGATTTAGTTTCTTTATCATAAAGATCTGTGTTAATCTGTGAAATCTGTGGGACTAAAATATATCAATTTGCGGGATTAAATATATCAATCTGTGGGGTTAAAACATTAAATCCATTAGAAAAACAAAGAATCTGCGGGCAAAAATGAAAATAACCTACTGAAAATTTGGTGGTTTCACAAAATAATCGTAACTTTGCAGCCGTTTAATCAAAAAGACAAAAAAGAATATATCGAATAGTTAATGAAAAATGACAAAATGAAAAATCAGTACCGCGTAAACGAACAGATTCGTGCACGCGACGTGAGAGTAGTGAGTGATGGTGGAGCAGAAGTGATGCCAACACGTAAGGCGTTGGAGTTGGCACGTCAGCAAGAGCTTGACTTAGTCGAGATATCTCCTAATGCGCAACCACCAGTTTGCCGTATAGTTGACTATTCTAAATTCCTTTACCAGCAGAAGAAGCATGCAAAGGAAATGAAGCAGAAGCAGGTAAAGGTGGAGACCAAGGAAATCCGTTTCGGACCTCAGACCGATGAGCACGACTATCAGTTCAAGCTCAAGCACGCTAAGGAGTTCCTCAACGAGGGTAACAAGGTTCGTGCATACGTTTTCTTCCGTGGTCGCTCTATTCTCTTCAAGGAGCAGGGTGAGGTTCTTCTTCTCCGTTTCGCCAATGATTTGGAAGAGTACGGAAAGGTGGAGCAGATGCCAAAGCTTGAAGGTAAGAAGATGTTCCTCTACATGAGTCCTAAGAAGGCTGGTACTGCAAAGAAGAGCCAGCAGAAGATGGACCGTGAGAAGCGAGAGGCTGAAGCTAAGGCTGCTGCAGATGCAGAGCGCGCTGCTAATGTTGAGAAGAATGGCTTGCTCGCCAATGCTAAAGGCGGCGATACCCTGAAGAAACTCGCAGAAGGAACAGAGGATTAAGAAAAAAAGATGCGTAACGCCCTGGTATATGCGTTGCCATCGCTATAATAAATAACAATTTAAAATTAAAAGTAAAAATGCCAAAAGTAAAGACTAATTCCGGCGCAAAGAAGAGATTCCGTTTCACCGGTACAGGTAAGATTAAGCGTCATCACGCTTTTCACAGTCACATCTTGACTAAGAAGACAAAGAAGCAGAAGAGAAATCTCCTTGGTGAGACTCTCGTAGACCGTTCAAACTTGAAGCAGGTTCGCGAATTGCTCTGCCTCCGTTAATTATTAACTTTTTAGTCGAACTTTTAAAGAAAAAAAATTATGCCAAGATCAGTAAATCACGTTGCATCAAAAGCAAAAAGAACAAGAATCTTGAAGCTCACTAAGGGTTACTATGGAGCTCGCAAGAATGTATGGACTGTAGCTAAGAACACTTGGGAGAAGGGTCTTACCTACGCTTATCGCGATCGTCGTAACAAGAAGCGCACATTCCGCGCATTGTGGATCCAGCGTATCAACGCTGCTGCTCGCCTCGATGGTATGAGCTACAGCCAGTTGATGGGTGCTCTTCACAAGGCTGGTATCGAGATTAACCGTAAGGTTCTCGCTGACCTCGCTGTTAACAACCCAGAGGCTTTCAAGGCTATCGTTGCAAAGGTGAAGTAAATCCAGCGCTAAATTTTTTATAGTGTTAGTGATAACACATAGGGAGTTTAGCCTCTAGATTTTGAAAAGATTGAATCCCCAGCTATCATTCATTTGATGGCTGGGGATTTTTGTTTTCTCCACTTCCTGTATTTTGTTTTCTCCAACTTTCATTCTTGCATATCCCATTCTTGCATATTTCATCTCGCATATATAAAAAAACATGCGTCCTGGGGGGCGCATGTCTTTTTATTGCTGTTTTAAAAAACTATTACTTCTTAATCATCTTCTTGGTTTCACCATTGGTATACTTTACGATGTAAACTTGGCCACTTTGCATGTCTGTAACCTGCTGACCAGCCATGTTGTAGATAGCCTTCACGCCGTTTGGCAGGGTGAGGGTCTCAACGTTCTTGATGCCAGTGGTATAGTTCTTCAGGGTGATGGTGCGGGTTACGCAGTTCTTCAAGTCGTTGGATGTAACAGTAAAGCTTACGTAGGTATCAAAACCATCGGTTGTAATCTTCTTCGTAACATAGGCACCGGCACCGATAGCCTCCAACTGGAAGTTGTTGATATCCAAATTCTTATTGTAGCCTTCAATCTCCAATTCTCCGGCTTCATCAAACTTATTTGTAATGTCCTCACCATCCATGGTAACCTTCTTCACATCAGCATTGTAAACCATCTCTATATCGTCTACATACAAAACGTCTGGATTGGTCTCGCTCTTGCTGCCGCCGCTAGGCACAGCGCAGGTTGACATGGTAACCAGGGCTGCCTTAGGCATTTCCTCAGCATTGTCGTATGTAAATGGGATAGTAATCTCCTGCCACTCGTCCTTGCTCTCGATAGAAGAGTTGTTGGCACGGGCGATGATGTTGGCTGCATACTTGTCGTCCTCCGGGTCCTGAACCATGTTGCCGTTGGTCAAGAGGGCACTGATGGTAGCCTTAGGATTCTTGTTGCCGTCGCCAGCCTTGAACTTCACCCAAACCTTCATGGCATCAGGCTTGTTGTTGAGCACAGCATAGAATGGATCGCCGTTGGCATCCACATCTGCAGAGCTGAAATCCAGGAATGAGCAGTTGTCCTTGCTTGATGCAGTCATGCTGCCAGCCTTCAGACGACCGGTGGTGATGGTACCGTTGGCAGAAGCTGCAACAATTGAACCCACCTTCACTGGAGTAGAAACAATCTTTACACACTGCTTGTTGTCTTCTGCTGCGTTCTCGCGCACCTCAGAAGATGCATAGGTATGTATAGCTGCTGAAACCATGCTTGCCATGCTGCCCGTAGAGCTCATGAAAGAGTGCCATCCGTTAGGCTCCTGGCTCTTGGCACTGCTATAGGATGCCTCGTGGAAATTCTCGAAACCGGCGTTTGGCAACTGACCCATTTCGTTGCAATTCTTGCCGAGTTTTACGCCTACAATCATGTTGCCAGCCAATGGAATATTGAGGTAGGCGTTGAAATTGTCGCCCTTCAGTTCACCCTTCAGGAGGATGTTCACGTTGCCGAGACCTGGTCCCATCCATTCTACGTTCTCATCGTCACCCTTGGTTATCTGGATATCCTTTGCTGCATTGAGCATGATGACGTTGCCACACTTGGTAGGCTCTACATCCTTGATAACGATATTGCCTACTGGCATGATACCGTTCATGTCGAAGTTGAGCAGGCTCATGGTGTATTTGCCGTCTTTCTGCTCATCCACGTTCACCTTGATGTCGCCCACAGGCATGTCATTTCCCATCAAGTTAACCACGAGAGGGCAGGTGTAGTCCTTTGCCATCATCGACATAGAGCAGAGTGCTGCTGCTACTAAAGTAAAAATTTTCTTCATAAGTTTTCCTTTCTTTTATTATGATATAATTGATTTTTCTCTCCGATACATTATTATATATAAGATATTCTGGAGCAGATTTCCTATTTCAGCTGATAGCTCAGTCCGATGGTGCCGTAGATGGGATACATCGACTGCTCTATCACGTGGAAGTCTTTCTTGAACACTTCTGATAAGCCCCAGGTTAATCCCACGTAGCCGCCCCAGCGCTTCGAGAAATTCCAGTCGGCACCTACGTCGATGCCAAACTGCCAGTTGCGCATATCGCCCGAGAAGTCGTATTCGCCACGCTCTCCGTCCTCATGTCCCAGTTCTACCTTGGGCCCCGTAGGGTCGCCCTGGCGCAGATAACCGTCGTAGGCACTGCCCTCAAACTTATGCGAGGTGACGTAGGAGAAGTAAGGACCCAGCTTCAGATGAATCTTCTCTGTAACGTCGTAAGTGGCTTGCACTGGGATAGTTGCGAGGCTCTGGTCAACCTTTGTTATAACGTTGCCCGTGAACACGCCATCCAGCTGCTCACCACCTTTCACCATGGTCATGTGGTAGTTCTTTACGCCCGCATCAATCTTCATGCCCTTGCCTTCGAAGTGCAGGCCGAACATCAGTCCCCACTTGTTGTTTAGGGGATAGTGGGCGTCGATGCCGAGCTGCAGGTTAGGCTGCAGCGTGTAGCTGTGGAGGGTGCGGATGGTGGCAGGCATGCCGATAGGGGCAGTGCCACCCAGGTTGTAGCCGATGCGTGCCTGGTAGGTGAATTTGTGGAGCAGTTCTCCCAGATTCTGTCCCCATGCCTCAGCAGAGCAGAGGCATAGGATTGCGGCTGATATGATGAATGGCTTTTTCATTGTCTTGTCTTCTTTTTTCTAAATCTTCTCAATCTCTTCTTAATGAATCTTCTTTGTAAGAATCTTCTCATTGAATCTTCTTTGGCAGAATCATTTATTCCTTTTCGCAGGTGATGCGGAACTGATCCACCCACAATGTACTTCCGATGGCTCCCATGAACGAGGCGCCTTCTACGCTCGATGAGCAGACGATGGTCATGCTGTAGCCCATGTTTCTGAGTTTCTGGGCATCCACCTCCTTCTTATAAATGAAGTCGAGGTCGAAATGGGTCCACTCGGGCGTGTCGTCGATGTCTGGCACCTTGGCAAGTGCCACCACCTGAGGGCTGGTCTGCACGTTGTCGCCATAGAGCACGATGCTGTTGCCATCTGTGTCGTGGTTGTCGTAGAACACGGCATAGATGGTGCCGTAGTCTTTCTTGCCTTCCACCACCTTCTTCTGGCGGTCTGTGAACACGTCGCCACGCTTGTATCGGTAGTAGCCGCTGAATTTGGTAGGCTTGAAACTTACGGGTACGCCAAACTGGGTGGTCTTCATGGCATCCTTCAGTGCCTGACCGGCGTCGAACTTTCCGATGAAGAGGTTGCCCGCAGCGATAGGCATCTTGGCCGTTGCGCCAAACTGGTCGGTATCGCTGGTGGTGAGCTTCACGCAGGCACCGTCGTAGCCTTGCTCCACAGGCACCGATGGATATTGGTCTGGCTTGGCAGAGGGTCGGCTCATGAAGAAGCCCGGATTTCCCGTAGCCCAATTGTTGGCAAGCGTACCGTCGTCGTTCTTGTCGCTCCAGACATAATATTTATGAACGGGCTTGTTTTCGTTGAGGAAATAGTTTTCGAAGTCGTACTTCATCACTTCGTAAACCATGGGCGGGAAGGTGAATCCCACTCTGTACTGCCGTTTCCAGTTGCCATCCTCTGAAGTAACGGTGTAGGTTACTTGCCCGTTTGTGAAATCCTGCACCGAACCGTTGGCAGGCGATAGGGTAGCACCTGGGGTAATCTGGAATTTCGGTGCGAAGTGCGAGAGATCGGTTCCCTTTTTTACGAGGAAGCAGATTTCATTTTCCGTAGACATCACGTTCTGTAGGGTATCTGTGGCTTTGAGGAAGCATTCTTCCCAGTTGCCGCTGTTGGGGATGTATGCCTGCTCGATGTCGCATTCGGCATTGAGCGGTTCTTCCTTGAAGCAAGAGGAGAGGGTAGTGATGCAACTCATTGATAGAGCGGCTACTATAAATCTTGACTGTTTCATATCTTGAACTTTCTTTTTCTTTTGTAATTTGGAGAATCGCTTCTCTTTCTTTTCAGATAATTCTTGAGAGAATGATTTCTCTAGCTCATATAAATTATTGCTTTATCGGTTGCAAAGATAAACAGAAAACTTGAAACTACCAAAGGTTTTTGAGTTTTTCGACATGTTTTTATAGAAAAATACCATGAATTAGTGGTTTTAGGACATGAATTAGTAGAGATGAGTTTACTGAAGTTGGCCGATAGCGCCTGATAGTTTTTTAATACACATAATAAAAAAGGGGACTGAAATCTCATTACTGAAATTTCAGTCCCCTGAATGTTTATTTAGCTAATGAATAGCAACTGCCTGATCTGTTTAAGATTAAGCCTTGCCCTCCATCTGAGCCTTCAACTTAGCGAGTGCATCGATATCACCGAGTGATGTGCTAGCAGCAACGTTGTTGATCATAGCTGTCTCGTTGTTGTTCTTGCGACCGCCGTTTGCACGCTTGTGAGCTGGCTTAGCAACTGGCTCGTTACCCTCCTCGAATGTACGAGAGTGAGAGAGGATAATGCGCTTTGTCTCCTTAACGAACTCGATAACCTTGAAGTCGAGAGTCTCGCCCTTCTTAGCCATTGTGCCGTCCTCCTTAGTGAGGTGCTTAGGAGTAGCGAAACCTTCACCACCCTCAGCGAGAGCTACAACAGCACCCTTGTCCATCAACTCAGTGATAGTACCCTGGTGAACAGAACCTGGAGTGTAGATTGCCTCATACTCATCCCATGGGTTCTTCTCCAACTGCTTGTGGCCGAGGCTCAAGCGACGGTTCTCCTTATCGATTTCTAGAACTACTACGTCGATAGAAGCGCCTACAGAAGTGAACTCAGATGGGTGCTTAACCTTCTTAGTCCAAGAGAGGTCAGAGATGTGGATCAAACCATCAACACCTTCCTCAAGCTCTACGAAGATACCGAAGTTAGTGAAGTTGCGAACCTTAGCTGTGTGCTTGCTGCCAACAGGGAACTTAGCCTCGATAGCCTCCCATGGATCTTCCTTGAGCTGCTTGATACCAAGGCTCATCTTGCGCTCAGCGCGGTCGAGAGTCAGGATAACTGCCTCTACCTCGTCACCTACCTTCATGAAGTCCTGAGCAGAACGCAAGTGCTGGCTCCAAGACATCTCAGATACGTGGATCAAGCCCTCTACACCTGGAGCAATCTCAACGAATGCACCGTAGTCAGCCATAACCACTACCTTACCCTTAACGTGGTCACCTACCTTGAGGTTCTCGTCGAGAGCATCCCATGGATGTGGGGTGAGCTGCTTCAAACCGAGAGCGATACGCTTCTTCTCCTCATCGAAGTCGAGGATAACAACGTTGATCTTCTGGTCGAGAGATACAACCTCGTGTGGATCGCTTACGCGGCCCCAAGAGAGGTCTGTGATGTGGATCAAACCGTCAACACCGCCGAGGTCAACGAATACACCGTAAGTAGTGATGTTCTTAACGGTACCCTCGAGGATCTGACCCTTCTCGAGCTTGCCGATGATCTCCTTACGCTGCTGCTCGAGCTCCTGCTCGATGAGAGCCTTGTGAGATACAACGACATTGCGGAACTCCTGGTTGATCTTTACAACCTTGAACTCCATTGTCTTGCCTACGAATACGTCGTAGTCGCGTATAGGGTGAACGTCGATCTGGCTTCCTGGCAAGAAAGCTTCGATACCGAAAACGTCAACGATCATACCGCCCTTAGTGCGGCACTTGATGTACCCCTGGATAACTTCCTCGTTCTCGAGAGCTGCATTCACACGCTCCCAAGACTTGCTGAGGCGAGCCTTCTTGTGAGAGAGTACCAACTGGCCCTTTACGTCCTCCTGGTTCTCTACATAAACCTCAACCTTGTCGCCTACCTTGAGGTCTGGGTTGTAACGGAATTCAGAAGCAGGGATAATACCATCGCTCTTGTAACCGATGTTTACGATAACCTCTTTCTTGTCTACAGAGATTACTGTACCCTCTACAACCTGGTGTTCTGTTACCTTGTTAAGAGTTTCGTCATAGGCCTTCTCGAGGTCTGTTTTGCTGACGTTTGCGCTTGCGCCATTCTCAAACTCATCCCAATTGAAGTCGTCCAATGGCTTTACGTTCTTTAAATCTGACATAAAAAATAATTAAAAAATTAAAATTAATAAAGTTTGACTTTATGTGAATTGTATAAATCGGGCGCAAAATTACTCATTTTCTTTGAGTTACAGGCATTTACTCTTGATTTTCTTCTTTTTGTTAGTAATATTTAACTAAAATCACTATTTTTGGTGGGTTCCTTCGGGGAAATACATAATATATATATGCGCATAACCTTTAAAATGTTCTGATAACTTCCTCCTCGATATTTCTTCCTGTGATGTTCTTCTCTGTTATCCGAGTTTTCATCTGATTCTATGATGAAAATGAAGAGGGAAGAAAAATAATGGCGAAAGAAAAAAACGGGCGAAATTTTCATTTGTATGAAAATGAGTTAAATTCATTAAAAAAAAGACACCGAAATGTTGGCGATAACAAAATAATTGTTACCTTTGCGTTCAAAATGTAATGAATATAATAAAATAAATGATATGACACTAGTCATCCTTGCCATACTGATACTGGCATATATTCTCATTGCAACTGAGAATATTACCAAGGTGAACCGTGCTGCCGTAGCCATCTTTGCTGGAACGGTAGGATGGGTTCTCTATATCTGTTTCGGTATGGACTTCGTGACCAGTGAACACTCTTCTGATTATTCACGCTATCTGAATCTCGGAATGTGGAACGAGATAGAATCCACCAGTACAACGGTGAAGTATTTTATTGCCCGTAACATCTTCCTTCCTTATGTGGGTAGAGCTGCAGAAATCGTACTCTTCCTGCTTGCTACTATGACGATAGTTGAAATTCTCAATAACAATGGTTGCTTCGATTTCATACGCCAGTTGTTACGTACCCGAAGCGCCAAAAAAATGCTATGGATTCTCGCAGCCGTAACCTTTGTTATCTCGGCAAATCTCGATAATCTTACTACAACAGTGATGATGCTTACGATGATGCATGGGGTAATTCCAAACCGTCGTCAGCGCATGGTGTATGGAGGTGCCATTCTCCTTTCTGCCAACTGTGGCGGAGCTCTTACCGTTATCGGAAATCCGGAAGGACTGGTGATGTGGAATATGGGTGCTGTCACGGCTACTCATTATTTCCTGTCGCTTCTGTTGCCATGTCTTGCAGCCTGGCTCATTCCGTTGTTGATGATGCAGCGCATGCTGCCTGAAAGAGTAGAGACAGAATGGATTGCTATGCCATACCGCGGGGATGATACCCGTCTCAATGTATGGCAGCGCTTGCTGATGCTCTTTGTGGGCATCGGTGGATTGTGGTTTATCCCTACCTTCCATAATATTACGAAATTAAGTCCTTTCCTCGGTGCGCTCTGCGTATTGGGCGTACTTTGGATTGTGAACGAGATATTCAACCGTAAACTCATGAATATGGATGCGATGGCTGACCGTCGTACTCCTAGAGTGTTCCAATACGGAGTCGTCCAGATGATTCTCTTCGTGATGGGTATCATGCTTGCCATCGGAGTGGTGAAGGAGACCGGCGCTTTTGACGATTTTGCTACTCTTCTCAACTCTGTCGCTATGGATGATAAGTGTCCTGGCGTGCTGTTGCATGGCGTCTTGGCTGGTATCATCAGTACTGTACTTGACAACTTTGCTACAGCCATGAACTTTTTCTCCCTTCATGATCTGGCAAATGTGAATGATCCTTCATTCAGTATGCTTACTGATTATCATACCAATGGTATCTACTGGCAGATGATTGCATATTGCGTAATGGCTGGTGGTAACGTTCTTGGTATCGGTACAATCAGCGGTCTTGCCCTGATGAAGATGGAACGTATGCACATGGGATGGTATTTCCGCAATATTGGCTGGAAAGCTTTGATGGGTGGCGTCATCGGACTTGCTATCCTTTGGCTCTCCCATATCCTGGTGGCTGGTGCCGCAAACCTAATTATTTAAATCGATAAACCCAAACAAAGCAAGGGGTATACCCTTGGATACCTACTGTATATGTAGGGGTAATGGATGAAAAACATCATCCTGAGAGGATAATAAACTAACATTAAAAAAATATATATAATATAATAAGGTATAGTTATGGCAAAGATTAAGACTATTGGAATTTTAACATCTGGAGGAGATGCTCCAGGTATGAATGCTGCTATCCGTGCGGTTACCCGTTCGGCTATCTACAACGGTTTCACTGTGAAAGGTATCTATCGTGGTTACGATGGTCTCATCAATGATGAAATTAAAACCTTTTCTACAGAGAATGTAAGCGGTATCATCGGCACAGGTGGTACGATACTGAAGACAGCCCGTTCTAAGGAATTCATGACCGAAGAAGGTCGTCAGAAGGCATTTGAAACGATTCAGAAAGAGGAAATAGATGCGCTTGTCGTGATTGGCGGTAACGGTTCGCTGACAGGTGCGATGAATTTCGCACGTGAGTTTGATGTATGCTGCATCGGATTGCCAGGAACAATTGATAATGACCTTTATGGTACAGACAATACAATCGGTTATGATACTACGATGAATACCATTGTAGAATGTGTAGACCGCATCCGTGATACTGCGCAGAGCCACGAGCGTATCTTCTTTATCGAGGTGATGGGCCGTGATGCCGGTTTCCTGGCGCAGAATTCAGCTATCGCCAGTGGAGCAGAGGCAGCTATCATTCCAGAGGATTCTACCGACGTAGACCAGTTGGCTCAATTCATGGAGCGTGGTATCCGTAAGTCTAAGAAAAGTTGTATCGTCATCGTGTCAGAGAGTCCTAAGTGCGGTGCTCTTTATTATGCCGACCGTGTGCGCAAGGAGTTCCCTGAGTTTGATGTACGTGTATCTATCCTGGGTCACTTGCAGCGTGGCGGCCGTCCGTCAGCCCGTGATCGTATTCTTGCGAGCCGTACCGGTTGTGGTGCCATCGAGGCTATCATGCAGGGACAGCGCAATGTGATGATTGGTGTACGCAATAACGAGGTAGTATACGTTCCGCTTTCTGAAGCTATCCGCTCAGATAAGCCATTCGACCGTAAACTGATCAAGGTTTTGGACGAGTTGAGTATCTGATTTATAGAGATAAGGGTAAGAAGAGAGGAGTTTGAACTCCTGACTTCTTGCTTTTGCATAGGAAAATGGTTTAAAGGGAACTAAAAATGGTTTAATAAGGTATAAAAGCCGAATAAAACTTTAAATTAATTTGTGGTTTCCATAAATTGTTGTTACTTTTGCAGTCAAGAATAATATAAATATATATATAACTTTTAAACTAATAAGCTTATGTCACAAATTAATGGACGTATCTCTCAGATTATCGGTCCTGTTATCGACGTTTACTTCGATACAAAGGGCGAGAATCCAGAGAAGGTGCTTCCTAAAATTTATGAAGCTCTGAAGGTAAAACGTCCAGACGGTCGCGAACTTGTCATCGAGGTGCAGCAGCACATTGGTGAGGATACAGTTCGCTGTGTCGCTATGGATAATACTGACGGTTTGCAGCGCGGCTTGGAGGTTATCTCTACAGGTAACCCAATCCAGATGCCAGCCGGAGAGCAAATCAAGGGTCGTATGATGAATGTCATCGGACAGCCTATTGATGGTATGAATGAATTGGACATGAAGGGTGCTTATCCTATCCACCGTGAGGCTCCGAAGTTTGACGAACTTTCTACTCACAAGGAGATGCTTGCTACCGGTATTAAGGTGATCGACCTGCTTGAGCCTTACATGAAGGGTGGTAAGATTGGTCTTTTCGGTGGTGCCGGTGTAGGTAAGACGGTGCTTATCATGGAGTTGATCAACAACATTGCCAAGGGACACAACGGCTACTCTGTATTTGCCGGAGTAGGTGAGCGTACCCGTGAGGGTAACGACTTGATTCGAGACATGCTCGAGTCTGGCGTTATCAAGTATGGCGAGAAGTTCCGTAAAGCGATGGAAGAAGGTAAGTGGGATCTCTCACTTGTCGATCCTGAGGAACTTGCCAAGAGTCAGGCTACCCTGGTATATGGTCAGATGAATGAGCCACCTGGGGCACGTGCTTCTGTAGCTCTCTCTGGTTTGACCGTAGCTGAGGAGTTCCGTGATCACGGAGGTAAGAATGGTGAGGCAGCGGATATCATGTTCTTCATTGATAACATCTTCCGTTTCACCCAGGCTGGTTCTGAGGTGTCTGCGCTGTTGGGTCGTATGCCATCAGCCGTAGGTTATCAGCCAACGCTGGCTTCTGAGATGGGTGCCATGCAGGAGCGAATCACTTCTACCAAGAATGGTTCCATTACCTCTGTACAGGCCGTTTATGTGCCTGCCGATGACTTGACCGACCCTGCTCCAGCTACCACCTTTACTCACCTGGATGCTACCACTGAGCTTTCCCGTAAGATTGCATCTCTCGGTATCTATCCTGCCGTAGACCCGCTGGGTTCTACCTCTCGTATCCTCGACCCGCTGATTGTGGGCAAGGCGCACTACGATTGTGCACAGCGAGTAAAGCAGTTGTTGCAGCGTTATAACGAGTTGCAGGATATCATCGCCATCCTCGGTATGGATGAGCTCTCTGATGAGGATAAGTTGACCGTGAACCGTGCACGCCGTGTACAGCGTTTTCTGAGCCAGCCATTCACCGTAGCAGAGCAGTTTACCGGTTTGAAGGGTGTGATGGTTCCTATCGAAGAGACTATCAAGGGCTTCAACGCCATCCTCGACGGTGAGGTAGATGACCTGCCAGAGCAGGCATTCCTCAACGTAGGTACTATCGAGGATGCCAAGGAGAAGGCTAAGCAGTTGCTCGCAGCAGCACAGGCGTAATCTTTAAATCCACGGCTTATGTTACAGCTAAAGATAGTATCTCCTGAGAAAGTAGTCTTCCAGGGTGAGGTAGAGAGCGTACTGGTTCCGGGAACCCTCGGCTCGTTCGAGATTCTCAAGGATCACGCGCCTATCATCTCTTCGCTCGAAGTGGGCAAGGTGGAATACACTACCAAGGAAGGCAAGCAGGTAATGAACATCCAGGGCGGATTCGTGGAATGTAAGAAAAACGAAGTAAGCCTTTGCGTAGAAGTATAATTTAGTTAATAGTTGACAGTTAATAGTTGACAGCTATATTGATAAAATAGAACAATGGAAAAAGACGAAAAGTTGCGCTTGCAGACTATCAGACAGGCGAGTATCAGGTATAAGCAGATTTCTTTGTGGCTTACAGCAGCAGTGGCTCTTGCCGTGCTCTTTGCCTGCAGATTATCTGCTCAATGCGATGATATGATAGCCCAGGTTGTTAACCCGTTGGTAGTAAGTGCGATATTCTCACTCGTTGCAAGTACAGCTTATGGTGAAGCATGGAAGGCTGTTGCAAAGTCATCGCCAGCCAATCTCGCCAAGTTCTATCTGGCGGCACTGGTCTTGAAGCTGATGGCCGGTACATTGGTATTCCTCATCTATGTGCTGGTATGCGACAGGCAGAACATTCTGGGCTTTACTGCCATCTTCGCCCTTTTCTATGTAGTACTTCTCGTGTTCGACTGCATCTACTTCGCTCGGGTAGAGAAAAAGAACCGTCTTTCATAAGCGGTTCTGAACAATTAATTAATAAACAAAAGTAAGAATTAAAGAATATGAAACATCTCAAGCAATTCCTCTTGATGGCGATGCTGCTCTTCACGCTGGCACCTCTGCAGGTATCGGCTAAGGAGAACATCGATGTGAAAGAGATATTGTGGGGTCATATCAAGGATTCTTATGAATGGCATATCACAAAGGTGGGAGACCATCCCGTAGTGATTCATCTGCCTGTCATCGTGAAAACCTCGACAGGCTGGCACGTGTTCTGCAGCAGCGAATTCTCGGAAGAGAAGGATGCCAATGGAGACCGTCCGGGCCCTTATAATCTGGTGATCAAGAACGCTGATGCGCAGGCGAATCCCAACAAGATAGTAGAGAAGGTGGGAGACCAGGAGGTTCGTCCTCTCGACATCTCCATCACGAAGACCGTTTGCGTGCTCTTCATCGATGCTATCATTCTGTTGTTGTGTATCCTGATACCAGCCCGCTGGTGCAGGAACCACAAGGTGGATGATCCTGCACCAAAGGGTTTTGTGGGACTGATGCACATGTTCATCATGTCGGTATATACTGATGTAATAGAGGCCACCCTGGGTAAGGAAGCCCCAAAGTACGCACCATGGTTGCTTACTTGCTTCTTCTTTATCTTCGTGGCGAACATCATGGGTATCGTACCATTCCCTCCAGGTGGTGGTAACCTGACGGGTAATATCGCCTGCACCGTATTCTTCGGTGTAACGACATTCCTGATCACCAACTTCACCGGTACCAAGGAATACTGGAAGGAAATCTTCTGGCCGGAGGTACCAACGTGGTTGAAGGTGCCAGTGCCACTGATGCCATTCATCGAGCTCTTCGGAATCTTTACGAAACCGCTGGCTCTGATTATCCGACTCTTCGCCAACATGATGGCGGGTCACGCCATCGCACTTTCGTTTGCGGCTATCATTTTCATCATGTTCAACATCAGTGAGAATGCTATCGCCAACTATGTGGCAGGTACGGGTATGACAATAGTAAGTGTTGCGATGAGCGCCTTTATGATGCTCCTCGAAGTATTGGTAAGCTACATTCAGGCATTGGTATTCACCATGCTGAGTGCAGTATTCATCTCGCTGGCTCATGTAAAGTCTCATGAGGCTGAGCCAGAGGTAGTGAAGTAGTTTATAGATTACGGATCTAATTTCATTCAGATAATAAACAAAGAAAATATAAACAACTTAAATTATTAAGATTATGTTATCACTTTTATTAGCAGCAGAGATTGCAAAGTTGGGTGCCGCAGTAGGTGCAGGTTTGGCCGCTATTGGCGCAGGTATTGGTATCGGTCGCATTGGTGGCCAGGCTATGGACGCTATGGCTCGTCAGCCAGAGAAGATGGGCGACCTCCGTTCTTCTATGATTATTGCAGCTGCGTTGGTTGAGGGTGTTGCGTTCTTCGCTGTCATCATCGCCATCCTGGCAATCGTTATGTAATCATCTCATCTGTCACTATCATCTGCCCCGATAAAAGGAAGTCTCAGGCATCAGCCTGATGTCTTTCCGGGGCATGATAGAGATGATTCTAGAGTTAGTTAAAATAAAACGTTTAAGTAAAACTTTAACCAGTATATATGGATTTATTAATTCCTGATAGCGGTTTGCTCTTCTGGATGACGCTGGTCTTCATCATCGTCTTCATCATTCTTTGGAAGGCTGGATTCCCAGCCATCATTAAGATGGTGAACGAGCGTAAGGCTTTCATTGATGATAGTCTGAAGAAGGCTCACGAAGCCAACGAGAAGCTTGCCAATATCCAAAAAGAAGGTGAATCCATCTTGCAGGAAGCTCGCGAGAAGCAGGCTGCCCTCCTCAAGGAGGCTGCCGAAACCCGCGATGCCATTGTAGAGAAAGCACAGGATAAAGCACGCGAAGAAGGCGCACGTCTCCTCTCTGATGCCAAGAAGCAGATTGAGACCGAGAAGCAGAACGCCATTCGTGAAATCCGAGGCCAGGTAGCCGAACTCTCTGTTCAGATTGCAGAGAAGGTGCTCAAGGCTAAGCTCTCTGATGACAAGGCACAGATGGATATGATAAATCGACTGCTGGACGAGGTTTCTTCTGACAACAAATAGTAAAGCTTATGGATATAGGTGTAATATCGGTGCGTTATGCCCGTGCCCTCATCAAGGCTGCACTCGGCATGAAGCTCGAAGATCAGGTCTACCAGGAGATGCAGACGCTCTTTAAGAGCTACATCGACGTGCCTGAACTGAGATTTACGATAGACAACCCTATGCTTTCCAAAGACAAGAAAGAGGCACTTCTCATCACAGCCCTGGGCAAAGAGCCTACGGAACTGAGCAGGAAGTTTATCGCTCTCGTCTTGAAAGAGGATAGGGAGAGCACCCTGCAATTCATGGCTGCTTCGTATATCACTCTTTACAGGAAACAGAAGAACATCATCCGCGGTAAGCTGATCACCGCCACTGCCGTTGACGCCTCTACTGAGGATAAGATGCGCAAGATGGTGGAGCAGAGAACGAAAGGTACTGTGGAGTTCAAGACCGAGGTAAACCCTGAACTGATTGGTGGTTTCATCCTTGAGTATGATACTTACAGAATGGATGCGAGCGTAAAGACTAAGCTCAACAACATTCTGACACAGCTCAAAAAGTAAAAATAATTAAAGTAAATAAACAATGTCAGATAAAATTAAACCAAGTGAGGTGTCTGAGGTTCTTCAGCAGCAGCTCCAGGAGGTGAATGGCTCTCAGCAGTTTGACGAGGTGGGTACCGTGCTTACCGTCAGCGATGGCGTGGCTCGTATCTATGGTCTGCGTAATGCCGAGGCTAATGAACTTCTTGAGTTTGAGAACGGAACCATGGCTATCGTCATGAACTTGGAGGAAGACAATGTAGGTTGTGTCCTCTTAGGTCCTACAGCTGGCATCAAGGAGGGACAGAGCGTGAAGCGTACACACCGTATCGCTTCTATCCGAGTAAACGACAACTTCCTCGGACGTGTCGTAAACCCTCTGGGTCAGGCTATTGATGGTCTGGGTGACATCGACCTCACCGATTCTTTCGAGATGCCTTTGGATCGTAAGGCACCTGGTGTAATCTATCGTCAGCCAGTAAAGGAACCTCTTCAGACTGGTTTGAAGGCGGTAGACTCTATGATTCCTATCGGTCGTGGACAGCGTGAGCTGATCATCGGTGACCGTCAGACCGGTAAAACTGCCATCGCAGTGGATACCATCATCAACCAGAAGAGCTTCTATGAGGCTGGCAAGCCAGTATATTGTATCTATGTAGCTATCGGTCAGAAAGCATCTACCGTTGCTGCATTGGTACAGAACCTCAAGGAGCATGGCGCCCTGCCATATACCATCATCGTAAGTGCTACCGCTGCCGATCCTGCAGCCATGCAGTATTACGCACCATTTGCCGGTGCAGCTATCGGTGAGTACTTCCGCGACCGTGGTTACTCAGCTCTCGTCGTATACGATGACCTGAGTAAGCAGGCTGTGGCTTACCGTGAGGTATCCCTGATTCTCCGCCGTCCATCCGGACGTGAGGCTTACCCTGGTGATGTGTTCTATCTCCACTCTCGTCTGTTGGAGCGTGCCGCTCGTATCAACGACCAGCAGGAGGTAGCCGAGCAGATGAACGACCTTCCAGAGTGCATGAAGGGTCACGTTAAGGGTGGTGGTTCTTTGACAGCCCTCCCTATCATCGAAACACAGGCAGGTGACGTATCAGCATACATCCCAACCAACGTGATTTCTATCACCGACGGTCAGATCTTCCTTGAGACCAACCTCTTCAACCAGGGCTTCCGTCCAGCTATCAACGTAGGTATCTCCGTATCCCGTGTAGGTGGTTCTGCCCAGATCAAGAGTATGAAGAAGGTGGCTGGTACACTGAAGATTGATATGGCTCAGTATCGTGAGCTGGAGGCCTTCTCTAAGTTCTCTAGCGATATGGATGCCGTAACAGCGATGACTCTGGACCGTGGCCGTAAGAACGACCAGTTGCTGGTTCAGCCTCAGTACCGCCCAATGCCGGTAGGCGAGCAGGTAGCTATTCTCTATTGTGGTGTTCACGGATTGATGCACGACGTGCCAATGGATAAGGTTCGCGACTGTCAGGATCTGTTCCTCGATGCAATGCGCAGCCAGCATGCTGATGTGATTGAGACTTTGGGCGATGGTAAACTCACCGACGATGCCATTAAGGCTGTCGAGGAGACCATGGCTAATGTTGCAGGACAATATAAAGCGTAATAGCCTATGCCGTCATTAAAAGAGATTAAAACTCGCATAGCCAGCGTTAACAGTACCCGTAAGATTACGAGTGCGATGAAGATGGTGGCTTCCAGTAAGTTGCATCATGCTCAGGTAGCTATCCAGAATATGCTGCCTTATGGAAATATGCTGGAACATATCCTCAAGAGTTTCCTGGTAAGTACTCCGAATGTCGACCATCCGTTGCAGTTGGAGCACAAGGAAACCAAGCGTATAGCTCTTGTGGTATACAGTTCTAACAGCAGCTTGTGTGGTGGATTCAATTCCAACGTTATCAAGATGATGATGCATGCGGTGGACGAGTATAAGGCTCAAGGCATTGACGACATCACGGTATATCCTATCGGACGAAAAGTGGCAGAGAAGGCACAGAAACTGGGTTTGAAGATTGGCGGTAACTTTAATGATCTTGCCGATCATCCTCGTGCCAGCGCCTGTGCAGATATCGCCCATTCACTTGCCAGGCAGTATGCTGCTGGTGCGCTCGATAAGGTGGAGATGATTTATCATCACTTTAAGAGTGCCGGTTCACAGATTCTGACCCGCAAGACTTTCTTGCCTATTGACCTCAGCACTGAGGCGATAGGAGTGGACAACGATCGTGACCTTACCTCTAATGTGGTTACGGCAAAGGCTCAGGAATATCTGCGCCAAAAGCAGGCTGAAGCTGACGGACGCCAGAGTTCTGAGGCAAAACCTCTGAATGATGACTTCATTGTAGAGCCAGACTTGGAGACTGTTTTGGGAGTCTTGATTCCTAAGCAGCTTCGTCTGATGATTTATACAGCGTTGCTGGATAGCCAGGCGAGTGAGCATGCTGCTAGAATGGTGGCCATGCAGACCGCTACGGATAATGCCGATGAACTCTTGCGCGAACTCAACTTGCAGTACAACAAGAGTCGTCAACAGGCCATTACCAATGAATTGCTTGATATTGTGGGAGGTAGCGTAAACAACTAAGTTTCCTTCCATCTGTATAATGTTTAATCGGGGTAAATCACTTATTGAAAGAGATTTACCCCGATTTTATGTTTTGTATGCAAGTAAACAGTAAAATTAGCAAATATTAAGAAAACGGCTTAAAAAACTAATTTTATTTAAAGTTGCGATAACATTCTTTCGTTTTTTTTTTTTTTTGTTAACTTTGCAGCGCGTTTGAGAACTAAACCAGAGGCTTAGTTACCCAAATGGGATTGCGGGTACAGCATCGCCTGGATCAGGGTTGCTCCGAACGACAGAAGCTTTACGGGAAGTATACTGTCTCAATCTCCTTGCTGCTTGTGACGACTCGTTTCGACATAAGGGGGAAGAGAAAATGTGTCTGTATAAGAATACTTAAAATGAAAGAATGGACAATTCAATAAAAGATATCAATCATTCTCTAAGCATACAAGCCGAGACTCTTGGCGAACCAGCCGAGACAGAGGCATCATGGTATGCCATGCGCGTGTACATGAACAAAGTGGCGCTTTGCCGCGACCTGTTCAATCTGTTCAACAATGCGCTTAAGGATCCCGACCAGATGACAAACACATTCCCCGAAGACATGATGGGCGATGTGATGGAGTATTACGCCCCTTTCGTAAAAGAGAGACATGTAAACAGCCAAGGCAAGAAGATTGTGGTGGAGCGCCCACTCATATCCTCGCTTTTCTTCATGCGCAGTAGCAAGCAACAGGCGCTATGCCTGGAGCGGGAACTGGGTGGCAAGGCAAGGCTATATCGCCAGCTGGTGGACTTCGACCCACAGCCCATCGCCATTCCCGTGCGACAGATGCAGATGTTCATGATGGTATCGTCGGGCGATCAGGAGGGGCTGGAATATTTCGAGGATGGAGCCTTCAACTGGAAGAAAGGTGAACGTGTCAGGGTCATCGACGGCAGGTTCAAAGGTCTGGAGGGCGAAATCAAGCGCATCAATGGCGACCATCGGCTCATCGTCACGATAGAGGGAATCTGTGCCGTCGCCACCACCTATATACCAAGATGTTTTCTAGAAAAAATATAAAATCATATGAAATATCGTAATTCATTGCTTTCTGGAGCTTTTTGTACGGGACTACTTGTCCTGTCAGCTTGTGGAGCCCCACAACAAATAGCTTATTTCCAGGATTTTAACCAAAATCCTGACACGCTAATCAATCTGAAAAGTGCGGTGATCACCGCCAAGCCTACCGATAAACTCTACATCGGCGTGAAGAGCAAGGATCCACAGATCTCACAGCTCTTCAACCTTACGGGAACCGCTACCAGCTACTCTACGTCGTCCATCGCCAAGGATGCCTATTATTATACGGTAGACAGCAAGGGCAACATCGACTTTCCTGTGCTGGGCACCCTGCATGTGGCAGGTCGTACCCGAGAGCAGATTGCCGAGGAAATCAAGAAAGTTCTGGTGGAGCGCAACTTGGTGAAGGATCCCGTGGTGACCGTCAGCCTGACAAATCTCCACTATTCGGTGATGGGTGAGGTGGCACGCCCTGGACAGTATGAAATCGAGGACGAGAAAGTGACTATTCTCGATGCCCTTAGCAAGGCGGGCGACCTGACCATCTATGGCACCCGTGAAGACGTGATGGTGCTGCGCCAGGAAAACGGCCACCAGAAGATATACAAGATCAATCTCTGCTCGGGAAACAGCGTGTTCAACAGTCCGGTATATTACCTGCAGCAGAACGACGTGGTTTACATCAGCCCCAACGAGACCAAGGCTCGCCAGAGCACGGTCAATGGCAACAATGTCAGGAGCACCGGCTTCTGGATTAGCCTTGCCTCACTTGCCACCAGCGTGGCGGTACTTATCAAGAAATAATGTAAGAGTAGAGTGAACACTCAACATTCAACATTCAACACTCAACATTCAACACTCAACATTCAAATTCAATGATTCAGAATAATCAAGCGACGATGCAGAATGCTCTGGTTCGTCGCCCCCAGCAGGCAGAAGACTTCATTCGTCTGCAAGACTTAATGTATCTGTGCCTTATGCGCTGGCGATGGTTTGTTATCTCGCTCGTCGTCACCCTGGGCATAGCCACTTATTACCTCCTCTCCACGCCGGGTGTCTATCAGCGCACGGCATCCATCCTCATCAAGGAAGACGGCAAGAGCCAGAGCATCAACAGCGATGTGGCCAGTATGTTCTCCGACATGGGACTCTCGGGAGGCAAGTCGAACGTCAACAACGAGTTGATTGCCATCCAGTCGCCAGCCGTCTTGCTGGAGGCTGGCAAGCAGCTCAAACTCGACGTAAACTACAGTGAAGACGGTACCTTCCATCCTGTGGCTCTCTATGGCAGAACGCTGCCTGTAACCGTTCATTTCTATAGCTTGAACGATATGCAGAGCGCCAATTTGGATGTAGAAGTAAAGCATGGCAACCTGTTTTCCATCGTACATGTGAGTGGCACCGACAAGGCTGGAAACCAAGTGGAATCGGACGAGGAGGTACAGGGCAAGCTGGGCCAGACCGTCCGCACGGCGATGGGCTATGTATGCGTAGACCAGGCACCGGGCTATTCTGCCTTCGTCAATGGACATGAGAGCAGGAAACTGCATGTGACTCGCACCAACCTCTATGCCATGACCGACCATATCAAGGCGTCGCTCTCGGCAAGCATCAGCGAGGAGAAGGCAACAGTCATCGCCCTGACCTATAAGGACCAGCTCACCCAGCGCGCCGAGGACGTGCTGAACACCATCATCTCCGTATACCGCAAGAACTGGATGGAGGACAAGAACCAGATGACCGTCTCCACCTCCCATTTCATCACCGAGCGCCTGGGCGTCATCGAGCGGGAACTGGGCGACGTAGACAAGGACATCTCCTCGTTCAAGAGCCGCAATCTGCTGCCCGACGTAGAGACCGCCGCACAGCAATACATGCAGAAGAGCGGCGACGTAGACAAGCAGATACTCGAGCTGAACTCACGCCTCTCCATGGCACGCTACCTGCGCGACTTCCTGACGGGCAAGGTGGGCAAGAACCAGCTCCTGCCAGCCAATATCGGCATCGACAGCCCGGGCATCGAGCAGCAGATTACCGAATACAACAAGCAGCAGCTGGAGCGCAACAACCTGGTGGCTAACTCCAGCGAGCAGAACCCATTGGTGGCTGACTATGACCAGAGCCTCGCCTCCATGCGCCATAGCATCGTAACCAGTATCGACAACTTCGTGGTGACACTCAATTCGCAGCTTGCCAACCTGCAGGCAAACGAGGCGCAGACCACCAGCCAGATAGCCAGCAACCCTAGCCAGGCAAAGTACCTGCAAACAGTGGGTCGCCAGCAGAAGGTGAAGGAGGCGCTCTACCTCTTCCTCTTGCAGAAGAGAGAGGAAAACGAGCTTTCCAAGGCTTTCACCGCCTACAACACCCGCATCATCACCCCTCCTACGGGCGACATCAAGCCCGTGCAGCCTGTGCGCCGCAACATCATCCTCGTGGCTTTCGTTCTCGGAGTCCTGATACCTGTGGTAGTCATCTTTATCCGTGAGAACATGAACACCACCGTGCGTGGTAGAAACGACCTGAAGAACATCACCGTGCCGTTCCTGGGCGAGATACCGTTCAGCATCAGCCGCAAGAACCGACCTACGTTGATGCAGCGCATCCAGTTCTGGAAGAAGCCGAAGGAGACGCGACAGATTGTGGTGAAGGCAGGCAAGCGCGACATCGTGAACGAGGCGTTCCGCGTGCTGCGCACTAACCTGGAGTTCATGATAGGTACCCATCCTGAGCAGAACGTCATCATCCTTACGTCTTTCAACCCGGGCTCGGGCAAGAGTCACCTGGCAGGCAACATCGCCATGTCGCTCGCCATCAAGGAGAAGAAGGTGCTCGTCATCGATGGTGACCTCCGCCATGGTTCCACATCCATGCTCGTGGGCAGCCCTGGCGAGGGACTCAGCGACTATCTCAACGGCAGGACCGATGACCTGGAGGGCATCATCTGCCATGGAGAGGAGTATGGACTGGTGAAGGATTTCGACGTGCTGCCTGTCGGTACCATGCCGCCTAACCCTACCGAGCTCCTCTTCACCGACCGTCTGGAGAAGCTGATCAGGCAGATCAGGGGTGAGTACGATTATGTGTTCATCGATTGTCCACCAGTGGAAATCGTGGCAGATACCCAGATTATAGAGAAACTTGCCGACCGCACCATCTTTGTGGTACGCTCGGGCTTGATGCAGCGCAGTATGCTGGGCGACATCGAGCAGTTCTACAAGGACAAGAAATTCAAGAATATGTCGCTCATTCTGAACGGAACCAAGGCTCAGGGCGGCCGCTACGGCCACTACTATCGCTATGGCTACCACTATGGCTATGGCTACGGCTACCACTACGGCTCCGACAAGAATGGGGGGCAAAAATAGGAAAGTAGAAAATTGGCTAAAAGAATAGAAAAATATGAATATATTCCGTGAGGCGTTCCGTTGGATTTGCAATCCGACGGCAGGCAAGAAAGCACCATCAGAGAGATTCCCCGGCGGCATCGACTGGCACTGCCACATCCTGCCCGGCGTGGACGACGGATTTCAAGAGGTAAAGAAGTCGTTGGAAATGTTGTGCCTTTACGAAGGCGCAGGCATGAGGGATGTCTGGCTTACGCCTCATATCATGGAAGACGTACCCAACGAGACTACCCATTTGCGCCAAGTATTTGCCGACTTCCAGAAACAATATCAGCAGGACTTCGCCGAGCGAAACCCTGCTGACAGAAAAATGCTCCGGCTGCATCTCGCAGCCGAAAATATGCTAGATGCGCTCTTCGAAAAGCGCCTGAAGGCAAACGACCTGTTGCCGCTGGGCGAGGATGGCAAGCTCCTGTTGGTGGAGACGAGCATCTTCTCTGCCCCGATGAATTTTCATGCCCTCCTGGAGCGCATCAAGAACAAGGGCTACACGCCCGTGCTTGCCCATCCTGAGCGCTACCTCTATATGGAGAAGCGCGATTACGAGAAGCTCAAGCTGATGGGCATCAAGTTCCAGCGAAATGCGTTCTCGATAGATGGGCAGTATGGCAAGAAGGTGCAGAAACGATGCAAGTGGCTCATGAAGCACGATATGTACGACATGGTGGGCTCCGACATGCACCGCCTCGGCATCTTCTGGCGATACTGGTAGAATTAGAACTTAAGGTTAAGGTTTGATTACTGGGAATTTACTGGCAGCTCTGTACGCAGAATGCGCTAGCTACGGCGGTAAGTACGGTGATGATGAAATTGATCACCTTCTTGATGGTTTCTTTCTTCATAGTTCAAATTAACATTCAACATTCAACATTTAACATTAAGCATTAAAGTGGAAATTTTTTCGCTGCATCGAAGCAAGGGCATGCCTTCGGGGTGGTGCCCGGCAAGTCACGATGACCCACTATCTTAGCCTGTGGAAACGTGATCTTGAGCTTGCGCAGCAGATTCCACATTGCGTCATACTGGGCGCGGGTAAGGGTGTCGGCAGGACGCCCCTCGTCATCCAGCCCGCCCTCGTAGCAGATGCCGATGGAGCAGCGGTTGTATGGGCGGGCATGTGAGCCCACCTCCAGCAGCTTTCTGAACTGCGTGATGCTTCCGTCCTTGTGGACATAGAAGTGGTAGCCCACGGTGCGGAATCCACGCTTCTTGTGGTCGCGCATCAGTTGCTTGTCGGTGTAGTTACGGTCGGCACGTGTTGCCGAGCAATGGATTACGAGAAAACGGACGCTCAGAGGTGAGTCCATCATCTCGCCGTTCTCTGTGTAGGCGAGCAGGTGATGCTCATTGAGCACCTCCTCGCCGCCAATCGTCATCGGAAATCGATCTTGTGTCATTTTCGGTCAATATATTAAAAAAAACATGTTAAGGGGATTTGCAATCCCCGTTAAGAGATAACGGGGATATGCTATCCCGGTTACTCAAGTCCATCGCCTTCCGAACCGCTGCCTGGGTTAGTGGTAGAGCCAGATTCGCTCTTGCCTGTATCTCCCGATGGCGTACTTGTTTCGGTGTCGGTGGTGGTCGAAGACTTCTTTTTCTTAGCACCATACTTCTTCAAGTTGGCGTCGAGGTTGAGATTCACAGAGCGGAAGTCGCCCGTGGCGCGGGCTTTCATTCTTACTCCTTCGATGTTCTTAGATACGGTGAAGTCGTCGGCGTTCTCTGCACCCATCTTGTTCTTGATGCTGATGTAGAAGATGGCGAGGTTGTCGAGCTTTACATTCTTGCCCATGAGCAGGAGCTCCTTGATGTGGGTCACGGCATCGATGAGGATGCCCTTGATGGTCCCGGCTGAGAATGGAGAGTTGTGACCATGCATGTGGTCGGCGAGCTCATCGAGATCTACAGTTTCACTAATGTGGGGCTTGGCGTAGTATTTGCCGTAAGCCTTCTCATTCTTCTTGTTGTTGTTCTTCTTTAAATCGTACTCAATCATAAGGCTAATAAATTGTTTTATGGTTCGTGTTTCATGTATTAAAGCGCTGCGCAGTGCTTGGTTCTTGTTTACGGTTGCAAAGATACGACTTTCAGAAGAGGCTTCTGTACGATAGGGGTGAGATAGGGATACGATGGGGCATAAAACTGGAAAACTCAGTATTATGGCTCGCCCAGATACTCATAGATGAGCAGCGTCTGGCGCATGGTGAAGGTCTTCGCCAACCGTTCGTAGCCCTCTCTTTGCAGGGCTTCAAGCAGAGGCGGGCAGTGGTTTACCATTCGCATCAGGTGGTTTAGTGCCACGTGTTTCGACTGCTCCGGAAAGTAGAGCTTGGCAAGCTCGAATTTTTTGTATATCTTGATTTTCATATAGTTTTGACTTTTATGAATCGCGGTAATAATACTTAGCGTTTCTCTTGATGATACTTAGCGTTGCTGGCAATGCTGGTTAGCACTTGCCAGAATGCAGTTTACTGTTGGTCAGAACCATTCTGGCTATCCGTAGCTACGGCTCTGTACGGTTTCAGGTACGTTTCTGCGCATTCGTTTGGACTGCAGATCGCCTCGGTGTTGATTTCTCCCGGATTCTTCTCTATCACGAGCCATCCGTTGCCTTTGGCGCGGTGTACCTTCTTGAATCCCAGTCGCTGCATCACGGCGCTCAGATTCTGGTGACTCATGTTGCGGCTCAGGGCGGGACTTCCGCCTATGCGCTCCATGATTTCCGATGAATAGCGGAACTTTACATATTGAGGGGCGGTGTCTGATTTCGGCACCTTGTAGAAGCGCAGTATCTGGTCTTCCATGAAGTTGGAAACCATGAACATGCCGTTGTGCTCCCTCATCACGTCGATGTCGACGGTGGTGAGCCAGTATACCCATCCCTCTTCCTGGTTCTTCACCCGATTGGTTACCTCTTGTCCCAGAGCTACAGCCTGGGCATAGACGTGCTGGTAGTCGATGGGGGTCTCCCTAGGACTCTCGATGTTGTCTACGAACCAGGGCGAGTAGCGGCGGTTCTCCTCGTCGGTGATGATCTGTATGCTGTTGCTGGTGCCACAGAGGGCACCACGGTGCAGCAGTTCCGAACGATACTTGTCGTAGGGGCGGCGGATGGAGAACACCAGCTTGGTGACGTTGCTCTTGAGGGCGCTCAGCCCCTTGCCGAAGGTAGACTCCAGCTCGTCGAGGCATATGAGTGCCTTGCTTGAGAAAGCCTCCATGAAGTCCTTGTCGGTATAGTTGGCGGTTGACTCGTTGATGAAGTACTGGCGCAGGCATGGTGGCAGGATATAATAGAAGAATGTGGTTTTGTTGATGCCACCCCTCCCGATGAATATCAGGATGGTCTGGCTCACCACTCTCGGTGATACCCATGCCACCACCATCGATACGAGCCATTTCTTGAAGAAGTATCTGAACTCTTCCTGCGAGTGGTGGTAGCCAGGGCAATAGTTGATGGTTACCCGGTTGGCAAGCTCGTCGATGTAGTCGGTCTTTCCGTCCCATTTTGGCAGACTCCTGAGATATTCGTCGAAGGGGTCCCAAGGCTCGCTGAAGTCGCTGTTGATGATGGCGTGCAGCTTGATGGCGCTCACTTCGAGTCCCATCTCGTCCATCTGGGTCCAGATGGTGTTCTCTATGTTGTCGTCGATGCGGGTCCACTTATGGTATTTGCCTTTGATTATATCGCGACTCAGCACCTCGTGAAATCCCGTCACCTCATTGTGGTGGAACTCGTATCTCATCGAGAGCCACTGCTTGATTACCTTGACGGTCGGCTTACCCGAGAAGCCCTCGCCTTTGCGGTAGAAGTGCCAGGTGCCTAGTTTCTCGGTGTGCTTGTAGCATGATTTCATCACGCTGTCAGCATCGGGATAGTCGGAGCTGAAGTTGCTCTTGGCGTAGGTCATTGCCTCTTCCTTGTCTATGCCATAGCGCACGCACACCTTGCCGAAGTGGAGCACATACTCGTTGTGGGCACCGCTCTCAAACTTGTAGCCCCACGTGTCGAGTAGGTTCCGTATGTGCTGCGCTGCCTCGTCCATCGAGGGAACCCCCTTGCCCAGTGCCACCATCTTCTGGCTGTTTCGCTTGCGCTTGCTGGCACGTTTGGCATATTTCGCCTCGTTGGCCTTCTTGGTGTAGAGCGCCTTCAGGTCGTGAGTGTCCAGGCCGAAAGCCTCTGCGTCCCAATGGAAGTAGGCGGTAGGGTCGTGTGCGAGTCCGCACATCCGGGTGATGTCTACGCATTGCTCGTCGGCAGGCACGCCTAGCAACTTACTGTAATAGCTCATCGCCTTGCGTATGATCACATCGAAAAGTTCCAGTGCGGTCACCTCGTCGTCATCTATGGGCAGGTATCTGGAGATGATGCGCAGGCCCCGTTGGCTCACGGTGATGAACCTCATCATGGTGTGAGGGTCGGCGTCCGCCTTCTGTACGACCTCCTTCATCTTTTCTGCAGGAATCTTGTCGATATCCACGGCAATCATCTGGGTGGTCTTCACCACGTTGCGCAGTTCCTTGCCCCGTCCGTCCATGAGCACGGAGGTAGTGATGCCTGGCATCATCACCTTGGTTTGATGAGCGAGCTCGCTGCTGATGCGCATGTTCTTGCGGTAGTCTTCGGTACGAGCCTGGGTCATGGCGTCGAGGGTGATGATTCGCTGCAGTTCATCAAGACTGATGAGTTGTCTGCTTTCGCTGGAGGCGATAGCATAGAAGAAAGATGGTAATACCATTTCTTGTTTTTGTTTTTGTTCTGTTGTTGTCATTTTTAAGCAAATAATTATAAGTTGTTTTAAAATTGAATCATATAGATTCCGCTGCAAAGCTAAGCATAAAATTTGGCATTGAAATCAAAAAGTTCCGATTTTGGAACATAACATAAATTTATTTAAAATGTTTTTCAAAAAAATCAAAAGTGAAGTCATGGGAATCAAGGATTCCTACGACTACAGACGGGCATGATTTCTGCCCACAAGTGTTTTAATCTTTTAGTCCACAACGTGTTCTGGGCTATGCGTGAAGAACTGAAGGAAGACCGTTTTGAGGGTGGTCTTACTGAGGAGGAGAAGCATTGGGCTTCCACCAAGTCAGCCATCCGCAAGGAGTTCCGGCTGTCTGATGCATACACCAAGAGTCTGGAGGCGATGGACCGTGATGTTTCCATCGACGACTACTGGGGCGCGATACGTTGGATGGAGTCGTTGGTTGGCGAGGCTCACAGAGACGAGCTGCTTCGTCTGATTGACGGGTTGCTGGAACCTTTGTCGCCGAAATGAGCGATTTTTAGATTAGCAAACAAAGCGTGAAGTGTGAAGGGGGTAAATGAACTTTAGCGTGAAAAGTGTGTTAAAAAGAAGGCATAACTATCTGATACCCTTTCTCTTTATCTTTTGCGCACGATGTATATACAAAAGTTCTTATACACCCCCTTCACACCCACCCAAACATATACCCCTACAAGGGGAACCGGAGGAAACGTAAAAAATCTGCGTAATCTGCGAGATCTGCGTGACCCTCTTAAATCCCCCGCCGCCCAGGCCGCAAAGAAATCTGTGTTCATCTGTGAAATCTGTGGGACATCGATGTGTTAAAAACCGGAAATATCTTGGCTATTTCAGATATTTCCCTTATATTTGCAGCGTGTAAACAATAAAATAGGAGGATAAGATTATGTATATGACAAATTCTGTTGAAAGAAATAATACAGTTGTTCCATTTTGGAATGAGATAAAGAAATTGAGTAGGGAAGATAGAAGCAATCTTGTCGAACTCATCGAATTGTCTTTACAAGAAGATAATGATGACGATAAAAAGATGAAATCATTTATCGATAACTTAGACGAAACAGCAATGAAGGCCGCTGCCGATTTCGCCTATAAGGAGTCTTTGTCTCAGAAAACGATTCCTCATTCAGAGATTTTGAATGTCGTGAAGGAGGAATTAGGATGGAAATGAATATCACCTGGTCAACATTGGCAAAGCAGCAATTGAAAGATATAGGTCAGTATGTTGCTGATAATTTTGGAGAACGTACTGCTAATAAATCTTTAGAGCGAATAGTGAAAAAGGTTAATGGCCTGTATGTATTTCCAGAAAGTGGTTCTTTTGATAAAAAATACTCGACAGATAGCTATACCGTACGACATTTAACTATTCACCCCAATGTTGTATATTATATTCAGTTTGCAAATCAGATTACAATAATGGCTGTAGCTCACGAGAAGCAATCTCCTAAAACGGTATCATCAATGATTACTCGCTTCATCGAGCATCATATGCCATAAAGTCTTCCGCTAGGCGACAAACAATCGCAACTCTGTTGCGTAAGCACTCTCAGCCAGCCCTTTAGGGCACAGGCTCCGCTGGCTGACCAAAACTCTGGCAGAGCTATAGCGTCGCCAGCTACATCCCTTGCACTTATGCTAAGGGTTTCTGTCCCCTACAAGGGGAACCGAAGGGGTCGTAAAGACTATTGAAGGGCTTGGGAGTGGGATAAGGACCCCCTCTTCGCAAGAGGGGGACAGGGGAGTCGAAAAATCTGCGTAATCTGACCGAATAGGTCTCATCTGCGTATAAGAATAAAAGGAAAAAATCAGTGTTCATCTGTGAAATCTGTGAGACAAGATACTCCTCCTGATGTGTTAAAAACCAGAAATCCCTTGGAAATTTCAGATATTTCCCTTATATTTGCACCATGTTTTAATTTGATGGTAAAGCTATGAGTAAATCAAAATCGTATCAAGTTCCAGAGGCAGCGCCAAGTTTGGTAGCGGATCCTGTGGGAGTCTGTATTTCTCCAAATACGGATATACAGACATTGCGCCATCATGTAATGGATGCAGTATATACCACGAATGACCAGAGTGCATTATATAACTGTTTGGTATTTCTGTCTAATCTTACTAATCAATCAGCGACCCCAATCAAGGGTAAGCTGCTCAAGCGTTTGGAAGAATTAGCTTTGCTGAAAGAGGGCTGGGATGGAGAAAACAGTGTTTCTATCGATTCAGGAATACAAGATTTCCTTCGTAGAGTCATAATGCTATCTTCAGATAAGGAGTTGGTAAATTGGGTATTGTTCCCTGATGCCCGAGGCTATTTATATTTAGATTATACAGAGGGAAAGAACCTGGCTGGTATTACGATAGCTCCTCATCAAATTGCAGCTTTTATCAAGCGTGATGGTCATTTATCCAAATACAATTACGACCATCTTAATGAACAGGATGTTTTGAATTTATTAGAGGAGGCACATGGAAAAGACAATCAATGAAATAAATGATGAAGAGCAAGTCGCAAGAATCTTGTTCTCACCTTCTCACATCTATGAGGGTCGCGTTTCACCAAAGGCATTCAAGTTAGAAATGTTAAAAAATGGAGCAGAGGATTACATCTCTGTATTGCGAAATAAAGCCGATGAACTGGATGATATATCTAGTATATTTCGTCCTAGATCAGAAGGTGATACTCGTTTTGGTTATACCGTTCTGAATGTGAGTGATGTTAGGGATTTAGATAAAGAGTTTGCAAATAGAGAAGTATCGATATTGCCAAAACCAAGTAAGCGTCTTCCATTGCATGCTGGTATATTTTTGTCTTTAGATGGTAGGGTGCAGACTGCTAAAGATATATCTCCTGATATAGATTATTTTCAGAAAGAATTATCAATGCTTTGTGATGGAATCCATAAGTTTCGGTAGCAATCAGCAAATGCAATAAAGAAAGGTATAGCCATAAAGTCTTCCGCTAGGCGACAAACAATCGCAACTCTGTTGCGTAAGCACTCTCAGCCAGCCCTTTAGGGCACAGGCTCCGCTGGCTGACCAAAACTCTGGCAGAGCTATAGCGTCGCCAGCTACATCCCTTGCACTTATGCTAAGGGTTTCTGTCCCCTACAAGGGGAACCGAAGGGGTCGTAAAGACTATTGAAGGGCTTGGGAGTGGGATAAGGACCCCCTCTTCGCAAGAGGGGGACAGGGGAGTCGAAAAATCTGCGTAATCTGACCGAATAGGTCTCATCTGCGTATAAGATATAAAGGAAAAATCTGCGTCATCTGCGAAATCTGCGTGACCCTCTTAAATCCCCCGCCGCACAGGCCGCAAAGAAATCTGTGTAAATCCGTGAATTGAAAATCGGCGGCCGAAGGGAGATTTGTCCTCCGGACCCGCTGACCAGCGGGAAGTAAAGCCAAATCTGTGGGACAAGAGAAAGCTAATAACGTAAAAGTCTCTTAATTTTTTTGATTTCTCAAAAATAATTTGTATTTTTGCCGGATAATTGAATAAAATAACAGAATGGCAGTGACAAAATTGAAGGTAGAGAATTTCGGTCCCATCAAGTCAGTAGATGTAAGTCTAGGTGACTTGAATATCTTGATAGGTCCTCAAGCAAGTGGAAAAAGCTTGTTTCTGGAGCTGTTCAAGTTAGTCATGGATAAGAATAGCATTATCGAGACATTACGAAAGTATAATTATATTTTGTCAAAGACAGATGTGGAACCTCTCTTGGATTATTATTTTGGAGAGGGTTTGCATACTTTGTTCAGTGGAGATACAAAAATAGAAGTTTCAGATAAGAAATTTGCAATCACGGATTTATTGAAGCCATCGAAGAACAGGCAGAATACCAAGGAATCCGTCTTTTATGTTCCTGCTCAACGAATTTTAGGAATATCAGATGGTCGCCCGAAGAATTTTATGGAGTTTGATGGTTCTGCTCCGTATGTCTTGAAAAACTTCAGTGAAACACTGCGTGTGTTCATACAGAGTGGTTTAGGTAATCCTGATGTGATATTCCCGATGCGTAATCGTCTGAAGGGTGTGGTGAAGAATTCTATAGACGAATCCGTTTTTCATGGCGCCAAAGTCGTTATCGATCAAAGTTCAGGTCAAAGAAAGATGAAGCTGAACATTAATAATGTCAGTCTTCCATTTATGACATGGAGTGCAGGGCAGAAGGAGTTCATGCCTCTTCTGCTGGCAATGTATTGTCTCTCAGGACCTCCAACGTCTGTAATCAATAAGGAAGATTACAAGTGGGTAATCATTGAGGAGCCGGAAATGGGATTGCATCCCCGTGCCATCCAGACCGTTATTTGGGAAATCATAGAATTGATGCAGGCGGGATATAAGGTAATAGTATCTACTCATTCTCCTACGTTGTTGGAGTTTGCCTGGGTATTTGAGTCTCTCAAGAATTTGCCAGCGGAACGTTTTAAAAAGGCTCTTAGTGAATTATTCGACATAGATAAGAAATCTACAGCCATTCAGGTAATGAATGGTTTGCAGGAAAAGGAGTTGAAGACATATTTCTTCTCATCAGATGGTGGTGGAGTAACCTCTACTGACATTTCATCTCTGGATGTTGAAAATGATAATCCGTTGATTGCGGAATGGGGAGGCCTGTCGGCATTCTCAGGCAAGGCTTCGGAAGTAGTAGGAAAGTATTATCAGGAACCGGAAATGAGAGAAGATGAAGAAGAATGATGTAAAATCAGCCACGAACGTCTTTAAGTCTGCGGTGGATAATACTGTAGAATTGAAGGATGGTTATTGTAAAGGCTTGCAGGCATTAAAGGGTAATTCTTTGAAGGTATCAGTAAGCAAGCCGCAGCATCTTTTAGGAAGTGTGGATATTGACAATTGTACGAAGGGGCTTTATCCGAATGCTTCAAGGTGGGATTATGCGATAGGGTATGATCAAAAAGCCTGGTTTGTGGAAGTTCATCCTGCGAATACGAGCAATGTCAAGGAGATGTTGAAGAAAGTAGAATGGCTTGAAAGTTGGCTCAAGGATAAGGGATGTCAACTTGCTGAAATCAGGCGCGATCATTTGCATTATTGGATTCCATCCGGTAAGGTATGCATATCAAAGACTTCACCGCAGTATAGGAGTTTGGCAAAGCATAATCTACAGATTACGTCCTCTCCTTTCGTCCTGAAATAGCTCTTTGCTAGTAACGCAGTCCTAAAAAATCTGCGTTATCTGCGCAACAATGATAAAAACCGGAAATATCTTGGCTATTTCAGATATTTCTCTTATATTTGCAGCATGTAAACAATAAAAAGGTACTCGATTATGATTAGTAAGAATGTTGAAAATATGATTCCAAAGATTCAGCAATTCTTTGGAAGCCAACCCATCAAGAAGGCTTGGCTCTTTGGTTCATGCTCAAGAGGCGAAGAGAGTATGGATAGTGATGTCGATATTCTTGTAGAGTATGATCGCCAGAACTCCAGAGTTTCATTGATGAAGATTGCTGCCATGATGCTCAATTTAGAAGATTTACTTCATCGTAAGGTAGATATGGTAGAAGCCAGTCGCCTCTTACCTTTTGCGTTAGACTCAGTAAATAACGACAAGTTCTTGATTTATGAGAGAAAAAGTTAAAGTATTATTCATGGCTATTATACTGTAGATCCGGAAAGTCTTTGGGATACAATAGAATGTGATATTCCAGAGTTAAAGCCTTGGATAGAGAAATATCTGCAAGAACAACCAGAATAAAGTTTTCCGTCAGGCGACAGACAATCGCAAATCGCCATTCCATCCCTGGCGGTCCCATCCCGCATAACCTGGCGAGACCTTTGATGGTCCGCCAACCTTATAGCGTAGCGGTTCGAGCACCGATTAGGGCGGTTTTCCTCTTCTTCCCTGAGGGGAGAAGACCGAGATGAGAGGTGGAGCCTTCTTTAATGGTAAAGAAGGACGGGATGATTTTAGAACAAAGGCACAGGCTCCGCTGGCTGACCAAAACTCTGGCAGAGCTATAGCGTCGCCAGCTACATCCTCTCGTTCCTGAGGAAAGAGAGGCTTGGTGAGAAAGGTGGAGCTCCCTTTGGCTAAAGGGAGACGGAGGGATTCGAAATATCTCTTATAATATCAAATTCAGACTATTTTTTCTCAATCACTATCCAGGTAAGAATACCCTAAAAGCGATTATTAATAAGGTGGCGCCGATGGGCGAGAGAAATGATTTTCGTAACGAATTTCACGGATTCTTTAGACCTGTTCTGTCTTTTTTCTTCTTTTGCTTGGTCGTTTCAATAAAAAAGTGTATTTTTGCAACCATAAAAATGTTTTTTTAGTGAATACAATCAGAAAAAGTATATGAAGGAATATATTACCATACACAATGTTGGACCGCTTCGCCATATTGAACAGTTGGAGATTCTGCCTCTTACAGTTCTTATAGGTGAGTCTGCCATCGGAAAAAGTACACTGATGAAGGTACTTGTCCTGATGCGCTATCTATATAAGCGAGCTAATATTCGATCATTTCTAAAACATTCGAAAATAACAAACTCTCCTTTCAGAATACGCTTCGAGTCTTTGCTAAAGACAACTAATCTTGTGGCTTTCTTTCATAGTAATTCATATATACGATATGAGGTGCATGCAGATTCTGGTAATGTGTATAGCATAGAGTATGGCAATACCAAGATCAAGCGTACGCTCTTGCCAGAGATAAGAGAAGAAGATTTGACATTTTGGAAAGAGTCTTTTGTCTCGGAGAATAGAAATGTCATCCCTTCATGGACGGCTAATGCTTTGACGAATAAGAATGCGTCGTTGGGATTTTATTTTCATGAGACTATGAATGACTTTGCCCAGGCGGTGAAGGATGACAAGGAATATGATCTCTCTTATTTGGGACTGAAACTTTCCGTGAAGCATCCTAAGGGGCGTCCTGTTAAATTAACTGTTATGCCTGTTAACGATGCCTATGCTCCAATAGAGCTTACCCAGGCTTCATCAGGTATCCAAACATCCACCCCTCTTTCCGTCATCGTGCAGCATTTTGCCAAGGATTATTCCTTTAAGGAGGCTTTCCGTCGGTCTGTGCTTGACTACCTTTATGACAACGAATTGTTGACAAAGTTTTCTCCGGTTATCGAACTGGCAGATTTGCCAAAGTATGTGCATATTCATTTAGAGGAGCCTGAACTTAGTCTTTTCCCTGATGCTCAATGCCGCTTAATAGATGATTTGGTGAAGACAGTTAATGCAGCTTCTTCCAATGACCGTAAGATGGGAATTATAATGGCTACACATAGTCCTTATATCTTGAACTACTTGAACGTTTTGATTCGTCAAACGGCTGAGGAGCGTGCGAGAGTTGAGCCTGAGAAATTGGCAGTATATAGAATATACGATGGAAATGCTCAAACTCTCATGGCAACGGATGAGGATGGAAAAGTCCTAGTTGATACATACGACTTGACAGAGATGATGTCTGCCATATATAATGAGTTTAACGAGTTGAGCAGATGAGAGACGAAATGTTGATAGACCGATTGCTGCAAGTGCATTATCCTCAGGAGTATGACTTGGATGCCCATGGGGTGGTTGTTGATATGACTATCCATAGGGGGCTTGTCGAATTGTCAGACTCCAAGGCTTGTGATGATTGTCAAGGACACCGTCCACGTCGTGCTCAATGTGACAGGGTTAATTTGAGACTGGATACATCTGCCAGTCCTGTAGTCATTGTGGATTTTGAGAAGTATGTCAATCAATTTGATAATACTGCAGCTGCGATGAGGGATAGGTGCGATTACTTATTGGTCGATGCAACGGACGAGCATAACAAAATTGCCTTTTGTGATTTGACTTGCTCCGAAGAGAAGTATGTCAATCCCAATGATGGCAAGTATCCTTTGGGCAAGCGAGCCAAGGCTTCTTCACAGATGAGGAAATCCTTGGAACGATTATTGTTAGATCCATTGATGGCTCATTACATATTGACTTTTCCTGAGAAAATCTGCCTGTTTGGTTGGAGAGATTATGATGCTCCTGACGTAACTCCTCTGCGTGGAGATGCCGCTAGAAATATGTTGGCGTTTATGAGGACTCCCTCTGCGAATAGTCGAATATTAGCCAAGGAGATTTCCGTTATTGGGCATAATTTCAGCTTTGTCCAAGTAAAATATCCTTCTGTATATAAGTGGTGACGAATGATGTGTTAAAATAATCAGAATCTTTCGACCCCAATAGAAAATAATTATGTTTGTATTAGTCGATAGAGATGCATAATAAAGATTGAATGTTGTATTGGTGATGGTTTCTCACTTGTTGTTAAGCGGAGCGGTTGTGTCGACATACTCCCTGTTGATGGGATTTGTCAGCATATATGGTTTAATCGTAAAACTTAAGGATATGAAGGAAGAAATACAAAAAAGTAGTCACGAGATGGCTGGAGGTAAAGTAAACACGAACATTGTATTATGGTGGGCAGGGACATTCCTGGGCAAGCGTCTGCATGATATAATGAGAGGGAAACTTAGCCGATACACTTTTGATAGCGAATGGTCCCAATTGGCGAAAGCCAATAAAGAGGTTCGGAGCCTCGCTTGCCTACAAAAATATTGACAGTTGCTTCTTGGTGATATGTTGGAACAGTTGGCAAAGGATAAGAAACTCTTGCCTAATGATGATATTTATGTATATGTTCTGTTGATGGCTATGCCTCACGCTACTTCTGTTCCAGAATATGGAATTACTCAAACAGAATACTTTGTAGAAGTAGATTTAAGAAAGGCATTACCTTCTATATACATAAGACCTCATGCCCAGCATGCTTTAGTAATAAAGAAGAGGGGTAATGGCTACTTAATGACAGAAAGCAACATCTTCCCGTCCCCATCTTTAGATCAGGGATATAATACGCTATTAATGAGAACAGGCATCTTTAAATATCCATTTGAAATAGTTAAATATTTCTAGGTGATATGCAAGATGTTATATTGTGGAGAAAGTGTAATAGAATATATCTGAATTTATAATAGAAATTGTATTTCATATTCATATAGTGGAAAAAACAGAAAATAAAAGAATAGTAAAGAATACTCTGATGTTATATATAAGAATGATACTAATGATGCTCGTATCATTATATACATCTAGGGCATTGCTTCAGGTTTTAGGAGTTGTAGATTTCGGTATATATAATGTCGTTGGTGGTGTTGTTATGATGCTTTCATTTCTTCAAGGTGCATTAAATACATCCATTCAGCGATATCTTACTTATTATTTGGGAATCGGTGATTATGTAAAGTTGAAACGTGTTTTTGTGGTTAGTAGCCAGATATTATTTCTTGCCTCTTTAATAATAGTTGCAATTTCAGAAACGATAGGAATCTGGTTTATGCATGAAAAAATGATAATACCAAATGATCGTATAGTAGCTGCTCATTGGGTTTTTCAGTTATCTATAGTAGTTATGGTACTTCAAATAATGAGCGTTCCATATAATGCTGTGATTATAGCGCATGAGCGCATGAAAGCTTTTGCATATATTTCGACCATTGAAGTCTCCTTACGTTTGGCTATTGTTTATCTGTTATTGGTATTTGAATATGATAAACTTATTGTCTTTGCTATATTAATGGCACTTGTACAGTTTGTTATAAGGTTTATATATTCAAAGTATTGTATAAGGCATTTTGAGGAATCTAAATTAAGTTTATATTGGAATAAGGAACTGTTCAAAGAAATAGGCTCTTTTGCGGGATGGAATCTCTTTGGCGGCCTTGCAGGTACTTTTTATAGCCAGGGGGTGAACCTATTATTAAATGTATTCTTTGGACCGACAGTGAATGCAGCGCGTGCAATTTGTACTCAGGTTGAAGCTGCTTTAAATCAGTTCTCCACAAATTTCCAAATGGCAGTAAATCCGCAAATTACAAAAAAATATGCTACGGGCAATATCTGCGAGATGCATTCGTTGTTATTTAGAACATCAAAATTTTCATTTTACTTGGTGTTGATATTTGCATTACCGCTTTTCTTTTCAGCAGATTATGTACTTAAGTTATGGCTTAGTAATGTGCCTGAATATACCTCTTCTTTTGTGAAGATTATGCTTTGTACGATTCTTGTAAACTCCACGGCACAGCCAATCGCTATTGCTGCAGCTGCAACAGGTCGAGTCAAAAAGTATCAAAGTTTAGTTGGTGGTATTTTGTTACTGATTTTACCGGTATCCTATGTTGCGTTAAAGCTCGGATGTGAAGCAAGTTCTGTTTATATAGTTAATTTTTTAATAATACTTTTGTCTTGTATTGTTAGGCTTATAGTAGTAAGACCTATGATATCTTTGTCCTTATGCGAATATAGCATAAAGGTATGCTATCCTATAGTAAAAGTTCTTGTGATGTCAATTGTCTTCGGATTAATAATCGCACTGATGCATACTGATGCTTATGTGAGAATATTCCAGATTATTCTGATGTTTATAACCACGTTGTTTTCATGCTATCTCTTTGGACTAGATGTAGAAGAACGTAAATTTATGCTTGATAAGGCTAAAACTTTCGTAAATAAATTTGTAAAATGATTGATATAAAAGATAAAGATAAATGTTGTGGTTGTGAGGCTTGTGTTCAAATATGTCCTCGACAATGTATAGAATTAAAGGCTGATATAGAAGGCTTTTTATACCCTGCTGTAAATTTGAAAACCTGTATAAACTGTGGGTTATGTGAGAAAACATGTCCTGTCATAAACAAGGGGGATATTCGTCTTCCTATGGCTTGTTATGCCGCTGTTAATCCAGATGAAGGTGAGCGTTTGAAATCATCTTCAGGAGGAGTGTTTATCCTTTTGGCGAAACAGATTATTTCAGAAGGCGGAATAGTTTTTGGAGCATGTTTTGATGATAATTGGAATGTAGTCCATCGCTATTCGAAAACTATGGATGGTTTGTATCCATTTATGGGCTCAAAGTATGTACAAAGCCATATCAATGATAGTTATGTAAGTGTTAGGGAGTTCCTTAATAAAGGAATAAAGGTGCTTTTTTCTGGAACCCCATGCCAGAATGCTGGTTTATTGAGATTTTTACATAAAAAATATGATAATTTAATAACTGTTGATTTCATATGTCATGGAGTCCCTTCTCCAAAAATTTGGAAACAGTATTTAGAAGAAATAAAAAATAATGCTAATCAGGACATAGATTGGGGTTCGTTGTATACTAAAGGCTCTTTTGCAGAGAAGCTTAAATGTAAAGATATGTCTGTGTCATTAAAAAGAATCTCTTTCAGAGATAAATCTTCTGGATGGAAGAAGTATTGTTTGACATACACGTTAGCAAAGCCTACGATCTCTGGGGATATTAAATCTGTTAGGGTTTCTCATGCTCATAATGAAGATTCTTATTTTTTAGGTTTTAATAATTTTAATCTTTATCTTAGACCATCTTGTATGAAATGTCCTGCAAAAAGTTTACGAAGTGGTAGCGATATTACTTTGGCTGATTTTTGGGGTATTGATACTTTGTATCCAGATTTGAATGATGACAAAGGTATAAGTGCTGTAATGGTAAATACTATAAAAGGGAATAATATGATGCAAACAATAAACTTGGATTTGAAAAATGTTGAATATGATGATATAGTCCGACGTAATAGTTCTATAAAGTTATGTTCTACCCCCCCCGAATGTCGTTTTATGATATAATATTTTACAAGAAGTTTTTTAAAAATAAGAGGAATTGTTTCTTTGCTGATGCTAATAGGTCTGTAATAGAACGTGTAAAAATTCTAGCGCATCCATCTTTGTGTCAGCAAATAAAGAAAATCCTTAGATATATTTACTATACATATATTCGAAAGATATGATAATTGGTTTGTCCCGTTTAATTGATATAATAGTTAGTCTTAATAGACGTTTTCGTCAGGCGCAAATAGAGAAAAAACTGAAACAAAGGTATGTATCAGTAGACCCTTTTTCATTATATAATAATGATATAACTTTGTGGCGCAAATTATATCGCATTTCGGAATTAGTTCCGATTTTAGATTATAAAGATGAAACTTGGAATCAAGTTGTATATCTGAAAATTTTTATGTTATTGCATTCAATAGGGTTGTATTCTGGTGAAAAACGAGAATTTAATTCCATATTGCAAGAAACAAAAAAGGTACAGATAACTTCTGATAACCATATAAGACTGATAAGCAGTGGAATCTTCAATGATTGGATATATCTTACAACATTCAACCATAATTTCTCTAATGTTCGTCTTGATATACATGTCAAGTTTAATTCTATTTTTAAGGAATTTCAGTTGGCGTTTAGACATAAATCACTATTTGAGAGATTAAGATTTCGAATAGTGGATGGCACTACGTTAGTTTCTGAGATTGTAACAAACGGTTTTTTTTCAAGTCCGATTTCTCAAATTCCATTTAATTTAGAGATAGGAAGAGTCTATGAAATGTCATTAATATGTTTGGATGGCTTTTATGGTTTATCTATAGATGGCAATTCTCTGATGGTAATACATGATACTCAATACTCTAATGAAAATGGTGAACTTGCTGTGGTTTTATGGGACGATAAAAAAAGTAATATAGATGTTGAAATAATAAATTTAAGTCTTTATGGTATTTCATAATATGAAAGTAGCATTATTAGTTTTTCCTATACATTATAGTCATGGATGCCTATTACAGACATATGCTTTATATTCCAAATTGAAAGAATTGGGTTGTGAAGTAACTGTTTTGGATAGGCAACCAGAACGAACGCCTTTTTTTCAATGTGGTATAACTATATTGAAAAGGTTAATTAAGAAACTTCTCTTTGGATATAAAGGCGATATATTTTATCGTAATCAATTTCCAATGATAATCATGGCGGAGCAGCAGCACTTTATTGACAGATTTAGAAAAGATATTATATCAGTACATTCTTCTTTAGAGTTACAAAAGATGATATCGACAGGGCATTTTCAAGCAATTGTGGTTGGCTCTGATCAGACTTGGCGTCCAAAATACGTTCCTAATGTGATGGATTATTGGCTTGATTTCGCAGAATCGTATGATATTCTTAAAGTAGCTTATGCTCCATCATTTGGAACAGATGAATGGGAATATTCTGAAGGTCAAACAGAAAGATGTAAATCTCTTGCAAGTAGATTTTCTGCTTTGTCTGTTAGAGAGGATAGTGGAGTTTCGCTATGCGAAAAATATCTGAATGTTGACGCTATGCATGTCTTGGATCCAACATTATTGCATGCTCAACAATTCTATTATGACTTAATAAAGGTAATTCCCGAGAGAGAATCATTTTGTCAATGCTATTTTCTTGATAGAACAGAAGAAAAAGAAGCAATTGCCAATCTGATAGCATCGCAAAAGCATTTAACTGTGAACGATATCAATACAAAAACAGAAGATACGAATGCATCAGTAAAAGATAGAATAGCTCCTTCTGTAGAAAAGTGGTTGGCAGGCTTTATTGCTGGCAAGTTTATGGTGGTAGATTCTTTTCACGCAATGGTGTTTAGCATTATATTCCAGCGAGATTTTGTTGTTATTGGTAATAAAAAGCGCGGCTTGTCTCGCTTTGAATCTTTATTAAAAGGGTTAGGGTTGGCTGATCGTTTGATATTTAACAAGGATGAAGCTTTGATGGTTGCAGGTAGACCCATCAATTGGAATAATGTGCAAGTGCGGTTAAACTACTTGAGAGACAAATCTTATTGCTTCCTGCAAAACGCATTAGGAAAATAATAAAGCATAGTAAGTTTGTTTGTTATATTCAAGACAATAAATAGCTAAGATTAATATATAAAGAAAATAAGCTATTATTGTTAGTTCTTTGCCTTAATTATGATGCAATCAACTAGAATAAAAATTGCTATTATGAATGACTTCAAAGGTAACTACTCAGCACCCCCTATGGGCATGAGTAATCGTCTTACTGTTGTACTAC
>DAWDQD010000006.1:0-105675 GCA_052349145.1 Segatella copri | reverse complement strand
CCTGGGCTAGGAGCTTCTGCCCTTTCAGGGCGTGCTGCTTCTGGAGCTTTTGGGCCTTCAGCCCGTACTTAAACCACGTGCGAAACTTCTTGTATCTTCTTATTATTGGCTTTACCCAAGTTCCATCTGCTCTCTTCTCATATCCCTGAAAGCGCTCCAGGCTATCGGAACCGCAACGGCAAACGAGCAGCAATCTGCCCACATCTGACACATCTCCACGCCCAACAGTCCGAAGAAATAGGGGAGGATGAAGATGAGCGGAATGAAGAAAAGTCCGCTTCGTGCTGCCGCTACGATGTTGGCTCTCACCGGTTTACGGATGGTCTGCATCAGCATGTTGGTGAGCACGATGCTGGCTACGAGCGGAAAACTGAGCACCTGCCATCGCAAAGCTGCCGAACCTACGGCTACAACCGCTGCATCATCACGGAAGATGCTGATGATGGAAGTTGAGAAGATGAAGCCGAGAAGGGTACAGACGCTGAGGAAAACCGTGCCACATCTGATGCAGAAAAAGAAGGCTTCCTTTACGCGCCCATAGAGTTTGGCGCCGTAGCAGAATCCGCAGAGCGGCTGGAATCCCTGTCCCAAACCGATGACCATCGCATAGGTGAAGAAGGAGATGCGGGTAACGATGCTCATGCCCGCAATGGCTGCATCGCCAAACGCACCTGCTGCCACATTGAGCATCAGCGTAGCGATACTTCCCAGTCCCTGTCTTGACAGCGAAGGAGTTCCGCCGAAGATAATCTCCTTAGCAAAGGCGCGGGTAGGGGTGAAATTGCTGAGACGGATGCGGATGTTCTCGCCTTTATGCGTCATCCAGAAGAGCATGGCGCAGCCGAAACACTGGCTGATGAGGGTGGCTACGGCGGCTCCGGTAATGCCCAGCTGGAAGTAGAGAATGAGCAGAGGAGCCAGAATCAGATTGAGCAGCACACCCGACATGATGCCCTTCATCGCATACATTGTATTGCCCTGAAATCGCATCAGATTATTCAGCGTAAGCGAGGTAGTCATAAAGGGAGCACCCAGCAGGATAATGCCCAGATAACGCTCTGTATAAGGAAGAATGGTGGGCGTAGAACCCATCAGAAGGCAGAGCGGAGTGAGGAACACATGACCCAGAATGGCGATGAGGAGACCGGTAAGAAAACTCAGCACAAAGCCCGTTGTTGCCATCTTCTGTGCCTCTTCCGTATGCTTGGCACCCAACTGTCGCGAAACATAATTGCCCGCTCCGTGACCGAAGAAGAAACCTATCGCTTGGATAACAGCCATTGCTGCAAAGGAAACGCCTACCGCTGCCACACTCTGCGTGTTGATGCTGCCCACGAAATAGGTGTCGGCGAGGTTGTACATGCTCGTCGACAGCATACTGATAATCGTTGGTATGGCCATCGTAAAAATCACATGATGCACAGGGGCATGAGTGAGGAACGTATAGTTGTCTCTTTTCTCTTTCTTCATAACTTTATGATGCTCTTTTGGGGCATTTCAACCTGCAAAGGTACATAAATATCCACAAAGTTGGACAATTATGAACAAACTTTTATAAATTTATAAGAAAAGAGTTGCATTATTCATAAATTTATTGTATTTTTGTGCCGCAATTGAATATATATACATAAAACAATATACTAATGAATGATGAGATAAGAATCATACCGATAACGACTAAAAAAGGGCTGAAAACCTTCATTCAGTTTCATTATGATCTCTACAGAGGCCATAAGTTTGCCATTCCTTTTTTGCGTTTCGATGAGATGAATACGCTGGACCCAAAGAAGAATCCTGCCTTCGAATTCTGCGAGGCTCAATACTTCCTGGCGGTTGACAGCGAGGCTCGTATCGTAGGTAGAATTGCTGGCATTATCAACCATCGTGCCAACGAAGAGTGGAACAAGAAGCAGGTTCGCTTCGGCTGGTTCGATTTCGTGGATAATGTTGCGGTTTCCTGCGCCTTGTTGCGCGCGGTAGAAAGTTGGGGCAAGAGCAAGGGAATGAACGAATGCGTAGGTCCGCTCGGCTTTACGGATATGGACCGTGAAGGCTTGCTCATCGAGGGCTTCGACCGGAAGTCTACGATGTATATCAATTACAATTATCCTTATTATAAGACGCATCTGGAGAGTTATCCGCTCTATGAGAAGGATAACGACTGGCTGGAGTACCGCATCAGGATTCCGGAAGTGACGCCGGCTAAGTTTGCCAAGACTGCCCAGATGATAGAGAGCCGATATAATCTGCATGTTCATAAGTTCACCCGCCGGGAACTGACCTCGGGAGGAATGGGCAGGAAGGTGTTCGAAATCGTGAACGAGACTTACAAGAATCTCTATGATTTCCAGCAGCTTACGGAGAAGCAGATCGATGAATATGTAAATACTTATATCAAGAAGGCTGACTTGAACCTGGTAACGGGTGTGGTAGATGGCAACGCTGGCAACAAACTGGTTGCCTTTGGTGTTTCCTTCCCTTCGTTTACCGATGTGCTGCGCGAGATAGGCGATGGCAAGCTTTTCCCTACTGGTTGGCTGAAGGTGCTGAAGGTTCTGAAGTGGCACAAGACGGATACGGTAGATTTGCTCTTGATTGGTGTTCTTCCGGAATATCGCAAGAAGGGAGCCAATGCGCTTATTTTTGCCGATCTGATTGAGCAGTATCGCCGTTATGGCTTTAAATGGGCAGAGGCAATGCCGCAGATGGAGACCAATACCGGTGTTCAGAGCCAGTGGCAGTATCTGGAGAGCGAACAGCATCGCCGTCATCGCTGCTATAAAAAGAAGATTTAAAAGTCTCTGTTTTGTGCCGTTTAGGCGTAAAAAGATAGAAAATGGGCTAAAAAGTTAAAAAAACTAACTCATAGTTTTGTGGTTCTCAACTCATAGTTTTCCGGTTAGCAACTCATAGCTTTCTGGTTGAGAAAATGTAAAATGCTAAACTTTCTCATGCCCGTTCAAGCAACGGGCTGAAGGTCCACAAACTCCGGAAGCAGCACGCCCTGAAAGGGCAGAAGCTCCTAGCCCAGGGCAGCGCCCTGGGTATACTAGCAATCAGCAAGGCGCCCTGTAAGGGCAAAAGCTTTAAAATACCAGGCGATAAACAAAGCTTTTGCCCTTACAGGGCGACAAGTTTGCGTCCATAATGCCCAGGGCGCTGCCCTGGGCTAGGAGCTTCTGCCCTTTCAGGGCGTGTGGGGCTTCATGCGAAAGTTCAGTAGAATGCATCACGATAGGATGAAAAATGGCTGTAAAATGGCTGTTTTTTCCATCGCGATGCATTATTTTTTGCGTCGCGACGCACAATTATTTCCGTGGCGACGTACCAATTCTTCCGTCGCGACGCATTAATTGCCCCCTTGTGAGGCGTCATTGAAGCTTCCCGCTGGTCATCATTTAAGCCTCTTATCTGTCTTAATATAAGGCACTTCTCCGTCTTAATATAAGACGCTTGCCAAGACAAAAAGATGCGCTCTGGAAAGAGAAAATTAAGATGGGGGTTAACAGGTTAACAGTTAACACCCCAAAAATGCATACTTCCATCCACACACTTATATAAAAATAAGTATATATATATTATTATATAATAAGGTACGCGAGGGGGACCATGCAAAAAACAGCTGTTAACTGTTAACCCTGTTAACCCCCCAATGAAAAGTTGATAGTTAAATATAATATTCTGCCGAATCAACCAAACCGGCTCTCAGCGCATATTTCGTTGCCTCGTGAACGTTGTTTACGCCCAGCTTGCGGAAGATGTTCTTGCGGTGGGTATTGACCGTATGGAAGCTGGAAAAGCGCTTCTCGGCTATTTCTTTCGTCGTCATTCCCAGCGCAATGTCCTTCAGAATCTCTGTCTCGGTCTTGGTGAGGTTGATTTTCTCCTGCTCCTCCTGTTTCGGAGCCAGAAGAACCTCCATCATGCGCTGGCAGACAAAACGGTTGCTTGCCACACAGAAACGTATCGCCTCCTTGATTTCCATTAGCGAACACTCTTTCAGCAATACGCTGAACTGCGTACTGCTGGCGATGAGAATCTTCACGAAATCGGCACTCAGATCCTCACTGAACAGTAGCCAGCGCGTGTATGGGAAACGCTGGTTTAAAATAAGTAACTCGGCAGCATCATTGATGTCGAAAAGGGTGTAGTCGAGTATTACGACCGTATCCTCATTCTCCCTTAAGGTAAGCAGCAGGTCTGCCTTGTCTTCGACAGTTTGGGTTTCCAATCCCTCCATCTTACTGATCACATAGTTCAATCCGGCTCTTGTGATGTCCTGTTTGTCTGCTAATAGAAGCTTCATTGTGTTTACTCTCTTATGGTTTTTGTATATGTATGTAGATGCCTTGATGCAATAAAAATACTGCATCAAGGCATCTTTTTTTCTTATTAGAATGACATGAGGAAGCCCATACGGATGCCCCATTTTGAGATGTTTGCATGGTCATAATAGTTGAGGCGGCGAACATAATCGATTCCGAAGAACTTGAAGATGTTGTGCACGCCGGCTACAAACTCCCAGTATGGCGTCTTGCCAAAGGTATAGGAGTTGGTAGGGAACTTGAAGAGTTTCTCATCATTGATGTTCTTGCTCGGGTCGTTCTTGCTGGTCAAATCGCCCCAAACACCCTTGATGGCTATATATTCACGCCACTTCAGCTTCTTGATGAGCGGAATGCGGTTGAGCAGCTTGCCGTTCATATCCCAGGCTACTGACCAGAACAGCTGGCGGTCGCTCAGGAACTCCCAGTCCTTCATCATGCTGATGGTTGCCTCCTGCTCGAAGAGGGAGAGGTTGACCGGTGGCTGGATGAGCATGGTGAAAGGCACTTTGCTCCACTGCGCCTTGCCCACGATGTTGAAATCCATATAGCCGAAGCTTCCCAGCCACTGGCGCTTGTAAATGCCCAGCGTGGTGAGGTTGCTCTGATACTGGCCGCCCATGAATCCGTCTAAGCCCATGGTGTGGCGAAGCGAGATTTCAGGACTGTCGAGGTTGATTGGCAGGCGCTGCTGCTTGGTGTTGACATAGGTAACACCCGGGTTGTAATCTAAGCCTACACTTGCCTCAGTGGTGCGTATCTTGCGTATTTCCTCGCCGTCGCTCACCCTGTAGTAGTGGAGATTGCCCACGGTGCGGTTGCTCTGCCAGCGGAGGCTGGTGTCGAAGCGGAATCCCCAGTCGGTTTCGTAGGTGAAGGTCACCTTCTGGCGGTGATACTGATACATCTGGTCCTGCGTAGTGGCACGGAGGGTCATGAAGAAGTTGTCCTTGTTGTGCAGCAGGTTATCATCGGATGGAGATGTAATGTCATGCCCCAGCTCGAAGGTAAGCTTGCGCATCGGGAACTCGAACGGACTGTTCTTCTTCTTGTTGAACGAATAGGTGAGCACATGGCCGTAATACCACTTGTTGCTCTTCAGACCGTAGGCACCGTAACCATCCCAGAAGAAGTGGGGGTTGAGGGCCGCCATCGTTCTGCCCGCCAGACGCAGGCGCACACCGTCTACGTAGTTGTTGGAGAGGAACGTGTTGATAGGTCCCAGGTCGAAGAGGCTGCGGCGGTCGTTGATGATGCTGTCTCTTTCAACACCCAGACTGTCTTTCACCGTTACCTTCTTGCCCTTGGTATGAGCCACTTCCACATAGTTCTCCATCAGGGCTCTCACACCGAAGATGATGTATTTGAATCCCTTGGAGTTCTCCATGCGGTGGATAAAGCTGTCCATCGACGATTCGCTCTTCGTGAGGTCCACCTGCCGGTATTTGTTCCAGTAAGCCTCATCGCGGTTCATCGCATCCATATCGTGCCTGATCTTCGCCTTGCCCTTGAAGAGCTGCTTCGGCAAGGCATCGAAGGCATAATTGGTGATTCGCGTGTTTCGCACCACCAGCAGGTCCTGAAGGAACTTGTTAACGTGCAGTTCGGCTATCATATCGTCTTTAGAGAGCACCCACTCGCCGTTGTCGAGCTTGGTGTACTCCTGTTCAATCTTCATGTCAGTAACCCAGTTTACATCGCTGTTGTGAGGCATGTAGAGGTTACATTTCTTCACGTGCAGGCTGCTGTCGGCAAGCACATAGAGTTCACCTCGGAATCCGAAGTCCTGGCTGTTGGCTGGGATAAACTGCAGATGGTAGCACAGGTCTCTTTCCACATACACCGTATCTTCGATGTAGTAATGGTAGAAGCTGATGGCTGTTCTGCCGATGGGAGATGGGAAGGGATACTGCAGCAGGCGCACGTAATTATCGTAGATGTCTACATCGGTGAACACCTCTTTCAGGGCGGTGTTGAGAATCTCTCCGGTCTGGATTACCTGTCCGATTCCATTGCTCTGCTGACCCTTGATGATGTCCTTTTCGGTCTTCGGATCTTTGCGGTAAATATGCTGTGAAACCGTCTCGTCGATGCTGACAGGCAGGGTGAGCTTTCCGTTGTACGGAGAGGTTTCTACCTGGTCGAGGAGATACTGGCGGCGCTGGAAGAACTTGCTCTCCAACTGCTCTTTCTTCAGGTCGTTGAGCGCGAGTGTAATCTTCTGATACTTATCATATTGCACATAGTCGTGGTTGCTCAGGTCGCTCTTTTTCTTAGCAGCAATCACGCGCCGCATCAGTTCTACGGCAGGATTATCCTTACGCTTGTAGCGGCCTTTTTTCGATTTCACCACCACTTCGGTCAGTTTGTGCGTATCGTCTTTCAGTTTGATTTCCAGAAAGTTGGTCTTTTCGTCAACCTTCACCGATGTGCTCTTGTAGCTCAGTGCGCTTACGGTGAGCATGAGTCCCGGCTTCTTTTCGATGGTAAACTTACCTTCTCCGTTACTTGAAACTGCGATTTTATGTCCTTTGTATTGCACGCTTGCATACGGTACGGCAAAACCGTCGTCATCGATGACACGGCCTGTTATCTTCTGCTGAGCCATCATCTGAAGCGTAGAAATCATCAGAAGGATGACTGTAAAATACAACTTTTTAATACCTTTCATTTTTTATACCTTATTATATATAGGGGCTCTCCGCCCATGATTTAATCTTTTCAGGATGCAAAGTTATAACATTATTCGTAAATAGACGCAAAAACCTATTCATTATTTCAGTTTTTTATGAGATTTTCAGAAAAAGGCTTCCATGCAGTTCCTTCTGCTGCCTGTTCTTGCTCTTCGCCGTGCGAGCCTGAGTGGTATAAAACTCCTTCATATTGCTCTATTTCACCTGTTTATCTGTCAATATCTGATGAAATTCAGAAAAATAACAGAAAACTATTTGGTTAATTTAATTTTTTAGCGTAATTTTGCACACTGAAATTTAAAGAAGAAACGCCCTTCTGCGGGCTTATTAAACATAAAGAGAATGAATAACAAGGGAAATCTTACCGACGAGCGGCCTCCTTTGCTGCCCGTCATCATAGGCACCGGTTTCGGCAGTGGCTTCTGGCCTTGGGGACCGGGAACGGCTGGCTCTGTATTGGCAACCCTCATCTGGGCAGCCCTGGCTTACGGACTCGGTATTACGGGCGAGAGTCTGCAGAGCATCACCTTCTTTCTCGTCATTGTTTCTACCATTCTGGGCACTTGGGCAACAGCGCAGTTGCAGCCTTACTGGGGCGAGGATCCCAGCCGTGTGGTCATCGATGAGATGGCTGGCGTGTGGATTCCCCTGTCGTTGCTGACCCCGCTTACGGCACAGGGCGAAGTGAAAGATGCCTGGTGGTGGGCATTGGTGGCACTTGTTCTCTTCCGCTTCTTTGATATGGTGAAACCGCTGGGCATCAAGAAACTGGATAACAGGCAGGGCGCCTTCTATGTGATGGCTGATGATCTGCTGGGCGGCTTCTATGCAGCCGTTTCTTTAATCATCATCAAAATCATACTGGTTTCGGCTGGAATCATCTAGTCTGGCATTTCTTAGAGCAGAAAAATTCTTAAGCAAGCGTTTTCTAAAACAGACAATAAAAAATAGATTAAAATATGAATTATAGAGATTTCTTACAAAAAGTTATCTATGCCATCATCAATCCACTTATCAAGGGGATGATAGCAGTAGGTATTACTCCTAACATTGTCACCTTCGTAGGATTCCTGGGCAATATTGTGGCAGCCGGTTTCTTCCTTGATGCTGCATGGATGCTCGGAACAGAGCAGGCTGATTATGCATCGTGCATGGTTACTGTAGGATGGGGTGGATTCATTATCCTCGCAGCCGGTCTCTTCGATATGATGGATGGCCGATTGGCACGTATAAGCGGCAAAAGCAGTCTCTTCGGTGCACTCTGGGATTCTACACTCGACCGCTACAGCGAGCTGGTAAGTCTCTTTGGCATCTGCCTCATCTTCGTACGTATGCAGGGCGATATGACCTGGTTCTGGATGAGCGTAGTCACCTTTGCAGCGATGATCGGTTCTGTGATGGTAAGTTATGTCCGTGCCCGTGCCGAGGGTTTGGATATTGAGTGCAAGGTAGGTTTCATGCAGCGTCCTGAGCGCGTTGTGGTTACCGCTGTTACTGCGATGATTACCGGCTTTACAGGCAATATCTGGTGGCTGGCTGGCGGAATGATCCTGATTGCCGTCCTGGCAAACATCACCGCTTTCTGGCGCATCTGGCATTGTTATGTTGTGATGAACAGCCGTAAATGATAAACTCAAATTCTATCAATAAAAAGTAGAAAAAAGTGTTTAGTATCTATCTGATTATCCTCCTGGCGGTACTCGCAGCCTGGAAGAAGACACGCCGTTTTGCCTTCTATTTTCTGCCTTGGTTCCTCTTTGGAATCATCTACGATTCGATGCGCCTTTATCCTAACTATATGGTGAACGATATTGACGTGGCGCATCTCTATCATGCAGAAAAGTCGCTCTTCGGCATTGCTGCTTCATCCAGCGCAGAACTGCAGGCTGTAGCCGACCATAGCCAGCTGATGATTCCGGGTGAATACTTCAAGGTTTACCATTGCGGTTTTGCCGATTTCTGGGCAGGCATCTTCTATCTCTGCTGGGTTCCGGTGCCTATCGCGTTTGCCCTTTATCTGTATCTTACGAAACAGCTTAAATGGTTCAAGCGTTTTTCCTGGGCTTTCCTGCTGGTGAATGTCATCGGCTTCATCGGCTACTACATCTATCCGGCTGCTCCGCCTTGGTATGCGATGAATTATGGCTTCAAGGCTGTGCTCAATACACCGGGCAATGTGGCTGGTCTGGGCAGATGGGACGCAATGACCGGACTGCACGTGTTCCACGGACTCTATGGCAAGAATGCCAATGTCTTTGCTGCCGTGCCGAGCCTGCATGCTGCCTATATGTTCCTCACCACGATTTATGCTGTGATGAGCCGTAAACGCTGGTATACGGTGGTGCTCTTCGCCTGCATCTGTCTGGGCATCTGGTGGACGGCAGTCTATTCCGGTCATCATTATATCATTGATGTCATTTTGGGTATTCTTACTACGATAGTAGGCGTACTGCTAATGGAATCTAAGAGTATATGGGCAAGATTAAAGAAGAACTCGTAACCTTCGGCAAGGCGGAACTGACTGCCTCCTGCGCCTCAGTGGTAGACTTCGGACTGGCATTCTTCCTCTCAGATATCATCGGCATTTATTACGGACTTGCCAATGCGCTGGGAGTGATAAGTGGCGGCATTACCAACTGCATACTGAATTATCGTTATGTGTTCGGCGATTCCAAGAGCAAGAAAAAGAGTGTAGCCTGGCGCTATTTTATCATCTGGGGCATCAGCTGGATGCTCAATTCGGGCGGCACTATCGCCCTGACCGAATTTCTGAATGCGCACGAACATATTCAGCTGCATTACATGATTCCGAAGAGTATTGTATCTCTGCTGGTAGCGATATTCGTTAACTATCCCGGACAGAAGAAATTTGTTTTTAAGCAGTAATAACCATATCAGATGGGGGCAGTATTCAGTATGTGCCCTCATCTTTTTTTGTATCCTGTTTTTTGTATCCTGGCAGGTAATCTGTTGGCATCGGGACATAAAAAAGAGTTTGGATTGTCTCCCGACATTCCAAACCCACGCTTGTTTCTAACTAACTTATTATCAACTATTCATTACTTTTCAGTTTGCAAAATTACGAGTTTTTTTCTTATAAAATAAATTTTTTCAGAAAATAATAACGTAAACGTTTGCGTTTTCGAAAGAAATTGTTATCTTTGCAAAGAATTCACTAACTTTGCTGTCGGAAAGACAAAATATGCAGAATTTGTGGATACAAAAATGTATGTCTATAAAGCGTAAACTAACAAATGAAACAACGAAGAACATCTTTAAAAGACCTCGCCGATCAACTTGGCGTCAGCATAGCAACTGTATCTAGAGCCCTGCGAAACAGCCATGAAGTGGGTGAGGAGATGACTCAAAAGGTGAAAAGCCTTGCCAAGGAGCTCAATTATCGACCAAACCCCTTTGCACAGAGCCTCAGAAAAGAAGCACCTAGGGTGATTGGTGTGATTGTGCCAAACCTGGTAACTCATTATTATGCTGCCGTGCTGGATGGTATAGAAGATTATGCCGTAAGGAATGGTTATTCGGTAATCAGCGCCAATAGCCACGAGAATACAGAACACGAGAAGAGAGCGGTAGAAAACTTCCTGAATTTGCATGTGGAAGGCATCATCGCCTGTCTGGCACAGGATACGGTCGACTATTCTCATTTCGAGCAGTTGCATAAGATGGGCGTTCCACTGGTGTTCTTTGCGCGTTGTTGCTTAGAAGATAAGTTCTCCCAGGTAGTAGGCAATGGTGATGTTGCAGCCCAGGAGGCTACCCAGCATATGATAGATACCGGTTCGCGCCGCATCGCCTTCATCGGCGGTCCAAACCATCTTGATATGGTGCGCCGCAGAAAACACGGTTATCTGGAGGCTCTGAGAGAGAACCGCATCCCTATCGACCGTGACCTCGTAGTCTGCGACAGAATCGATTTCGATGTGGCCCGAAACGCTACTCTCCGTCTCCTCGAAAAGGAGGACAGACCTGATGCCATCCTCGCCTTTAACGATATTATCACCTATGCCGCCTTCGATGCTATCAAGAAAAAAGGGCTCCGAATACCAGAGGATGTTGCTATCATCGGTTTTACCGATGGTGATACTGCTGCCTTCGTTACGCCGAAACTCTCGGCTATTATGGACAAGGCACACGAACAGGGAACCACTGCCTGTGATCTACTCATGAGAAGCATCAATGGAGATGAAAAAATCTACAAGAAAGTGGTACCGATGATACTGAAAATACGCGAAAGTTCTGAAAAAAACGACGTGAAATAAAACCTATTATAGAAATAAAATATCTATTCAGATAAATATATATAAACCTACAATTATGATGATAAAAAAACAAAACTACTTGAAACATGCCATCGTGCTGTTTCTGCTCTTGCTGCTCATGCAGCCGGAGAGGGCATGGGCTGCCTATGAAAACGTAGAATTCAGCAGCCTCACCAATCATGATGGACTTACGAACAGTCAGGTGGGTGCCATCCTCAAGGACACCAGAGGCTACATCTGGTTCGGTACCCAGTCGGGACTGTGCCGCTTTGACGGCTTCCGTATGAAAACTTTCTATTATATCAACACTGATGATAAGTCGCTGCCTAACAATTCGGTAGATGAACTTCAGCAAGACTATGGTGGAAATATCTGGGTGCATACCTCTGTGGGCTACTGCATCTATAAATATGATGAAGAGCAGTTTGAGCGCAAACCGGAAGAATGGCTCAAAAACATCCATGTGCAGGGACCTCCTTATAAACTCCTGATAGATAAGGATAAGAACATGTGGATAGCTGTCTACGGACAGGGACTCTACTATCATAATGCCAAAACCAAAAATACTTATCTTTTTAAATTTACCAAAAAGGCTCAGTCGGGCTGTCTGAAAGAGGGAAATATCAGTAAAATAACCGAGGTTGACGGCGATGCGCTCATTACCTATGGTGATGGTACAATCTGCCGTGTCAACGGACAGAAACAGAAGGTTCTCTGGTACAATTCCTTCCTTGCCACCCATAAAGCTGCCGGTGATAATGGCGCCTATACTTTCTATGATGGTATAGGTGGTTTCTGGGTTTCTGTAAGTAATGCCAATTACGTGTATCAGTCTAAAACCGGAAAATGGACCGATGCCCGTTCTTATCTTACAAATATGGGCATTGATATTCCTTGCCCAACCCGTATTCTGATGCGTGATATTGCCCGCGATAAGGCAGGCAATCTCTGGGTGGCTTCCGACCATAACGGTCTCTTCTTTGTAGATTTCAAACGCAAAATCTGCCGTCAGTATGTTCATTCCGAAGCAAAGGGAAGTATCGTTGACAATTCCCTGCAGAAGGTTTATGTGGATGATGAGGGGGCTATCTGGGTAGGTAGTTACAAGAACGGCGTGGCTTATTATTCGCCTGACGCTCAGAAATTCACAACTATTCCGCTTGGTGATGTGTGTACAATCACACAGGATCTGAATGGTAATCTCTGGTGCGGAACCAATGATAGCGGTATTATATGCTACAGTCCGCTTACCGGACAGAGTTGGCGATTCTCACAGGCTGAAACCGGTCTGGCTTCGGATATTATCGTCAGCAGCGTAACCATGAGTGATGGTACGATGTATTTCGGTACCTTCAATGGTGGACTTGCCCAATATAAAAACGGCAGATGGAAGAGTTTTCAGGCAGCTCCTGGCGGACTTGCCAATAACAGCGTTTGGTGTCTTGCCGAAGATCCGTATCACCATCTGATTATCGGAACCTTGGGCTCAGGCTTCCAGATTTATAATCCTGAAAGTGGTAAGTTTACAACCTACAATGTTCAGAATTCAGGTATTACCAGTGATTTTATCAACTCGCTCTTCCTGCCGAATAAAGATGAAATTCTGATAGGTCATTCGCAGAACTATTCTATCTTTAATTTCGGAACCCGAAAGGTAACCAATGTGAATACAACCAAGGACGGACAGCCTTTCCCGAGTCCTTCTCTGAATTACATGATGAAGGATAGCCGAGGCATCTTGTGGATGGCCTCGCCTGCAGGCGTCACCATGTATGATGAGGCTTCAGGACAGTTGGAGTCAATCAATGACCTCAATGGAACGCAGGGCACTGTAGGCTGTATGGTGCTCGAAGATAAGCAGCATAACATCTGGCTGGTTTCTGAATTTATCGTTACCCGTGTTATGCTGGCCAAGAACAATCAGGGCAAATGGGACATTACGATGATCAGCTTCAATTCGCTCGATGGCTTGCAGAGCCGCCAGTTTAACCAGCGTTCTGCCTGTCTGATGAGAAATGGAGCCATCGCCATCGGTGGACAGGATGGTATTAATATCATCAATCCTGCCAAGATCCTTCCTGCCCAGAAAAATGCACATGTCTTGTTCAGCGGTTTCGTACTCTTCGATCATCCGCTGAAGGCTGGTGAGGAGTTTGAGGGAAGAGTGCCTCTGGAAAAATCGCTCGATACTCATCCAGAACTGGATCTCAGTTATAAGGACAAGGCGTTTACCATACAGTTTGCTTCCGACCAGGTAAGTATTCCTGCCCGTTGCCGTTTCCTCTATCGCATGAAGGGACTTGATGACAAATGGATGCTGACACCTGAGGGACGTCCGGAGGCTACCTTTACCAATCTCTCTTCAGGCAGCTATGTCCTGGAGGCAAAGGTGGTGAATGCTGATGGTAGTGTGAGCGAAGAGGTGAGCACGCTGAAGATTTATATTCATCCGCCTTTCTATCTCTCTATATGGGCGATTATCGTATATATTATATTAATAGGTGTAGCTTTCTATCTCTACCGTAAACGTATGCTCGAAAAGCAGCGTGTAAAATTCGAACTCCAGAGCAAGGAAGACAGTATCAAGAAGACCAAGGAGTTGAATGAACTCAAACTCAACTTCTTCACCAATGTGAGCCACGAACTCCGTACTCCGCTCACCTTGATTATCTCGCCGCTGGTCAATATGATTAGAGAAGAAAGAGATGAAAGTAAACGCAGAAAGCTGGAGATGATTCATCGCAATGCTACACGTTTGCTCAATCTGGTAAACCAGATTCTCGACTTCCGCAAGATAGACCAGAATAAGGAAAAACTTACCCTGTCGCGTATCGACATCGTGAGCTTCGTTGACAATATCTGTACTTCGTTCCGTACTTTGGCAAACAGCAAAGTAACGCTTGCCTTCGATTCTACGATGCCTAGTCTGCAGATGTCGTTTGATGCTGATAAGGTAGGAAAAATAGTGAATAACCTCCTGAGCAATGCTTACAAGTTTACGCCAGATGGCGGATTTATCACCGTTTCTCTGAGTGTTGCATTCCGCCAGCGTGTAGGAGATAAGGATTCGGATATGCTCCGCATCTCAGTATCTGATACAGGCAAGGGCATCAGCGATAAGGAGAAGGAACATGTGTTTGAGCGTTTCTATCAGGTCAATGGCACTGAAATGCAGCCGCAGGGTGGTAGCGGAATAGGTTTGAACCTGGTAAAGAAGTTTGCCGAACTGCATGGCGGTAAAGTAGATGTTACAGATAATCCAAGCGGAGGAACCATCTTTATGGTAGACCTTCCGATAGAGAGCAGTACCACCTCTAATTCTACGGCACATCTCGGATCTCTGCGAGCAGCACCTATCATAACCACGGTGCATCAGGCTACTGATGAGGATCCAGATGCAGGTAAGAACGTTCTCTACGGAATGAGTAAACATGCGCATCAGCCTGGAGAATCAATGATCAGGAAGCCGGTAGTGCTCCTCGTTGACGACAGTGAGGACTTCCGTGAGTTTATGAACGAAGTATTGACAGACTATACGGTTGTTGAGGCTGTCAATGGTCAGGATGCCTGGAACAAGATCATCGACCGTCGTCCTGATATCATCCTGAGCGATGTGATGATGCCTGTGATGGATGGTAACGAACTCTGCCGGATGTGTAAGGACAATGACGAAACAACAGCCATACCTTTCATCATGCTCTCGGCCCGTATGGGAGATGAGCAACGCAAGGAAAGTCTGAAGTGTGGTGCTGACGAGTATATTGCCAAACCATTCGATATAGATATGTTGAATCTCTGTATTCTGAACCTCTTGAAGAAACGCAAGAATGTGAGCACAGAATATGTAATAACAGAGGCCGACCGCAAATTTATAGATGAGGTGAATGCTTATATCCGCGATCATATGAGCAATCCTGAAACATCGGTAGAATCGCTCAGTACTCATCTTAGCATTTCACGCGTACAATTATATAAACGCATGATTTCGCTGACGGGTATTACACCTTCTGAGTATCTCAGAACCAAGCGTATCAAATTTGCAGAGCATCTGCTCCGCTCGGGCGACTTGAACATCAGTGAAATAGCCTATAAGGTGGGATTCAATAATCCACGTTATTTCACTAAATACTTCCAAGACGCGTATGGCGTTACGCCGTCTCAATATCGTAAGAATCTGTCAGAATCAGAGTAGTTTACGCTTCTAGTTAACATTTAATACATATACAGATAACATTTGCGCACAAAGATACGGGAATTTTCTCGTATCTTTGCCGCAGATTTTTAAACTTTCCTTTAAACATATAACAATGAGACTAACTAAAACATTATTGATTTCAGCAGTGCTGCTGATGAGTGCTACAGGCATGCAGGCAGCCGGTTTCAACCAGAATGGTAATTATCTTACTGTTCAGTTGAAGCAACACCAGAATTTTGGTCCTAGTCAGATTCGCCTCCAGGTGGTGAGCGATAAGATTATCCGTGTTCAGGCTACAGCCGAACAGAGTTTCCGTAACAAACAGAGTCTGATAATAGTGCCTCAAAACAGCAAGGCAAATTATAAGGTGGAAGAGCAGGGAGACAATCTCATCATTACCACTGCAGCCATGCGTGCTGTCATGAACGAGGCTACGGGTCAGATTACCTTCTATGACCTGAAAGACAATGTCCTTCTCAACGAGGTTGCTCAGGGTGGAAAGACTTTCAAGCCGTTCACCGTGCCTGACCGTGAAATGGGTGTAGACATTGCCAAGGTTCCTGAAGCACAGAAGCACGGATGGTCATGGCGTGCGCTCTTCAACTCTCCTGATAACGAGGCGTTCTATGGTCTCGGTCAGCATCAGAGTGAGGAACTCAACATGAAGGGTAAGAACGAAGACCTCTTCCAGTATAATACCAAGGTGAGTGTGCCTTTCGTCATCTCTAATAAAAACTACGGTATCCTCTGGGATTCTTATTCTTATTGCCGTTGGGGTAATCCAGAAGATTATCTCCAGCTCAACCGTGCCTTCAAACTCTATGATAAGGATGGTAAGGAAGGTCAGCTGACAGGTACTTATGTGGATAAGAATGGTCAGAAGATTGTTCGAGGCGAAGATAGCATTTACTTTGAGTATGCAATGCCTGAGACTTCTGAGGTTTGCAACCAGACCGACAAGGGCGGCATTCAGAACCTGCCAAAGGGGTTTGCACTGAATGGCTCCAAGGTGGTGTACGAGGGTTATGTGGAGGCTCCAAGTAACAGTTTCTATCAGTTTATCCTCTATTATGCCGGTTACATGAAGGTTTATATCGATGGCAAACTGGTTGTGCCTGAGCGCTGGCGTACAGCCTGGAATCCGAACTCTTATAAGTTTGAAACTCCTATCAAGAAGGGCGTAAAGACTCCAATCCGTATCGAGTGGCAGCCTGATGGTGATGTTTCTTACTGCGGACTTCGCGTAGCAGCTCCTCGTTCTGAGGCAGAGAAGAACCAGTTGAGCATCTGGAGTGAGATGTCGCCGGATATGGACTATTATTTCATCGCCGGTCAGAATCTCGATGAGGTGATTTCCGGTTACCGTACGCTTACCGGCAAGGCTTCGCTTTATCCTAAGTGGGCCCTCGGTTTCTGGCAGAGCCGTGAGCGCTATCAGAGCAGCAAGGACATTGAGGACAACATGAAGAAGTTCCGCGACCTGCATATTCCTGTAGACAATATCGTTCAGGACTGGAACTACTGGAAACTGGATTCATGGGGAAGTCATGAGTTTGAGGCTGCCCGCTATCCAAACCCACAGGCTATGCTCGACAGCGTACATGCCATGAATGGAAGATTCATGATTTCCGTATGGCCTAAGTTCTACGATACAGTCAAGAACTATAAGGAACTCGACAACAGGGGTTGGATGTATCATCAGGCTATCAAGGATGATATTCACGACTGGCTCGGCTTCCGCGGTTCATTCTATGATGCCTATTCTGATGGTGCCCGCAAGATGTTCTGGCGCCAGATGGACGAGAATCTTTATACCAAGTATAAGTTCGGAATCGATGCATGGTGGATGGATGCATCAGAACCAAACGTTCGCGACTGTACCCCGATGTGGTACCGCAAGGCTCTTTCCGGTCCTACTGCCCTCGGTACATCTACCGAATATTTCAATGCTTACAGCATCGTAAATGCTGATGCTATCTATAACGGACAGCGCAGTGTGAACCCTAACCAGCGTGTCTTCCTCCTGACCCGTTCCGGTTTTGCCGGTGAACAGCGCTACAGTACGGCTACCTGGTCTGGTGACATTGCTACCCGTTGGGAAGATATGCGTGCCCAGATGACAGCCGGTTTGAACTATTCTATGGCAGGTCTGCCTTTCTGGGGAATGGACCAGGGCGGTTTCTGTGTAGAGAACCGCTATGTGGCTGCCCAGCAGGAGTTCGATAAGACCGGTAAGGAAAATGCTGACTTGAAGGAATGGCGCGAGTTGCAGGCTCGTTGGAACCAGTTCGGTTGCTTCGTACCTCTTTATCGTACTCATGGCCAGTGGCCTACACGTGAGGTCTGGAACATTGCTCCGGCAGATCATCCTGCTTACAAGACCATCGTGGCTTACGATAAACTCCGTTACCGTCTGATGCCTTACCTCTACAGTATGGCGGGTATGGTTCACTTCAAGGACTATACGATGATGCGTGGTTTGGTAATGGACTTCAACGGCGATGACAATGTTTACGACATCAAAGACCAGTGGATGTTCGGTCCTGCTCTCATGGCTTGTCCTGTAGGCGAGTATCAGAAGTACAGCCGCAATGTTTATCTTCCTAAGCAGAAGGGCTGGTATGATTTCTATACAGGTAAGCACTATGCCGGTGGACAGACAATCGTAGCCGATGCGCCTTTCGATAAGATTCCAGTCTTTGTTCCAGAGGGTTCTATTCTTCCTGTGGGTCCAGAGATGGAGTGGAGCGATCAGAAGAAGGCTGAACTCATCGACCTCTATGTCTATGCAGGCAAGGACGGTTCTTATACACTCTATGAGGATGAGGAAACCAACTACAACTACGAGAAGGGTAAGTATGCTATGATAGACTTCAAGTATAATGATGCTCAGAAGACCATTACTATCGCTGCCCGTAAGGGTTCTTTCGACGGTATGCTACAGAAGCGTCGCTTCAATATCGTACTTGTTAGTGATAACAACCAGCAGGGTATCAGCCTCGCCAAGGCGCCTAAGGGCAAGATGGTGAAGTATGCTGGTAAGGCAGTTACTGTAAAACTGAAGTAATATGAAGAAGATATTTGCTTTAGCAATCTTTCTATTGGGCGCTCAGTCGTTGAGCGCCCGTGATCGCCAGTCTTTTGATAAAGGCTGGCTTTTCACTTTAGCAGATAGTGCCGGAATGTCAAAGTCGGATTATTCAGACCGGCATTGGCGAAGTTTGAATCTTCCTCACGATTGGGCGATAGAGGGCGATTTCTCTCCTTCGAATCCTTCGGGAGCCGGTGGTGGTGCATTGCCGGGCGGCATCGGATGGTACCGTAAGCATTTCTCGGTAAATCCTAAGGAAAAGTATGACCGGTTTACCATCACCTTTGATGGAGTATATATGAATTCTACCGTGTATATCAATGGTCATAAACTCGGAACCCGTCCTTATGGATACAGTACATTCGAGTATGATCTTACACCTTATATTAATAAGAAGGGTGATAATGTCATTGCGGTGAAGGTAGACAACAGCGACCAGCCTAACAGCCGCTGGTATTCCGGTTGCGGTATTTACCGCCATGTCTGGCTCACCAAAACCATGAAATCTGCTTATATTCCCCAATGGGGACAGTATGTGGCAACTTCTCCACAGGGTGATGTCAGGGTGAAAGTGGATTTCGCTGCTTCCGGTAATAAGATGAAACTCTCTGTCCGTAATACAATCTATGATGCTGCCGGAAAGATCGTAGCCAAGAGTCAGGGTATTCGGGAACAGAAGCTCAAGGTGAAGAATCCGCATCTCTGGGACATCGGAAAGGGATATCTCTATACAGTTAAGAGCGAGCTGTTAGTAAATGGGAAGGTAGTGGATGTTGCTACGACAACTGCCGGTTTCCGCGATGTGAAGTTTGATGCAAGGAAGGGTTTCTTCCTCAATGGCAAGAATCTCAAGATAAATGGTGTCTGTGAGCATCATGATTTCGGTTGCCTGGGTGCTGCTGTCAATGAAGATGCGATGCACCGTAAACTTACCATCCTTCGTGATATGGGCGTGAACGCTATCCGAAGCAGTCATAATCCTCCGGCACCAGAACTCCTGAACATGTGCGATTCGATGGGTTTCCTCGTGATGGACGAGAGTTTCGACATGTGGCGCCGCAAGAAATCGAATGGCGATTATGCCCGTTTCTTCGATGAATGGCATAAGAAAGACCTGTCTGATCTCATCAAGCGTGACCGTAATCATCCAAGTATCATTATGTGGAGTATCGGTAATGAAGTTCTCGAACAATGGTCGGATGTGGCTGCTGATACGCTCAGTCTGGAGCAGGCTAACCTGATTCTGAATGCCGGTCATGATGCTTCAACCTTGGCACATAGCGATGAACTGAGTGTCAATTCGCTTCTTACCCAGCATCTTGCCAAAATCGTGAAGGAGTATGATCCTTGGGGCACACGCCCTGTTACTGCTGGCTGCAATGAGCCTGATCCGAAGAATCATCTCTTTAAGAGTGGGGCTATTGATGTTATAGGTTTCAATTATCACCATCAGTGGGTGAAGGATGTGCCAAAGAATTTCTCTGGCAAGCCTTTCATTCTTTCGGAGAGTGTTTCTGCCTTGCAGACTCGTGGCTACTATATGATGCCTAGCGACAGCATTTATACTGCGCCAAAGGAATGGTGGTTGCCTTATACCGATCCGTCGTTTATGTGTTCGGCTTATGATAATTTCCATGCCTCATGGAGTAGTACCCACGAAGAAACCTGGGATGTGGTGAAGCACAACGACTTTGTGGGCGGACAGTTTATCTGGACCGGTTTCGATTATATCGGTGAACCTACTCCTTATGCTTATCCTGCCCGTAGCAGTTATTTTGGCATTATCGATTTGGCGGGTCTTCCAAAAGACAGCTATTATATGTATCAGAGTGAGTGGAGTCAGAAAGATGTGCTTCATCTCTTCCCTCATTGGAACTGGCTGCCGGGACAGACCATCGACATGTGGTGTTATTATAATCATGCCGATGAGGTAGAACTCTTTATCAATGGCAAGAGTCAGGGCATCCGTAAGAAGACTGTCTACGGTGCAAAGAACGGAGGCGATGCTTTCAGAAATAGTACTGAATATCATGTGATGTGGCGCGTAAACTTTGAACCGGGAGAAGTGAAGGTTGTAGCCAGAAAGAACAATCAGGTTCTTAGGGAACAAGTTATAAAGACAGCAGGAGCTCCTCATCATCTTGTGTTGAAGAAGACTTATCAGGGCTGTCAGGCTTTTGGCTCTTCTGATCCGACCACCTTTGTAGAGGTGAATGTGGTAGACAAAGACGGCAATCTCTGTCCGAACGCAGATAACCAGATTTTCTTCTCTGTTTCAGGAGAACAGGATGCAAGTGGTCATGGTTTCCTGAAAACGCCAAAGATTCTGGGAACAGATAATGGATGTCAGACTTCTTTGGAGCGTTTCACCGATTCACATCGCAAGGCATTTTTCGGAAAATGTGTCGTTGTGATAAAAGGAAAGGGAACCCTCAAGGCACAGGCAGTAGACTTAAAGGATGCTTCTGTAGCTTTGTGATTATAGTAATATTCTGAAAATCAAAACATTAAGGATTTATATTGCGAAGAAGGATACACTCTTTCGGTGTATTCCTTTTTCGCTGTTAAAAACGAAAAAGGTTTTGAAGCATTGGGACCCAAGGGATTTGGGTATCTCTATTATGCTAGTAATAGAAATTTAGCTTCAAAACCTGCGGCAAAGATACATTTTTTTTTCGAATTAAAAAACTTTTTCGAATAAAAAATATAAAAAACTTGCTCTTATCAAAAAATATACGTAACTTTGTAAACGATAAGGCATCAAACCCAATCAGCAATCATGAAAAAAGTAATCTTTGTAGAATTTCCTCACGATGCTGGAGCATGAAAGAAATAACAATAATAAAACAATAAAATAAAAATAGTATAATGAAAATTCAAATAGAACAGGCTACGCCAGACAAGGCTTCGCATATTGCATCGCTTATCATGGAGGCGATGAATGCGCAGTGTTGTCAAAATTTTGCTGGTCCTCAGCATACATTGGTTGATTTTCACCGTATGATGACTAAACTTGTAGAGATGGAGGATAGTCAGTATAGTTATAAGAATACATTGGTTGCTATGTCTACTGATGGCATTCTTGTTGGCATCTTGGTTGCATACGATGGTGCTGACGTCAAAAGATTACGTAAGCGCTTTATTGAGGCTGCAATCGTGGCTTTTGGAATGGACTATTCGGCTATGGAGCTTGAAACAGAGGAAGGTGAGTTCTATTTGGATAGTTTGGCAGTTTCTAACCAATACCGTGGAAAAGGTATTGCGTCTAAACTGTTGGATGCTGCTATCTCTCGCGCGAGAGAATTAGGACTTCCTGCTGTAGGTTTGCTTTGTGATAAGGGCAATCCGAAAGCGGAGCGTCTCTATACGAAGGTTGGTTTCCAATATGTCAATGATACCACTTGGGGTGGTCATGCAATGAAACATCTTCAGTATAAATTGTAATCTGATAGGGCAAATTGTGCAAACGTTTGCCCAATAAAAAGTATAGAAATCAACAGAAAATATGCTGTTTATTGCGCAAACTGTAGTATCTTTGCACCATAAGTTCATAACGAATAGGTTTTTTGGTTTTTAGAAAAGATATTTTATTAGTTTTTGTTGATTTAATAATAAAAGCTCGGTCTGCAGTGATGCAATGCCGAGCTTTTGTATTTTTACTCCCATTCAGGGTATTTTCTTTCTGTGTCTTTTATTCTAATTCCTCTATTTCTTTTTCGTCCATGTCTTTATCTAACTGGTCTCTCCACAGATACTTTCTGGTTTCATGCACTATGATACCACTTAGGCAGAGCAAGGAGATAAGGTTTGGTATGGCCATTAAAGCATTCATGCAGTCGGCAATGTTCCAAACCAGTCCCAGACTGATGACACTACCCAGGAAGATAGTAGCAATATAGAGTATGCGGAAACAGAGCATCCACTTTTTGCCTTTCAGATATTCTACACACCGTTCTCCATAATAACTCCATCCCAATGTCGTACTGAATGCAAATGTTGCCAGTCCGATGGTCAATATCGGAGCTCCGATATATGGAATCTTACTGAAGGCAGCCTTGGTGAGTGCTGCTCCGTTATGATAGTCGATGTCTGGATATGCTATGATACTTGAGGTGATGACAAGACCTGTAAGGGCACAGATGATGACAGTATCCCAAAAGGTACCGGTAGATGAAACCAATGCCTGACGCACTGGGTTACGGGTTTGGGCTGCTGCTGCAACGATGGGCGCCGAACCCAGACCACTTTCGTTAGAGAACAATCCGCGGGCAATACCATAGCGGGCTGCAATCATCATGGTACTTCCAGCGAAGCCGCCACCTGCAGCCTTAGTCGTGAATGCAGAGTCAAAGATTACGTGGATGGCAGGCAATAAATAAGCATGATTTACACAGAGAATGTAGATGCAGCCTAATACATAAAAGAGTGCCATGAAAGGTACCAGCATGCCACAAACCTTGGAGATACTTTTCACGCCTCCAAGAATCACAGCTGCTCCTAAAGCCGTAACGATGGCACCTGTAATGTATGGAGAGATGCCGTATTGGTTTTCTACCAGGGTAGAGATGGCATTTGCCTGTACCGTGCTACCGATTCCGAATGATGCCAATGCGGCAAAGAGGGCGAACAGGACTGCAAGCCATTTCCTGCCCAATCCTTTTTCCAGGGCATACATAGGACCACCCAACATCGTGCCTCGCTTGGTCTTTACGCGATATTTTACGGCGAGTAATCCTTCGGCATATTTGGTAGAAATACCAAAGACACCGGTTAACCAGCACCAGAGTACGGCTCCTGGTCCGCCAAGAGCGATAGCTGTAGCCACACCGATGATGTTACCGGTACCAATTGTAGCTGCCAATGCTGTTGCCAGTGCTCTGAACTGTGAAACATCTCCTGTGGCATTCTTGTCTTTCTTTACAGACAGTTTGATTGCCTTGAAAATCTTGCGTTGTGGAAAGCGCAAGCGGATGGTCAGAAAGATGTGGGTTCCCAACAGCAGGATAATCATAGGCCATCCCCAGAGGAATGAACTAAATGCGGTGAAAAAATCGTTTATTGCATCCATCTCTTAAAAATTTTATGTTTATCTTATATCTATATTTTTTATACCTGATAACGCAGTTACTTGTGTATTATAACCTTGTTATTTCTCAAATTCTATCTTTACGTTTTTGAATCCCATTGCTTTCAGCATCTCTCTAAACTGAGTCTTGGCATTCGCCTGTGCAGTATAGATATTGGTGCGGTTTAAGCAACGTTTCTTCATAGCTTGATAAGCACGCTCATACATAGCCTGTCTGTCGCTGCCTGTCCATTTGCCTTCTTCAAAGAAACTCTTGGTCTTCGCTTCGTCAATGAAGTTATGGTCCAGCAGTTTGATAGGAGGTAAAGTGCATACGATGCTGTCCTGGCTGGCTTGTAGCCATCCTTTTTTTACATCCTTCATATCGATACCCAAGCGCAATGTTCCGTAATAGATACGTACCAGTTGGTCATCGCCAAAAAAGCCACGGCGTATAGTATCTATCAGTTCTTCATCACTTACAGATAGAAATTCCCATTGACCGATATTCTCGATGCTTTCTACCTGAGTGGGTGAGAGGGTTGTCTTATCTTCCTGTACCACGCTGACCTCGTTGTCTTTGGTGAGCCAATAGAAGGCTCCACCCAGAATAAGGATCAGTGCTAATAGTACGATGATTTGTATTCTTTTCATATCATAGTTCTCCTCGCTTAGTGATTCTTTTCGATGGTTGTCTTATCCAGAAGAGTCTTCAAATCGTTGAAAGTGAATTTCTTCCTGAAACTGATTTTGATATTCTCTTCAGCGAATCCCATGTCCTGTAGCATCGGAATCAGGGTATTTGCTGCACTTTGGCGTGCCTGTTCAAGAATATCTAGGTTCGGTATATCGCGAATGATACTTTCCCTGCCTTGTTGTTCGAATTGTGACAGTTCTGCATCACTGTAGTTTCTTCTGGTGAGTGAAACGAATTGTCTTACACCTTCGTGATTGATTTTACTGCTGGTGAGCATCACTTTTGGGTCTGGTAAGATGATTTCTATCTTGTCGCCTTGTCGGTTTACGTTCTTTGCAGAGAATCCTGAAAAGTCTACATAAGCTTTTAATGTCGCGTCCATCGGAATGGCCACCTTGCGGTTAGAGCCAGGAACATGAATATTAAAGTCTTTCTTGAACAGTGAACCCTTCAGATTGAGCTGGTCATCATGTGTTATAATCTTATGAACATGAGCTTCTGCAGTATATAAGCGATTGCATTTCTGTATCTGCATCACCATCACAGGTATTGTGTCGATGACTTGCTCCTTCTTTTCTGTTTGCTGATGCGAACATGAAACGAAGGCAAAAAATACAGAAATGATAAATATTAACCTCTTTTTCATACTTAATGTCTTTATTATGCTGCAAAGGTACGGCAAATTGTTCGAAAAACAAAACAAAATCATGTTTTTTGATGTTCTTTTGCTAAGAAATGAAAAAAAAGCAGAAAAAGCACTTTTTTTATATCTTGATTAAACCTTTTCATTTTCTTTTCGTCAAAGTTACGATTAAAATTCATAAACTGAACTTTATTATATCGTGTAAGATTCAATAGGAAATTTATTAGTTAGTATTTAGGTATGTTAGGACGCCTGCTTGTGAAAGTAGGCGCCTTTTTGCGCTTGATTTTGTGTAAGAATGTAGATTTCGGTTCTTTTCTTTGGCTATTTCAAAAGAAAAATGTACTTTTGCAGTAAGAAAAAATAACGGAATGAAACGAATTGATTATATATTAATAGGTCTTTTGGCTATTTCTAGCTTGACGGCTTGTACAGAACAGAAGAAGAGTAATATCATTATTGCTCCTAAACCGGTGGCTAAGGTTGTGAACAAAGCTACTCAGAAAATGAGTGATTATGAGCAGACCAGGGAGGCTGATTGGGTTGGTTCCCATTATAAAGTAGTGGTGAAGCGTAGTTCTGACAAGGAACTTCCAGTTCTCCAGTTGGACGAAAACACCAAGTATTATGATAACAGAATTTCGGTTAAGGTATTGAGAAGTGATGGTTCTGAATTCTTTAGCCGTACTTTCACAAAGAAAGATTTCACATCCTATATTGACAAACATACACAGGACATGGGTGCTTTGCTTGGTATTGTGTATGTGAAAGCAGAAGGTGATTATCTTTACTTCGCAGCAAGTGTAGGGTCGCCTGATGTTACCAGCGATGAATATGTACCTCTGGTACTTAAGATTTCCCGAATGGGTAGTATCTCTATATCAAAGGATGAGAAGTTGGATACCAACGCTTCTGCTGAAGATGAAGAAGATGAAGAAGATGGCGTATAAAGCGGTTCTTCCGTTAAATGTATGAGTATTTGCTTTGTTTAGTATACTATTAGTGTAATAGCTAATAGGTTAAATAGTCATATCTCTACGTTTTAATAGTTCCAATATCTAGAATTGTACGATTGCTGGCATATGCCGGCAACCTTGCGGGCAGCTGCCGACAACATTGCTGCCATATGCCAGCAACCCTGCTTGGCGTTTGCCGACAATCAGATTTATCTGATTTTTGAGCCAATAGATATGTTATCTCTGATGATATCATCTATGAGTTGAAGTACGATAAACAAGCGTTTCTTAGCTCTTTAAGATACTTATCACTATTTACTACAGATACTTTTATTTATCAATGCATCTGATTGGAGAAACATAAAAAAACTCCTGAAGTTTGTTTCAAACAACTTCAGGAGTTTTTTTATTATGTATTGACAGTTTATTTCAATAACTTTTTGTAGTCCTTGTCAAATCCTTGAGGATGACGTCCGATGAAAAGAACATTGAGTAAGCAGTTGGCTGCCAGTTCTACATCATTGAGATCAGCGCCTTTGCCTTTTTTGACTTCCTTTCCCAGGCATACATCCCATGTGGACTGGAAACAGCTATCATTTGCTCCAACAAACATATCATTTGAGTCAGGATCTTCCATCAGTTCAAACTTGATGACCTTTTTGGATGTGATAGGTTGGATATTGCAAAGCATATCGAATGCTTTTTCAAAAATATCGCGATGCAACTGTGCATTTGGAAACATCACATTGACTGTTGGAAATATCTCTTCAAATTCAAACGACTGCAATAGCTGGTAGAGTTTCATATGCTTATACCTTATTATATATATAACATTCAGTTTATCAACTCTCGTTGTGAAGACTAGAACTTAGCCATCTTGATAGCATCTATAGCACACTCATCACCCTTGTTACCCAACTTGCCGCCGCTACGATCCTTAGCCTGCTGCAGATCGTTGGTAGTCAAGAGACCATAGATAACAGGAATTTCCTGAGTAGCATTCAGACGGGCAATTCCGTAGGTAACACCCTCGCAGATGTAATCGAAGTGAGGAGTTTCACCACGTATCACACTACCTAAAATGATGACTGCATCATAGCCGCCATTCAAAACCATTTGATGGGCTCCGTAGATAAGTTCAAAGCTGCCTGGGACAGTTTTCACATGGATATTCTCGGTGAGTGCTCCATGTTTTTCGAGTGTTTTTACTGCTCCTTCGAGCAAAGCGCCCGTTATCTCAGGATTCCATTCTGCTACAACGATACCGAAGCACATGTTACTGGCGTCTGGTATTTTAGTAAAGTCGTATTCAGATAAATTATGAAGTGCTGTTGCCATATTGATTTCGAATTGTTATCAGTACAGATTAGTTAGAAGCGCGCTCGATGTACTTGTCGATTTCGCCACTCTGTACGAGCATAGCGTTAACATACTTCTTCTTAGCATCCTGATAAAGCTTCAAAGCCTCGTCTTTCTTACCCTGGCTTTCGAGAATCTCGCCTGCCTTGATAATGAATACAGGAGAAAGACTGTTGTTTGTACCATCGTCGGCCTTGCTGTCAGCCATAGAAGCAGCCTTCTTGAAAGCATTTACAGCCTTGTCAAGCTGGTTGAGATGCGCATAAGCATCACCTAAGGCAGATTCAGCAGCAGGACTGATCATCTGGTCGTCTTCTGAAGAGAAAGATTCCAGGCTCTTCTGAGCTTCTGCCCATTTGCCGAGGTTTGCATAGCAAAGACCAGCATAGAGGTTTGCCAGGTTACCTGCATCTGTGCTGCTGTATTCGTCAGCAATCTTAGTAAAACCAACATAGCCTGCGCCATCACCCTTCAATGCCTGCTCATACATCTGGTTAGCAAAGTAGGTCTGACCCTTAGCAAGCATAGTGCTAGCCTTATCCTCACGAGGACCTGAGATCTGAGATACATAACCGAATACACCTGCAATGATAACAATGATAGCTACTACTGCAATGATAATTGCCTTCTTGTACTTCAAGAAGAAGGCCTCACGAATGTTTAGGCTCTCTGTTTCCTGAGCCTGTACGTTGTTGTTTGCCATTTTTATTTTGCTTTTTTTATTATTCTATACTTTTTAGTTTCTGGTTTAGGGGCAATCTGCTCAATAGAAAGTTAGCTTTCAAATTGTGGTATGCCGCTAAACTTCTGCAAATTTACTCAATTTTATTCAATTATTGAAATTTCTAGCCTATTTTTTTTGTTTTTTCCTCTTTTTCTGCTAACTTTGCACTATAAAAGCAGAAAAGAGACTATGATTTTAAAGAATATTTCCATTATTAACTTTAAAAATATAAAGAGCGCCAATCTGGAGTTGTCGCCCAAAATCAATTGTCTGATAGGACATAATGGCATGGGAAAGACTAATTTCCTTGATGCCATCTACTATCTCTCTTTCTGTAGGAGTGCCTATAATTCTATCGATTCACAGATTATTACTCATGATGAGCCTTTCTTTATGCTGGAGGGAAATTATGATAATGATAAGGGGGAAATAGAGAATGTTTACTGTGGTATGAAACGGGGTACCAAGAAGCATTTCAAGAGAAACAAGAAGGAGTATAAGCGTCTTTCGCAACATATTGGGCTTATCCCTCTGATTCTGGTTTCTCCATCAGATGTTTCTCTGATAGAAGGAGGAAGTGAAGAGCGCAGAAAACTGATGGATGTGGTCATCTCTCAGTATGATTACTCTTATATAGAGGCTTTGTCCAACTATAATAAGGCTTTGCAACAGAGAAATGCTTTGCTGAAAATGGAGGAGGAGCCTGATATTACGCTGCTGGAACTTTGGGAACAGCAGATGGCGAGTAATGGTGAATTGCTGTACCGGAAACGGCAGGCTTTCGTTGACGAACTGGTTCCGCTGTTTCAGCAGATTTATCAGCAGATTTCAGGTGATAAGGAGCAGGTCCGTCTTCACTATGTTTCTCATTGCCAGAGAGGTCCTTTGTTGGATGTTATCCAGCGCGACCGGTTTAAGGATCGTGCTGTAGGGTATTCTCTGCATGGTGTTCACCGTGATGATCTGGAGTTTTTGCTGGGTGATTATCCGATGAAGAGAGAGGGAAGTCAGGGGCAGAACAAAACTTTCGTGATTGCCCTGAAACTGGCTCAATTTACTTTCCTGCAGCGCACGAGTTCCAATACGCTTCCTTTGCTCCTCTTAGATGATATTTTCGATAAGTTGGATGCTCAGCGGGTTGAGGCTATTGTGAAACTGGTTGCCGGTGACCATTTCGGGCAGATTTTTATTACGGATACGAACCGTGATCATTTGGATAAGATTCTCCAGAACATGCAGGGAGATCATACGATATTCTATGTAGAGAATGGGGAAATAATAAAGTAGAAAACTAAGGGAAACAGATCATGTTTCCCTTAAAATTTTAAGAATATGTTTAGAAGAAAAGTTAAGTCAATAGCGGAACTCTTGCCCGAATTTCTGAGAAAGGAAGGCTTGGAGACTCCTTTACAGCAGAAACGCCTGATAATGAGTTGGGATTCTGTTGTAGGGGAAAATATTGCTGCATATTGTGGTGATAAGTTTATCAAGAACCAGACTCTCTATGTAAAGATAGAGAATGCTGCATTGAGGGCTGACCTCACGATGAGCCGTGCTACCCTTGTTCGCCGTTTGAATGAACAGGTTGGTGCACAGGTTATTGCAGATATACGCTTTTATTAATATTCCCCGCTCTATATGCTATACTGAACTTTCGCATGTGGTTCAAGAACGGGCTGAAGGCCCAAAAGCTCCTAGCCCAGGGCATCGCCCTGGGTATAGTAGCAGTCAGCAAGGCGCCCTGTAAGGGCAAAAGCTTTATGTTTTGTCTGGAGTTTTAAAGCTTTTGCCCTTACAGGGCGACAGGTTTGCGTCCGTAATAACCCAGGGCGATGCCCTGGGCTAGGAGCTTCTGCCCTTTCAGGGCGTGTGGGGCAAAACTTGCGAAACTTCAGTACTATATGATTTCGTCCATGCATATATCTGTAGGGGTAACAGGAAGGAGTCCTTCCTCTTTGATTTTCTGGAAGTCGAAACAGATTCCTATTTTGTATGCATGTGGAATCTGGGCAAGAAATCTGTCGTAATAGCCTTTTCCTCTTCCTAACCGGTTGCCTTTCATATCGAAACTCAGACCTGGGATTACGGCAAGTTCTATCTCAGGATATTTCTCTTCCGGATAAATCTTGCCTTTCGGTTCAAGTATATGATAGGCTCCTTCCTTCAGGTCTTGAACTCCGGAATATTCTCTCAGTTCCATATTCGTATCGTCCAGCACAACGGGCAGTATTACCCGTTTTCCCCTGGAAACAAGCTGGTCTATATAATGATGGGTGTCCACTTCATCAGGAAGCGAATAGTACATCAGTATGGTTTTGGCATTCTGAAGATGCGGGTTGGAATCTAAACGTGATAATACAGAAAGCGACAGTTCCTCAAGTTGTCTTGAGGAATACTGTCGCTTTCTGTCTTTTATGATTTTTCTTAATTCTTTCTTGTCCATGCCTTAAGCATTTGCTATCATACAATTATTATGGTGTAAGGAAGAATAGTTGTAGGGCGTATTCGCCATAGCTATCTTTTCTTTCTTCGCAGCGCGTTTTTGGGCTGGCTCTGGTTTCTTTGGAAATGCTGCATGGTTCTCAAATACATCCAGCGTCTTTTTGATGACTGGATCATCAAGATTGATGTACTGGGTCCATGCCTGCTCGTCCAACATATTGTAGATGATACGGCTGTCGATGACGCGGTCAAGGAGCTTGTGTGACTTCTTGATTAAAAGATTTCTACGTTTCAAACCATGTTTATCAGCATAGCTGGCAAACTTTTCAACCATGTCCTGACTGTCAAGATAATCGGCAAGTTCCATCATCTCCTTGAAGTTGTTCAACTTCGGACGGTTATCGTCTGTATAAGTGAAGGCAAACTGCAAGATGAGACCACTCAGACTAGCCTCCTTGAAATAGGATGTCATGCCGAGCGTATCTTCAGGAACAAAGATGTCTGGAGTGATGCCACCTCCGCCATAGACAATACGGCCGTTACCTGTATGATAAGCCGGTCCTGTATGCTTGATGCTATCCTGTGAGAAGAACTCTCCGTGCTGGTATCTGTCAAGCAAGTCTTGCTCATAATCCTTGTCATCGCCCAGCGTATATGGCTTCTGGATGCATCTTCCTGAAGGAGTATAGTAGCGCGCAATGGTCAGACGGATGAGGCTGTGGTCAGGGAATTCTATCTGTTGCTGAACCAGTCCCTTACCAAACGAGCGTCGTCCGATGATGGTAGCACGGTCATTATCCTGCATGGCACCCGCAAAGATTTCTGCAGATGATGCAGAACCTTCATTGATGAGAACTACCATCGGAATCTTCTGGTAGGCACCCTTACCGTCACTCGTATAGTTATGTCTAGGCGATTTGCGTCCCTGTGTGTAAACGATGAGCTTCTTGTCTGGCAAGAATTCGTTTGCCATGTTTACTGCAGCCGTCAGGTAACCACCAGAGTTATCCCGAAGGTCAATACAGAGGTTGGTGAATCCCTGCTGTGAGAGTTTGGCCAGAGCAATCAGCATTTCCGGATAGGTGTTCTCGCCAAAGTTCTTGATACGGATATAGCCAGTTTTGTCGTTAAGCATGTAAGCTGCTGTAACACTCTTTGTCGGTATTTCACCTCGGGTTACGTTAAAGGTCTGAACCTTCTTGCTTCCATATCGTATAACTCCGATTTTCACCTTGGTATCCTTTGGACCCTTCAGGCGATGCATAGCCTCCTGATTGGTTACAATCTTTCCAACAAAAGGTTTGCCGTCTACGGCTACAATCTTATCTCCTGCCAAAAGTCCGGCTTTCTCGGCAGGACCATTCTGTATCACATTCTGTACATGTATCGTATCTTGGCGGATGACAAACTCTATGCCTACACCCGAGAAAGATCCTTTCAGATCGTCGGTGGCCTGAGCTGCGTCTTTAGCACTGATATATACGGAATGTGGATCCAGTTCTGCTAAAATCTGTGGAATTGCCTTATCTACCAGTGAGTCGATGTTCACGGCATCTACATATTGGTCATCAATAAGATGGAGCAGGTTGTTCAGACGGTTGCTTCCACTATTGATAACGTTGAGGCGATTTCCAGAGAAATGGTTGGAAAAGAATGTTCCGATGATAATACCTATCACAACACAGAATGCCATGATGAATGGCATAAAGCGGTTGGTCTTATTCTTACTCATGTTCATAACAATTCTCTTTTTACTAACGTTTTATCTATCATATCTCTAATCTTCTACAGAAGATGTCTTTTCATCAGGATTGAGGTATTCTACCTTGATTCCTGCCCGTTGCATCAGTTTGATACCATCGTCCAGACGGTATTTCTCTGCATATACAACACGCTTGATGCCCGACTGTATGATCAGTTTGGCACATTCTATACATGGAGAGGCGGTGACGTAAAGCGTACTTCCCTCACTGTTATTGCTGCTGCGAGCCAGTTTCGTAATAGCATTAGCCTCCGCATGGAGAACGTATGGCTTGGTTACGTTGTTATCCTCACAGACATTTTCAAATCCGCTCGGTGTACCGTTGTAGCCATCACTGATAATCATTTTATCTTTTACAACCAGTGCACCTACCTGTCGGCGTTTGCAATAGCTGTTTTCAGCCCATATACGTGCCATTCGCAAATAGCGAAGGTCGAGCTTGGTTTGTTTGGAAAGTTCGTTTGCCATCCTCTTATCCTTTATGTTGTATCTTGATTTCGTTACGTTCCAGCAGTGCATCGATGGTTGGCTCTTGTCCACGGAACCGTTTGTAGAGAACCATAGGATGCTCTGTTCCACCCTTAGAGAGTACGTTGTCACGGAAACTTTGAGCAGTCTTCTGGTCGAAGATTCCATTCTTCTTGAATACACTGAAAGCATCAGCATCCAATACTTCTGCCCATTTGTAGCTATAATATCCTGCGGCATAACCTCCTGCCATGATGTGGGAGAACTGTACGGTCATACAGGTTTCCTGCAACTGTGGCAATATCATCGCCTTTTTCCAGGCTTCCTTTTCATAAGGCATGATGTCGGCAGTAAATTCTTTCTTTTGGGTGTAGTATGCCATGTCAAGCAATCCGAAACTTACCTGACGCAAGCAACCGTAGGCTGCCATGAAGTTGCGACTCTTCATGATGCGCTCTATGAGTTCATCTGGCAATGGTTCACCTGTCTGATAGTGGAAGGCAAATGTACGGAGAAAATCTTTCTCTATTGCATAATTCTCCATAAACTGTGATGGCAATTCTACGAAGTCCCACCATACGTTGGTTCCCGAAAGACTCTCGAAGCGGGTATTGGCAAACATGCCGTGAAGACTGTGACCAAACTCATGGAGGAAGGTTTCTACTTCTCCTAATGTCAAGAGAGCTGGTTTTTCCTCTGTTGGCTTGGTAAGGTTCATTACCACACTTATTTGAGGACGTATGTTTTTGCCCTTATGGTCTATCCACTGTCCCTGGAACTCTGTCATCCAGGCACCTCCTTGCTTGCCCTTGCGAGGGAAGAAGTCGGCATAGAATACAGCCAGATAGCTTCCGTCTTTATCAAATACCTCGTATGCCTTGACGTCTGGGTGGTATACCGGTATCTCTTTGTTCTCCTTAAAGGTGATGCCATACAGTTTGTTGGCGAGGCCAAACACACCGTCTATCACTTTGTCCAGCTGGAAATAAGGGCGAAGCATTTCTGCATCGAGATTATATTTCTCCATCTGGAGTTTATGAGAATAGAAGCCGAAATCCCATGGTTTCATTTCGAAATCTTTACCCTCCAGTTTCTTGGCAAGGGCTTCCACTTCTTTCACTTCCTTTTCTGCCGTTGGCTTATAAGCCTCTATCAGGTCGTTGAGAAGTTTATATACATTTTCTGTATTGCTTGCCATACGATGGCGAAGAACATAGTCGGCATAGGTTTCGAAACCGAGTAACTGGGCGAGTTCTCTGCGCAGGTTTACCAGTTGTTTGCAGATTTCCAGGTTGTTCTGCTCGTTATCATGGGTACATACCGTATTGCGTGCCATATACATCTGTTTGCGGAGCTCACGCTGGGTAGAGTAGGTCATAAATGGAGAATAGCTTGGATAATCGAGTGTAAAGATCCAACCTTCTTTTTCCTGCTCTTTGGCGGTATGCGCAGCGGCTGCTTTTGCTGTTTCTGGAAGTCCGTCGAGCTGAGCTTCGTCTGTGATATGGAGTGTAAATGCCTTGTTTTCTTTTAAGAGATTCTGTGAGAACTGCAGAGTGAGCATACTGGCTTCTTCTGTAAGTTTGCGAAGTTTCTCTTTGCCTTCTTCATCTAAGAGTGCACCGCTGCGTACGAATCCGTCATAGCTGGTGTCCAGAAGCATTTTCTCTTCAGGAGTCAGTTCTCTGTTGGGATGATCGTGAACGAACTTGATGCGCTCGAAGAGTTTCTTGTTCAGCGTGATGTCATTTGCGTGCTTGGTGAGAATCGGACTCATCTTCTGCGCAATCTCTTCCATCTCATCGCAGGTTTCAGCACTCATCATGCAAGAGAAAACGTTAGATACACGGCTCAAGAGGTCGTAATAGTGTTCGCCCTTATCGGGATCAACTCTTGCAATGGTATTCTCAAAGGTTGGTTCTGCCGGATCGTTTACAATCTTGTCTGTAGCCTCGTCATCACGGCGGATTCCCTCCATGAATGCTGGCTCATAATCTTCGAGACGGATTCGTTCGAATGGTACTGTATCGTGCGGTGTATTGTAAGGCACGAAGAATGGGTTGGTTCTATTCTGTATTGTATTGTCTTGCATATTGTTACTTTTTAGCTGCAAAGTTAGCAAAAAAATGCCTTATTGCCTTGATAATAAACGTTTTTAACTTATATTTATCGGTCGTTATACTTTCTTTAGCGTTTGATGAGATTTTCCAGTGCAGGGATATAGATTCTGCCTCGTTCTAGCTGGATAAGTCCTTCTGATTGTAGTTCGTTGAGGGCTTTGGATACATAGATGCGCTTTACATTCATCTCTTCTGCTAAACGGGTCATCTTGATATGAAAGATTTTCTCGCCTGCCGGGCGGACGCTGTGGCTCTCGAAGAAACGGATCAGGCGCTCACTCAGTGTCTTGGCAGGAACTCTGAACAGTCTGCGGTTGTTCTTCTGGGCTTGGGTGCAGACCAAGTTCAGAAGATTGATGCGGAATATTTCATATTCATCGGATAACTTCATGATCTCTTGCTTGCTGACTGACATGATGCTGCAGTTGTTCTTTGCCACATAAGTGTGGGTGAAGCGCTGGGTAAGACCGAAAAGTCGTTCCAGCTGGAATGATTCCGGTGCCGAAATGTCTTCTTCTACCTGATAGCCGTAGTCATCTGCCTGGGTTATCACCTTAATATCTCCACTGATTAAATAATATAGACGTGTACAACTGGTGCCTTCTTCAACTATAGTTTCACCCGCTTCCAGTTTTTGAAAGTCAAAACGGGTTTTACCAGCTACATTTTGGAAGTCATAGCAAGTCATTCCCAGGAATAATGGGAGTGATAATAAACTGTCGTATAGTCTATTGGTTGACATGTAAGTTTATTTATTTAATATCTTGTTTTTGAGAGATGGTGAATACCATATCTTGTTTTGTCCTTTCTCGTCAGCATAGATGAGATATGCACAGAGGTCCGGATGCTTTTTCAGAATCTGCTTTGCGCCCTCCATTCCCATTACCATAAACGAGGTAGCATAGGCATCGGCTGTAGCACAGTTCTTGGCTAAAACCGTTGCTGATAAGATGTTATGCTGCACAGGATAGCCTGTTTTGGGGTCTATGGTATGTGCATACTTCTTGCCGTTTTTATAATAGAAGTTTCTGTAGTTACCACTCGTAGCCATGGCGATGTCGGTAATATCAAGTACATCCTGAATTTCCTGACTCGTATTGGTAGAATCGTCAGTTGGCTTGTTGATACCAATATGCCAAGGCACTTGTTTCTCGCTAACACCGTTTACTACAATTTCTCCACCAATCTCAACCATAAAGTTGCTGATACCTTTCTTTTTCAGGAATCTGGCAACAATGTCGCTGCCATATCCTTTGGCGATAGCAGAACAGTCAAGCATAATCTTAGGATTTTGCTTGATGATGCGTCCCTTTTCCAAGGCTACTTTCTCATAACCTACCAGCGTTTTGATACTGTCTATCTTGGCTTTCGTAGGAGGTACCCCCTGCTTGAATCCAAAGCCCCAGAGGTTTACCATTGGGGCAACCGTGATATCAAAGGCTCCATTGGTTTCTTTTGAGATGCTTTCTGCCATGCGGAATACTTCGGTAAACATTTCGTCTACCTCAATATCTTTATTTTGGTTTACCTGTGTGATGACAGAGGTCTTATTGAAAGGAGACAAGGATTGGTCTACCTTCTTGAGTTCTGTTTCTATCTCTTGCTGGTAGTTGGTATCACTCTGATAGGTAATGTGATAGATGGTGCCAAAGATAAAGCCGGTATCTTTCTGATAGGGCGTATTATGCTGCTGACGTATGATAACGATGGTACCAATGATAAGTATCAACAGAAATGGAATTTGCCAGATAAGTTTCTTTTTTTTCATTCTTTACACATTATGAAGTCTTTAAATCTCTAGGGTTACATTGAATGTTCCGCCAAGGCGTGAACCTCCCTGTTTACCATAGCCTGGCACATACCAGGTGTTGCCTAATTCTCCATTGTTCTTGAAGAGGCGGCGTTTGTATCTGAAACTCCAACCCATACGGACGGGACCCCAGATTTTGGCATCAATACCTATTACGCCTTCCAGCCAATGATAGTTGCAGGAAATGCCGTTGCCTCCATAGGGCGTTTCGCCGCCCCATACTGGGTCTGTAACGGGTGGGGCGCTCAGGTCATATTCATAATAGGTGCAGGCATAACGGAAACCGCCAAACAGACGGTAGTCGTCGTGTTTGTTCTTTAGAAGATTCCAGTCTACACCTAATCTGAAATAGGGAGCGCTGGTCTTGTAGGTGATTTGGGTTGCCTCATCGCTGGCATCAGCCTTTCCATAACCCAATTCGAAAACAGGATAATACTTGTCTTTCAGATTGATACGGAGAGATGCTTCGTACTGCCCATAGTCGCTAACCATCAACTGTACGGGACCTATCAGGTCAACTCCCACAGCCATACCTCTAAAAAAAGGTATGGTATCAGGCTGCTGCTCTATGATCTTCTTCTTGCTTTGGGCCTGACAGGGGAGAACAGTAAATAGGGATAGCATACTAGTTGCGGCTGCCAAAATATATGTAGAAATGTGCTTTGGATGCATCATAATTTACCTCTTTTTGATTGATGACTATTGAGTCAATATAATTGTGAGTAGTCTTAACATCGGTTATCGTATGGAAGAACGATGGACTGCAGTCTACCGACTCAAAATGAGAGCGGTTTTCCTTTGATACAGTCACGGTGTCCTTGAATACTTGCTTCGATAGGGTATGTATCTCGAAAAACAATACGTCTTCATCCAGGCTGTAACTCATAGGCAGACTGAAACTGTCTACGTTTACATCCTTATTGATCAGCACACTATCTGTTCCTTCTATCTTTTTCGTAGAAATCGTTAGCGTGTCTTTTAGCGTTTTATTGTCGCCCATCAACTTGTATTTGGTATATACAGTATTGTTGAGTGGGCAGTCGAGAGATGTACATCCCATCATGGCTAGAACCATGAAAACGACGAAAGGTATTATTTTCCGCATCTTATTTCTTTTTCTATTTGATAATCGTTACGGTTTGGGTTCTGGCGGCTGATAAGGTCGCCCAGGAATCCGGCAAGGAACAGCTGGCTACCCAAAACCATCGCTACAAGAGCAATGAAGAAGTAAGGTGAATCGGTAATGAGATGTCCGTAGATGCCGTTGTGCAGGTCGATGGCCTTGTCTATACCTAAGCCGATGAGCGATAGGAAGGCTATGAAGAATACGACGCTACCCAGGAAGCCGAATACGTGCATTGGCTTTTTGCCAAAATTACTCAGGAACCAGAGAGTCATCAGGTCAAGATAACCATTTACAAAGCGGTTCCATCCCATAAACTTTGATTTGCCGAACTTTCTTGCCTGATGATGAACAGGCTTTTCGCCTATCTTGGCAAAACCTGCATTCTTGGCTAGATATGGGATGTAACGGTGCATCTCACCATATACCTCGATATTCTTAACTACGTCGAGGCGATAAGCCTTCAGACCGCAGTTGAAGTCGTGCAGATTGTGTATGCCGCTTACTTTGCGTGCAGTAGCATTGAAGAGTTTGGTAGGGATGGTCTTGCTCAGAGGGTCTCCTTCTTTACGGTTCTGCTTGTAACCTGACACGAGGTCGTATCCCTCTTTCATAATCATCTGGTAGAGTCCCGGAATCTCGTCTGGAGAATCCTGTAGATCGGCATCCATGGTGATGACAACATCGCCCTGCGCTTCTTTGAAACCACAGAAGAGTGCTGGGCTCTTTCCATAGTTTCTGCGGAATTTGATACCCTTTACTTGCTCGTTCTTCTCAGCAAGTTCTTCTATGACGTTCCATGAACGGTCGGTAGAACCGTCGTTCACAAAGATGACTTCATAAGTAAAATCGTTTGAGTCCATTACTCGCTTTATCCAGGCGAAGAGCTCTGGTAACGACTCTTCCTCATTGAAAAGAGGAATTATTACTGAAATATCCATTATCTTGTATTTATCTGTTTGTTTCTTATTTATTGTTATTTTGTATGCTGTTGTTTATCCTTCTTTGCCATTACAGCAGCAATAATCGGGCTGAGTACAGCACCTGCTACCAGGTCGGTAATCATAAACATGGAAGCCCAGGCAATCGGTTTCATCATACTGACAGCATCAAGAAGGGCTTTAGATTCCCCTGCAGTTAACTGATACGCTTGTGCTACAATCTGATAGTTGGTTTGCAGTTGGTTCATGAATAGACCCGTATCCATAAAACGGAACCAAAGATATTGCACAAGGGTAAGCAGAAGGGTTGCATTGAAGAATGTCTGGATGCAATAGTAGAATGCATGACGGAAAGAGATATGTCCGTCTCTTGCATAGTCACGGAATGCCTTCAGTCGCTTGGCCACAACAAATGGGGTTGCTATGATGAGAATGTTGGAAATGAATCCCAGCATCTGGTATTGCGGGTCTACTGCCAGCATGGTACATACGAAACTGACAATCCAGACAGCTCCGAGGATGGCACCGTCTTGCCGGGCGAATGCTTTGGTTTGTCTTATCTTGCCTGTGTCGATGATAATCGTTTTAACCTTATGCATTTGCTGGCTTGTCTTCTTTTCTTCCTGATTCTCGTTATTTTCTGTATTCATTGTTTTTATTGTATTTCTACGGATGTAACATATCAATTTGCAAAAATACAACTTTTTTATTATATAAGGTGTAAAGGGTGGAAATATTTATATATAATTAAAGATAAATCCTCGTGAAATAGAGGTTTCACCTGTAATGTTATGAAATATAGAAGTAAAATGTATGTAAATAAAAAAAGGAACCTTCTAAAAGAAGATTCCTTTTTGAGCCTCTTGTCGGATTCGAACCAACGACCCCGAGATTACAAATCACGTGCTCTGGCCAACTGAGCTAAAGAGGCGGGTGGACAAGCGATTCATATCGCACCGCTACAACCAAGTACCCTTGCTATGTTCCCATCCTGGGGGATTCCGAGGGAGCTGGTCGTATGAGACTTGTCCGTCTCAATTTTTAAGCGGGTGCAAAGGTACGGTTTTTCTTTGAACCCGCCAAATGTTTTGCCGAAAAACTTTAGTTGTTTAACGTTTGTTTGCTAAAAATCAACTACCGTAATGCCTGATCCGCCAAATTGTACGTGTTCATCTGCATAATGGGTCACATTAGGCACACTACTCAGATATTGGCGAATGAGCTGTCTTAGGATGCCATTTCCCTTTCCGTGAAGGATTCTGACTCGTGGCATTCCTACCAGGATAGCATCATCGATGAAGTATTGTACCGCATTAAGTGCTTCATCGCCTCGCATTCCGCGAACGTCCAGATCCTGGTGAAAGTTGGATTTATGTGAGTCAATGGTCTTTCTGGTTTCCTTACTGATACCGTATGAAGCCAGATTTTCCTTGCGCTCTTCTGTCTTGTCTGCATTTTCAACAGGAGTTGTGGCATGCTCCAGACGGTTCAGGCGCATCTTGGTTCTCATTCCTCCAAATACGGCAGTTGCTGTATCTCCAGTAATGTTTTCTACCTTTCCGATTGTAGTCAGTCCCTTGATGCGCACCGTATCGCCAATCTGAATATCACGTTTACTGTCTGCTTGAGTCTTGTTCTGTGCATTCCTCAGTGCTGCTGCAGCCTTTTCCTGATTCTCTTTCTTTTCAGCCTGGCGCTTGGCATGGCGCTCTTTGCGTTGTTGAATCTGGGCTATCTTGCGGGCAATTTTGTCATCGGTCTCCTTGGTATCAATTTCCTGAACCTCTTGCTTGAAGGCATCAAGTTCCTGACGGATACGGCGGGTTTCTTCTTTTTCAGCCTGGCTTTCTTTGATTTCCCGGATGGCGTTTTCGATTCTTTTGTTACTTTCTTTCAGAAGTTCTGCGGCTTCTTCTTTTGCCTTTTTGAGAATTGCCTTTCTGCTTCGCTCAATATCCTCTATGTCGTTTTCGTACTTGGAGATTGTTTTCTCCATGTCTTTTTCACGCTGGTGGATATTCTGGCGTTTGTTTTCCCAATATCGCTTGTCACGAACTATATCCTGAAGATACTTGTCGCTTTGAATGTATTCAGAACCAACGATATCTGATGCTTCCTTGATTACTTCTTCGGGTAATCCTATCTTTCTTGCAATTTCGATAGCGAAAGAAGAACCTGGTCTGCCTATGGCTAATTGGAAGAGGGCTTTCATCTCATGGCGGTCGTAGAGCATGGCGCCGTTAACCACTCCTTCATGGCTGTCGGCAAAATGCTTCAGGTTCTGATAGTGGGTAGTAATCACACCATAAGCTTGCTGCTTGCAGAACTTGTCGAGTACAGCTTCGGCGATAGCACCACCTATGCCTGGCTCTGTACCTGTACCAAACTCATCTATCAGAATGATGGTCTCGCCATTGGCTGCCTTCATCATATTCTTCATGTTCAGAAGATGAGATGAGTAGGTACTCAAGTCGTTCTCTAAACTCTGTTCGTCACCGATATCAATCATGATGTTTTGGAAAACACCTGTCTTTGAACGCTCACTTACAGGAATGCTCAAACCGCATTGCAGCATATACTGTAATAATCCGACGGTTTTCAGACAGACAGATTTGCCGCCTGCATTTGGACCGGAGATGATAAGAATGCGTTTGTCCTGTGTAAGCATGATATCCAACGGAACTACTTTCTCGTTTTTTTTCTGTAGAGATAGCTGCAATAATGGGTGTATCGCACGGGTCCAGTCTATGTGTGGGTGGTCTTCTACCTCGGGTTCTATGGCTTTGAAGATATCAGCCAGTTTTTGCTTGGCTTGTATCAGGTCAATGATGGCAAGGAAACGGTAACTGTCCAGAATTTCCTTGGAGTATGGGCGTACCTTGTTGGTAAAGTCGGTGAGGATGCGAATGATTTCCTTTCTCTCTTCTCCTTCCAGTTCGCGTACACGGTTGTTCGCCTCTACCACCTCGGTAGGTTCTATAAAGACAGTTTTACCTGTGGCACTCTCATCGTGTACGATACCTTTGATTTTGCGCTTCAGAGTAGGGATGACGGGAATAACCAGTCTGCCGTCACGCAGGGTAGGGGTAACATCTTTTTCTACGATGCCTTCACTTTGTGCCGAGCGCAATATACTATATAAGGTACGTGAGATGCTGCCCTCTGTCTTTGCCAGTTCTCTGCGAATCTGAAGAAGTTCAGGGGTTGCATTATCTCTTATCTTGCCGAATTTGTCAAGTATCTGGTCGATGCGCTGAATCAGTTGTGGAAAAGTAACTACATCCTGTGAAAGGCGATGTAGGGCTGGGTAGGGATACTTTTTTTCTCTTTTCCATCCGTCTTCCGGCTCGTCATCGTCATCGCTGTGATTCAATATTTTCACCATATCTGCTATGGTAGACAGTGAACGTCGCAAGTCAAACAGCTCGTCCTCCTCCAGGTGACTGTTTTCTACACGGATACGGAGGATGCTCTCCCTTACATCATAGAAATATTGTAGGGGAAAGTCTTCTACTTCCTCCATCAGTCTGCGGAACTCACGCACCTGCATGAGCCATTCGTTAACTTGTTCTGCATCGCTGCTGAATGCCATCTTGTCTACCTGTTCCTTTCCGAGTGGAGAGAGGCATCTTTCGCGCAGCATCTTGCGGATTTCATTGAATCCTATCTTATTTTCAAAATTATCTGGATATATCATGGGTGCAAAGGTAGTGCAAATCGAAGACAATACAAAATAAAAAAGCATTTTTTTATTTTTATTGTTGAGATTCGGCCTGTCTTATTAGAAAGTAGTGTATTTCTCTCTACCAAATGTTTGAACTGTTAAGCGTATTCTGGGCATTCCCAGATGTAAGTTTCTGCTTAATTAAGGCAAGATATTCCGTCCATTTTGCATCAGTTCTTCTGTTCCAGATGTCACCTAAGAATGCAGCTCCGCCAAAGTTCCATGCTCTCAATTGAGGAATATATTCAGGGGTGACACCTCCCAATGCAACTACTCGCTCATTGATGATTCCATTGATGCCTGCTTCCTCTAAGTCTTTGTTAGAGAAGGAATGTTTGTAGCCTTTCTTTGAAATGCTGTCAAAGATTGGACTGAGGAAAACATAATGGCAGGCAGGTTTGAGAATCGCGCTCTTTTCGTCTTTGTTCTTGGGTGATATAGTCTGGAGAGCTTGTTCTACTTCCTTAAAACTATGGCAGGATTGTGAGATGCTTCCTTGAAAGCCTTCTGGAATCTCGTGGTTTCTTCTGTTAAGATGGATACCATGAAGATGAAATTCCTGACAAAGTTCGAAGTGATCGTGTACTACGATCTTTTTATGCCATTTCTTGTCGATTTCCTGTATCAGTCGCTTACACTCCTCTATATTTGATTCTGGTTTGCGCAGATGTAGCAGGTCTATACCTGCTTTAAAGAGTTGGTTGATATAGGTTGATTCATTCTCTATAAAATCGGGCAGAGTGATTACTATCCATTTCATATTCGTTGTGATTTTATTTGTTTATATAAAGGTGTTGGCGTTATTTGATAAACAGTGCCTTGGGTTCATAGAAATGATTCACCGGACCATGACCTTTTCCTATCTTTACATCTTTTCCTGCCAGAATGGCTCCGGAAAGATAGGTCTTTGCCATGGCGATAGCTGTATTCATATCCATTTCTCTTGCCAGATAAGAAGTGATGGCTGAGGATAGGGTACAACCTGTACCGTGGGTATTGCGTGTGTTTACGCTAAGGCCTCGATAACTGGTAATAGGTTTTCCGTCTTCGAAGAGGTAATCAATCTTTTCTGCTCCCTGGAAATGGCCGCCTTTGATGAGTACATATTTACAGCCTAACTTACTGATGGCTAAAGCTGCGTTCTGGATGTCTTCCTTATTCTGTATCTTCATTCCTGCCAGTATCTCTGCTTCCGGGATGTTAGGTGTTAGCAGGGTAGCTAGTGGTAATAACTCCTGTATGAAAATGCTGAGAGCGTCCTCCTGCATGAGTCTGCAACCACTGGTGGAAACCATCACGGGGTCAATGATGAGATGCTGGTATTCCCCTTGATATCTTTTCAGGGTTTCTGCGATTGCTTGGATGGTGGTACGGTCGTTAACCATACCTACTTTGATGGCATCTGGGTGGACGTCGTCCATCACAGCTTCTATCTGGCCCTTTACTATTTCGGGGTTGATGTCTTGGATGGCATAAACTCCCAGGGTGTTCTGTACGGTAATGGCTGTAATGGCCGATGCGGCATATACGCCTAGTGCTGACATTGTCTTGATGTCAGCTTGTACGCCGGCTCCTCCGCAACTGTCTGAGCCAGCTATTGTCATTGCTGTATAATATTTCATAATTCCTATTAACTTCTTGCTTTTCCTCTAAAACTGTTTCTTACCAGGGCTGATTCACAGGTCTCACAGAGATGTTCTGTGGCTTGATGGTGCTTGAAACCTTCTATCATGGCTTGGGCACGGGGTGAAGCCAGAATTTCTTCCAGCGATTGTTCAAGCAGGTTCCCAAGTGCAACATCTCCGTTGTGGTCCAAACAGCAGGGTACCAATGTTCCGTCTGCCAATACGCCTATCTGTTTGAGTAGGGCTTTACAGAAAACTTCTCTTTTTTCTTCTCTGATACCTGATTTCTGATTTCCTTTTATCATTTCCTTTTCTTCGATATGGTTATCAAAGTTGGGCCATTCGAATTTCCTGTCAAACTCCAGATAGAGATTATTGGCAAGTCTGTAACCGTCAGGTCGTTCTTTCCAGGGTTTGGGAACAAATTTTTCGATGTGTTCCATTACTTCCTCATTTTCCAGGTCTTTTCCTCCTTGGTTCCAAAGTCTGAGAACTATGCAGGTTCCTTTCTCTGCTGCTTGGGTTGAAAAAGTCATCACCTCGTTCATGTAACTGGCAAGCTCTCCCTTGGCATTACTCTCGTGTGAGTGGAGCGAGAGCTGTATTTTGTGGGGAAGTGTGTCAAGGAGATCCATAGCTTTGGGTAGCAGAGTGCCGTTGGATGTAAGTACGGTTTTGAAACCTTTCTCTCTTGCCATATTGATAAACTCGGGTAGGAGAGGGTGTAGTAGGGGCTCGCCCATAATGTGGAAATATAGGAAACAGATCTTCCCGCGTATCTTGTCGGTGAGCAGGTCGAATTCCTCAGCACTCAACAGTCTTTTCTTCCTTGTATGTTTTGGACAGAAGTGGCAGTTGAGATTACATGTATTAGTGATTTCTATGTAACAGCGATCTATCATTGTCATGTCTTTTCTTGCATATAGCTTACTTCTTAGCAAAGTTACATGTTTTCTTTGATATGACCAAATAATATAGCATAATTTTGCATTTGAAGTCTTCTTGTAATGGAGATGGTGAATGAATATGAAGGAAATATACAGATATGAAAAATAAAAAAGCCTTCTGAAATTACTTTCAGAAGACTCTTGCGGAGAGAGAGGGATTCGAACCCCCGGTACCTCTCGGTACGACGGTTTTCAAGACCGTTGTAATCGACCACTCTACCATCTCTCCATTGTTTTAGTCTAGATGACTATAGCTTGGTTTTCTTAAGCGGTTGCAAAGGTACTACTATTTTCTGGTTCCACCAAATTTTTTGCCAACTTTTTTTGTTTTTCTTCAAAAAAATGCGTTTTTGGGGGTAATAAGTGGCAAAATCGGCAAAAAATAGAGAGGTAAGGCTGAAAAAGACAATAAAAAAGGGCTACCGCCGTAGCCCCAATCTTGATAACCTTAAATCTAATACTATGAAAAACACACTGCAAAAATACAAAATATATCTATTCGTTATGTCAAAAGAATAGAAAATCTTTATTTTGAAAGGGTGCTTTAATATTTTTTAAACCTTAGAGGTAACCTTTCTGCTTAAACTCTTCCATCAGTGGCAAGGCTAAAATCTTGGCATCAGGATGTGGTGCACCGGTAGTACCTAATGCGCGAAGGTCGAAGAAATGTTTCCAGTCACTCACGAAAGCGGTATGAACCAGTTCTGTGTTGCAGTCCAATGGTAGGATGGCTCGTGCTTCCTGTGGTTTGCAACCTGCCTCTATCAGTTTCATGTAGGCATATTCGGCAGCCTGATTGGCGAATATCCAAGTTGTGAGTTTACTCCATTCTGCAGTTCTTCCTTCTGCAATGTCAGCACACATATCTTCTATTCGGTAGTCGCTGGGATCTTGTGAACCATCGAAGCCTTCTGCTTCTACCCATGTAGGCAGGTTGATGGTAATCTCGTTATCAAACTTATTCTTCGAATAGTTGCAGTATCGGGTACTCTGCTCTGCCATAGAGTTGGCACGATGACGGTTATATTCTCGGGTTATGGAAATCTGAGTAGTAAAATGAACGGTAATACGGAGTTCGTGCTTACCTTCTTCATAGTTGCTGAGGTATTTCAAATCATCCATCGCTTTGTTTTCTGCCAATACTCGGAGATTGGTTGTAATATAGTCTTTGCCGTCTAAAGTTTTCAGACGTGAGAACTTGTTGTGGGTATAAAGCGGCAACTCTCCATGTTTGCATACCAGATACACGGTTCCATGTTCCAGCATGGCAAAGTGTTCACTCTGCACCATCCGATCCACGAAAGGTTTGGCAGAATTCACAGTGGTATTATTCTCACTTTTATAGCATACTCTTCCTGCTCGTTCTATCTGTTGGTAGATACCGAGCTCACCTGGTTTCTGTAACCAGATTTCATACGATGGTCTTTGTATTTTCATTTCTTTTTGTTTTTTGTTCTGTCTGCAAAGGTACATTATTTTGTGCATACGGCAAAATAATTCATGGCTTTTTTCGTCTTATATATAATTAAGGTGTAATAATTAGTAAATATGGAGATAAAACCAATAGCATATTTTCGTTCTCCCTTCAGTAGCAAGTTTGGCATACCCAAACAGGCTGGATTGGTAGCAGAACTGGAAGGACAGATTGTTTTTGACCCCGAATTTCGTAACCCTGATGCGCTGCGTGGCATGGAGGGCTTTGATTATCTTTGGCTGATTTGGGAATTTTCTGCCAATAGGCACAAAGCGCACAGTCCGGTTGTTCGTCCTCCTGTGTTGGGAGGCAATGAGAAAGTGGGTGTCTTTGCCACTCGAAGTCCTTTCCGCCCCAATAATATAGGTCTTTCATCGGTAAAAATTTCTCATATCGAATGGGAGACTCCTCATGGTCCTGTCATTCATGTTAAGGGAGCTGATCTTATGGACAAGACACCGATATTTGACATCAAGCCGTATGTGGTGTATGCCGATTCTCATCCTGGGGCAAGGAGCGGTTTTGTTGATGACCGCAAATGGCAGAAACTTGATGTAGAGATTTCTGAAGATGTAGACAGGCATCTGCGTCTGCAGGGATTGAATGCAGAAAAGATTGAAATATTGAAAGAGGTACTTGCCCAAGATCCCCGTCCGCATTACCAGAAAGACCCTCATAAGGTCTATGGAATGCCTTATGAGGGTCTTGATATTCATTTCACGGTTTGCGATCATACGCTTACTGTTGTCAAGTAGACTTCTTGAATGTTGAGTAGAAAATTTACTTTGCGAAACTTTCAAAACGTACGTTTTCCAACAGAATTTTGCAGGCTGCATCGATATTCTTGGCTTCCTTGGTGTAGAAGATATTGGAGTTCTTGATGGTGATATCGTGTACCATACCTTCTGCACCATGTGCTTCAATACCTGTTTTGCAACCTCTTACGTAGATGTTGCTCATGTGGATATCCTGAAAGTTTGGCAGGAATTCCTGCTTTACGGGAGTTGTCTGCTTCTGGGCACCTACATGGTTGTCAAAATAAGTGGTCTCAAAGGTGATGGCTGCATCCTTGATATCGGTCATGTAGATATGGTCGATATAGATGTTCTCTGATGTTCCACCTCTCTTCACTGCACTTTTAAAGCGTAAACCGGTATCTGTTCCCTGGAAAGTATTGTTGCGAACAACAATATTCTTCATGCCACCAGAGAACTCGCTGCCGATAACAAAACCTCCATGGGCATGGTATACGGTGTTGTCCTGGATATTGATGTTTTCACAAGGACCTGCTGCCACACCTGCTGCGCCTGCGCCACCCTTCATGCAGATACCATCATCACCGGCATCAATCACATTGTTTACGATGAGTACATCCTTACAGCTTGAGATGTCAATCGCATCACCGTTCTGGGCATTCCATGGACATTTTACGGTGATTCCGTCGATAGTCACATTCTTGCATCGGGTAGGGATGATATGGAATTTAGGACTATTCAGAAGTGTAACTCCCTGTACGAGTACATTCTCGCAACTGGTGAATCTGATCATGTGTGTTCGGGTTTTCTCCTGTGCATCCATATTCTCAGCCACATTAGGTTCGTGCTTCAGGTTGAAAGGATACCAGATGTCACCCTTCTCATTCAGTGTTCCGCCCATAGCCTGGAATTCTTTCCATTCTACGTTACTAACCTTACTGCGCTTTACCGGTCTCCACCATTCTCCGTTTCCGTCAATAGTGCCCTCGCCTGTGATGGAGATGTTCTTTCTCTTGCTGGCATTGATGGCTGGAGTTGCACGGCTTTCTTTCTTTCCTGTGGTCTTGTCTATCTTGAAATGATCATTCTTGTCTTCAGAAAGAACGATGATGGCATTCTTTTCCAGATGCAGGTCAATATTGTCCTTCAGTGAGATGAGACCGGTGAGGTAGATACCTGCAGGCACATTAAGATGACCGCCGCCCATCTTGTTCAGTTTGCTGATGGCTTTGGCAAATGCCTGGGTATTCATGGTGAGTCCGTCACCATTACCGCCATATTCCAAGATACTGACATGATTGGCTGGGATGCTAGGCAATGTAGGTTGCTGCATCTGAACTGGTAAGTTCTGATAATACTTACTGTAATCTTTGGCATTGGCTGTCACAAATGAGAAACAGACCAATAAAGCTATTAAAATCTTCTTCATAAGCTTTTTAAGTTTAGTTTGTTTAATAAATTCTATACTTTGTCTTGTTTGTAATATCTGTTACCTTAAGGTGTGGATATAAAAAAAGACGGCCCTAACCACAGTTAGTAACCGCCTTTTATGAAAGGAGGAGTGGTACCACCAGGAATCGAACCGGGGACACAAGGATTTTCAGTCCTTTGCTCTACCAACTGAGCTATGGCACCATCTTGCTTTTTGCGGTTGCAAAGGTACAATAAATATTTTAATTGAGCAAGAGAAAACGAAATATTTTCTCTTGCTTAATGTTTATTAACTAAATATCCCCTTGCTTGAAATTAATCTTTCAGCGGATTCCAACCTTGTGCTTTCAGTTCAAATTCCTGTCCGTCTCTGGTAATGAGGAACTTGCCCAGATTTTCTTTGGTGATGTAGCCAATCTGCCTTACACCTTCCATAGTCTCAATCTTCTCGTGGTCACCGATAGGTACGGTAAAGAGAAGTTCATAATCTTCGCCACCATTCATAGCACAGGTGGTAAGATTCATATTGAATTCTTCTGCCTGCACGGCTGTCTGGTAGTCGATAGGTATGTTCTTCTCATATACTCTGCATCCGCAATGACTCTGTTCGCAGATATGCATCAATTCACTGCTCAGCCCATCGCTCACATCCATCATGGCGGTAGGACGGATACCTGCCTCACGCAGTTGTGCTATCACATCTCCGCGTGCCTCAGGCTGCAGTTGTCTTTCCAAGAGATATTCCTTGCCGGCGAAATCTGGCTGGAAGTTGCGCATATTCTCTAAGTCTCTGTTCAGAAGAGCCAGTTTCTCGTTATCACCATTTGCTTTAGCCTCAGCCATCTTCTTTCGGATATCTTCTATCTGTCCGTAGTATACAGCCTTTTCGCGTTCCAGCAGTTGAAGTCCCATATAGGCACCGCCCAAGTCGCCCGACACACAGATCAGGTCTGTTTCCTTGGCTCCGTTGCGGTATACGATTTCTTCTTTTGCTGCTTCTCCGATACAAGTAATACTGATGGCTAAACCGGTGAGAGAAGAGGTAGTATCACCTCCCACAATATCTACTCCCCATTTGTCGCATGCCATTCGAAGACCCTTATAGAATTCATCAATGTCTTCTACTTTGAATCGTTTACTCAATGCTATGCTTACCACCATCTGACGTGGGGTTCCGTTCATAGCAAAGATATCACTGATGTTTACCATTGCACTCTTGTAACCCAAGTGAACCATGTCAATATAGGTAAGGTCGAAATGTACGCCCTCCATCAGCATATCTGTAGTCATGAGCACCTCCTTGTCTGGATAATGCATCACGGCACAATCGTCGCCTACACCATAAACTGTAGACTCGTTTTTCTTTTCATAACCTTTGGTGAGATGGTTTATAAGACCGAATTCACCTAACTTTGAGATATCCAAAATAAATAATAGTTTATAATTTATACTTAAGATCTGCGGATGATTTCTCGCATAATCTCTGTCATCTTAGGCTGTGCGGCATTGGCTGCAATCTGCACTTCCTCATGACTGACTTCTACAGGTACATCGAAACCGCCAAGATCGGTGATGATGCTGATGCCGAAAACCTTGATTCCACAATGGCGGGCAACAATCACTTCAGGTACGGTACTCATACCTACAGCGTCACCACCCAATACACGATACATGCGATACTCTGCCGGTGTCTCGAAGGTAGGTCCCTGAACGCCAACATATACACCATGCTTTGCATCAATTCCCTTCTCCTTAGCGATATCGTCGGCAAGGTCGCGGAGTTTCTTGTCGTATGCTTCGTGCATATCCGGGAAACGTGGACCGGTAGGGAAGTTCTTTCCGCGCAATGGATGTTCTGGGAAGAAGTTGATGTGATCATCGATAATCATCAGGTCTCCAATCTGGAATTCCGGATTCATACCGCCCGAAGCGTTGCTTACAAAGAGGGTTTCAATGCCCAACTCGTACATCACACGTTCTGGGAAGGTTACAGCCTTCATGTCATATCCTTCATAGTAATGGAATCTTCCTTCCATAGCCATGATGTCTTTACCTCCTAACTTACCGAAAATCAGTTTGCCTGCATGACCTTGAACGGTAGATACTGGGAAGTTTGGTATTTCACTATATGGAAATTCATAACTGTCAGTTATTTCTGAAGCTAATTGTCCGAGACCGGTTCCCAGTATGATAGCTGTCTTCGGACTTGTTGTCATCCTTTCTTTTAGCCAGGATGCTGTTTCTTGAATTTTTTCGTACATAGCTAATGATTTTGTCGTTAAAAATATCTTCTTGTTCCAGCATGAAACTTACCTTGATAGGCAGTTCGTATATGCTTTTCTTAACTATTTCATAGAGTCCATCTGTCTCTTTTAGTCTCACGGCATCTTTCTCTGTCGTGATAATCAGACGGGGTTCTGGCATCTGTTCAAACGCCTCGTTGATGCGTGTGATGTCTTTATTCTTGAAGCGATGGTGATCACCGAAACTCAGCGACTGCATACTCTTGACCATTGGCTTCAGGTCGTGTTCCATCTGCTTAGGCGATGCGATACCAGTAACCAGCAGAGCATGGTAGTTTTTCAACTCCTCCTTGGCTATCTGCTGGTCTTCGAAAACTCCCTTTGGCGTATCATAGTTGATGCAGGTGAAGTAGAGCTTCTGGAAAGGGTAAAGGTCCATAGCCTTAGTGAGTACTCGAAATTCCATTGGCTTCAGATCCTTTGGACATTTAGTGATAATCACAATGTCTGCACGGTTCTTACCGCTTAGAGGTTCTCTCAGTCTTCCTGCTGGCAACATCTTGTCATAGATGATCAGACGGTGGTAATCTACCAGCAGAATGTTGATACCTGGCTTCACATAGCGATGCTGAAAGGCATCATCCAGTAATACTACATCTACATCCTTGGTCGGTTCTTCATTCTGCAACTTTTCGATTCCTCTCACACGCTTAGCGTCTACGGCTACATAGATATCGTCAAACTTGCTGTGCATCTGGAAGGGTTCATCGCCAATCTCTGACATTGTCGTATCTTTATCTGCCAGCACATAGCCACTGGTCTTTCTTTTGTAACCACGTGATAGCACAGCTATCTTAACCTTGTCGTGTAACAAGCGTATCAGATACTCCACATGGGGAGTCTTGCCCGATCCGCCCACCGTGATGTTACCCACAGAAATGATCGGGATTGAGAATGACTGACTCTTTTTCAGTCCGATATCGAAGAGCCAATTGCGAAATCTGACCATGCCGCCATAAATCCAACTCAGTGGTAGCAGCCAGTCGTTGATCTTGATAAGATCGCCTTCTGTTCTCATGTCTGTTTCCTTTCTCTTAATTCGGTATGTCTATATATTAATGTACGCATACCTTATTATAAATGTTATTGTATGTTCAGTACGTAAGGAAGTGCAGCCTGTATAGGCTCTTTCTCCTTCATATTGCGTATCATGATGAATGGCTGGTAGAGAGCACCCAATGCCAGGCGCAACTGTTCGTCGAGATATGTTCCCTTGTTTCCGCCCGCCATATCCAGCAACTGTTCCATCCATCCAGCCAATGCCGGATATTCTACCGCCTGATAACTGCTGAGATGAGCCAATTCTGCAGCCTTGTCGATGGCGTCGCTCAAGCCGCCGAATCCATCAATTAACTTGATCTTCTTGGCGTCTGTACCCAGCCATACTCTTCCTTGAGCAATCTTCTCAACCTGTTCGGTACTCATTTTTCTGCCCTCAGCCACACGATTGCGGAAGAGGCTATATCCACGGTTCACATAGTTTTGCATGGTGGCAATCTCTTCTGCACTCCATGGGCGTGACATGCCTGCAGAGGCATAGGCACTGTTGCGGTTGGTCTTCACTTCATCATACTTGAAGCCTAACTTCTTTGTCATCAGGTCACTGAAATCTGGCAGGGCTCCAAAGATACCGATGCTGCCGGTCAATGTTGTAGGTTGTGCCATGATATATTGGGCACCCATACTCATATAATAAGCACCTGATGCTGCCATACCACCCATCGAAACCACTACCGGCTTCTTTTTATTTAATTCTTTAACTGCTCTCCAGATCTGTTCCGAAGCATAGGCATCGCCACCGCCCGAATTGATACGCAGAACTACGGCCTTTACCTGACTGTTATCTGCAAGTTCCTGAAGGTCCTTGATGACCTTTGTACTTACTATCTGTTGCTCTGAATCATAGATGCTAGGAGTCTCCATTCTTACGATAGAACCCTGGCAGTAGTAGACGGCAATCTCTTCGCCCATCAGATTCGAGTCGTCTATAGTCATATCTACGTCGTTATAGTCAACCTGATTGATGGTATCGTCTGCCTTCAGTCCTAACTGTTTCTTTACCACGTCTCTGATTTCATCATAATAGCAGAATCCATCTACCATCTTTCGAGATTTCAGTAGTTTGGTATCATCAAACACCATCAGCCCGTCAGCATAGCGGTTCAGTGAATCCTTGCTGATGTTTCTGCTTTTGCTCACATCTCCCAACATCTGTAGCCAGAGTCCACTAATATAGCGTGAAACCTGCTCTCTGTTGGCATCCGACATTTTGTCTTCGGTGTATGTTTCAGTATAGCTTTTGTATTTGCCTACCTTCACTACCGTAAAGTGAACGCCAAACTTGGCTGCTACGTCTTTGATATATTGTGGCTGCGATGCAATACCATGCCAGTCCACATTGCCTTCTGGGTTTACATATACCTTGTTGGCAATCGAAGCCAGATAATATCCACCCTGTGAGAGAGCATCACCATATGCGATAATCCATTTGCCGCTCTTCTTGAAATCGGCAAGTGCATTTCTGATTTCCTGCAAAGTGGCATAATCTGTCTCCAAGATACCTGTTTCCAGATAGATGCCCTTCACTTTATCCTCATTCTTTGCCTTGCGGATAGAAGAGAGAATCCTGTTCATGCCTATGTTGTTAAACTGCTCGCCTGTCAGTTCGCCGAGCCAGTTGTCTTCAGTACGGTCTTCAATCTGTCCTTGTAGTTTCATCACCATCACCGCATTGTCTTTCAGTGCCGGTTTACTGTTGCTCGATGCCACCATTCCGATGATACAGATAAATCCCAGGATGGTCATGATCAGCCCGAAGGCAAACAGTCCTACGATAGTGGCTGCTACGTTCTTGAAAAAATCCTTCATTATTCTATGTCAATATTTTATAAGTGAGACTCCTAAATAAATGCCAGCGGCAGAAGAGAGATGTATTCTCTGATTGCCGTTTACAGCAATTTTTCTGCAAATATAGCAAAAAAGAACCAATAATCAAAGCGATTGGAACAAAAACACCAAAAAAAGAAGAAAAAATAACATAGGGTTAACGAAAAAATGCCTATCTTTGCATTATCTTAGCAAAACAGAATAAAGATATAAACAACATAACAAAAAAGAAAAATGAAAAAGACAATGATTTTTTTTCTTCTGATGCTGACAGCAATTACAGCATCTGCTCAATCTACCGCTCGCAAGTTCGTATTGAAGAACAGTAGCGACGGACAGAGTGAACTTACCTGTTATCTTCCTAAGAATCCTTCAGGAAGAGCTGTAGTAGATTGTCCTGGAGGTGGGTATTCTCATCTTGCAATGGACCATGAGGGACATCAGTGGGCAGAATATTTCAACAAACAGGGTATCGCTTTCTTCGTCTTGAAATACCGTATGCCTAAGGGAAACCGCAATATTCCGTTGAGTGATGCCTATCAGGCGATGCGTACCGTTCGTGACAGTTCTGCAGTATGGAGAATAAATAAGGAAGATGTTGGTATCATGGGCTTTTCTGCCGGTGGTCATTTGGCTTCTTCCGTCAGTACTCATGCTGAGGCGGCTGTGCGACCTGATTTCTCGATTCTTTTCTATCCAGTGATTTCAATGGATGAGCGTATCTCTCATAAGGGATCATGTGTGAATTTCTTGGGTGAAGAGCGTAATACCAATAAGAAACTGGTAGATGAGTGGTCTAACGACAAGGCTGTTCGTCCTAATCTTACCCCTCGTGCCATCATACTAATGTCTTTTGATGATAAGGTTGTTCCTCCTGTAACCAATGGCGTAGCCTATTATTCTGCCATGAGCAAGGCGGGCAACGAGTGTACTATGCACATCTATCCGACTGCCGGACATGGATGGGGGTTCCGCGATGCCGCTCATGGCTTCCCGTATCACGACCAAATGTTGAATGACCTTACCTGTTGGCTCAACAGGCTTCCGTCTAAAAGTAATCTAAGTAATAAGTAAAAAGAATACCTAAAAAGAGGGTGTGTCATAAGTTAATGATACACCCTCTTCTTGTTGTTGGAAGAGCTAGGATATGTTGTTGAGACAGTTAGTATCTCCGATCGCACAACAGCTGTTGTGCGCTTGCATAACAGCTGATATGCGCATGCACAACAGCTGATGTGCATGCGGTGGCCAACTGTTATGCGCCAACTGTTTTCCAAACTTATGGCACATCCTCTTTTTCTTTTTATAGACTCCTAATAAGCATTCTTGTCAGGGCAGATAATGCTCTTGGCTGTCATGAAGATAATCTTGATATCAAGCCAGAACGACCAGTTCTCTATATACCAGATATCACGGCGGATACGTTCCTCCATCTGCCAGAGCTCCTTGGTCTCACCACGGAACCCGGTAACCTGAGCCCAACCTGTGATACCCGGCTTGGAGAAGTGGCGAACCATATACTTATCTATCAGGCTTCCATACACCTCTGTATGATGCAGCATGTGAGGGCGCGGACCCACAATACTCATGTCTCCCTTAAGAACATTGAAGAATTGAGGAAACTCATCTATGTTCGTCTTTCTCATAAAGTTGCCGAAAGCAAATTTACGTGGGTCGTTCTTTGTTGCCTGTGCCTTGTCTGCATCCTTGTTCACATGCATGGAACGGAATTTAAGACAGTAGAAGGTATCACCATTCAGACCCGTTCTTGCCTGTTTGAAGAAAATTGGACCAGGACTCTGAATCTTGATGATGAGAGCTATGAATGGAATGAATGGTAGAATGCACAAACATGCAAGCCCGCTCACCACGATGTCGAAGCTACGCTTGATAATGCGGTTTGACGTGCTTGTTAGGGGTTCTATGCGGTTTGAATATACCGTCCTTCCCATGAAATTCTGGGCATCAAGATGCAATTTGTACTCACCAAACACACGTGGCAGGTAGTAGAAGTGTATCACATTCTTATCACAGAAGTGCATGATATTGATGATTTCAGGATCTTTATGCGACAGGCAGCAGAAAACCTCGTCAATATTGGAAGGTTCACCATTGATGGTATCATTCATGGTAGAAGAGATAATCTCTTTGAGCTGTTTCATGTTTCCTATTCTTTTCAACCCTTCCGGATTATCAGTGATGTCTTCATCTGCATAATATCCTTTTACGATATAACCTGCCGAGGGAACTTCTGTCATCGTTTTGTACATCTCGCTCACGGCAGGATCGTTACCTACAAAGACGGCGGTGCATGAGTTGAGGCCCTTAGAGCGGAAATACTTTAGTAATTTGAGCTCGCAGAGTCGGCTTATGATGAGAGACAGATAGAATGTTATGCCGAAGATAATGCTGAAGGAGAACATCTTTTCCCCGTGACCGAGTAGTCTTGAGAAGGTAAAGAAACAGAATGTTGTTGCTGCAGACAGATATAAAGTACGCCTTGTAACCTGCAGGAACCCGATCTTTCTGACATGAATGATGGTGGAATAGAAGTATTCGCCTAGGAACAAGGCTGCATTGGCAACAAAAAAGGTAATCTTTGTTGCTTTGTCGAAATACGCGGGTATGAGTTCTTGACCATATTGGGTATAGAACAACAGTACGATGTTGAGAATAACGAAATCGGCACCTATCACCAGTCTCCTTATCATTTCATTTCCTTTATAATGCATGTTCGTCATTTGCTTATGTTTATTATGCTTCTAATTATTTATATATCTTTTTAAGTTATTTGAGGTATGCTTAAACTGATATTTGGTCGCAAAGGTAATAATAATTGTTGAAAATCGGAAATAAATCAGCAAAAAAATATCGAAATAAACCAACTTGAACCAACTTGAACCAGCTTTTCTTGTTTTTTATCTGTTTAAATGATGTTTTTTCTTCCTTTTTACTTTCTTGCGCATATCTAGATATTTTTATATGAATAGGTAGTTTTTTTAGAAATTGCTTGGTGGTCTCAAAAGAAAAACGTACTTTTGCAGCCGGATTATCACGGATGATTCTTCTTTGAGACCTGTTGGTACTGGGGGTAAACTCCTGATGTGATGCTGTCTCTCATTGTTAATTTGTGAAATCTTAAGTATGAACAATAAACGATTTAAATAGTAATAATATGCAATTAATTTTATTATCGGGTGGCTCGGGTAAAAGGCTATGGCCACTTAGCAATAATGCTAGAAGCAAACAGTTCTTGCCATTGCTCGAAAAGGAGAACGGGGAGATGGAAAGTATGGTTCAGCGCGTGGTACGTCAAGCTCAGGAAGCAAATCTGACCAACGATATTACGCTTGCTACAAACGCCAGTCAGCTGGATATCATCCAGAACCAGCTGGGAGAGCGGGTTTCTGTGGTTACCGAACCGGAGAGGCGTGATACTTTCCCTGCTATCGCTTTAGCTGCAAGTTATCTGAAACTGAAGAAGAAATGTGAGGATGACGAGGTTGTGGTTATTATGCCTTGTGATCCTTATACCGAGTTGGAATATTTCCATACTATAGCCCGTATGGTGGAATGTGTGGAGAAAAACGTCGCCGACCTCGTGCTGATGGGTATCAAACCTACTTATCCAAGTGCAAAATATGGTTATGTGGTTCCTTTTGCTGAAGGAGAGAAGTATCAGATAGTGAAGAGATTTACCGAGAAACCGGATGTGCCTACAGCAGAGAAACTCCTGGAGGAGGGTGCTTACTGGAATGGTGGTGTCTTCGCTTTCCGTTTGGGCTATATGATGCAGATTGTACGTAAGTATATGCAGAGTGAGAACTTTGAAGATACTCGTGCAAGATATAGCGAATTTCCAAAAATCTCTTTCGACTACGAGGTGGCGGAGAAGGCTGAATCGGTAGCGGTAGTACCGTTTAATGGTGAATGGAAGGACCTGGGTACCTGGAATACACTCACTGATGAGCTGCACCATGCCAGTATCGGTAATGCGGTGATGGGAAGTCATTGCGAGAATACGCATGTCATCAACGAACTCCAGTTGCCTCTGTATGTTGATGGCTTGAAGGATGCTGTTGTTGCAGCGAGTCCTGATGGCATCTTCGTCTGTGCAAAGAAATATTCCGAGGACATCAAGAAGGCGGTAGAACATCTTACTCCGCGTCCGATGTATGAGGAAAGAAGGTGGGGTACTTATCGGGTGATTGACGATTCTGAGTATGCTGACGGCAATCATTCGCTCACCAAGAGTATTACCTTGAAGCCAGGTAAGAATATCAGTTATCAGCTTCATCACCATCGTTCAGAGGTGTGGACATTCGTAGAAGGTGATGGCATCTTTGTACTTGATGGTGAGGAGAAACATGTGAAGGCTGGTGATACCGTGGTGATTCCTCTGGAGCATTATCATGCCATCAAGGCGATTACACAGCTGACTTTCATCGAAGTTCAGAATGGTAATCCACTGGTTGAGGAGGATATTGAAAGATTCGATTATCAATGGAAAATGAAATAAAACACAAGTTTTTGTGATATAATGTCAGTATTTGAACGTGTCAAAGTGTCAGTATGGATGCTTTGGCACGTTTTTCGTATACTGGCGGGGTGACGGGTAGCAATACCTGTTGGCAAAATAAATGTATAACAATTAAAATATTATAGAATCATGAACATTAAACCATTAGCAGACAGAGTGCTGGTACTTCCCGCACCAGCTGAAGAAAAAGTAGGTGGAATTATTATCCCTGATACAGCAAAAGAGAAACCACAGCGTGGTAAGGTCGTTGCTACAGGTAAGGGTACGAAAGACGAAGAGATGATTCTCAAAGAAGGTGATACCGTACTCTATGGTAAGTACGCTGGCACAGAACTCGAATTCGATGGTACTAAATATATCATGATGCGTCAGAGCGATGTACTCGCTGTAGTAGAAGAGTAATTCTTAAAGGTAAAAAAAGTAAAAAGGTAAAAAACTTTTTGCTGATATTTATTTAAACATTAATTAGAAAGAATATATTATGGCTAAAGATATTAAATATAATATGGATGCCCGCGACCTCTTGAAGAAGGGTGTTGATCAGTTGGCAAATGCAGTAAAGGTAACTCTCGGTCCTAAGGGCCGCAACGTGGTAATCGAAAAGAAGTTTGGTGCTCCTCAGATTACTAAGGATGGTGTTACTGTGGCTAAGGAAGTAGAGTTAGAGAATAAATTCGAAAATACTGGTGCTCAGCTTGTTAAGAGCGTAGCTAGTAAGACTGGTGATGATGCCGGTGATGGTACAACAACTGCTACTATCCTGACTCAGGCTATCGTAACAGAGGGCTTGAAGAACGTTACTGCAGGTGCAAACCCAATGGACTTAAAGCGTGGTATCGACAAGGCTGTAGCTGCTGTTGTTGCCTTCATCAAGGAACATGCTGAACAGGTAGACGACAACTACGATAAGATTGAGCAGGTGGCTACAGTTTCTGCCAACAACGATGCTGAGATTGGTAAGCTCTTGGCTGACGCAATGCGCAAGGTTTCTAAGGATGGTGTCATCACTATCGAGGAGAGCAAGAGCCGTGATACCAACATCGGTGTTGTTGAGGGTATGCAGTTTGACCGTGGTTATTTGAGCGGTTACTTCATGACTGATGCAGACAAGATGGAGTGTGTAATGGATAACCCATACATCCTTCTTTATGATAAGAAGATTTCTAACTTGAAGGAGTTCTTGCCAATTCTCCAGCCTGCTGCTGAGAGTGGTCGTCCTTTGTTGGTTATCGCTGAGGATGTTGATTCTGAGGCTTTGACTACTTTGGTAGTTAACCGTTTGCGTGGCGGTTTGAAAATTTGCGCTGTGAAGGCTCCAGGCTTCGGTGACCGTCGCAAGGCCATGTTGGAGGATATCGCAGTATTGACAGGCGGTGTTGTTATCTCTGAGGAGAAGGGCTTGAAGTTGGAGCAGGCAACTTTGGATATGCTGGGTTCAGCAGACAAGGTTACCGTCAACAAGGACAATACAACTATCGTTAATGGTCATGGCGAGAAGGCTAATATCCAGGATCGCGTAGCTCAGATCAAGAACGAAATTGAGAATACCAAGTCTTCATATGATAAGGAGAAACTTCAGGAGCGTCTGGCTAAGCTCGCCGGTGGTGTAGCTGTCCTTTATGTAGGTGCCAACTCTGAGGTTGAGATGAAGGAGAAGAAGGATCGTGTTGATGATGCACTCTGCGCTACCCGTGCCGCTATCGAGGAAGGTATTGTTGCTGGTGGTGGAACTACTTATATCCGTGCTCTCGAAGCATTGAAGGATATGAAGGGTGATAACGCTGACGAGACAACAGGTATCCGTATCGTAGAGCGTGCTATTGAGGAGCCTCTCCGTCAGATTGTTGCCAATGCCGGTGGCGAGGGTTCTGTAGTAGTAAATAAGGTACGCGAGGGCGAGGGTGACTTCGGTTACAATGCCCGCAAGAACGTTTACGAAGATATGCGTCAGGCTGGTATCGTAGATCCTGCCAAGGTAGAGCGTGTAGCTTTGGAGAATGCTGCTTCTATTGCAGGCTTGTTCCTGACAACAGAGTGTGTGTTGGTTGACAAACCAGAGCCTGCATCAGTTGCACCAGCTGCAGCACCAGGTATGGGTGGCATGATGTAATTAGATGAATAATTTGCGCAAACAAAGCACATCGTAAGACTGCGAGTTTGCAAAGCGAAAATATCAAATAGGGGTGATTCTCAGAGAATTATCCCTATTTTTTTGTTTTTTTAGTCATAAAGATGCAAAAAATAGCAAAATTATTTGGTTCGAATAATCTTTTTTTGTAACTTTGCATCGTAAATAAAAGAAAGTATCATCCGAAGGGATGGCAAAGATATTTTTTTGATTTGTTTTAGTAGATTAGTTTTTAAGTAGTTTGTTTTTGGAAATCGGTTGTCGTGAGACATCCGATTTTTTTTTGTTTTTATTTTGTTTTCTCAATTTAATTGTGTAATTTTGCAGCATAATAGAAAATTCATAGCATGAACAATATTGATTGGAAAAAAGCAGTGGTCTTTCTGATTGTTATCGGAGGACTCATTTATATTACAAAGGCAGAGTTGGGAATGACTACTACAAACTCGTTCCTTACTACGCTGGGTATCTTATTGCTTCTCTTTATCGGAGATAACTTCGCACAGAAGATTGATGATGATCGGAAACGACGTAAACTGAATAATGATGGAAAAGCTGATTGATCTATATAAGAAATGGGCGGGTGAAGAACCAGCTGATGTCATAAAATTGGCAGAGCAGGGGAGTAACCGGCAGTATTTCCGTATCATTGGGCATGATGGTGATACGGTAATTGGTGTGATAGGAACCAGTCGTGATGAGGATCATGCCTTTGTATATCTGGCTCAGCATTTCCAGCTCAGACAGTTGCCTGTTCCCCAGATTCTGGCGGTGAGCGATGATGAACTCTGCTATCTTCAGACAGACCTTGGTGGTACTTCGCTTTTTGATGCCATCAAGGGCGGACGAGATGCGGGCGGACGTTACAATCAGAAAGAGAAGGAACTCCTTAAGAAAACCATTCGTGAACTTCCGAATATCCAGATTCGCGGTGCAAGAGGATTGGATTGGCAGAACTGCTATCCGCAGCCAGAATTCGATGTAGACAGTGTGCTCTTCGACCTCAACTACTTCAAGTATTGTTTTCTGAAACCTACCGATTTGGATTTTCACGAACTGAAGCTCGAAGCCAACTTCCGGCTTTTTGCCAAGGATCTGACATCAGAACCGATGGATTGTTTCCTTTATCGCGATTTTCAGGCGCGCAACATCATGCTGGATGATAAGGGGAATCCATACTTTATTGATTTTCAGGGTGGTAGAAAAGGACCGTTCTATTATGATCTCGCCTCATTCCTCTGGCAGGCATCTGCTAAGTATCCGTTCAAACTGCGCAGAGAACTGGTTTGGGAATACTACCAGTCATTGAAGCATTATACCGAGGTACCATCGGTGCGCCATTTTGTAAACCGGTTGAGTCTTTTTGTGCTCTTCCGTACCTTACAGGTTTTGGGCGCCTACGGATTCCGTGGCTATTTCGAACGCAAGAAGCATTTCATCGATAGTATTCCGCCAGCTATCCAGAATCTGCGAGATCTTCTGAAGATGGGTGACAAGGTCTTCCCTTATCCTTATATGATGGATATGTTGAGAAGGCTGACCGAATTGCCACAGTTCAAGGTGATAGAGAGTGTGGCGCTGAGTCGTGCAGACGGCTATAAGACTACCGACAATAATATCTATCGTGCGCATCCGCAGGACGGACCTGCCACCTATTCTAAATATGATGGTAAGGGACCGCTGGTGGTAAGAGTGTATAGTTTTTCCTTCCGTAAGGGCATTCCAGAGGATCCGTCGGGCAATGGTGGAGGTTATGTCTTCGACTGCAGAAGTACCCATAACCCTGGCAGATACGAGCCTTATAAGAAGTTGACGGGTCTGGATGAGCCTGTTATCCGATTCCTGGAGGATGATGGTGAGATATTGAAGTTCCTGGATCATGTTTATGCACTTGCCGACCATCATGTAAACCGCTACATGCAGCGTGGTTTCACCTCTCTGATGTTCTGTTTCGGATGTACAGGCGGTCAGCATCGCAGTGTATATTCTGCGCAGCATCTTGCCGAACATATTCACCGGAAGTTTGGTGTAGAAGTGCAGATTTGTCATCGTGAACAGCATATTGAACAGGTTTTGCCGGCAAAACAATAGAAAATAGCGTGCAAATTTGGCTATCTCGCAAAAAGTTAGTAAATTTGCACGCACATTTTAAAATAGCTATTTAGCAATGATGCAAGCAATGATATTCGCAGCAGGTTTGGGCACTCGCCTTAAGCCACTTACCGACCGCATTCCGAAGGCTCTGGTAAGTGTCGGGGGAGAACCTTTGCTCAAACGTGTCATCTTTCAGTTGAAGGATGCCGGTTTCACTCGCATTGTAGTGAACGTGCATCATTTCTCCCAACAAATTATCGATTATCTCAGAGCACATGACAACTTCGGTATGGACATCCGTATCAGTGATGAGAGTGAAAAGCTGCTCGAAACGGGTGGAGGTATCCGGAAGGCATGGCCGCTCTTCAACCAGTCAGAGCCTATTCTTATCCACAACGTGGATATTCTGAGTAATGTGGATCTGAAGAAGTTCTACCAGATGGAGAGTCAGGACATGATAGCAGCCCGACTGATGGTGAGCGAACGCAAGACCAAGCGCTATCTTCTCTTCGATGACAGCATGCGATTGGTAGGTTGGACGAATATTGAGACGGGCGAGGTAAAGAGTCCTTATCCAGATCTCAATCCCAAAGATTATAAGATGTATGCTTTCTCGGGCATCCACATGGTTGCCCCATTACTCTTCCCATTGATGGAGGAGGAACCGGACAAGTTCCCAATCATGGATTTCTATCTGAAGCATTGCGACAAGGTGCGCATAGAGGGATATGTAAAGAACGACCTCAAGCTGATGGATGTGGGAAAGCAGGAGACGCTGAAAGAGGCGGAAGCATTCCTGAAATCGTTAGTTAATAGTTTATAGTTAATAGCGGCTATGCCGTATAGCAAGATTACTATAAACTATAAATTGTAAACTGTAAATTAAAATTAGATATTATGCAACAGAAGATTATTATTTTGGATTTCGGTTCACAGACCACACAGCTCATCGGCCGTCGTGTCCGTGAACTCGATACCTTCTGCGAAATCATGCCTTACAACAAGTTTCCAAAGGATGACCCATCAGTCATTGGTGTCATCTTGAGCGGTAGCCCTTATTCCGTTCATGATCCGGAAGCTTTCAAGGTAGATCTGAGCCAGTTTATCGGCCGCATTCCTGTACTCGGCATCTGCTACGGTGCTCAGTTCCTCTCTTACGCCCAGGGCGGTAAGGTGGAGGCTGCTGACAGCCGTGAGTATGGTCGTGCCAACTTGGAGCATTTCGATAAGGAGAATCCTTTGTTCAAGGGATTCATCGAGAACTCTCAGGTTTGGATGAGCCATGGTGATACCATCACTGCTATCCCTGATGATTACAAGTGCATCGCTTCTACTGCTAATGTGAAGTATGCTGCTTATGCTTCTACCAAACAGCCTGTATGGGCAGTACAGTTCCACCCAGAGGTGTTCCACTCTTTGCAGGGTACACAGTTGCTGAAGAACTTCGTGGTTGATATCTGCGGAAGTAAGCAGGACTGGAGTGCTGACTCTTTTGTTGAGACAACAGTTGCTGAGTTGAAGGAACAGTTGGGCGACGATAAGGTTATCCTCGGTCTTTCTGGCGGTGTTGACTCCAGTGTGGCTGCCGTTCTCCTGAACAAGGCTATCGGTAAGAACCTTACCTGTATCTTCGTAGATCATGGTATGTTGCGCAAGAATGAGTTCCGTGACGTGATGGAAGATTACAAGTGCTTGGGCTTGAACGTAATCGGCGTGGATGCATCAGAGAAGTTCTTTGCTGACCTGGCTGGTGTTACTGACCCTGAGAAGAAACGTAAGATTATCGGCCGCGACTTCGTGGAGGTTTTCAATGCTGAGGCTAAAAAGCAGACTGGTGCCAAGTGGTTGGCTCAGGGTACCATCTATCCTGACCGTATCGAGAGCTTGAATATCACCGGTAAGGTGATTAAGAGTCATCACAACGTAGGTGGTCTTCCTAAGGAGATGAACCTTCAGTTGTGTGAGCCTTTGAAGTGGCTGTTCAAGGATGAGGTTCGCCGTGTAGGTCGCTCTATGGGTATGCCAGAGCACCTGATTACTCGTCACCCATTCCCAGGTCCTGGTTTGGCTGTCCGTATCTTGGGCGATATCACTCCTGAGAAGGTACGTATTCTTCAGGATGCTGACGATATCTATATCCGTGGCTTGCGTGAGTATAAAGTGAAGTTGAGTGGTGAGGAAGCTCGTCGCGTCCTGGCTGCCGGTGTTCCTGCTGACATGCAGAATGGCGAGATCGAGGTTTCTCTCTACGATCAGATCTGGCAGGCTGGTACCGTATTGCTTTCTACTGTCCGTTCAGTAGGTGTGATGGGGGATGAGCGTACATACGAGCACCCGGTTGCCTTGCGTGCTGTAACCAGTACTGATGCGATGACTGCTGACTGGGCACATCTTCCTTATGATTTCATGGCTAAGGTAAGTAATGAGATTATTAATAAGGTGAAGGGTGTAAACCGTGTATGTTATGACATCTCTTCAAAACCACCTTCGACAATTGAGTGGGAATAAAAAAAGTCGCCTTCAAAGAGGGCGACTTTTTTTTATTCTTATTTCTGGTTCTTCAGGAGATCACGTATTTCCATGAGGAGTTTTTCTTCATTGCTTGGCACCGGAGCCTTAGGAGCTTCTGCCGTTTTTTCCTCTTCCTTCTTCTTGGAAATCTTGTTCACCACCTTGATGAGCATGAAGATACAGAAAGCAACGATGAGGAAGTCGAAGGTGGTCTGCAGGAAATTGCCATAGTTGATGGTAGCAGCCTTGAGTTCCTCGCCCGCCACATTCACGGAAGGAAGGGTTACCTTGAGGTCGGCAAAGTTGACACCACCGATGAGCCATCCGATAGGTGGCATGATGATATCGTCAACAACAGAACTCACGATTTTGCCAAAGGCACCGCCTATGATAACACCGACTGCCATGTCGAGAACGTTTCCACGCATGGCAAACTGTTTGAATTCATTTAAAAATTTACTCATAACTCTAAAATTTTAAAAGTTTATATTATAAAAAATCTTCTTCTATATATAATAAGGTGAGAAAAGCAAGCGCCTTCGACTTCTTTTATCTGTTACGCTACCCATCTTTCCGTCTGCAAAGAAACGATTTTTGCAATATGGAGTTGTCAGTATGGCATGTCTAATATTAAAAAACCGTTATTATTGGCGCTCTCTCATTCATTTTTAACTTATTTAATACTCATTCTGGTTGCAAAGTTAGAAAATTTTTTGTAACTTTGCGCTCGTAAAGAAGAAAAAGTGCTTGATAGGGATGAAAAAAGGTGTTATCAGCTCCTTCGGATTCGCTTGATAGCTTAAAAGAAATAATTTTTAAACTATTAATTTAAATATTAGAACAATGATTAAGATTGGTATTAACGGATTTGGCCGTATCGGTCGTTTCGTATTCCGTTCTACAGTTGAGGCTGAGAACGCAAAGGAAGTACAGGTAGTAGCTATCAATGATTTGTGCCCTGTTGATTACATGGCTTACATGTTGAAGTATGATACAATGCACGGTCAGTTCGACGGTACTATCGAGGCTGACGTTGAGAAGAGCGAGTTGATCGTAAACGGTAACCACATCCGTGTTACTGCTGAGCGTGACCCTGAGAACTTGAAGTGGGATGAGGTTGGTGCTGAGTACGTAGTTGAGTCTACAGGTCTCTTCCTCGCTTACGATAAGGCTGAGAAGCACTTGAAGGCTGGTGCTAAGTACGTAGTACTTTCTGCTCCTTCTAAGGCTGACGCTAACGGTAACCAGGCTGACATGTTCGTTTGCGGTGTTAACACTGACAAGTACAATGGTCAGAAGATCGTTTCTAACGCTTCTTGTACAACCAACTGCTTGGCTCCTATCGCTAAGGTTTTGAACGATAACTTCGGTATCGAGACTGGTTTGATGACAACTGTTCACTCTACAACTGCTACACAGAAGACTGTTGACGGTCCATCTATGAAGGACTGGCGAGGTGGCCGTGCAGCTGCTGGCAACATCATCCCTTCTTCTACAGGTGCTGCTAAGGCTGTAGGTAAGGTTATCCCTGAGTTGAACGGTAAGTTGACAGGTATCTCTATGCGTGTTCCTACTTTGGACGTATCTGTTGTTGACTTGACAGTTAACTTGAAGAAGGCTGCTTCTAAGGAGGCTATCTGCGCTGCTATGAAGGCTGCTTCTGAGGGTGAGTTGAAGGGTGTACTCGGTTACACAGAGGATGCTGTTGTTTCTTCTGACTTCTTGGGTTGCGCTTTGACATCTATCTTCGACGCTAACGCAGGTGTTTATTTGACAGACAACTTCGTTAAGGTTGTTTCTTGGTATGACAACGAGATTGGTTACTCACACAAGGTTGTTGAGTTGATCAAGATCATGAAGAAGCACAACGGTTAATTCTTTGCCTCTTAACGATTAAGTATATGGCCGTCCAGTATTTTTTCAATGCTGGACGGCTTTTTGTTTTTATAAGTGAGAATTTCTTTTCATTTTATTTTGTTTTCTCAATAATTTCATTTAACTTTGCGGCATGAAATATTCGATGATGACCATATTGGGACCTACGGCGAGTGGTAAGACGAGTCTTGCTGCCGCTCTTGCAGCCAGGATTAATAGCCTGGGTGCCCATTTGTCGGGTACCCCTGCCAAGGGCGCTGAAATCATTAGTGCTGACAGCCGGCAGGTATATCGCGGCATGGATATAGGTACGGGTAAGGATCTGGCTGACTATACCATCCATGGCAAGCAGATACCTTATCACCTTATTGACATCTGTGAGCCTGGTACGAAATATAATCTCTTTGAATATCAGCAGGATTTTTATGATGCCTATCAGGATATTCAGAAGAGAGGGGCTTTTCCGATATTATGTGGAGGTACAGGACTCTATATTGAGTCGGTGCTGAAAGGTTATCATCTCTCACCTGTTCCGCAGAACCCGGAACTCCGTGAGTCATTGTCTCATAAGAGTTTAGAGGAACTTACGCTGATACTGAAAGAGCTGAAGGCGAAAACTGGTTCTAATATGCACAATCGCACAGATGTGGATACAGCACAGCGAGCTATCCGGGCGATAGAGATTGAAAGCTATAATCTGGAGCATCCGATGCCCGAACGTGAACTCCCTGCGGTTGATTCGCTGATTATCGGTGTCAGCATAGACCGGGACGCAAGAAGGGAGAAAATTTCACGGAGACTGAAACAGCGATTGGATGAGGGAATGGTAGATGAAATCAGTGGACTGCTAGATAGTGGTATTCCTGCCGAAAATCTCATCTATTATGGTTTGGAATATAAGTTTATTACAGAATATGTGATCGGTAAGACTTCATACGATGAGATGTATCGCGGTCTGGAAATAGCAATCCATCAGTTTGCCAAAAGGCAGATGACGTGGTTCAGAGGTATGGAGCGCAGAGGCTTTACTATCCATTGGGTAGATGCATTGCAGCCAATGGAGAAAAAGGTGGAGACGGTTTTGGAGCTGATGAGGAGCTAGGCTGCGGCCTGGAATCTGGCTAGGGCTGGCATCCGATGGAATCGGATGCAACGATGGCTAGGCGGAAGTAATATTTTTCTAATTACAAAGAAGAGACAATGGTAAACGAGAATAAATGGGGGCTGCTTTATTGCCCTAGAGGAGGCTGGCGAAGTAACAAGCGCTGGGAAAAAATAGAGAAGGTGCTCAAGCAGCAGAGCGTAGATTACGACTTTGTGCAGAGCGAGAATCAGAAGAGCGTAGAACGGCTCATCAGAATGTTTATCAACAATGGTTATAAGACCATTGTCATCGTTGGTGGAGATTCTGCGCTCAATGATGCCGTAAACTGTCTGATGCAGATAGATCCGAAAGAAAGAGAAGAGGTGGCACTGGGTGTTATTCCTAACGGACTGATGAACGACTTTGCCCACTTCTGGGGATTCAGCGACAGCGATATCGAGAAGACGGTGGCGTCGCTGAAAAAACGTCGTATCAGAAAGATTGACCTCGGTTGTATCCGCTATGTGAATAAGAAGGGGGAGAAATGCCGTCGCTATTTCCTCAACTGTATCAATATCGGACTCATTGCCGCCATCATGAACCTGAGACGAAAAACCCATCATATCTTCGGTTCACGTACCCTGTCGTTTCTCTGTTCCTTCATCCTGATGATATTCCAGCGTCTGGACTATAAGATGCATGTGAAAATCAATTCGGATGTTATCAAGCGTAGAGTGATGACGATGTGTATAGGCAATGGAACTGGATATGGACAGACCCCGAATGCTGTGCCATATAACGGACTGCTCGATGTGTCGGTGGTATCTCATCCTAAGACAACCCAGCTCTTTGAGGGAATCTATCTTTTTGTGAAAGGTAAGTTCCTCAACCATAAGAGTGTGCATCCTTACCGTACCCGAGAGGTAGAGGTGCTCGATGCCCAGCATGCCCTGATAGGTATTGATGGCAGATTGATGAATACACCGGTAGGTTCATTCCAGATTACTGTAATTCAGGAGGTTATCAACTTCCTGATACCCGTATAACCAATATGCCCGTAATAAATGAAATGTATCAAGAAAAACGTATAATGTAAAACATATAAATAAAAAATAGCAGAACTTTATCCGAGTTCTGCTATTTTTATGATTTTTTCTTCCTGTAAGATTTTGATTTTCCTTCCTTCAGTATTTATGATTTCTTCTGCCGTAAAGGCTGAGAGCGTACGGATGGCATTGCTCGTTGTCATATTACAGAGATTTGCCAGATCTTCACGACTCAATCGGATGTCAAGAGTTTTTCCGTCTTTTTCTAACCCATAAGAGTCTTTCAGAAATATCAGACCCTCGGCAAGTCGGGCACGGATATGTTTCTGGGTGAGGTTCACGGTACGATCGTCCGATTTACCTATTTCCACACTGAGATATTTGATAAAGAAGAAGCCGATGTTGAAACTCTTGGAGAGCAGTTTCATGAGAACTGCCAGCGGGAACTGGGCAACGACGCAGTTTTCCAGCGACATGGCTGCCGTCTTGTATATCTCATCCGCAAAATAGGCTCTGAAACCAAAAAATTCAATCGGTTTGATAACACGGATAATCTGGCTCTTGCCACCGATACCTTCTTTGTATATCTTCACTTTTCCCGCAATGAGACATAGTGCATATTCGGGAGTACCCTCGTTCTTGTAGATGATTTCGTTCTTCTTATACTTCTTGGTTTCCAGATGTTCTTTCAGTAAATCGAACTGGTCATCAGTGATGCCTCCCCATAGCTTAGCAATCAGCATTGCTATATTTTCTTTATCGTATTTTCCTCTAGCTGCCATGTGTACAAATCTTTTAAACTGAAAACTGAGTGCAAAAGTAATGCTTTTTCTCGAAATAATCAAGCATTTTTGTCTAAAAATATGTTTTAAAACATAAAAAGGCAATTTTTTCTAAAAATGGCATACAAAAAACTTTGTTATACCACAAAAAAGTGTTACCTTTGAAAGCAATTAATTTAGTCAACAAAAATATAGAACCTTAATATAGATCTATGAGTTATCTAAAATTCGAAAAGGCCCTTATGACGAATCTTCAAGAGTCGTTGCCTAAGGAGTTGTTGAGAACAAATCGCTCGGGTGCATATTCGTGCTCAACGATTGTAGACTGTAATACCCGCAAGTATCACGGATTACTTGTCGTGCCGGTTCCTGAACTGGACGATGAGAATCATGTGCTCTTGAGTTCGCTGGATGTTACGGTGATTCAGCATGGAGCTGAGTTTAACCTCGGCTTGCACAAGTACCAGGGCAACAACTACAGTCCGATGGGCCACAAGTACATTCGTGAGTTTGATTGTGATAAAGTGCCAACTACCCTTTATCGCGTAGGTGGTGTTATCCTGAAAAAGGAAGTTGTATTCCAGCATTATGAGAATCGCATTCTGATTCGCTATACCCTGGTAGACGGCCATTCGGCTACAACCCTTCGTTTCCGTCCTTTTCTGGCTTTCCGCAGTGTCCGTCAGTTTACTCATGAGAATGCTACCGCATCTCGTGATTATGCTGAGGTAGATCATGGTATCAAGACCTGTATGTATGCAGGTTATCCTGATCTCTATATGCAGTTCTCCAAGAAAAACGAGTTTAAATTCTGTCCAGATTGGTATCGTGGCGTGGAATATCCAAAGGAGCAGGAGAGAGGTTATGCTTCTAACGAAGACCTCTATGTTCCTGGCTATTTTGAAATGGATATCAAGAAAGGCGAAACCATCGTCTTTGCTGCTTCTACATCAGAAATCAAGGCAGTCAGCCTGAAGAAACTCTTCGACAAGGAAGTGGATGAGCGTTCGCCTCGTGACAATTTCTTCCACTGTTTGGTCAATGCGGCTCATCAGTTCCATCGTCGTGAAAAGAACGATGACCGTTATATCCTGGCAGGTTACCCTTGGTTCAAGTGTAGAGCCCGCGATACATTCATCGCTCTTCCGGGGCTCACCCTCTCTATCGAGGAAGATGACTACTTCGAACTGGTGATGAAGACTGCCATGAAGGGATACTACGAGTTTATGGAAGGCAAGCCGGTCAGCGTTCATATTGCTGAGATAGAGCAGCCTGACGTGCCATTGTGGGCTATCTGGGCTTTGCAGCAGTATGCCAAGGAAACCAGCAAGGAAGAATGCTTCAAGAAGTATGGACAGTTTATCAAGGATGTTATCAACTTTATCCAGGATAACAAGCATCCGAACCTGAAGCTCGAAGAGAACGGATTGCTCTATACCGATGGTAAGGACAAGGCAGTTACCTGGATGAACTCTACTGCCAACGGCAGACCAGTGGTTCCACGTACAGGTTATATCGTAGAGTTTAATGCTTTGTGGTATAACGCTTTGTGCTTCTGTGCTTCTCTCGCTGGAATAGTTGGCGAAGAAGACAGCCAGCAGAAACTCCTGGCTCAGGCTGAGCTGACAAAGCAGGCGTTCCTCGATACCTTCCTCAATGAATATGGCTATCTCTACGATTATGTTGATGGAAATATGATGGACTGGAGCGTTCGCCCGAACATGATATTTGCAGTGGCTTTCGACTATTCTCCATTGTCGCAAGACCAGAAGAAGCAGGTTCTTGATATCTGTACACGCGAACTCCTTACTCCTAAGGGATTGCGTTCACTCTCGCCAAAGAGCGGTGGATATAATCCTGTTTATGTAGGTCCGCAGACCCAGCGCGACTATGCTTACCATCAGGGTACGGCATGGCCATGGCTCGGTGGCTTCTATATGGAGGCAAGTCTGAAACTCTATAAGCGTACCCGTTTGAGCTTTATCGAACGCCAGATGGTAGGTTATGAGGACGAAATGTCTTCCCACTGTCTCGGTACCATCAGCGAACTCTTCGATGGAAACCCTCCATTCGCAGGTCGTGGTGCCATCTCTTTCGCCATGAATGTGGCTGAGATTCTGCGTGCGCTCGAGTTACTTGAAAAATATCAATATTAATAATAGGAGGACTGCTATATGAAAGTTTTAATGTTTGGATGGGAGTATCCTCCTCACGTATTTGGTGGTTTGGCAACTGCCAACTTTGGTATCTCCCAGGGACTTCATGCCCAGGGCGATGTTGATATCACATTGTGTCTGCCTCATCCTTTCGGTGATGAGGACCGCAGTGCCTGCAAGATTGTGGCAATGAACAGTGTGCCTATCGCCTGGCGAGATGTAAATCACGACTATGTGCAGCAGCGCGTAGGCAATATCATGAATCCGGACGATTATTTCCGCTACCGTGACCACATCTATGCCGATTTTAACTATATGCATGTAAATGACCTCGGCTGTATGGACTTTGCCGGTGGTTATCCGTCAAATCTTCATGATGAGATCAACAACTATAGCATCATTGCCGGAGTTGTAGCCCGTTCAGAAGAATTTGATATTATCCATGCTCACGACTGGCTTACATTCCCTGCCGGAATTCATGCCAAGCGCGTGAGTGGCAAACCATTGTGCATCCACGTTCATGCTACTGATTTCGACCGTAGCCGTGGAAAGGTGAACCCTACCGTTTATGCTATCGAGAAAGACGGTATGGATAATGCCGACTGCATCATGTGTGTATCCGAACTGACCCGCCAGACGGTGATTCACCAGTATCATCAGGATCCACGCAAGTGTTTCGCCATGCACAATGCCGTATACCCATTGAAGCAGGAGTGGCAGGATATTCCACGCCCAAATCATAAGGGCAAGGAGAAGGTAGTAACCTTCCTGGGACGTCTTACCATGCAGAAGGGACCTGAATATTTCGTTGAGGCTGCCAACATGGTATTGCACCGTACCCGCAATGTGCGTTTCTGTATGGCAGGTTCGGGCGATATGATGGATCAGATGATTTATCTCGCTGCCGAAAGAGGCATTGCCGACCGGTTCCACTTCCCTGGCTTTATGCGCGGCAAACAGGTTTATGAATGTCTGAAAGACAGTGATGTCTACGTGATGCCATCTGTGAGCGAGCCGTTCGGTATCTCACCTTTGGAAGCTATGCAGTGCGGCACACCAACCATTATCTCCAAGCAGAGTGGATGTGGAGAAATCCTGTCCAACTGTATCAAGGTAGACTACTGGGATATTCATGCCCTTGCCGATGCCATCTACAGCATCTGTCACAACGAGAGTCTTTTCGATTATCTCTCAGAGGAAGGCAAGAAAGAAGTAGACCAGATTACCTGGGAGAAAGTGGGAGCCCGCATCAAAGACCTGTACCTCAAGACCTTAGGGTGGAAGTAGGTTAAGTGAAGAGTGAAGAACGAAGAATGAATAATTTTGAGGCTTTACTCATCTTACAAGTTAAACGTTCAAATTTCAAATTTTTATGAAAACAATTTGTTTATATTTCGAGATACATCAGATTACCCATCTGAAACGCTACCGTTTCTTCGACATCGGTACCGACCATTATTACTATGATGACTACGAGAACGACCGTAGCATCAACGAGATTGCTGAGCGCTCTTATATGCCAGCCTTGAATGCCCTTCAGGAGATGATTGAAAAGAACGGCAAGTATTTCAAGGTAGCTTTCTCGCTTTCGGGTGTGGGTATGGAGCAGTTGGAACTTCATGCTCCTCAGGTACTGGAGAAGCTTCAGCAGCTCAACAATACGGGTTGTGTAGAATTTCTGGCTGAGCCTTACTCTCACGGACTTGCTTCTCTGGTTAATGAGGCAAGTTTCAAGGATGAGGTGAAGCGCCAGTGTACTAAGATTGAGGAATATTTCGGAAAGAAACCTACCGTATTGCGCAACTCTTCGCTCATCTACAGCGATGATATCGGTAACGATGTTGCCAACATGGGATTCATTGGTATGCTCACCGAGGGTGCCAAGCACGTGCTCGGCTGGAAGTCTCCTCACTATGTTTACCATTGCGCCCTGAACCCTAAGTTGAAGCTCCTGTTGCGTGATGTGAACCTGAGCGATGATATCTCTCTGCGCTTCAACAACAGCGATTGGGACGGTTATCCACTCTTTGCCGACAACTATATGAACCGGATTGCTGCCTTCCCAGAGGAGGAGCAGGTTATCAATATCTTCATGGAGCTTTCTGCTCTTGGTATTGCCCAGCCTCTGTCAAGCAACATCCTCGAGTTTATGAAGGCTTTGCCTCAGTGTGCCAAGGACCGTGGCATCACCTTCTCAACACCTACAGAAATCTGCAAGAAGATTAAGTCGGTAGGCGAGGTGAATGTGCCTGATACCTTGAGTTGGGTAGACGAGGAGCGTGATGTAAGTTCATGGTTGGGTAACCCGATGCAGCGTGAGGCTTTCAACAAGCTTTACAGTGTGGCAGACCGTGTACGTATCGCCAACGATCCACGTATAAATCAGGACTGGGATTACCTGCAGGCAAGTAACAACTTCCGCTTCATGACTACCAAGCCAAGCAATGTGGGTCTTGACAGAGGTATCTATTCAAGTCCTTTCGATGCTTTCACTAACTATATGAACATTCTTGGCGACTTCATCACCCGAGTAAACGACCTCTATCCAACTGATGTTGATAACGATCAGCTTGAGAGCCTGCTTACTACCATCAAGAATCAGGATGAAGAGATTGAGATGAAGGACAAGGAGATTGTCCGTCTTCAGGCTAAGATTGAAAAGATAGAGAAGGAGGCTGAGAAGCAACATGGCGAGAAGCCTGCTAAGGCTGCTCCTGGCAAGAAGACCGCAGCTAAGCCTGCAGCCAAGAAGGCTCCTGCCAAGAAAACAACAAAGGCAGAGCCTACAGAAGAAAAGAAAGATTAGAATTTTTAGATTACTCATAATGATTAATCCCCCTCGCTGCATTGATTTGCAATGAGGGGGATTTTTTGTTTCCCAAAATATTCTCTGAAATAACGCGTTAGCTGGAAAGCGTTATTTTTCGAAATGAATCCAGTCTACGTCGAAGAAGGCAGCATCGTTCTTCTTGGCTGTGCGGGTGTTGAAGAAACCGAGCTTGGCACCAATCCACTTGCCTTCACGCACAGTAAAAGGATTGCCTATCTTGGTGAAGTTCTTGCCATCCAGACTGTAGCTCCATTCAGCGATAGCCTGTATCTGGTTGGCGATGCCTTCGCTATGAACCTTCACGCGGAGCCATACATCCTGGGTAGCAATGCGGGAAGAAGGAATATCATCTACGGCATACTTCACGGTGTAAGGTTGAGGCTGCCTGCTGGTCTTGATGGTCACTTGCTTTACCACCTTCTCAGCCTTTCCCTTCTCAGCCTTCTCGCAGGTTACATATTGCAATACAACACCCTCTTCCTTGGTATCAACAAACTTGAGTGCCGCATAGTCCATGCCTTGCATGATCATGCCGGCGCTTTCGCCCAATACCTTATCATTTTCCTTGTAAGCCTCGGTGCGGTTAGGTATGAACTTCACCTTGGCAGTAGCAGTAAAGTTCTCGGTAGGGAGTTTCTGGAGCAGGAGGTTTGGCAAATCATACAGGTTCTTTACATCTTCAGCCTGCTGCACACCATAGAGACGCAACTTGGAGTTCTTGGCATCACAGAAGTACCAGTACTGACTGTAAGGACCGTTCCACTGCCATTGCAGACCTAAATCTACGCTGTTGAAATCATCCGATTCCTTAGGCTGGAAGTTACCGCTTGATGGCAGGTTTGGCTTCTTCCATTGCTGAACAGGGTCACCGCAGCCATCGCCATCCTTGTCGTCACCGATGACGAGCCAGTCGTTCACCCATTTGGCTGGTTGCAGATGAACCACACGACCATAAGCGTGCTTGTCCTGGAAGTGGAGGAACCAGTCTTCGCCGTTCTGGGTATCTACCCATGCACCCTGGTGAGGGCCGTTTACCTTCTTGTTCTTTCCCTGTGCCATACCCACATACTCCTCGTAAGGACCGTATGGATTCTTGGAACGCAGTTCTACCTGCCAGCCATACTTTACTCCGCCCGCAGGACTCATGATATAATAATATCCGTTGCGCTTGTAGAATTTAGTACCCTCAATGGTTGGCTGGTCTTCATGACCATCATATACGATGCGTGAAGGACCGATAACCTTGGTGCCGTCAGGTGACAACGGAGCTACGAAGAGCACTGACTTGATACCGGCTCTTGAACCGGCGCATCCATGCGAAAGATAAGCCTTGCCGTCTTCATCCCAGAGAGGGCAGCAGTCGATAAGACCTTTTCCCTTCATCACCCAGGTGATAGGCTCCCAAGGCCCGCGTGGATCTTGTGTCTTGGTCATAAAGAGTCCCTGGTCAGGATCGCCACAGTAGATATAGAACCATCCGTCATGATAGCGGATAGAGGGTGCCCACACGTAGTTACCATGCTGAACCTTCTTGCGCCAATCCAGTTCGGTGCCCTGGTATTCAGGCAAAACCGGATAGTCATCGAGTAGGGCAGCGCCTATAATCTCCCAGTTTACCAGGTCGGTGCTGTGCAGAATCTGCAAGCCTGGGAAACATTGGAAGGAAGAGGAGGTCATATAGTAGTCATTGCCCACACGGCATACGTCAGGGTCTGAGTAGTCGGCGTCAATAACCGGGTTGCGGTACATTCCGTTCTTCAGGTTCGGATTCCATGTCTTGGATACCGCCTTCTGGGCATTCACGCTCAGTGCAGAGAGCGGAGAACTCAATGCGATGGTGGCGAGAATGCACAGGAGTGAATGCGATTTTATTTTCATTGTTACCGATGTTAAAATGAATTATTTAGCTACGTATTTCTTGTTGTTGTAGATATAGATGCCTTTTTTGAGACCTTGCAGGTCTTCTGCCTTGGCATTGAGCTTTACCATGCGACCGTTGAGGTCGTAAATGTTGTTATTGTTTACCTTGGCGGTTAAAACAACATTGTTGATACCTGAACTTGTTACCTTTACACCTTTCAGTGTGATAACCCAAGCGGCTTGTGCATTTTGTGGTGTGAAGGTAAGAACGCCAGTAGCAGGAGTGTCAAGTGTAATATCAAACTTTGTGCTCGTATCCGTTTGGGTTGTACGGCTAGGGTACACGTATTTGTCGCTGGCAAAGGTTGTTCCGTTCAGTTCGCCGAGATAGCAGGTCTTGTTGTCTTCATTGGCATATCCTGCAAATGTAGCCGATGTAATGGTAATATTCTCAGGCAGGTTGATGGTAAACTGTACGCCCTTGCTATACTTGATGGTATTGCTTTTAGCTGTAGCATAACCTTTGCTGCTCTCTATGCTGCAACCATTATTGAACGTCCATGGAGATGGATCTGTGCTTGAAGAAGTGCCGGTTGATGCATCCAGAATATAGCTTACTTCTGTTGTCTCACCTGGATTGGGAGTGGGATTTGGATTTGTACCTGCCCCTGTAGCATCACACTGGTCGTCTACTGTAGAATCGTACTGGCGAATCCAGAGTTTGCCCGACTGGCATGTAATCTTAGAGTTGTTCTTGAATACGAGATTATCTACGAAGCGGATGTCGATGCCCTTTTTGGCTGAAATCTGCACGTTATCGAGAGTCACGTTCTTGATGTGGCTCTCAGGGCGGCCAATCAGGAAGATAGCGTTACCTTCGCAAACATCTGTTGTCTTCACGTTCTGAAGCAGAATGTCGGTGTAGGTTGGGGTAGTACTATCCAAGGCTCTGGCATTTGCCTTGTCTACGGCAGGGTCACTGTTGTAGTTCTTATCGTAGAAGCAGTCGATAGAGAATGGGTTCTTCACCTTGGTCATGGTGAAGTTGGTGAACTTCCAGTCCTCCTCGCCACCGCCACGCAGCGTACCGTCACTGTTGATACCCGTCTTCATGCGGATACCGGCAGTTGTGCCATTCATGGTGATGTTGTCGAACCATATATGCTTGATGTTCTTGGTGAAACTACCGATAGAAGCACCATGACCCGTTCCGAAGTCGCAGTTCCAGACATGGATATACTGTGCATTGTCATCGCAAACTACGTTATCATCACCTGTACTAATGTTGCAGTTATAGATATTCATGTGGTGTCCCCAGATAGAGATACCGTCTGTGTTATGAGAAGGCTGTTCTGTCTTGGTTTCAGAAGAAGGGTTATAGATGGTTACATCATGAACAGTACCATTGCTGGCACCATTGCTGTTACTCAAGGTGATGTTGACACCCGGAGTATTCTGAACCTTGAGATTGCGAATCAGGAATCGGCTGCCTTTCTCGAATCGGATCATGGCTCCAGGATTGAAAGTCTCCTTGTTGTCGCGAGCCTTCCACCAGCGGGTTCCCTGACCATCGATAATAGAAGTTTCACCTTCGCCCTCTATAACAATGTCGCTTTGGTTCTTATTCTTGCAACCGATAAAGAGCGTTTTGTTGTTAGGTGCCTTTCCATATTCTACGAGCTTCAAGGTGGCTCCTGCGCAAAGGTGGAGCACAGTCTTTGACTTGATGCTGAGTACCTCGGTCTTGCTTGTCATCTGGTCGGTACTACCAAACATCCAGGTACCGGCAGGAATCACGACCATACCACCGGTAGAAGGCACAGCATCAAGTGCTTTTTGGATAGCCTTGGTGTTGTCTGCAGCAGATGTCGAGGCACCATAATCCTTGATATTAAATGTGTTTGCCGAAGTGATGGTTGGCAACTGTGGCAGTTCTACGGCAGTCCATCCTTCTGGAGTGTTCTGTGCAATCTGCTCTGCTGTGATACCAGCGAAAGTTTGTGCTTTAGTGAACATTGGCAGAGCCATGAGCGCAGCAAGCACGACTGTCTTAATGATTGATTTCTTCATTTCTTCTTAGGTTTATTTATTTTATTATTTTTGTATTCTATAAGATTTTCTGCAAAGTTACGACATTTTTGCTTACCGCATGCATATTGTGAATGAAAAACTACGAAAACGATTACGTACTATCTGCCAGATAGAATAAAGAAGAAAGACCGTATCCATTAGGAATTATCTCCCTAGGATACGGTCTTAAACCTAATGATTAACGTATGTCTTGATAGGTTTTCTTATCAACATAATGGCTTTGATTAGTAACCAGGATTTTGGTCGGCTAATGTCAGCTGGTCATTGGCATCAATTGCAGCCTGTGGGATAGGGCGAAGAAGCTTCTTGCCGATATACTGGGCAGCCTTGCCTTCTATTTCGTGGTTATATTTGTTGCAGCGGTCAACCAGAGTCTGGGTTCTGCGCAAATCCATCCAGCGTGCCTCATTGCCGAAGTTCTCGCATGCATTCTCATCAAGGATGTCATCAATAGTGATAGTTCCTGTAAGTGCAGGAAGGCCAGCGCGTTGGTGAACCTCGTTGAGTCGTGCTAATGCCTTTTTATTAACACCAGCCTTCAGATAAGCTTCAGCTGCTACGAGATACATCTCTGGCAAAGTGATGATATGGATGTCGCGATAGCAGGTGTTCTTCTCTGTCTTAGCAGTCTTGCTGTCGTCAAACTTCTTGCATGGACTGGAAGCATATACCAGTTGCTGGTTATCGTAATATTCCATATCTCTGCCGTCCATATTCTGTGATTCCTTGCTCTGTGAATCCATCGGAATGCGATAGGTGTTTGCTCTGTTTGCAGGATCTATAGCCTTCCATGCTTCAAAGTCGGCATCTGTTTCATACCATGCAGAATAGTATCGCGTTACTGGCTTACCTACCAGACTCTCACCATTCTTGTACCAGGTCCAGTAACCGGTATTTGCAGCATTTCCCTTGTTTATATCTGGCAATTCCTTCATGAAGGTAGCATCGTAACGCTGGTCTCCTTTCTTGAAACAATGCAAGGCATAGAGGGTTGGTACATAGCTGGAGGTTGTAGCCTTGATGTTATCCTCGTTTCCACCCAGATAGTTGCAGTAGTAACCGCTCCATTCTGTACCACCTGATGTTGTATTGTTGGCTGTAGCCAAATCATATTCCACATCCCAAAGGAACTCTTCGTTGTCATCGCCCGATCCGTCTGCCTTCCAGAGCTTGGCAAATGGGGTAGTCAGTTTTCTGCCTGCAATCACCTCATCGGCAAGAGCAGCAGCCTTAGAGAAGTATTCCTGCTTGTTGAGGTCCCATGCTGCAGAAAGGTAGGTCTTGGCAAGGATCGCCTTGGCTGTTTCCTGGCTGATTCTGCCGCCACCCTTGGTAGCTGTTGAAGCCTGAAGCACATTCTTGCTGATAACTTCTTCGAGCTCGCTGATGATATAGGCATATACATCTGCAGCAGAAGACTTAGGATATCCTGTGTCTGCTGTGGTGAGGAAGTCCTTCATGATAGGCACACCACCGAAGTTGTTTACCAGAAGATAATACTCGTAGGCTGCCAATACACGGGCTTCGCCTACAAGTTGCCCCTTAGTCTTGTCATCAACTTGGGCTGTCTGTGCATAATATGACACAGAGTTGGCTGCACGTATACCTGCATAGAGGTAAGTATAGAGATTCTTGATATCCGTATTTTCTGGAGTCAAGGTCTCGTAAGTGTTCAATGCATCGTTCATCTTGTTACGGGCATCGGCATACATGTCTGTACCTGCTGAGAAACAGCTAGTGAACAGAGGAGCTGCATAAACGTTTTGCAGATGCTGATAGGCATTATTGACGAGGTTGTTTAATCCCTCTTTTGTCGCAAAACTCTGTTTGGCAGTTACATTCGACTTGTTGCTAGCATCCAGGAAGTCGCTGCAACTTGTCATGGTTCCCATGCAGCAGACCGCCAATGCTACGCTATATAATATCTTTTTCATAATTGTTTACTTCATTTAATAAGATTAGAACTTAAGATTTACACCAAACTGGTAGGTTACAGATGATGGACCGCCATTCTGCAGATTCTGTGATGCCCACTCTGGGTCGAAGCCCTTATAGTTGGTGAAGCAGAATGGGTTCAGAACGTTTACATAAACACGGAGATTTCTGATACCTACCTTGTTTACTACGCTCTTAGGCAATGTGTAACCCAGAGTGATGTTCTTAACCTTGGTGAAAGAGGTCTTCTGATATTGGAAACCTTCTCCCTTGGCTGAACCCTTGTCGCCGAAGTAACCACCAAAGGAGGAATCGCTGTTGTTTGGATAAGGATACTTTCCGTAGTGGGTCTCTGTGGCGGTTGTAATCTCACCTGTTGCATGATCGATGATTGGTGCTCCCTTTGGTATGTAGTAATCCAGTTGCATGTGGGCATTACCACGGTCGCTATACTTCATATACTTCTCATGGAAGTAGCTGCGTGACCAGAATCCGCTCTTTGTATAGAACATGATAGAGAAGTCGAAACCCTTGAAGTAAACATTGGTAGAGAAACTACCTGTCCAGCGAGGATCTGTGCAGCCATAAATCTGCTTATCGTTGTCGTCAATCTTACCGTCATCGTTCCAGTCGTTTACTGCCATCTGACCTTCATACCACTTATACTTTGTGCCATACTTCTCGTAGAATTCCTTCAGGGTATAATGCTTGTCACCATTCATGGTGTGCATGGTTACACCCTTGTCGGTGATGACATCGGTATGGGTATAGTCACGGAGTACATTCAGTGGCTCGCCGATAAACCAGTTGTTGGCTACCTCATCAACCTTACCATTACTCAACTCCTTAATCTTGTTCCAGTTGCGGGCGAAGTTTACATTCGCACTCCAGGAGAAGTCTTTCTTGTTGATGATGTTAAAGTTCAAACCGAGTTCAATACCTCTGTTTTGGACAGAACCTACATTGAAGGTTGAAGTCTTCTCACCAGTTTCGATAGGCACTGAACGTGACATAATCTGACCATCAGAAAGACGGTTGTAGAAGTCGGCTGTTACATTGATGCGGTTTTTCAGGAAACTCAGGTCGAGACCGAGGTCGAACTCCTTTACCTTCTCCCAGATGAGTTCTGTATTTACCAATCCGTTAGGATAATAACCCTGTACCTCTTTGCCATCTATGGTTACATAAGATGGACCTGTAGCAGAAGCGATAGTTACATAGTCACCCACATTGTTGTTACCGGTAACACCATATGACAGACGGAGTTTAGCATTGTCTAGCCAGTTGTTGAACTGCTTCATCCATGCTTCATCAGAGATACGCCATGCTGCAGCTACAGAAGGGAACCAGCCCCATCGGTTGCCGTCTGCGAAGCGTGAACTGCCATCGGTACGGAGTGTAGCTGTAGCCATGTAACGGCCCTTGTAAGAATAGTTGGCACGGAAAGCAAATGACTCCAATGATGACTCAGTATAAGAGCTTGAGAGCGTCTTGTCGCCGCTGGCTGTTCCCAGGTTGTGGAATGTAGTAAGGTCGCTGGCGATTCCCTTGCCTTCCTCATACTGGTATTCTGTATTGCTCTTGTAGAGTGAGAACAATGCCATAGCACCAACAGTGTGGTCGCCAAATGTGCGGTTGTAGTCAAACTGGTTGTCCCAAGTCCAGTCTACACGGGTAGTATTGGCAACGGATCCGAAGTTGGTCTTGTTCTTCTGGTAGTAAGTAGAACCTACGTCATTACCCTCGTTCAGACCTGTTGCATAGAAGATACCCTGGCGCTTGTGAGAGTAGTTAGGAGAGAAGGTGGTTGTAAACTTCAATCCCTTGATGATGTTGGCACGCAGGTAGAAGTTACCCATCAGTCGGTACATCTTGGTCTCATTGGTATAGTTGCCGTCATTCAAATCGATGAGCGGGTTATATGTAGATGTAAACTGTGCATCTGAACCAAAGGCTGCCTTTGCTCCCGGGTTAGGAATCAGGTTGCCATCTGTATCTGTTGGAGATACGAATGGGTTAAAATAGAATGCATTCACGTATGGAGAATAAGTACCATCAGTACATACGTCCTGGGTGCGGCTCATTGACATGTTGGTAGAGAAACCTGCCTCGAATATCTTGGAGAGCTTGGCATCCATTGCTCCCTTGAAGTTGAAACGCTCATAGTCGTTGCCTTTGAATACGTTCTCCTCGCCCTGATAACCCATACCTACACGGTAGTTGATCTTGTCTGTAGCACCGGCAGCACTGATAAAGTGGTTCTGCTGGGCGGCAGTGCGGGTAACCATCTTCTTCCAGTCGTAACCGTCGAAACTTGGATCCATCATCAATTCGTAAAGCTTTGAATCCTTATAGCTGGTTGCTCCCTTGCGGGCAAGGAAGGCAGAATTCAAGTCGGTATTCTTGATGATGTAGTGTGGATGTCCTTCGGCATCAACACCCTTGCGGCTAGAGCCATCGTAGCTCTTTCCATCGAGCGTGGTATATCTGGCAAAACGATAATCCATAAACTCGTTGGCATCCATAAACTCAGGCATGCGCGCCGTCTTTTTGATACCATAATATCCGTCATAAGAGATGGTTGCCTTCTGTGCCTTGTCTGCACCCTTGCTGCCCTTGGTGGTAATCATGATGACACCGGCAGAGGCACGGGAACCATAGATGGCGGTAGAAGATGCATCTTTCAATACGTCGATGCGGTCGATATCATCAGGGTTGAGGAAGTCCATGTTGTCGCAAACTACACCATCAATAACATACAATGGCTGTGCCTGCTTGTTGATAGAAGCCTGTCCACGAACCTGAATATTGAAGCCTGCACCTGCGCGGCTACCAGACTGGGTGATGTTGACACCAGGAACAGAACCCTGCAGAGACTCTGCAAGATTGGTAGTACCACGAGCGGCTATCTTTTCTGAGTTGACAGATGCGATAGAACCAGTTACGTCGCGTTTACGCATAGTACCATAACCAACGACAACGACCTCGTCAAGGGCTGCATTGTCATCTTCAAGTACGATGTTCCATGTTTTCTGACTTCCTACTTTTACTTTCTTAGGCTTGCAGCCGATGTAGCTGAAAGTCAAGACCGTATTAGGGTCTGCGTTCTGAATGGTAAACTTACCGTCAAGGTCGGTGATGCCACCTGCCTTACCATTCTGGTCAGTAATGGTTACACCAATCATTGGGTCGCCATTAGCATCCTTAACGGTACCTTGGATTGTTTTCTGCGCAAAAGCGAGGAAACAAACCGAACTCAAGGTCAGTGCCATGCTGGCACGTTTCAGTTGTTGATACATAACGATGTTTGTTTTGTAGGTTATTATTATATCTTGTTAAGTTTCTCTGGTCTAATTGAACTTACTAGCGATTAGTTGTTGTCGTGTTTGATTCTCAATAGATCATAAGGAATCTTCGATTTTTGGTTATAATCTTAGATTTCTGCTACAAAGGTAATTAAAATTTTTAAATGTTGAATAAAATAAACGAAAAATCTAACGTAAACGTTTTCGGAAGTGTTGTTTCTACAATATTGTCTTTTCGTCGTATTGATTCAGGCGGGTAAGTGAGGCTTATTTGATGGGGCAGGAGGTAGCCGGAATTACGTCACGACGTATCTGTTGCTGCGTCGCGACGCACTGGTTATTACGTCGGGACGCAGCAAATGCTACGTCGTGACGTAATTTCAGCAGCCCATGGTAAGCGGAGCCGCTTACGCTGATGAAACCATGTTCTTCATTGCGCAAGTTCATACGTTTCATTGATCTGATACATCCGACTGCTCTAGCTTGAAGATTCGATTGCGCTGGCTTGAAGATATGACTTCGTTGTCTCGAAGATTCGAATTCGTAAGCAGAATGAGACGGATTTGTTTGCAGAATGAAGTGGCTGAATTAGCTGACTAAAGTGGCTGAGTTAGCTGACAGAAGTGACTGAAATAGCGAAAAAAAAAGGGCATGTCATCCCACTTATGACACACCTTCTCTATTATTCGTATAGTATTATTGTTCCAATTTCTTAATCTCATTGATAGATAAGTCGGTGAGATCAGCAATTTCATCTAATGGAAAGTTGTGCGCCAACAACTTCAAAGCAATCTTTTTGCTTTTCTTTTTTGCTTTTTTCCTACCTTTCTCTTCAGCATGCTTATATACAGCATAATTGTCCCACATGACCATCATGCTGTTGTTGTATTTCTCCTGTTCCTCTTTGGTCAGGCTCTTGGAGGCGGCGATTTCTGCCAGCCTCTTGAATATCTTATGCTGAGCCTCGAAAGGCATTTTTTCCAATGTCTCCATATGCTTCAAATTATAAATCCAACAATCTAAAAACGTAGTACACTCTTCCTTATGTACTTACGCAGCAAAGATACGCTTTTCTTTCGTAACTTCCAAGAAAATAATAGTAAAAATGAGATAGAGAATAATAGAAAATAAAAAAAGTGCAATGCCCGACTTTTGATGAGGACATTGCACCTTTAATCATATTATTTATCAGATGTAAGTACTATTACTGTACAATCCAGCATGGGTCGCCGAAGTTACCATACTTACTCTGGTATTTGTCTTGGATAGTGAAATCGCCTGTTGAAGGTGATACCCAAAGTTCTGCAGATGAAATATCTACAGGATCTCCAATATGCAACTTTGACTTCCAAGTGTATTCATTGGTATAATATACATCAACGAATGGAGCGTTCTTGTAACTTGTTGCAGTTGCATCTGCCAACGCTGCACTCTGACCGATGAGGGTGTTGCTAAAGTTAGGAACAATATCGTTGTTCTTATTGGTATCGATGAGATACTTGCCGCCCACAACTGCGTCATACAATGTACAGTGATCTACATTTACCTTTGTCATGCTGTTGGCTACAGCAATCATTGGACCTGCAGAGAGATTAGTGATGGTAGAGTTGGTGAGGTTTACTGTTTCCAACTGTGCCTCTGGAGCATCTTTACCTGCTGCCAACACACCATAAGAACCGATCTTATTGATTAAGCAGTTGTTGAAGTTGATGCTACCGATGGTAGGTTTTATTCCCTTCTGCAGACGGATGATACCACGGGTATTCTTGATATTACACTTGTCGAACTGAATAGAACCGATGTTATCGTTCGTGTTCAAGTTGAGGATGTAGTCTGCGCTGTTGTCCTTATTCTCCAAGTTGAGGTTGTAGAAACGGATGAGATCTTTCTCGCCCTCAATCTTGATTTCCTTTACCTTCCATGTAGAAACGGCGCCAGATTCTCCCCAGAAGTATATGCTCTTGATGTTGGCAGGGATGATGAGTCCCTTCTGTTCGCCAGTATCAGAACTTGTCATCTGGTAAGTTGCATTCTTAGGCATTACAATGACAACCTTGTCTGATGTTGCTTCCTTCAAGATGGTACCCAGATCCTCGCCCTCGGCAAGAGTCATGACATCAAAGCCTTCTGGGTAAGCTTCTGTAGTCTTGAAAGAGTAAGTTCCTCTCAGGTTCTCCTTGTTCCACAACTTCACCTTGTATGAAGAGTTAGCCTTCAAGCCAGTGATAGTCAGCTTACCTGCTGCTACGGCCTCGGCAGTGAAGTCAACTTTGGTAGAATCTTCTGAACTCTTGTAATAGTAAACAGCATCGATGGTCTTGCCTGCAATGAAGCTTACGGTAGCAGTGCTTGATGTTACATCAACACCTGTGATAATCTGTTCAGCCTTGGTTTTGAACTTAAACTTATCCAGGTATTTCCAGTTAGAAGACTTGCCGCTATAGCTGCGACCCTTGATACGTATGTAGTACTCTGTGTTTCCATCCAGATTGTAGATGCTGTCAGGAGTATCTACAAATGAAGAGTCAACAATGCTATGTTCGGTGCCGCCCATAGGAATATCGTTGCTGAGAGAGTCTGTGCTGTACTCAACGATGTAATAGTCGGTGTTTGGCATCTTCTTGAAGCTCACCTCAGCACGGTCGTCCAGAGGAGTAACCGAAAATTCGATAGAGTGGAACAGGCGGTCGTAGCTGGCGTCAACACTCCAGTCATTGTCATCGGTACAAGATGTCAATGAGGCAAATCCCAGGAGCATGAATGCTCCGGAGATTGCGCTTTTATTTATTTTAGATAAATTCATGATTATTCAAATTTTATCTTTTATTAGAATGGTTGATGAATTGCTTTTCTGTAGCAATCGCTTATTAATAACCATAAGAATTACTCAACTTGCCCTGTGAATCGGCGATACTTGATGTAGCGATAGGGAAGAGGTAGCGGTTCTTTACAGTTGTATTGAGATATGAACTGATGAATGGCAGTTTGCCTTTCAGATTCTTCTGGTCTTTATCGGTTACCTCAGCGCCCCACCAGGTTACATACTCGTAATCGGCAGTATTTTCAGGAGCCTCATACCAGCATACAGAATTCATATCAATCTTTACATCTGTAGCAGTCTTGATGGTCTTGTAATAGAGTTTGGCAGGATACTCATTAATCTGAGCCTCATAGTCTGCCTTAAACTGGTCTATCTTCTTGCTCAGGAGGTTCCAGCGCTCCAACTCATATTTACGTACACACTCACCTGCAAACTCCCAGGCATTCTCGTCAACGATGGCATTGAAGAATGCATCCTTGTCAGAAGAAATGCCAGCTACGTATGCCTTGGCATCAGCCTTGTTGGCATCAGCGAATGCACGCTCATGTACCAAGCCTAGAGCGTCGCGGGCACTCAATCCGTTTACGCCGCCTGTAGTAGCGTCAGGATTGCCGTTAAGCTCATTCATTACTTCTGCATACATCAGGAGAACCTGTGAGTAGCGCAGGGTAATGAAGTTGATACCTGTACATACCTTTTCTGTACTTCCCAAGGCAGCCTGACGCCATTCCTCGCTCATCTTACGGATATCCCACTTACCGCAGTAGATACCGAATGGTGAGTTCTTGTCGAATGACTCTTTCATTACGCCATCAGTCTCTTTCAGGGTATAAGGAACGCAGGTGATGTCACGACGCTGGTCCTTGTGATCGTATGACCAGAAGAGAGGAGCTGTCATCTTAACCTTACCTGATGAGTTACCCTTCTTACCATAGCGTGAAGACGATCCATTAATGCGGACACCGATGGTGTAGCCTAACTCACCACTTCTGTTAACACCCAGTGCTACCTCGAAGAGATTCTCGTAGTACTTGTCATCAAGCTTGTTCTGGTTGATGAGATACCACTCGTTCTCATAGCTTGGGTTCAACTGGTGAATGCCCTTGCTGATGATTTCATTGAGATGAGTCTGTGCCAACTGATAATACTTGGTACGCTCAGCTGCACCTGGACGCTGTGTAGGATAGGTTGGGTCGCTGTTCTCTGCAGCAGTCTCATATCCGTCTTTCTGACTTTCGCGGATAGCCCATCCAGCACGCTGCAAGGCAATCTGTGCGAGCAAGCCATGAGCATAGCCCTTAGTGATGCGCTCTGTGGTATATGAGTTCTCGCCTACCCAGCAAAGGTCTGGGATAGCCCGCTCCAACTCTACGATCATACTGTCCATGATTTCATCACGGTCAGTCTTGCCTACATAGATGTTGCTCAAGTCTGTCTTAGTTCCTTCCAGCTTCATTGGCACGTCACCGAAGTTTCTTACCAGGTTGAAGTAGAGGAGTGCTCTTACTGTGATAGCCTCAGCACGGTAGCGATGCATCAGTTTGATGTTGCTCTTGGTTTCATTGCCACTCTGTGTGTCGAAGTTGTTTACGAGCTCGATTACATTGTTGCTGTATTCGATACCCTCGTAAAGCTTGTCCCAGGTGGTCTGAATCTTAGACCAGCTACCAGCTACCATGTTGAAGTTGCAGGCACCACGCTCACTGTTGGTCTGTGAAGTGGTAGATGCGTCCTGGCCATCTATCAGCTCTATATCTGAGTTGGTACCGAGGGTGATAGCCATCAACTGTCCGTAGATACCCTCTTCTGTCAGTTCACCATAGGCCTTGTTTAATACAAGACTTGTATAGTATGGTGAAGTTGCTACTGCATCAGGAGTGTGTTCTGAAGGTGACTGCTGGTCGAGGAAGTCACTACATGATGTTGTTGTACCGAGCAACAATCCGCTTATCAATATTGCTTTAAAAATATTCTTATTATTCATTGTTATATCCTCCCTTGAATTAGAATGAAACGTTCACACCAAATACGAATGAGCGGCTCTTTGGATAAGCTGCATAGTCGATACCTGGGCACATTGGATTCTTCTTTGAACTTGTATCTGTCTCTGGGTCAGAACCTGAGTAGCCTGTGATGGTTAACAGGTTATAGGCTGTCGCATAGAAACGTACGTTGCTCAAGTTTACCTTCTTGATAAGGTACTTTGGCAAGGTATAACCCAATGTCAATGTCTGCAAACGGAGGAATGAACCGTCCTCTACAGCATAGTCTGTGATAGACATGGTACCTGTTACACAAGGGTTGAATACGCTTGCGTTGGCATTGATGGCATTCAGGGTGTTGTAGATATTCTCGATGCCGCCATATTGAGCGATGACAGTTGAAGAAGGCTTTGTCAGGTTGACACCTGTGGCTGGATCAACGCATGTATAGCGGTTGATGAAGTCGTTGTTTAGGTTGTAGCCCTTGCGAGAACCCTGATAGAAGCTAGAAGCCAACTTGGTACCATTCACAATCTTGTTGCCGAATGAGTAGTTGCAGAATACAGATGCATCGAAGCCATGGAAGGTTGCGTTGAAACCGAAACCACCTGTCCAAGGTGCGATGGTGTTACCCAAGCGCTGCTTGATAGCCTTGCCGTTCTCGTCTGCCTCCAACTTGATGGCACCTGGAGCCAATGTTCCACCGATGGTACCTACGGTATTTGCGATGCTGGCATCTGCCAACTGCCAAGCTGTACCGTTCCACTTCAAGTCGCCTGTGCCTGTCTCTGGGTTATAAACAGTATAGAAACCGTTCATCTTGTAACCCCAAACCTCGCCGAGTCGGCCACCTTCTACGATTCGGAAGTTCTGGTTGTCATTGCAGAGAGAACCTGCCCACTTATACTCCTGGAATTCAGCCTGGCTGTTCAGCTTGTCAATTTTGTTGCGGTTGTAAGAGATGTTGCCAGTGAAACTGAATGTGAAGTCCTTCTTGTTGATGATGTCAGCATTGATGGTGAACTCGAAACCCTTGTTGGAGGTCTGACCGAAGTTCTGATACTGGTTAGCATATCCCGAAATAGATGGGATGTTGGTCTGCATCAGCAAGTCCTTGGTTGTATTCCAATAGAAGTCGAGGGTACCATTTATACGGCTGTTGAAGAAGCCGAAGTCGAGACCGAGGTCACGGGTGATGGTTGTTTCCCACTTCAGGTTTGGATTAGACAAAGTCATGTGCTCCAGCATGGTAGTGAAATTGCCATCGAAGAATGGCAATTTTGCAGTAGCATCAGACAATGAGTAAGTTGCATCAATCAAACCACTCTTGATACGGTTGTTACCTGCAGTACCATAAGAGAGACGGAACTTCAAGTTTGACAACCAGCTGGCTGTACTCTTCATGAACTCCTCCTCGCTTACACGCCATGCGAAAGCTGCTGAAGGGAAGTAACCCCAACGGTTGCCTGCAGCAAACTTAGAAGATGCATCGGCACGGAGAGTAGCTGTGAAGAGATATTTCTCAGCGTAAGAGTAGTTGATACGGCCGAAGTAAGACAAGAGGTTGTCCTTACGGCCGATGGTGTTAACGTTAGGGAGAGCTGTACCGGCAGCCTGGTTAGCCAAAGCTTCCTTGACACCGAAAGTAGTAGGGAAGGCTACGGTTGTAGAGGTGTAGCTCTCATCCTGAGATGACGACCACTCCTGACCTACGAGTACATTGAGCTTGTCACCCTTCAGCAGGGCGTTCTTTGTATCGTATGTCAAGGTATTGGCATTACGCCAGTTCTTGTTGTCCTTGCGTATAAGTTGAGTCTGTGGCTGACCTGAGTAACCGAACTTAGAGTTGCGTGATGCGTATGTACCCCAAGCTTGTTCTGTCTTCTCATAGCTCCAGGAGTAACCAAATTCAGAGCGGAAGGTGATGCCCTTGAATGGCTTCCAGTTCAAGCCGGCATTGTAGTTCTGACGGAAACGGCGCTGCTGTTTGTAGGTCTCATCCATACGCTGTGTAGGACTAGCCTCTGTGCTGTTTGAGCTTTCATCATCGTCATCGCCGCTGATGAACAGAGGATCTACTGGGCGGAATGTAACTGTCTTGGCTACAATAGAGTTAGAGGCATTGCTCTCGTTGGTATCAGCACCAGAACCCAAACCATTAATCTTGGTATAAGCCAAACGAGCATTGAAGTCCAATGTCAACCATTTGTTCAACTTACTGTTGAGCTTAGCGTTGATATTGTCCTTGGTATAGTCAGAAGCCTTCATGATGCTCTTGTCGTCAGTACGGGCATAGCTGATGTTGTACTTTGTCTCCTTGGTACCACCATTTACAGCTACGTTGTAAATCTGCTGCAAGCCTGTGCGGCCGAAGAGGTCGTCCTGCCAGTTGTTACCCTTTACAGACTTCCAGATTTGCATATCATCGTAGTCACCATACTCAGTGTTACCTACTTCATACTGATAGAGAGCGTAGTTGTAAGGATCCATAACCTTGGTCTCCTTAGCCATCTTCTTGAAACCTAAAGATGCACCAAAGCTCACCTGAGTCTTACCCTCCTTACCACTCTTAGTAGTAACAATGATAACACCATTGGCACCACGGGCACCATAGATAGCTGTTGAAGAGGCATCCTTCAATACGTCGATAGTCTCGATTTCGCTTGGAGCGATATCGCTAATAGAACTTACAGGGAAGCCGTCAACGATGTAGAGAGGAGAGTTATCCTGTGAAAGAGAACCACCACCACGCACGCGGATTTTGATGTCTGCATCAGGCGAACCTTCTGTAGTTGTGATGCTTACACCGGCAAGCTTACCAGTCATGGCCTCGCCTACACTTGAGACAGGGATGTCTGCAAGCTCTTTGGAACCGATGGAAGCCACAGAACCTGTGAGGTCTTTCTTTCTAACAGTACCATAACCGATTACTACGACATCGTTGAGGGTAGTGTTGTCATCCTCAAGCTTTACATCGATCGTTTCTTTACCTGCAACGCTTACTTCCTTAGCTTTCATACCAATGTATGAAATCTTCAGTTTCTTGCTTTTGCCTTTTAAGTTTACTGTGAAGTTACCGTCAAGGTCGGTCACGCCACCATTGCCAGCTACACCTACCTCCATGACAGATGCACCGATGATTGGCTCGCCCGTATTGTCAGTAACAACGCCTTTTACTGTTTGTGCAGATACACTTGTTACTACGAACATCAGTGCGCCTGCCAAAGCAATTTTCTTTTTTCTAAAATTACCAGACATACACTTTAGGTTTAGATAAAACTTATTCTAAATTACTAATTTTCTAATGTTTTTAAGTAGAATCCCAGTTCTGAGCAGATGCTTGCTGAAGGGATGTTCCTCTTGGAACCCGAAGGCTCCGGTGGGGGCAACCTGGATGCGTAGCAATAGCTAAGTCTTGGTTTTCTTGTTGCAAAAGTATATAAAAAATATGAGAATATAGGTATATTGGGGGTAAAAAAATACGTAAACGTTTACAGATTTTTGCGTAAATGCTCTGTTTTTTACATTTCGACGGTCTGTTTTCTCAGTTCCCGTTTCTGCTGTTTCAGAAGCTGAGGGAACAAAAAAAGTGCAATATCCGGCACCCTTCTGTAAGAGGATGGGGATATTGCACTCCGAAAGTTATCTGTCAATCTAATTACTTATGGTCTCTGTTTCTTTACTTTACGATGACCTTGCTTGTCTTCTTGCTGCCATCTGCCAGGGTCTTAACTACGATGTTGATACCCTTCTGAAGATTTGAGAGCTGGGTGCCGTCGGCTGCGAAGATGGCGGTCTTGATAACTGCTGCATCTGTAGCTGAGGCGATGTTGTAGATGCCGGTGCTCAGTACTGCTGCTGTTGCTTCGCTCAGTCCGCCCATCTCGTTGGCTGCACGAACACTCCATGTTGCTGATGCATCATCTACGAGGTAGGTTGGCTTGATGGTGAAGTCTACTACCTTGCCGTTCTTGCATACTGCCCATAGAAGAGCGTAGTCGTTGTTGTCCCAAGCGAGGGTTGTACCATTCAGCTTAACGTTGTTAGGTGCTGATGCCTGCTCGGTAGCTGCAGTTGGATCCCAGTCGTCATCCTGACCCATTACTGTTTCAATGGTGTAGGTTGCAGCTTCCTCTGCTGTGAGGATAGGGTCTCCTGCTGTTTCGTTACGACGGTTTACATAATTGTCACCATCCTTTGAATCGTAGGCATCGTAAACTTTCTTTCTGTCCTTGAGGTCTACTACGCTACCTGTTGATGTGTATGAGTTGTATTCAGCGAAACGCTTAGGGTAACCGCCACTCATCTCGTTCCATCCTGCTGCTGATGGGATAGCTTCCATCTTTGTGTCGATGTAGAGTGCAATAGGTGTGCCTTTGCCCCATGGACGTCCCAAGGTGTAGTTGCCGTTTAGGTCTTTTGCCGCAGTAGCATCCTTGATAGTACAGTCTTTGAAGATGTAGCCATACTTCTTAGGCTGAGAAGGAACTGCGAGATAGCCTCCCTTTTCACAGATCCAGAGTTCTACATTATTATAATATACATCACCCTTACCGCAGAGGTAGTCGGTACGACCACGAAGGATTCCGTCTTCGAAGTAGAATTTACCGTTCTGGTTGTTTGATACGTAGGTGTCCTGGTAAGCCCAGAGGTTTACGTTCTTACAGATGGTCTTGTTGCTCTGGTCGTTGAGTACGATGTCGCGACCTTTGGCATCACCCATACTGCTGTACATCTTCAGATCCTGGAAATAGGTGTTTGTTGCTCCCTTCTGCAAGCAGAGTACGTCACCCTTGCCGATACCTTCCAATACGTTGGCTGATTGGCCTGAGTTTGGAACGGTGTTGGTCAGTGAGGTGTTGTCCATGCTTTCACCAATGATTGATACGTTTGGCGTATTCATATAGGTGGTTGGATTAGCATAACTCTTGCCGTCGCTACCTGTTACCTTACTCTTCTCGTCAGCAGGAATCTTGTAGTCGCCCTGCTTGATGAAGATGCGGAAACGCTTGCTGGTATCTGTACGCTTAGCTGCTGCATCAAGTGCTGCCTTGAAGTCGCCGTCGGTTGGTACGATGAAGTCGTAGAGTGCCTTGGTTACAGCTGGCTTGGTCTTGGTAGTGAAGTTCAGAACAATTGCCTGGTCTGTGGCATTGTCTGTCAAATCGGCTACCGAACCTGCAGCGAGTTTGAAGGTATAAGCCGTAGCGTAGTTCAAGCCTTTGTATGCGAAGGTGATGGTCTTGCCTGATACAGTTCCTTCTATCTTTGCTGTTCCGAGAGTGGCTGCAGCGTTGTCGGTGAGTTTTACCTTCTCATCAAAAGTCAGTACAATCTTGCCGTTGGCAGATGCGTTGGTTGCGCCTTCTGCTGGTATGGTGCTTACGAGTACAGGGGCCTTGCCGTCGTTTACGAGCTGGGCAGTACCTGTGATGTAGATATTTGTGATAGAGATTCCGTCGTTGTCGCCTGTTGCTCCCTTGATGGAAGAAGTCTTGTCGGCAATCCAGCGGATGTATACTTCTGCCTTGTTGTTTGCATCGGCTGGGAGAGTGAACTCGCCATCGGTCCAGGCTTTGGCTCCTGGCATCTTGATGGCGCCTACCTTGGTCCAGTTGGTGCCGTTGAGAGAGTATTCCACATTATATGTTTCGTATGCATTATAATTGTAGAGCATACTGCTCTTTACCTTGATATCGGTGAAGGCTGTTGCGTTGACCTTGGTCTGCCAGTAGGTCTCACCCAGTGGCTTGGTGCTGACTGTGGTCCAGTTTACTGCAGCATTCTTTCCTTCGTAGCCGCCTGCGCTGTTGCTCTTATCGAGCCAACCGTATGCGTTTCCGTCAGCATCACGCAAGATGAGCTGGTCTGCATCGTTGTCTTCTGCAGCGAAGTCTGCTGCTCGACCTGATTTGGCTGCCTTATAGAAGTCCCAGCCTGCGATGAAGTCTTTTGAAGAATATGCTGCTGTGAATGATTGGTCGGCGTTCATGTTTATTTTGCGTTCTGCTCCTGTTTCACCATCATTCCAGTTGGTGAAGGTGAGGATGTCATTGCTGCTGGCTGTGAGAGTTACCTCTGTTCCCTCTTCATACATGTTTTTTCCTTCAACAACGGTTGGGACAGGAGAGGCACTTATCATATAGTCTTTTGCTCCACCTTCAACCTTGTAATTCAAAGCGTAGGTGTTTATCTTCTCAAAGTTTGCCTTCAATGCTGTGTTGGTTGAGATAGAGAAGGTGTATGCTTCATCTGTAGATACCACCTGGTTGTTGGCATCTGTCCAGTTGACAAACTTGTAGCCGAAATTCTTTGTTGCTGTTACGGTGATTGATGTCTCTGCATCAAATACGGTACCTGCAGGAGATACTTTGACTGTTCCTGCTCCTACGGTTGACACGGCAGCCGACAGGGTGTACTGCTCAACCTGCTGAACGGTTCCGTTCAAGAGACCATTGATGTGTACATCGGCAAAGCCTTGCTGCTTAGTAGAGCCAACGCCGACGGTGCAACTTAGCGTGAAGCCTCCAGCTGATGTCAGTTGGGCTTGCTGCTCGGCAGTGAGCTGGATGACGATGTGGTTGGTCAGGTTTTCGTTTTTCGAATATTTGTCATCCGCTGTAGTTTTGTTGTCTCTTAATGCCGTGAAATTACCCAAGTCTACAGAAGTTCCGTTGCTAAGTTTGGCGGTTACAGTTACTCCATTTTCTGCATCTGTACCGAATCGGTTTACATAGGTGCTGATAGATGTTGGGGTGAATGTAAGCCCCTTGCTTGGTTTAACGGTCCATTCTACGGCTTTTGTTGAACCAACAGGACAGAAACCTGCCATGACCATCGGGCTGCCGTTTTTATCCAGTGTTTTCGTTGATGTCTTGGCAACATACTTCAAGTCACCGGTGTTTACGGAAACCAGACTGAAACCATTTTCTGGTGATTTAGTGTACTGCGTAGCGTAGTTGTCGTCATTAAACGGCCATGAAACGCTAGCTTCTTCGTTCTGGTAGGTTTGCGCATTTGCTACTACCATAACAAACAGGGCTATGAGTGAGAGCCCAAATCTTAGTAGATTTCTTTTCATTTGTTTGCCTTTTAGGTTGTTATACTTATTATAATTTTTATTTTCAGTTTATATTTTAAGTTTGTTGGTGCAAAAATACACTTATTATTTCTATTTAAGAACTTTTTGTTTCAATTTTGTTGTAAAAGCTACGCAATCGTTTTCGTACATTTCCGTCTTTTTATCTCTCTTTCCTTTTGCCAAATGAGAATTAAGTCGTACTTTTGCAGGCGTAAACAAACGAATTTTAAACCAAATTATAATAATAAATCACAGAACTTTCGCAAGTGGTTTAAGAACGGGCTGAAGGTCCAAAAGCTCCTAGCCCAGGGCGTGTGGGGCAATACTTGCTATCTTTACAGTACTTCCTTATCTCCTTTCATTTCTTGATAAGTGAAAGTTAAGTTATTTGATTTTTTCTTTGGTTAATTCAGATTTTCTTTGTAATTTAGCCGCGCAAAACGTAAAGTTTGTAAGATTATGGCAAAAATAGTAAATAAATACCCTGTGGGGATACAGACATTCGAAAAACTCCGTGAGAAAGGTTATCTCTATGTAGATAAGACCCAATATATCGTGGATTTCAGAGAAAAGCAGATGTCGTATGTCTTTCTGAGTCGTCCAAGACGATTCGGAAAGTCGCTCTTTGCCTCTACTCTTCAAGCTTATTTCGAGGGTAGAAAGGAACTCTTCGAAGGATTGGCAATAGCTGATTATGAGAAGGATTGGGTGAAGCATCCTGTGCTTCATTTTGATATGAGCGGTGCCAAGCACTTTGATGCTGATGCCTTGAACAGTTATCTGAATCTGCAGCTTTTGCCCTATGAAAAGCTATACGGTAAGGGAGAAGGTGAAAAATATCCTAATGAAAGACTGGATGGTATCGTAAAGCGTGCTTATGAGCAAACGGGCGAAAAGGCGGTTGTCATCATCGATGAATATGATGCCCCATTGCTGGATGTGGTACATGAGAAGGAGAACCTGCAGCCCCTCCGCCGTATCATGCAGAACTTCTACAGTCCTCTGAAAAAGCTCGACCCATACCTGGAGTTTACCTTCATCACGGGTATCACCAAGTTCTCGCAGCTCAGCATCTTCAGCGAACTGAATAACCTCGATAACATCAGTATGTTCGACCAGTACTCGGCTATCTGCGGTATCAGCAAAAAGGAACTTACCACTCAGATGAAACCGGATATTGAGGCATTGGGAGAAGACCTGGGTATGACGTATGAGGAGTGCCTGGCAGAGCTGACAAGATTCTACGACGGCTATCATTTCAGTGAGAAATCAGAGGATGTTTTCAATCCGTTCAGTCTGGTAAAGGCACTGAATGCACGAAAGATTGCTCCTTACTGGTTTGGCTCGGGTACTCCGTCTTATCTTATTAAGACATTGCAGAAGTATCACGTCAATGTGATGGATATTGAGAAGAAATCATGTGATGTGGATGACTTTGATGTTTCGCCGGAAATGATGACTTCTGCGCTTCCGTTGCTCTATCAGAGCGGTTATCTCACCATCAAGAAGTATAATCCGATGCTGCATCGTTATACTTTGGAATATCCTAACAGGGAGGTAAAGATTGGCATGCTCAAGAGTCTTGCACCTAACTATCTTTCACCAATATCTTTGGATAATAATAGTCTGGTGGGTGATTTCCTGGAAATGCTTTATGATGGAGATGTAGAGGGAGCAATGATTCGATTGAAAGCGTATCTTGCCAGCATCTCCAACCGTTTGAGCAATAAGAACGAACGGGATTTCCAGACGGTGTTCTATCTTATCTTCAACCTGATGGGAGCACACATGAGGGTAGAGGAGGATAGTGCAATAGGCAGGGCTGATGCAGTGGTGTATATGCCTGATGCTGTATTTGTTTTCGAATTGAAGTATGATGGTTCTGCCGAAGAAGCAATCAAACAGATAGATGAAAAGGGATATCTGATTCCATATTCTGCAGATGGTAAACGCTTGTTCAAAATTGGTGTTAATTACGATAGTAATCAGCGGACAATTAGTGATTGGAAGATAAAGGAAGAATAAATTTAGTATATAGTTCTACAACGGGCTGAAGGGACTGCTATCTCTTCAGCCTGTTTGGTGTCTGCTAGCTAAAACTCTTTTGTATTCTTGTACTTGACGTTTGGATTTACGTAATCGTTTTCGTAGTTTTAGCTCATTTTGGTCCACATTTTTCCGAGATTCTCAAAATGATTTGCTAAATTTGCCAGCGAAACAAACTGGTAAATGAAGCAAACTTAAATAAAGTTATTCATCAACTAATTAATAATATATAAACTTAAAATAAAACGATTATGAAGAAATTCTTTACTCTTATCGCAGCCGTAGCTTTGGCTGCAAGTGTTAATGCTCAGGGCGTTTATGCTGTTTCTGAGGGCGAAGTTCCTGAAGGTGGTTCTAAAATCACTTCTGTTCCTAATATTACAATGACTTGGGGAGAGGATACTTGGAAAGATAATAAAAAAGTAGATGATAAGTTTGAAGGAATGGCTTACAAAGTAACTGGTAGTACAAATGCTGCTGTTTCAAATATGGTTCCTTCATCTGGTGCTTATGTAGCTTTTGAAGCAACAAAAGACGGTGTTGTCACTTTCTGTTATAAACTGAACAAGAATAAGACTCAGCATTTTGTAGATCAAGATGGTAATAAGGTTGTAGAGTCTATTTCTGAAACATCAGGTACATCTATTTATAAAAAGACAGATTTTCCTGTAAAAGCAGGTGTAAAGTATTACTCATATACTGAAGGCAGTAAAATGGATGTGTTCGGTTTTAAGTTTGCTTTGGGTACCAGCACCGGCATCTCTTCAGTAAATGCTGCTGCAGCCAAAAAGGATGGTAAGACCTATAATATGGCTGGTCAGGAGGTTTCTTCTTCTGCCAAGGGCTTGATTATCAAGAACGGTAAGAAGTATGTAAAGTAACAGATTGTATATACATATAAAACAAAAGGGCATTCCCAAACATGGGGATGCCCTTTTTGTTTTATAAGAAGTTTTATTCCTTTATTACCTTATCCACTACGGTCTTTCCGTTCTGAAACAGCATCTTGCGGATGTTGATGCCTTTTTGAGGAGCAGAAAGGAGGGTGCCGTTGAGGCTGTAATACTTTACTTCGACTAATTCTCCGGGATTGGAGGTGTGAACTTGCGAGATGCCTGTAGGATTCTTCCATGCAGGATAGTATTCATCTACCTTGCTCTCAGCATCGGCATTGCCTTGCTTCATGATGTCCTCAACCAGTGAATTGGCGTAAACCTCAAGGTTGGTGTAGTACTCCTTGCTGTCAAGCGAGTAGGTGAGGGCATCTGAGGCATCGTTTGGATCTAAGCCGTTGGCAGTCTCCCATGCATCTGGAATGCCGTCCTTATCGGTGTCGAAGTCGGCAGGGCGAGTGCCCTTTCCGAAGTTTGCCTCGGTGTAGCCGTTTACATCTGATACCTTGTCGATGATGCCAGGTGAATTGGTGATGCTTCCCTTGTACTTGGCTGTACCTGTCTTTGCCTCTTCCATGTAGCGCGCATCAATCTCATCGCGGTAGAGCGAGGCTCCGCTGTATACCAGTACCTTGCTGAATGATTCGGCAGCAGAGTGGGTGGTAACCTCTCCTGTAGGAGCAGGAGTATCCATCTTGATCTTGACACAAGACTTGCCGCTGATGGTTACGTGGACAACATTGTCACCATAAAAGTTCTTGGCATCCGGACTGTAGTATTCTCCGTTCAGGCTTGGAATGCCTTTGTCGTAGCTGATACCTTTCCAATCCTTGTTTTGGGTAACAGAACCCTTGGTGGTTTCTGTGGTGTTTCCGTTGATGAAGTAACGGCTGGTCATGTCGTATAACTCAGGATGATTCTTGTCGGAATTACCGCTGTTAGATAAGGTAACCAGGGTGATACGGTCCTGACTGCCACGTTCCTTGCCGGTACTTACATCTACCTTGAGACCATTCAGAGTAGTTTCTTTAAGTCCCTGACTTGGACCTGCCTTATAGTAATTGTTCACGATGTTGATCTGTCCACCGCCCGGACCTCCGTAGCAGGTACCTTGCGCATTGTACATTACGCAGTTGCGAAAGTCTACGTTTTCTGCCTGCACGGTGTTCTTCCACTGGTAGGTAGCGTAATCCTTGTTGCTGGTGTAGCCTGTCCATCCGTATCTTGCGCCATTGAAACGGGGACCGCGGTTCATGAGATGACCTACGAAGTTGTGGTGGAAGCTGGCGAGCTTACCGCCCCAGATGCCTCCATAACCATGTGCTCCCTTAGAGTGCCCCGGATTGGTAAGACTCTCGGCAACGGTACACCACTGCATGGTGAAATTGTTGTTGTCGTAGAATGAAGCCACCTCATCGATACTCCAGCTGAAGGAACAGTGGTCGAAGATGATGCCGGTCTTGTTGCGCTGCCAGGTAGCATCCGCACCGTCATTGATGTTCTTTTCCTCTCCGCGGCGTATGCGGAGGAAACGGATGATGTTGTTGTTGCCCGGTTGAACGGTGTAATATCTGAGAGTGATGCCCGGAGATGGGGCTGTCTGTCCGAGAATGGTGATGTTGTCACCTATCTTGAGATCTGACTTCAGGGCGATGACGCCAGCCACATCGAAGACGATGATTCTATTACCCGACTTGACAGCCTCTCTGAAAGAACCCGTTCCGCTGTCGTTGAGATTAGTTACGTGTACTACTTTTCCGCCTCTTCCGCCGGTTACGTATCTTCCGTGACCTTCTGCGCCTGGAAAGGCAGGAGCTTGTGCCAAAGCAGCAGCACTCATAAGTGCTGCTGCCATACTTGTTAATATCTTCTTGTTATTCATTTTTAAAATGATGTATTCAAATCTTAGCAGTTTACTTATTCAGTCCCTGTATTTCCATTTCCAAACTAGCCCAGATGAAAGGACCTACGCCCTTGGCATCATTGTCGCGGATTGGTTCGCTCATGTAATAGTCGAAGCTGCCGTCGCGCTTGAAGTTTGGCTTCTTGACGTATGGACCAGGGCCAGGACCGAGTCCGCTGACAGCACAGCAGCGGGTAAGACTGATGGTCCTGTCAGGATTTACCTGGATGAAGTTGTTCAGGATTCCCTCATAAGCCTTGATACCTGCTTTCTGATATTCCTTGCCGAGGTATCCCTTGCGGTAACCCTTGAGGAGAACATAGGCAAACATGCTTGAAGCGGTGCTCTCGAGGTAGTTGCGAGGATCCTTTACGTCCATCACATCGTACCATACACCCGTCTTCTTATCCTGATATTTCACCACGCTCTTCATTGCCTTATTTAATAAGGTGATGATTTCGCCGCGGCGAGCATAATCTTCAGGCATGGCATCGAGGCATTCGGTCATCGCCATGACGTACCATCCGAGGGCTCTTGCCCAGGTATGCTGGCTTTTTCCATCTTCCTTGTTTGCCCAGAACTGGCTGTGGGTCTCGTCCCATGCATGTTTCCAGAGTTGGGTCTTCTCATCGTAGGTACGCAGGTCGGTCTTCACAATCTGGTCTACCGCATCGTCGAGAATCTTCTTTGCCTTCTTAGGCTTGAGGTTCTGTACGGCGTAGTTGCAGTAGAAAGGCAGACCCATGAAGATGCCGTCGAGCCATACCTGGTTGGCGTAGATAGCCTTGTGCCAGTAAACGCCTTCCTTGGTACGAGGCTGGTTCTGAAGCTGTTTGAAGAGCGTCTTCAGTGCCAGTTCGCTGCTCTTGCTAGGGAAGAGGTTGTGCATGCGGAGGATGAACTTCGCTGTGCGCACATTGTCGAGGTTGAAATCCTCATATTTGTAGCCTGTGATGTTTCCTTTTTCGTCAATCATCTTGGCTGGATATTCTTTCAGGTAGTTGATGATAGCTTCGTTGTTTGCTTCGGCATCAGCTCCCTTGAAGGTGCTCTTTCCGTCTTTGTAGTGGAGGTAGGTGTCGAGCATGCCTTCCATCTCAATGCCCATCACGTAGCTCCAGCGAGGTTTCTTCGGGCTGAAGTCGAGGTTGTATGGGTGGGGAGTGCGCTGCATCTCGCTGTGGGTGAGCCACTCTGAATAGGTCTGGTAAGGACGGTCTTCCTTGTTGAGAACCAGGGAACCGTTGATGATGAGGTTGTCGAACTTCACATCGCGGGTCTTGCCGGTCATCTTGACAGGCTGCTTGATGACACCATCGAACTTACAGTTCTTTACATGGATATCGTATACGTTTTCTATTTTGTTTCCACCGATGATGAGCACACCGTAGTTGCTCTTCTGGCAGGTAACATCTTCCATGCTCACGTTGCGCACAGTAGGTTCAAATCCGCGGTAGCAAGCCTCTTTTGGCTCATAGTCGAGGTTGATCTTGAGCACGGCTTCCTTGCACTGGCCTACGGTAACCTTGCGCATGTGGATGTTCTGGATGAGTCCGCCGCGGCAGTTGTTGGTTTTGATGCGGAGGATGCGCTCCAGATGAGGAGAGTCCATCTCGCAGTTCTCGGCGTATACATTCTCGCATCCGCCTGAAATCTCAGAACCGATGACTACGCCACCGTGTCCGTCTTCCATGCGACAGTTGCGGATGATGATATTCTTAGATGGTTTGTTCCAGAGACGACCGTCGTTGTTTCGTCCGCTCTTGATGGCGATGCAGTCGTCGCCGGTGTGGAAGATACAGTTCTGAATGAGTACATTCTCGCATGCTTCAGGGTCGCATCCGTCTCCGTTAGGTCCTTCGTTCCAAACGGTTACGCCGTCTACCGTGATGTCCTTGCAGAGCAGAGGGTGCATCACCCAGAAAGGCGAGTTGATCATCTTTACGTCCTTGATGAGAATGCGCTCAGAGCGTACGAAGTTGACGAGCTGAGGGCGGAGACCCTGTCCCATGCCGAACTTGCGTTCGTCAAAAGGCACACCGTCTTCAGCCATCTTCAGCAGTCTGGCACGTGATCCCATCTTCTGGTGTTCCTTGGTTACGCCCTCCTTATATCCGAATCTGGCATTACCGTTCATTGGCCACCATGTATCGTTGTTACCACCTCCATCGATGGTACCTTTACCAGTGATGGCGATGTCGGTAACCTTGTAGGCATAGATGCATGGAGAATAGTTCCAGCATGCGATGCCCTCCCATGAGGTGCGTACCAGCGGATAGAGTTTCGGTTCGAAGGCAAACTGCAGTACGGCACCTTCTTCGAGATTCAGTTCTACGAAGCTCTTCATCTCAATGGCTCCTGTGCGCCAGGTACCCTTCGGGATGACTACAGTACCGCCACCTTTCTTAGAAACGAGGGCGATGAGCTTGTTGATAGCCTTCTGGTTCTGTGCAGCCGAAGCGTTCTGCTTGGCTCCATAGGCAGAAATAACATACTTCTTAGCTGCCTGCTTGATATTAGGCAACTGTATGCTCTGTTCAATGCGCTGATATTCAGCATCGTTCCATCCGTCGGCCCAAGCGCAGGCTGGGATGAGAAGCAGAGCAACGAGTAAGGTCTTAAAGAATTTCTTCATTGTCTTTGTTCTAGTTTTATGATTATTTGTATTTATTTATTTGTATGAATCTGTTTATTCGTTTGTTTGGGTTTGATGTTTAACACATCGGTGCAAAGTTACGAATTTTATTTGGAAAACAGGTACTGGTAATGTTAAAATTAAATGTTTTTGCAAAAAAGTTTGGTGTTTTCAAAATAAATTGTTATCTTTGCAACGATATTTAACATTATTAACGCAATAAATACTGGGTAGCCTATTGGATAGACATTTACTTAATAAATAAGATTAAGAAAATGAGAAAACTCAATAATATGACAGACGAAGAGTTGGCCCTGGCTTATGTCGGGGGCGACAACAGAGCCTTTGACCTGTTGCTTTCACGCAACGAGGTGAAACTGTTCTCTTACATCCTTTTCGTGGTTCACGATGAGGATCTGGCGAATGATATCTTCCAGGAGACATTCGTAAAGGCTATCAGTCGTTTGCATGCTGGCCAGTATTCCTGTTCTGGCAAATTTATTTCGTGGTTAATGCGTATAGCGCATAATGTCATCATCGACGGTTATCGCAGTCAGTGTGTATTCCGCATGGTTGAACAGGGGAACGACAATGATCTTTCCTGTCTGCGAGGCGAAGATTTTCAGGCAGACTGTGCTGAGCAGGAGATGGTACGCAAACAGGTGCTCCGTGATGTGAAGAAACTGGTAGACTTTCTGCCGGCTCCACAACGCGAGGTGGTTTATATGCGTTATTATCAGCAGATGTCTTTCAAGGATATAGCCGAGTGTACCAATGTGAGCATCAATACGAGTCTAGGAAGAATGCGTTATGCGCTCCTTAACCTCCGCAAGATGGCTAAGGAGCACAATATCTATCTGAATCTTGATTAGTAGAGTTCTTTCAGGGCATGGATGGTAGCATAAGGGTCTGTGCTCTTGAACACATAACTTCCGCTTACCAGCACGTCTACTCCGGCTTTCACCAGTCTTGGAGCAGTTTCTGCCTGCACGCCGCCATCTACCTCGATGAGTGCCTGGCTTCCGCTCTCTTTGATGAGCTGGCGCAGACGGCCTATCTTCTTGATGGTGTTCTCGATGAATTTCTGTCCGCCGAAGCCTGGGTTAACGCTCATCAAAAGTACCATGTCTACATCGCAGATGATATCTTCCAGCACACATACCGGGGTAGAAGGGTTGAGGGTAACTCCTGCCTTCATGCCTGCTGCATGAATCTGTTGGATGGTGCGGTGCAGATGGGTGCAGGCCTCGTAGTGCACGTTCATCATCATGGCACCGAGTTTGGCAGTCTGCTTAATGTAATTTTCCGGGTGCTGTATCATAAAGTGGACGTCGAGGGGCTTGGTGCACACCTTACTCACGGCTTCTATTACAGGGAAGCCGAACGAGATGTTGGGCACGAAGACACCATCCATCACATCGAGGTGGAGCCAGTCGGCCTCACTCTTGTTAATCATCTCTATATCACTCTTCAAGTCAATGAAGTTGGCTGAGAGCAATGAAGGGGATACCATTGTTTTCATCTTTCTTCTTCTTTTAGTTAGGATAGCACACCTTTAGCTTCCCATTTTGCACCATGGTATGATAGGAGTAGGCTATCTGCTTGATGAAGTAGATGGTCTGAGCCGAAGGTCTCATTTTCTTTGGTGTAAATACTTGCTTCATAGGCGTGAATCTTTTTATTTGAATAATACTTCTTGTTATTTGTTTTTAGAACGGGCATGTCTTGAGGATGAGTTTTCCTCTTTCCGTAACCTGTTCTCTAAATAAATAACGGCGTATTGGGAAATTTATTACATTCAGGCGATTTTTTTCTTTTTCTTTCTCCCTATATATAATAAGGTATAGTGGAGAAAACGTGAGACGAAAGTGGAGAAAAATGGTCGTCAGACGATAAAATAGTGTTAAATCCTAAAATTTCTCGACAAAAAGTTTGTAGTTTAAAAGAAAAACTGTACTTTTGCAGTAGAAATGAAGAACGAAGGAGAATCTTTTCGTTAAAAAGAAAGAAACGCCTCGTTTTTGGTAGTAACAAACAATTAAAAGAAAAAGCAATATGAATACATTCGTATCTACATCATGGTGGTGGCGTAACTCAAGATTCCAGAAGTCGTGAGTCGAGATGCCGTATGTGGATGTGAACAACATGATATACTAGGGGCCTGCCGTAACTTACGACAGGCCCCTTTTCTTGTATGCTCGGCATGAGCTTATTCTAATGGGTGCAAGTCCCTAACGAACC